>JBIJAF010000031.1:0-11441 GCA_044345905.1 Rhodoluna sp.
ATGATATTTCCATCAGGATCGTTGCCATCGGCATAGGTCCAGTTGTTGTGTTCCATAACTTCACTCTTGATCTTGCCACCAGTTCTACCAGCAGCAAGCCTCGCCTTATCGATGCTTTGAACATCAAAGACAGGTTTGATTGGATTGTCTTCACCAAGAGTTGGCTCTGAACGGTATCGCTCAGGTAGCAGGTGAATAAGAACTTCATTCCCTAAGCCTTGAACACTTGCAAACTCAGGTGAACGGTAAGGGGAGTTATCTTCAAAGAGAGCTGAATAGAAATTTACAGACTTCTCAAGATCAGAGACCCAGATGACTACAGTTGACATTAACACTCCACAACATTCACAGCTAAACCTCCAAGTGAGGTCTCTTTATACTTGCTAGACATATCTAACCCTGTTTGTCTCATTGTTTCAATTACCGTATCCAATGATATCTTGTGGCTGCCGTCTCCCAGAAGAGATAGTCGAACAGCAGAGACAGCAGTTCCTGATGCAATAGCGTTTCTTTCGATGCAAGGCATCTGAACAAATCCACCAACTGGATCACAAGTTAGTCCGAGGTTGTGTTCCATTGCTATCTCAGCTGCGTTCTCTATCTGCTCTGGTGTTCCACCTAGCACAGCAGCTAAACCTGCTGCTGCCATTGAACAAGCTGAACCTACTTCACCCTGACATCCTGCTTCTGCACCTGAGATAGATGCATTCCTCTTATAAAGAGAGCCGATTGCAGCAGCAGTTAAAAGGTAATCTCTGGCAACAATTCTTGAATCAAGGCCTTTGAACTTTATAGACCAATACCCAACTGCAGGAATGATCCCCGCTGCCCCATTGGTTGGAGCTGTTACTACTCTCCTACCTGATGCATTCTGTTCATTAACAGCAATGGCGTATGCCTGAAGCCACTCATTAGATACCTCATCTTGATTAGCAACTCTGTTTAGTTGCTCAGCCATATCTGCTGCTCTTCTGTCTACAGCGAGGTAGCCAGGCAGAACACCTTTTGTCTTTAATCCTTCTTCGACACATAACTGCATGGCTGACCAGATTGCATCCAGTTTTGAAACTAGTTCTTGTTCTCCATGAATAGAGACTTCGTTGGCGAAGGCAATCTCCGCAATTGACATGTTCTCCCTATTGCAAATCTCTAGAAGCTCGGCACCACTAGTGAAAGGGTAAGGAACTTCTCCTCTTTCAGCCTTTTCAATGTGGTGATCAGCTTCAACAAATCCACCGCCGACAGAATAGTAGGTCTGCTCAAATAGCACATTCGAGTCATTGTCTAATGCTTGGAACCTAAGTCCGTTGGAGTGCTTAGGTAGTTTGATCAGAGGTTGGAAGCTGAAGTCTTTTTCTTCAAATGAGATTTTGTGATTTAGAACACTTACCGAAGATGTTTCTATTGCTCTATCCCAGGCAGTGAGAACTTCATCAGGATTACAAGTTTCAGGGGTATCACCTTGTAAGCCAGCGACGACGGCATTAGTTGTTCCGTGACCTGGCCCAGTTGCACCAAGCGATCCGAATAGTTTGACGCTAACTCTACTTGTCAGCGCGATATTGCCTTCAGCTTCTAAAGCCTCAGCAAAGAGCAACGCTGCTCTCATAGGTCCTACCGTATGCGAACTTGAAGGTCCGATTCCGATAGTGAATAAATCTAGCGCCGAGATGTAATCTGGCATGGTTTAAGCCTAACCAGATTGCGCAACTAAATAGTTATTTTGAGCAAGTAGTTGTTTGAGCGTTTGTGCCCTGAGCCCAGTCTGGAAGTGGTGTCACTGTAGGAGTTGGGGTTGGCTTTGGAGTTGCAGTCGAAGATGGCTTCGGGGTTGCAGTAGAAGTTGATGAAGGCTTAGGTGTTGGCGCTAATTCTGATCCAGCACCTGTGTTGTTAACTTCGCCAAGAACGAGTGGTTGGTCGTTTTTCATTAGATCAAAAAGAATTTGAGCCTTTTCATAGTCAGGCTTAACTCGACCTTCGTTAGGTGCTGGCAATCCAGATACAGATGGTAGCTGAAGGAATGTAACTTTCTTCATCGGAATATCTTTCAATGCATTAGCAATAGCCATCAAAGTAGTTGGTTCAGCAAGAGTATTGCTGAGCTTCATGTGCTCAGCGGCTGCTTGGGCGAGGCTGTATAGAGCAACCGGGTTAGAGAGAATGTCTTTGCTCTTTAGTTTTCTAACTAGTGAAGTTAGATAGACCTGCTGGTTGCTAATACGGCCTAGGTCTGAACCATCACCAACACCGTGTCTAGTTCTAAGGAACTGAAGTGCCTGAACTCCCTGAAGAGTATGCATACCTTTCTTTAGAAATGTGTTGGTGTATTCATCTTCAATATCTTGAGCGACACAGACTTCAACTCCACCAACAGCGTTAGAAAGTTCAATAACTCCATTGAAGTCAACCATTGCTAGATAAGGAATATTTAATCCAGTCAGCATCTCGACAGTTAGAAGCGTGCAACCAGGACCCCCGTTAGCAATGGTTGCGTTGATCTGGCCAAGTGATTGTGGCAAGTATCCAGGACCACCTGAAGTACTTGGACAAGCAGGCCATGCAACTAGAAGATCTCTCGGGAAAGACAGCGCAACTGCATTCTGTCTGTCTTCAGAGATGTGCATAAGAATTATTACGTCAGCAAGAGTACCTTCGGTGTCACCAAAAGCTGAGTTACCGGCACCTTGTCTTGAGTCGCTTCCAACAAGAAGCATGTTGATCGGGCCACTAATTGGCGGAATCTTTCTTGGAGCTCCGTCCCCACCAGGAACTTCAATTTCGCCATCACCAAACTTTCCAGCAAGTTGAATTGCTGAAACAGTTGTGACAGTCAGAGTTGAAACAAGGACAACGATAAGGGCTTTACCTAGAATGCCAAGCAGGGCTCTGAAACGGCCGGTAGCTTGAATGTTGCCATGACGTGCTACTGCACGATCTAGCTTTACTTTCTTCTTGGACTTTTCAGACAATTCAATAACCCCTTAGGTGAGTTGGCTTAAGTCTCAGTTAGACGAAACTGGCGGAGGCCGTGGGATTCGAACCCACGGAACCTTTCAGTTCACTAGTTTTCAAGACTAGCTCCTTCGGCCGCTCGGACAGACCTCCGAGGAATAGTCTAACTAATCCTTAGTGCTAATAAAAATACAGGGGCAACCTGCACTTAGCCTGTGAGCTAGCTTTGGCTATAAATAATGCCTTCTAGGCCTTCAAGGACCTTGGCTACACCATGTTCTTCAACGCTGGCGGTCACCATTGTGGCTGCCTGCTTTACCTCATCTGGGCCCTGGCCCATAGCAAATGAAAGGCCTCCCCCTTCATTTGCCCACTCAAACATAGAGATATCGTTTCTTCCATCGCCTATGGCGATGACTCTGTTGGCTGGAACATTTAGTGCTTTTCTTCTTTGTTCAAGAGCACTTGCCTTGGTCACTCCTTGTGGAGAAATATCTAACCAAGCTGTGTAGCCAATTGCATAAGACACTGAATGTAGTCCTACTGATTCCACAATCTCTAAGAAGTCATTTACATTCTGCTCAGGAGACAGAACAACTACTCGGCTTACTTCTCCGTGCATGAGTTGATCAAGTGGAGTCTCAATGTTTTCTGCACCCAATGCATAGGCAGGAAATGGCTTATGGAATCTGTATGTGCCATCAACATCTTCTACTGCAAAGTGTGCTTCAGGAAGTTTTTCAATTAGCTGACTTAGTACCGGTGCTGGATCAAAACCGATTACTTCTCTAACTGAGTAGCCTCTGTCATCTTGATGATCAATTTCAATTGTCACTGCACCATTTGAGCAGACTACGTGACCTGCTTCAATACCAACATCTTGAACTACAGGAATTGCATTTGCTGCAGCTCTACCTGTTGCAACAACAACGTGGTGACCGAGATCTCTTACTCTTGTTACTTCTCTAATCACCTGAGGGGCAAGGAAGCCATCATCGTGCACAAGTGTGCCATCAATGTCGATAGCAATTAGCCAAGGTTCAAAAGTCAACGCTTAGCTCTTCTTCACTGGAGAAATAACTTCAGCTCCGCCAAGGTATGGACGAAGTGCTGCAGGGATACGAACTGAACCATCTTCTTGCTGGTGGTTCTCAAGAATTGCAACTAGCCATCTAGTTGTAGCAAGTGTTCCGTTAAGAGTTGCAGCAACAGCAGTCTTGCCATCTTCTTTTCTGTAGCGAACATTTAATCTTCTTGCTTGATATGTAGTGCAGTTAGAAGTTGAAGTTAGTTCACGATATGTTTCTTGAGATGGAACCCAAGCTTCAGCATCAAACTTACGAGCAGCACTTGAACCAAGATCTCCAGCTGCAGTATCAATAACACGATATGGGAGTTCACACTTCTTCAACATCTCTTCTTGCCAGGCAAGAAGTTTTGCATGCTCTTCATCTGCTTGCTCTGGTGCTACATAAGAGAACATCTCTAATTTGTTGAACTGGTGAACTCGAAGAATACCTTTGGTGTCTTTTCCGTGGCTACCAGCTTCACGTCTGTAACAAGTTGACCAACCTGCATATCTCTTTGGCCCATCAGCAAGGTCAATAATCTCGTTGCTGTGATATCCAGCAAGAGCTACTTCGCTAGTTCCAGTCAGATACAAATCATCTGCTGGTAGGTAGTAAATCTCATCAGCGTGCTCGCCTAGGAAACCGGTACCAGCCATTACTTCAGGCTTGACTAGTGTCGGTGTGATTAGAGGAGTGAAGTTAGCTTTAGCTGCCTGGTCTAGAGCCAGGTTCATCAGAGCAAGCTCTAGTCTTGCTCCCCAACCCTTTAGGAAGTAGAACCTAGAACCCGAGATCTTTACTCCACGCTCGATGTCAATAACATCTAGTAATTCACCTAGTTCAACGTGATCTTTAGGAGTGAAGGTGAACTTTGGCTTAGTGCCTTCTTCACGAATTACAACAAAGTTCTCTTCGCCGCCAACTGGAACACCCTCGGTGACAACATTCTCAATCTTTTGAACAATTGAGTTCAATTCGTTTTGGAAATCAGCTGCTTTTTGTTCTGCTGCCTTTACTCCTGCTGCAAGTTCTTGTCCTTCAGCAATAAGTTTTGTTCTCTCTTCAGGAGTTGCTCCAGCAACAAGTTTTGCTTTAGCATTCTGCTCTGCTCTTAGGTTTTCAAATTCTGCTTGAGCCTTGCGCCAGTTTTCATCAGCTGCAGCAGCTTTGTCGACAAGCTCAACGCTTGCTCCTCTAGCTCTCTGAGAAACTTTAATAGCCTCAGGGTTTTCTCTCAGTAGGTTTGCATCAATCATTTATTTACGTTTACCTTTAGCGTCCTTGACGTAGTTTGTTTAGCCATGATTCAGCAGAAGAGAATTCTTTATTTGAATTATTACCTTCGTGCTCACTCTTCTTCTTATCTGCTCTTGGGTAAGAACCCAAGAAAGTTACGTGCGGGCTAAATCTGTGAAGACCCATGAGTGCTTCTGCAACTGCATCGTCATCGATGTGTCCTTGAGCATCAATGTTGAATCTATATCTACCTAGCTGATCACCGATAGGTCTTGATTCGATTCTTGAAAGGTTAACTCCACGAGCAGCAAACTGTTCAAGCATTTCTAGAAGAGCTCCTGGACGATCTTCTGGAAGTTCAACAATCACAGAAGTCTTGTCTTTGCCTGATCTCTTGGTTGGCTTAGCGCTAAGTCCTATTTCAATAAATCTGGTTTGAGCATTCTTGTTATCACCAATGTTTCTTGCCAACGCAGTTAGCTTGTAGTGATCTGTAATGCTCTTAGCTGCAATAGCAGCATCCGCAAGTGGATCTTTAGAAAGTAGATCTGCAGCTGCCGCAGCTGTTGAAGTTGAAGGTAAGTATGAGTGAGCTGATATGTTCTCTTGCATCCAGCCACGACACTGAGCATAAGCAGTTGGGTGCGTACTAACTACTTTTACATCAGCAAGCTTTGTGCCTGGCTTAGCTACCAAGTTAAAAGTAATTGGAACTAAATACTCACCATATATACGTATGTCAGTTGTGTTAGCTAATGCATCGAGAGTTGCAGATACACCACCTTCAATGGAGTTTTCTACTGGAACAATCGCTCTTTGAGCTTTTCCTGAAACTACAGCGTCGATGGCTTCGTTGATTGTTGAAACTGGAAGATGCTTGGCTGATTTGGCTTCTTTTACCTGAGCCAAGGCAAGCTCAGTAAAAGTACCCACAGGGCCTAGGAAGGCGTATGTGGGTTTCTTGTTATTTACTGATTTAGCCATAGATAAAGGTTAATGCTTAGTTAGTAGTTCGGGGCTGCTGGGAGGTCAAAGAACTTCTCAAGGGTAAGCACTCTGTCATCATGCATTACCTTGGCCAGGCCCTTGCCAACATACCTAAGATGCCAAGGCTCATACTGATAGCCCGTAGTTGGGGTCGCATTGTTTGGATATCTGATTATGAATCCGTATTTATAGGCATTCTTGGCTAGCCATGAACCAGCTTTGGTTTGACCAAAGCAGACTCGGATCTGACAGCCCTGTCCTCTAGCTGAAACATCCAAAGCCCAGCCAGTCTGGTGCTCTGAGTAACCAGGTCTAGCAGCTAGGGCTTCTCCTGCCTTCAGGCCATACTTCTCTACCTGACGGGCATGAATGGTCTTTTGCTCTGCATAAGATCTGTAGGCACTTTGAATGATTAGGCTGCCTTGACCCTCGGCTCGCATAGCCATGGCTAGGCGATAAGAGGCAGTTGATGCTTCTTTTCTTAGTTTTCTTCCATATGGGTTGGCGTTTAGGGTGCCGAACTTAGGGGCAACTAAGTCTTTAGGGACGTATTTGATTGGGTTTAGAGGCCTTAGCTTGTTCACAACAATCCAAGTGGATTCTGGTTCATCTATTGATTGCCAAACAAGGCTGGTGGCCTGAGAAGGTGTAGGGTTATTTACCGCGGGAAGTAATACGAGGGCTAGAAAGCCTATGCCCAAAGCTCTAAAGCTTGATTGCCTGAAATTTCTTCCCATTAATAAAGTCTAACTTTCACAACCGAAGAAACGAGATCACCATGGCACGCGCAGAACGCAAAGCCGCAGCAGCAGAGTCAGCACTTACAGGTGTAATGACCCACAGACAAATCATGTTCGTATTATTTGGCCTTATGGCTGGAATGTTCTTATCAGCACTAGATCAGAGTGTTGTTGGAACTGCGATGAGAACAATTGCAGATGATCTAAATGGTTTATCTGCTCAAGCTTGGGTAACAACTGCTTACCTAATCACTTCAACTATTGCTACACCTATTTATGGAAAGCTCGGAGACATATTTGGTCGCCGCAAGTTATTCATCGCAGCCATCTCAATCTTTATCTTCGGTTCTGTGATTTCTGGTTTAGCTAACACCATGTATGAACTTGCTGCTTATAGAGCCATCCAAGGTATTGGTGCTGGTGGTTTGTTTGCTCTTGCTCTAACAATTCTTGCTGACATTGTTCCACCAAGAGATAGAGCGCGTTACCAGGGATTGTTCCTGGCTGTGTTTGGTACATCAAGCGTTCTTGGTCCACTAATTGGTGGACTACTAGCTGGTGTTGATAGCTTCCTAGGAATTACAGGATGGCGTTGGATCTTCCTAATGAATCTTCCTATTGGTGCAATTGCATTGCTGCTAGTTCTTTCATTCCTTCACGTTCCACACATCGAATCAAAGAGTAAGCGGATTGACTGGTGGGGTGTTCTTACAATCATCGTTGGTGTTGTTCCACTGCTCGTCGTTGCTGAGCAAGGACGTGAATGGGGATGGACATCACCTAACGCATTCATTGCCTATACATTAGGTGTTGTTGGAATTACATCTTTCATTGTCATTGAAAGAAAGATGGGTGAAGATGCAATTCTCCCTCTACACATCTTCAAGTCAAGAACATTCTCACTAACAACTCTGCTTGGAGTAATTGTTGGTATGGGAATGTTTGGTGGAATGATTTCACTTCCACTTGTTCTACAGATTGTTTATGGCGCAACAGCAACTGAAGCTGGTTACCTAATGATTCCTATGGTGATGGGTCTGATGATTTCATCAATCATGAGCGGTCAGATAACAAGCAAGACCGGTAAGTACAAGATTTTCATGGTTCTAGGAACTGCTCTGATGTCTATCTCATTCCTCTACCTAGCAACCCTTAGCTACACATGGGCTATCTGGCAGATCTCAATCGGAATGGTAATCATGGGTCTAGGTCTAGGTCAGATGATGCAGACACTCACTATCGCTTCTCAGAACGCTGTTGAAGCTAAAGACATTGGTGTTGCAACATCTTCATCAACATTCTTTAGACAGATGGGTGGAACACTCGGTGTTGCAGTATTCCTATCAATCCTTTTCAACAACCTTGCTGACAAGGGTGCTGAGATTGGTGCAAAGATTCAGGCTGCAATCACTGCTAACCCGGCACTGCTAAACGATCCTCGCAATTCTGCCTTCACATCAGGCCAGGACATTAGCGAACTTATTCAGTCAGACTCTTCCTTCTTGAAGACTGCTAGCCCTGAGCTTGCAGATCCAATCAAGCAGGCGTTTGCTGAATCAACTGCGAGTGTGTTTATTGCTGCAGCAGCGGTTGTTATTGCCGCCTTCGCCCTATCTCTATTCATCAAAGAGGTAGCTCTTCGCACCAAGTCTGGTGTTCAGGAGAAGGCTGAACAAGCAGCTGCTTCAATGCACTAGTAAGTATTGACCTAAACCCTTGGTAGCCCTTTGGCTAGCAAGGGTTTAGTCTTTTAATACACGGGAGTCCGAAGCATCGGACTGAGATGAAGCTACTGCCAAATACCGTCAAACCTGAACTGGGTCATGCCAGCGTAGGAAGGAAAAATGAAACACATATTTGCATTACTAACTGTTGCACTATCTCTAGGTCTATCTGCCTGCACTAACAACACAGTGGCGAAGATAACTCTTGTTGCTCACGACTCTTTTGTTATGAGTGATGAACTTATTGCTGAATACAACAAAACCGTTGGGCCTCAATTAAAAATTATTCGAGCAGGTGATGTTGGTGAACTGACCGGCAAGCTAGTTCTTACTAAAGATGCGCCTATCGCTGATGTTGTTTATGGCATCGATAATACTTTTTCCAGTGTGATTGGCGATAACAATGTTCTCGATGAAAGCACACTAGTTCCAATTAACTTTGCAGACATTTGCTTCAACGTAGATATCCAATACTTCAAGGGAAAGAACCTGGCTATTCCAGATCACTGGAAGGAATTGATTCAACCTAAATACAAGAACCTGACTGTGATTGAAAATCCGAATCTGTCTTCAACGGGTTTAGGTTTCCTTGTTTCTACTTTTGCTGCATTCTCAAGTGAAAACGAAACTACCTCTTGGTGGAAGTCGTTCAAGAACAATGGTGTGAAGGTTGCAGCTAGTTGGGAAGATGCTTACTACACAGACTTCTCCGGTTCAGCTGGTAAGGGTAAGTACCCGGTAGTGCTTTCATACTCATCGTCACCTGCTGATGAAGTTGATGAGAATGGAAATGCTAAGACTGTTGCACTTAGAAAAGATTGCTTCAGACAAATCGAATACGCGGGTGTGCTGCCGTATTCTAACTACCAAGCGGGTGAGGCACTTATCAAGTTCATGCTGGGTAAGTCATTCCAAGAAGCACTACCTACAGCTATGTATGTTTACCCGATTGATGAAACTGTTGCATTGCCAGAGTCATGGGCTCTAAGAGCACCGGCAGCAATCTCAACTATTGGTGGCGATCTAGACATTGCGAAGAACAGATCTGCCTGGCTAACCGAATACAACAGAGTGTTTGATCTTGCGCCATAGAAAAGTTTTGCTTTGGAGTGCACCAGTTGTATTTATGGTTGTGCTCTTTTACTGGCCACTGCTAAACGTCTTCTTTCTAGCTCTTGGTCCAGACATTGCTGGAATGGTTCATAACGAATCAAGTGCGTGGCCCATTCTTTGGTTCACGGTTTGGCAGGCTCTAGTTTCAACAGCAATCTGTTTAGTAATTGGTATCCCAGGTGCGTACGTTCTTTATAGAAAGAGCTTCAAAGGTTCACGACTTCTGCAATCAATAATTACAGTGCCATTCATGCTTCCGAGTTTGGTTGTTGCAATTGCAGTCACTGAGGTGAGTGCAATTATTGGAGGCATTGACCCTGTTATTGCCATCATCATGGCAAATGTCTTTGCTAACTACGCAGTTGCCGTTAGAAACATTGGTTCTCAATGGCAAACACTGTCTAAGTCAACCGAAGAGGAATCAGAGGTATCTGGTGCTGGTCGCTTCAGGACTGCCCTTAGGGTTTCTCTACCTCAACTGAAGAGTTCTATCCGAGCATCAAGTGCAATCATCATGCTCTACTGTGCATCTTCTTACGGCATTGTGTTGAGCCTTGGTGGAGGTGAGGTCAACACATTAGAAACAGCGATATCTATCTCGGTGTTGGAAAGACTGGACTTTGCTCATGGAGCACTATTAGCTCTTCTACAGATTGCGTTCTGTCTGATTGCCTTCACAGTGAGTCGTTGGGGTGGGACTAACCCTTTGAGTTTCACACCGTCCTTCTCTAAGTCAAAGAAACTAGATCGCAGAGATGCTCCAGCAGCAATCTTTAGTTTTGTTGTAATTTCGTTGCTGGTTGTAGTTCCTTTAATTCTTGTAATTAGCAAGGCGTTTGTTTCTTCCAGTGGGTCATTCACCTTTGAGAACTTTGGGCTCCTAGATACCAGAGGTGCCAGAGATCTGTTAAACCTGACGTTCTTTGATGCTGCCCTGAATTCAATACGCAATCTTCTTGTTTCAACTGTTGTGTCAATACTTCTAGGAGTTCTTGTGGCATTCCTTCTTGCCGAACAATCAAGACGGCGTCATCGCAGAAAAACAGACTTTCTTGGAATATCTCTTGATGCGGCATTCCTCTTGCCGATAGGTGTTTCATCGGTAGTCATCGGTGTTGGATATCTAATTACACTCACTGGAGATCTTGCTTGGCTACTGAGTAGTTGGATTCTGGTTCCAATGGTTCAATCAGTATTTGCAATTCCATTGGTTGTTCGAATTGTTTACCCAAGTCTTCTAGCTGTTGAAGCTAACACTAGAGAACAAGCCATGACAGATGGGGCTAATGGCTGGCAATTGTTTAGATCTGTTGACTATCCATTACTAAGGCCAGTTATGAAGACGGCAATTGCTTTTAGTGCTCTGGTTTCTTTAGGAGAGTTTGGTGTTGCTAGCTTGCTTACCTTCGGTGATCAAGCGACTATTCCTGTCTTGATGTATCAACTTATTTCAAGACCTGGTGCTCAGAACTATGGAATGGCCTTAGCTGTAGCTAGCATTCTCACCTTGCTAACCATCGTGATTGTTTTAACACTTAGCCAAGATGGTTCTAAAAAGTCTCAAATGAAACTGGCAAGGCACTAAACCTGGTCTTGATCACTTCAATCGATTCTGG
>JBIJAF010000042.1:0-3095 GCA_044345905.1 Rhodoluna sp.
CATTGGCGGCCTTGGCCAGCAATACTTCGCGAGATTCAAGATCAGCAAGCTTGGTAACCTCTGCAGGTGTAAGAGCGGCTCCATCGAAGAAACCTGCCTTTACTACTAGCAGTGGGTTTGCCTTAGCGAAATCACGCATTGCTTTTGCAACAGAGACTACGTCTCCGCTAACAAATGCCACAGCGCTAGGACCCTGGAAGTGACCGTCAAATGCGGTAACTCCAGCGTTCTTAGCTGCAATGGCTAGCAGTGTGTTCTTTGCTACGGCGTAAGTTGCATCTCCACTGATTGAACGGCGCAGCTCTTTAAGCTGTGCCACAGTGAGTCCGCGGTACTCGGTGAGCAGAACAGCAGCTGAACTCTGGAATAGACCAGTTAGTTCTGCGACTGAGGCTTGCTTGTCCGCCATGGCGCTCCTTATATCTGTGATGCCGGTAGCCCTAGGGTCTTTAAAGTAAAAAGCTCTGGCGCAAATGACCAGAGCTTGAAAAAATCAAATTCAGTTCACCTGCGCTGGAAGCCGCTTACTAAGCGGACCTTCGTCGAAACATGCAAAACCTCTGATAAATCAATGGATTTGCCTGTACCGAAACCGGCGGTCTTTGGCTTCCCCCAGTTTAGCCTGAAACCCCCTACCCCTGCAACCCCTAATAAACTGGCCCCATGGAATACACCCAATTGGACGAAGAAGCCCAAATAGCAGCTGTTCAGGAGCTAGTGCCAGGAATCTTGAGGCAATACGGGGTAGAGCCTAAAAAGATCAAGAATGTGAATCATGCCTTTAACTCGTCCTTCAAGATCACAGATAGCCAGGGCCAAGACCTAGCCCTAAGAATCAACCTCAGTTCACACAAATCAGGTGATGAAGTCTTAGCTGAAATGCAGTGGCTGGAAGCCCTGAGCCTCGAAGGTTCAGTACAAGCTCCAATACCTCTAAGAACCACAAACGATGAGCTCTACATCAACACTCGATTTGAACCTCTAAACACGGACACAACAGTAGTTCTATTCAAATGGATAGAGGGTGAAGAAGTAGGCGATGAGCCAAATAATGAGCAGCTCTTCGAACTAGGTGAAAACATGGCTCGATTGCAGTTGTCAGTGAAAGACCTAAAGTTCTCAGCACCTGCGTTCATGCCAGCAATCAATTCAACTCTCATGAATGCCAAAGACCTCTTGACACCATCTAAGCCAGAGTCAATTAGCGACAAACTTTACGAAGACATTCTCAAAGGCTTAGCTATCTCTGAAGAAGTATTTGAAAGACTCTCTAAAACTCAAGAGTTGATTCCTATTCATGCTGATCTGCATATGGGCAATGTGATCCAATCAAAAGACAAGTTAGCAATCATTGACTTTGACGATGCAGGAATTGGTCTTCCTATTCAAGACCTAGTAATCAGCAATTACTACATTCGCGAAGACCGAGAACGAGAAAAGCATTTGAAAGCTGGCTACTCCTCCGTTCTAGAACTACCTAAGATTTCAGACGAAGACTATGAGGTTCTGCTGCTAAGCAGATTGATCTGTCTAATCAATGCGGTACTGGATATGACTTCAGCAGAAATTATTGAATTCCTGCCTAAGTTCCTAGTTAGAGCCCAAAAGCGATTAGATCACTTTTATGCAACTGGTGAATTCTCTCTTGCTGACTAACGCTTAGAGGAATAAACCGCATACCCTCGAGCAGACACATTCAACTTCAAGCTCTTTGAGATCTTGGTTGGCTTGGTTGCCCCGAGCGCGTAATAAGTTCCAGCAGTTGTTGTAACAGTCACCTTCTGCTTAGTGCCAGTTAGGTTGATCACCGTAATCACTCGGTTAGTGCCCTTGGTTCTAACAAATGCAATCACTTCGTAGTTGTCAGTTTCTAGAGTGTTAATGGAACCGCCAGATGGCCCTGCCCATAGGGCAGGGTTATTGAGTTTGATTGAGTTCAGTGCTGTATACATAGCTGTTCTTGCTTTACCGCTGTATTTATAGGAAGCCCAGTCAATTGGATTTTTCTCAAAGAACTGAAGCTGCTTATCTAGCCCAACTTCTTGACCGTTATATAGAAGTGGCATGCCAGGCAGTGTGTAGGTCAAGACAGCCATAGCATTCTCTGCCTTACCGTAGTCAGCTTGAACGGTTGATGTCCAAGAGTTCTCATCGTGGTTAGTGATGAAGTTCAAAGGATAAGAACCCTTTGGGTAAGTAAATGACTGAGTTTGAAGCAGATTGTAGAGAGGAGCTGCAGAGCCTGTGCCTTCAGTAAGAGATTTCAAAGCAAGCTTCAAACTCCAGTTGTAGTTAGCTGTGAAAGCATTCTCCAGAAGATTTGTAAAAGATCCATCTTCAGCAAGCATGAACAACTTCTTTGACTTAGCAAGCTCAGTAGTTGCTTCTTCCCAGAAATCTACTGGAACTGTCCCAGCTGAATCACATCTAAACCCATCGATATCAAAGTTTGTTACCCAATACTTCATTGCGGCAATCATTGCCTTACGCATCTCTTGGTTGTCGTAGTTCAGATCAGCAACATCAGACCAGTTGGTACCTGGTGGAATAACGATGCTTCCATTGACCTGGGTGTACCACTCTGGATGAGATGTAATCCATGAATGATCCCAAGCTGTGTGGTTAGCTACCCAGTCAATAATGATGTGCATACCTTGAGCATGGGTTGCTTTGACTAATGCTTTGAAATCAGCTGCCGTTCCAAATTCAGGATTCACAGCACGGTAGTTAGAGATTGAATAAGGCGAACCTAAAGAACCTAGTCTTTTAGCTTTGCCAATAGGTTGAAAAGGCATCAACCATAAAGTGTTAACACCCATCTTCTTGAGTCTCGGAAGATCTTTAGTAACAGATATTAACTTGGAGTTAGCGCTGTATTGTCTAACATTTACTTCATATAGATTTGTCGTCTTAGCCCAACTAGGCACACCATCATTAGGTGCTGCGTAAGCAACTCCTGTAGGAATTAGAAGTGCAGCAGCAATTATAAAACCTAGAAGTCTTCCCATGCCTTGAGTCTAGGCTTTTCTAAACAAAGATGCCCCAGTCCCTAAGGACTGAGGCATCTTTCTAATCTTTATGTTTAGCGGTCACGA
>JBIJAF010000032.1:0-10848 GCA_044345905.1 Rhodoluna sp.
GACTGGTCCTAGGAGGAACCCCTTTTTCACGCCGTCTTCAGCGTTAGATGCATACTGCTTGTGGTGCTGGAAGCTAAATACTTCGAGCAGGTATGGTACTGGGCTTTGTTGTGTTTCTTCGGACATGAGTAATGCCCCTTTCTTCAAGCGTTCGCTTGATCTATCGGGGCATAACTGCCCCATCTTTAGTTGCTTAGACGGTTGTCTAGGCCTGTTCCTTTGTTACTTCTTTGGCACCTTGCCGATGGGCGGCAGGTTGCACTCTTCTTAAACTCAAACGAGTTTGAACAGTTGCTATTTAGTTTTAGTTGGTGTTTCCACCTAAGAACATACTAATACTTATCGCGGAATTTGCGAGTAATTTTTAGTGCTCTATCGATGTTCTGTGCTTCTAGGTTTGTTTCAATTGCATATGAGACAAGCTTGCTCTTCTCATTTGGATCAGATTCAATCTCAACCTTGTTCTCGTAAGCATAGGCTTGCTCCTGCTTGCTCTGCTCTAGACGAATGTCAGAGAGCACCTGGTTGTTTAGGTCAGATGCTTCTTGAACTCTGCCTAGTTTTGCTAGCGAGTGGCAAACCATGTTCTTGATTTTGATCACGAGTTCATCGTGGAGTTCAAGAGTTGCTCTTGGCATTGCTTCCCAAGTGTTGACTACACCTTCATAGTCTTCCTTGAGGAAGTTAGTGATGATGTGTTCGCATTCTGCACGAAGGCGAAGTGAGATGTCTCCTGCCTCTGAGCTTTCCTGAACTAATTCAGCTGTGAGTTGAATAGCAAGATCGTATTCGCCTTTAGCGCGCAGCTGTTCAACTTCCTTGATGGCTTTAGCGCTGTTAGTCAATCTTGGCTTCTTCAAACGCTTGTCCATGACTTTGGCGTCGAATCTTGCTGCAGTAGCTTCCTTAGTCTTACCCTGGGCTGCAAAGACTTCAGCAAGTCCTAGGGTTGCCTTGACTACATCTTTATAGTCACGGTCAGGCTTCTTGCTTGCCATCTTGATTGCTTGACGATAGTGAGCCACTGCTTCTTCATAGTTCTCGGTGTAGAAGTAGGCCTTAGCTACCCAACGCAAGGTTCCTGAATCTAGTTTGTTGATTTGTTTCTCTACAGACTTGACCTCAAGGGCTAGTTCAAGTGCCTCTTGGTACTGACCCTTATGCATCATGACAATTGCCGAGATTAGATCACAGTAGGCAACTCTGGCTAGGTCTTCCTTCTGGATAAAGAACTCTCTAATGGCAGGAAGCATGTTCTCGGCCTCGTCATGTTCGTCAAGCTGGGTGTGGATGAATGCTGAAGCACTAGCAAGGACGTTTGCCAGAACGTCATTGCCAACGTTGGCATACATTCTTGAACCTAAGTTGAAAAACGCTAGAGCTTCAGGGTACTTTTCAAGGTTGTCGTAGGCCACGGCCTTACCCCAGGTGAGATGAGCTTGCGAGACGCGATCTTCCAGATCAAAGGCAAGCTCAGGAATAAGGCCTAAACCTTCATTTGCCATCTCAATGGCAAGTTCATACTCATGCTGGTTCATGATGTATTCACGTGTGATTACCTCAGTAACCTCAACCCACTCACGAACAAGCTGGTTTTCTCTAGCCATTTCTAGTGCTGGCATCCAATACTTCATAGGTTCCTTGGATGCGAAGTTCCAAGCTTCGCGCTGACCAAAGCAGTAGAGGATCTCAACTCTGCGAGCAGGGAGTGTTGCTGCCTGGTTGAACTCTTCCCAGAGTTCGTCTTCAGGGGTTATGAAATCGACGTTCATTTTGCTCCAAGGTTCTGACACTTCGATGTGCCTTAGGGGGTTGGAAAATTTAGTTGGAAAGTTATTGTGAAACTATTTTTGTGTTTTGGATACAAACACGCCGTTCCCGATTATTTAATATTCGGAATCGTTTTTACTGGTGGGGCGGGGAGCTGGTTTGGGATTCCCAAAGGCTGCGTAGAGAGCAATAAAGAAGTGGATGCCGATAGCAAAGATCACAACACCAGCTAGGAATAGTAGGACTAGAAATCCAATGATGTCGAAAAAGTTTATGGTTGGCCCCTTCCATGGGCTAGCTCTAATTGTGTAAAGCGGTTGGAACTTTGGTTTATTCCCGGTTATGCGGAAAGAATTAGATCTGCAATTGTCAGCTCTGGTGCTCTAACTACTTCAAACTCAACTCTGCCTAGCTCTTGAGAAGTTAGGTGATAACCCTTACATCCTGAGCACTCATAGACCCGCTTCTGGTTGAAGGTGGTCCAACCCTGGGTCTGCATGTCTTCAGCAGCTCTGCTTCTGAAGAAGCGAAGATCACGCTTGGCTTCCTTCATGTCACGGTAACGCTCTTTGCTAGGTGTCTGGGTGCATCTTGAGTTGTGCTTGCTAGCTTGAGGCTTTTGGAACTTCTTTGCATTCTTGCTCATTAAAATCTCCTGACTAGATCGGTATTTGCTCTGGGAATAAGATGCTAGTCCTGACCACTGACATCGCTAGTTATAAGAACGCTTTCCCGCATGGGTTTATTCCCGAGAACCTTGATATTCGTTTCTCTCTATACGGTGAGTTTGGAGAACCCATTATCAGTATCCGAATCTCCTTGAACTTATCCACAATCTCATTTATGGTTGTGTGTATTACATGTAATACAGGAGAGAATTATGGCCATGTTGACCCTCAGACTAAGTGACGAATTGAACGCACGCCTTGACTGGCTAGCCCAGCGCAGCGGTCGCACCAAGTCTCACTTTGTTAAGAAAATGATTGCCCAGTCTATTGAAGACATGGAAGATCAGGTGCTTGGTGAAATGGCTATAAAAGAGCTACTTGCAGGCAGCCCAAAAGATCGAAAGACCGTCCCCTGGGAGCAAGTGAAAGCTGAATTACGTGAACAAGAGTTGGCAGATAGTTCTAACCCGAAAAGCAACAAAAGACCTAAAGAATCTCGATCCGGTACAAAGAAGTCGAGTAATAGGAAGAATTGATCAACTAGAACAAACTTCCAACCCACTAGACATTGCCAAGTGGCTTGATGGGAACCTCAAGGATTCGCTAAGCACAAGAGTCGGAAAGATTCGTGTCGTCTTCACAATTCACAAGGTGAGTAACCAAATAGAGATTCAACGAATTCAGTACCGCGGCAAGGATTACAAGCAATAACACTTGAGCTTATCCACATTCTCATTTAGTCTTACATGTAAGACAAGTAAGACAGGTGAGAATTATGGCTATGGTAACAATCAGGCTTTCAAGCGAACTCAAGGATCGAATAGACAAACTGTCTTCCCAAAGTGGAAGACCTAAGTCATATTTCATTCGCGAATTGATAGAACGCGGAATTGAAGAATTTGAAGAAGACCTTCGTGATCTTGAGGCTATTCGCGAGTACATCGCCGCAGGTGGACGCAACCAAAAGCGGTACTCGATGGATGAGGTTTTAGAAGATGCCGGACTCACACGAATGGACATTGGGATGGCTCCCAGCAGCAAGAAAACAACTAGATCGACTACCAAAGTTGGCCAAGCAAAGAGTGTTAAGAAAGTTAGCCCAACTGCTCGAAAGCGACCAACCAGTTAGTCAGCTCAAGCAACTCAAAGGAGATTGGGCTCCGTTTTACAGTTTAAGAGTTCAAGAGTATCGGGTGATTATTGATGTCGAAGACGACACATTCACACTAGTCATGATCAAGTTCGGACATCGTAAGAACGTATACGATGACTAACTACTCAGGTAGAACTACAAAAGTTTCTAGAGTTCTATCCGCAGCAAATGCAATTCTCACTCCGGTATCTCTAGCTTCAAATAGTGCATCTAGAGCTTGCTGAGTGATTCTCTCTCCTGGAGATAGCACTGGAACTCCTGGTGGGTAAGGACAGATCATCTCTGCTGATACTCGACCAACTGCCTTATCTGCAGTTACTACCTCCTGCTTAGAGAAGAATGCATCTCTTGGACTAACCACCACTTCAGGAACGATTGAGAACACAGCTGCTGTTGAAACAGCTCTAGGTTCACCTCTGTGCTTGTTTACTGACTCGATGATTCTGTTGACTAGATCTTCAATAAGTTCAGGTGTGTCAGCAAAGGTAATCATTGGAATGATTAAGTCTCTGTTAGCCATCTCAACATCGATGTTGGCATTTAGTAGATCTTGCTCAACTAGGTTTCCATCTGCTCCAGTTTTAGGAAGCAAGATAACAAGTTTCAGAGGGTCAATGTATTCACCATCGATGACTTCAATGCCAGCAGCAACTAGTGTTGCTCTCCCTTTTTCAGTTGCATCAATGATTGGGTCGATTAGGTCATAGCCGTGCTTTTCTAGAAGAGCACGAGATGCATCGATAGAGGCCAGGATTCTTCCTGACATCGATGTTGTCTGGGTTGAATCAAATGCCTTGTTGAATCTCTTTAGATCAACTAGACCTTCTCTTACTAATACAAAGCTTGCTTGAGACCAAGCAGGAAGTGTCTTGTGTGCTGAGGTGACAACAATGTCTGCTCCTTCAGCAAGAGGATGCTGAGGTAGTTCTGGGTGGAAACCATAGTGAGCAGCCCAAGCAGCATCAACAACTAGTGGGACACCAAACTCATGGGAGACCTTGGCAAGTCTTGGAATGTTAGACATTGTTCCAACATATGAAGGTTCACCAATTAGAACTGCTTTAGCATCTGGATGTTCTTCTAGAGTTTCTCGCAACCTTGATGAAGGTAGGTACTCAGGTAGTCCTGTTGCTGGGTTGATCTCTGGTCTAACCCAAACAGGGATTACTCCTGCATAAACCATTCCAACAAGAACTGACTTATGAAGTGTTCTAGAAACAATTACTTTGTCGCCAGGACCAGCTACCGCCATTACAGCTGCGTGGTTAGAACCTGAAGACCCGTTCACTCCAAAACGGCATAGGTCTGCTCCCCATAGATCAGCAGCTAGTTTCTCTGCTTCAAGGATTAGGGAAGGTGAGATTCGATATGGGTGATTACCTGGCAGAACTGGAATGTCACCATCAACGATGGGACCGGTTAGATTGGTGCGGCCTTTATGACCTGGGATTTGAAAAGGAGATCTGTCTGTCTCCATGTCGCGTATCCACGCGTCTAGTAGAGGAGCTGTTGCTCTTAGCCCCATTGGATCTTTTGTATCTAGCAGGGTTGCTGCACCAAACGGTTCTGTTGGCAATATCCCAACCTTTCGATCTACATTCGCATTTCTACGAACTGCTAACAAGATGATGAAGGACCAGGATTTCTCCTGGTCCTTCAGCCTAACTTTCTTTAGTGAACGCTAGGTAAAACTCTTTAGAACTCTACTTTGGTAACGCTGGTGTCTAGTGGGATACCAGGACCAAAGGTTGTTGCTAGAGAAGCCTTCAATAGGTACTTACCCTTTGAAGATGAAGGCTTTAGTCTCAAGATTTCATCTAGAGCAACTGCTAGGTTCTCGCCAAGCTGTTCCTTAGTGAAAGAGATCTTTCCGATGATGAAGTGAAGGTTTGACTGCTTGTCAATGCGGAACTCAATCTTTCCACCCTTGATATCAGTTACAGCCTTTGCTACATCTGGAGTAACAGTTCCAGTCTTAGGGTTTGGCATTAGGTTACGAGGACCTAGAACCTTACCTAGACGACCGACCTTACCCATAAGTTCAGGTGTTGATACTGCTGAGTCGAAGTCTGTCCAACCAGCTGCTACCTTCTCGATTAGCTCGTCGCCACCGACTTCGTCAGCACCAGCTTCGCGAGCTGCATCTGCAGCTGCACCGGTTGCGAATACGATAACGCGTGCTGTCTTACCAGTACCGTGAGGCAAACCTACGGTTCCACGGATCATCTGGTCAGCTTTACGAGGGTCAACACCAAGCTTCACTGCAACTTCAACAGTTGAGTCGAACTTAGATGTGCCAGTTTCTTTAACTAGAGTTACTGCTTCTGCAGGTGTGTAGAACTTACCTTCAGTGATTTTTTCTGCTGCGGCAATATATGCCTTTGAGCGCTTAGCCATTCTGCTTTTCCTTCTTGTTTAGTTGGTCACAGTTGTGGTTGAACGAGTCGCGCGCGACTCTCCCACTTCCGTTTGTTGCTTTTGTTACTAGTAACCTTCGACGGTGATACCCATGCTGCGGGCAGTACCAGCGATGATCTTTGCGGCTGCTTCAACGTCATTGGCGTTGAGGTCAGCCATCTTTGACTCTGCGATCTTTAGAACCTGTTCGCGAGTAAGTTTTGCTACCTTCACTGTGTGAGGGGTTGCTGAACCCTTAGCTACTCCAGCTGCCTTCTTGATTAGCTCAGCTGCTGGTGGAGTCTTCAGGATGAATGTGAATGAACGGTCTTCATACACAGTGATCTCAACAGGAACAACGTTTCCACGCTGGTCTGCAGTTGCATTGTTGTATGCAGTACAGAATTCCATGATGTTCACACCGTGCTGACCTAGAGCTGGACCAATCGGTGGAGCTGGGTTAGCTGCTCCTGCTTGGATCTGCAACTTGATCATGCCGGTTACTTTTTTCTTCGGTGCCATTTGTTAGTTTCCTTTGGTTTTAGGTTTGTAAATCTTTATACGAGAGCTGAGACCTGGTCGAAGGCAAGTTCAACAGGAGTTTCACGTTCGAACAATGAAACCAGAACAATAAGCTTGCCGCTTTCTGGTTTGATTTCGCTGATGGTTCCAGGTAGGCCAGCGAATGAACCTTCCTTGATCATGATGCTTTCGCCAAGTGTGTAGTTGACGTTAACAGGGATTGACTTCTGCTTACCCTTAGCTCCACCCTTGACAGCTGCCTTAGCCGCTGCTTCTTCAGGAAGAACATAAAGAGTCTTCAACATGTCAAATGCTTCTTGAGGACGCAATGGGCTTGGGTACTCGCTGTGACCTACGAAGCCAGTAACAGCTGGAGTACCGCGAACTAGAGACCATGAGTCTTCGTTCATGTCCATACGTACTAGAACATAACCAGGGATACGAACCTTGGTTACAAGCTTTCTCTGACCGTTCTTGATTTCAATGGATTCTTCCATTGGAACTTCGATCTGGTAGATGTTGTCTCCACCAACGATAGAAAGCATACGGTTTTCAATGTTCTGCTTCACACGCTTCTCATAACCTGCGTATGAGTGAATGATGAACCACTTACCTGGCTGCTCGCGAAGTTCCTTCTTGAATGCAGCGTATGGATCTTCATCCTCAACAACTGCTTCTTCAACAGCTGCATCGTGAATGTCTGCAGCTGCTGCTGTTTCAGATTCTGCAGCAACCTCAACGTCAGTCTCAACGTGAAGAGCTAGCTCCTCAGCTGATGCTTCATCAGCGTTGGTGTCATCAATGTAAGCAGGATCGGTTTCAGCGTAATCAGAAGATTCAACCTCTAGGTTGATCTCTTCTGGCTGGTTCTGCTCTGATTCGAAATCGGTCACGTGTTTCCTTAGTTAGTTGTTGCTAAAAATTAGTTGGTGGTATCGAAGACTGTGTAAAGCCAGGCAACACCTGATCCAAACAAGAAATCAAAACCAAAGATGATAACCATAACTACAGTTACGAAACCTAGAACAACTCCGGTGTAGTTGCGAAGTTCATCGAAAGTTGGTTTGTTAACCTTGCGTAGCTCTGCGATTACCTGCTGAATGAAAAGAATGATGCGACCGATAGGACCGCGTGCAGCTGCCTTATTGACATTTGACTTTTCTACTAAGTCTTCAGATGCCTGCTCTAGTTCTTCTGACATTTCTCTTCTTTCAGTTAGTGCTGGTGTTACTTCTTCGACATCACAAATGTGAAGCCGTTTGCAGGGCAGACAGGACTCGAACCTGCAACCTGCGGTTTTGGAGACCGCTGCTCTACCAATTGAGCCACTGCCCTTTATTTCAGTGTGCTTCCTCGGCAAATAGACACACTAATAGATTGATATCTAAAATGATTAAATTTGCCAGATTAGGCTTGGGGCAGTTGTCAAACTACCTCTACCGAGTTTAGACCTGAAGCCCGCTAAATGCAAAGGGGATCTGGCCTCTTGCGTAGGTAATGCATATGCATTACCATATCGGCATGGATGAAAATGAACTTGAATCAAGTCTCACCGATCGATACCAAACAACCGTTCCAGCAAGGATACGCAAACTCTTAGGTCTAAACAAGAGAGACAAGCTGGAGTGGATACTCGATGAGTCTGGAGGAGTTCGAGTCAACAAAAGAGACCCCGAAGCCCAAGAACACACAGACGCCACAATGGATGCGTGGCTAGAGTTCTTGGCCAAAGACATGGCTAAGCATCCTGAGCACCTGATCCCGCTTACTGCCGAGATGTATGAAGACATAGTTGCTGAACTCTCTGGGGAAAGAGGCGTAGGCGTGGATGGCTTACCACCAACTCTTGAGCAGCTTTGGGCTCAAGAAGAGGAGGGCAAATGAGTTCTAGAGCTTGGATGCTTCTTGGGCACGTAGAGTTTCTGAAGCAACTTGAGGTCTATCGTGAAGCAAATAGGCAGACCAAGCAAAAGCTCGGTGCAGATTCAATCCACACTAAGCAAGCTCAGCGTCTTAGGGCCTTAACTTTGGCTACCTGGACCAAAGTCCCCTCAAATCCTGGAAATCCGGAATTTAGATTAGGGAACTCACTGGGCTCAGAACACACTCACTGGTTCAGAGCTAAATTCCTCCAGCAGTTTCGTCTCTTCTTTAGATACAGCACCAAAAGCGAAATCATCGCCTATGGGTGGGTGAACGATCCTGCAACGCTTCGCGAGTATGGTTCTAAATCAGATGCTTATGCTGTCTTCAAGAAATTGTTGGAATCAGGCAAAGTTCCAAATAGTTGGGATGAACTAATTGCTGAATCGAAGCGACTTAGCTAAATAGTTTTTGTAATCTCTGAATACCTTCGAGAAGCTGGGCATCACCTAGTGCGTAAGACAATCTCACATATCCAGATGGTCCGAATGCTTCACCTGGAACAAGAGCCACTTCAGCAGCATCAAGCATGTAATCACAAAGCTCGAGGCTAGTTTCAATTTTCTTGCCACCCCACTCTTTACCAAGTAGTCCAGTGACATCTGAATAAACATAGAAAGCACCTTGTGGTGTAGGAGCAATCCAACCAGGAATCTTATTTAGTTCATGAACGGCAACTGTTCTTCTTCTATCAAAAGCATCGCGCATAGCTAGAACTTCATCCTGAGGTCCTGTTAGAGCAGCGATAGCCGCTCTCTGGCTGATGTTAGAAACGTTAGATGAAAGGTGAGACTGTAGGTTACCTGCTGCTTTTATAACATCTAATGGTCCAGCCATCCAGCCCAAACGCCAACCTGTCATGGCATAGGTCTTTGCAACTCCGTTCACCAAGATTGTTCTGTCAATAAGCTCTGGAACAACTTCAGTAATTGAATATGCTTTCAAACCGTCGTAGGTGAGGTTCTGATAGATCTCATCGGTAATGACCCAAAGACCATTCTCATAAGCCCACTTACCAATAGCTTCAACTTCTTCACGAGAGTGGACTGCTCCGGTTGGGTTTGATGGAGAAACAAATAGTAGAACTTTAGTTCTAGGTGTCCTAGCTTTTTCAAGTTGATCAACGGTTACCAAATACCCCTGGTCGCTACCAGAGAAGATTTCAACTGGAACACCACCAGCTAAGTGAATTGATTCAGGATAAGTAGTCCAGAAAGGTGTTGGTACAAGAACTTCATCACCTGGATCTAGCAGAGCTGCGAATGCTTGATAGCAAGCCTGCTTACCACCGTTAGTTACAACTACTTGAGCTGCTGTTACTTCAGTTCCTGAATCAATCTTTGTTTTGTGAGCAATGGCTTCACGAAGTTCAGGTAAACCAACTGCTGGTGTGTAGCGGTGATTCTTAGGATCTCTAGCAGCTAGAACTGCTGCTTCAACAATGTGTTGAGGGGTTGGGAAGTCTGGTTCACCCGCTGCATAAGAGATAACTGGCTTACCAGCTGCTTGCAAAGCCTTAGCCTTGGCATCAACTTTTAGAGTCGCTGACTCTGCAATAGAGCCAATTCGATGAGATATTCTTGGGAATTCATTCACAGCACTAGCCTACCGAAACCTCACAAAGCAAGAGTGAGCAAAGTATCCTAAATCACATGAACGCATTCCTACCAGGACTACTAACCGGTCTTTCACTGATTGTGGCCATTGGTGCTCAGAACGCTTTTGTTCTAAGACAAGGCCTTCTCAAGAAGCATGTTCTGCCAATAGTTCTTATATGTGCAATTAGTGATGCAACCTTGATTGTCTTAGGAGTGCTTGGTTTAGGGTCTCTAATCTCCCTTTTACCTGGGGCTCTGGAGGTCATTAGATGGGTAGGGGTTGCCTTCCTTATTTGGTATGGATCAACTTCTCTAAGAAGATTCATGAAGAATGAATCCCTCAAAGCAGCAGAAGCCGGATCAGGGACTCTCAAGCAAACAGTTCTAACTGTTCTTGCTCTTACCTTTCTCAACCCTCACGTCTATCTCGACACAGTCATCTTTATTGGTGGAATAGCTAATCAGTTCCAAGAAGATAAGTGGTTCTTTGTAATAGGTGCGGTAGCAGCTAGTTTCATATGGTTCTTTAGCTTGGGTTTTGGAGCCAGAAAAGCATCGGTACTTGTTAGTAAGCCTGCTTTCTGGAAAGTGCTAGACATCTTTATTGCAGCTGTGATGTTCAGCTTGGCTATTTATTTGGCCGTTGCAGATCTAAGTTAGAAGCCAATCAGGTTAGGTTCTGGAACCAAGTTGATTCCGAACTTATTTGATACCTGAGCCTGGATGTATCTAGCTAGCTCAACAACTTCATCTGCTGTTGCATATCCCCTATTAGTTATGGCAAGAGCATGCTTAGAAGAGATGGCTGCATTAGAGC
>JBIJAF010000015.1:0-35208 GCA_044345905.1 Rhodoluna sp.
TTGATTGTGTCAACAACCCAGATAGCTGAAGGAACCTTAGTTAGTGTGCGAACACCACCAAGAGTCTTTTCTAGCTTTACCTTTTCACGGCTAAGAATCAAAAGTTCTTTCTTTGTGTATCCGCTTGTCTTCTTGTCGTTGAAGTCCATGACTTCAAGTTCCTTTAGACGAGCTAGACGCTTTGAGACAGTCTGGAAGTTGGTCAATAGACCACCCAACCAACGCTCATTGATGTAGGGCATGTTCACACGCTGTGCTTCGGTCGCAATAGCTTCCTGAGCCTGCTTCTTAGTTCCAACGAACATGATTGATCCACCTGAAGCAACAAGGTTCTTGGTGAACTCGTATGCCTGGTCGATGTGGGTTAGTGACTTAGCTAAGTCAATGATGTAGATGCCTGAACGATCAGTTAAAATGAATCGCTTCATCTTAGGGTTCCAGCGTCTGGTCTGGTGACCAAAGTGAACACCGCTGTCTAGCAGCTGGCGAACGGTTACTACTGCCATGGCAGTATCTCCTTTATGGCACAATAATGCGCCGATCAGTTGATTGTGAAAAGCGGTTGCTCAACACACCTGGTGCCGCATCCGATTTACCCGTGAATCTTTTGGGACTGACAAATCGGTATGTTGTTCGACACGCGAAGTCGGCCTGCACATAAAAAACCCAAGAATTTCTTCAAAGGATTTTACGGCTGACCGCTAGTTATAAGCATAGCAGCGGTATTCAGGGGTTTTCCACCCTTCTACTGGGTTTGAACCCAATGCATCATGGCCTTATCAATACTTGAGCCATGACCACAATAAAGACCCTATTCCTGCTACTAACAACCAGCACATTAGCCGTATCTCCAGCCAATTCCTCAGTCCAAGAACTCCCATTAGCCATGCCCCTAGCCTTCCAAGGCCCCGAAGACACCATAAATCACTACATTGCCCCCATGACTGAGTATGGAGAGGGTCATCGGGGTATTGATCTGGCTACCCAGATCGGAGAACCCGTTCTATCCCCTGCAGATGGCGAAATCAGCTTCGTTGGAAAAGTTGGCTACCGAAATGTCATTTCGGTCAGGTTTGGCAACAGCCTGACCGCTTCATTGGAGCCAGTCTGCTCAGAGCTGGTTGAAGGAACCTATGTCTTGATGGGTGAGGAGATTGGGCTAGTTTGTGAACCAGACCCTGAATACCTTTGGCACTGCTCTCAAACCTGTTTGCACTTTGGCACAAGATCAGAAGCTGGCTACTTCTCTCCCCTAGCCCTTATTGGAGGACTAGGTCCTTCAAGGCTTATCTATCAAGCTCGAGGATGAGCGTTCTTATATCCAGCTCTGAGCCTGTCAACCGATACGTGAGTGTAAATCTGAGTGGTACCAAGACTTGCATGTCCAAGAAGTTCCTGAACAGCTCGAAGGTCTGCTCCTCCATCAAGTAGATGAGTGGCCGCAGTATGCCTGAGAGTGTGAGGGCCTGCAACACCGGTTGAAGTATTCACCAAAAGATTTGCTACCAATTGATAAACAGATCTAACGCCAAGTCTTTTACCTCTGGTATTTAGTAGCAGAGCTTGCTCACCAGGAGCGGGGTTGAGTGCACCTCTCACATCTAGCCATCTGTCTAGAGCATCGCGTGCTGGTAGGCCAAAAGGAACAACTCTTTCCTTTGAGCCTTTACCAATAACACGAAGGATGTTTCGACCTAGGTCTACAGAAACTAAATCCAACCCACAGAGTTCGCTAACACGACAACCAGTTGCATAAAGTAATTCAAAAACTAGCAAGTCTCTAACTGCAGATGCATCGCCTTCACTGGCTAATGCTTTTAGCTGCCCAAAGACATCATCTAAAGACTCTTTTGCAACAACTTTCGGAAGATGTCTATCTGCTTTTGGAGACTTAAGCCTTTGACCAGGGTCAGCTACTACTAAATCTTCTGCCGCTAACCAAGCAGTGAATGATCTAATCGCTGCACTCTTTCGAGCAAGTGTGCTCTTTGCAGATTGTCTTTGGCTTACTTCCCAAAGCCAATCTCTTAGAAGCTCGAGGTCGATGTCTTTCACTTGAGTAACTTCTTTACTCTCAAGATATCCAGCAAGATCAAGAACATCGCTTAGATAACTCTTCACGGTGTTTGCTGAGTAGCCGCGAGCAGCGTCAAGGTTCTCAGCGAACCGCTGCCCTTGAAGTGCTATTTCACTCTGCATACTTCAAAGCGTATTTGAAGTTTTAACCCATCCGTTGGAAGTCTGAATAACCAAACCAAGCCTTGAAAGAGAATTCAGGGCAAACCCCACCTCATTCAGGGTCATTCCTGATATCTGAGCAACTCTTTCAGCTCCTTGTTCAAAGGAACCAAAACTATCTAGAGCTCTTGTCTGCAGTCCACTGAGGTGAAATTCGCTGGAAACCTCCTTGGCCCAAATCCCAAGTAACTCCTCAAGATCTGAAGGAGTGCTGATGAGCTCAGCTCTTCTTTCTTTGATGAGGCGATGACAGCCAGCCGAGCTAGTTGAGTTGATAGGGCCAGGGATACAACCAACTGGTCTATCCAATTCATTTGCATGACCTGCAGTGTTGATAGAGCCAGATCTGAATCCTGCTTCAACAACAACTGTTGCTTGTCCAATTGCAGCAATCAATCTGTTTCGTTGCAGGAATCTCCATCTGGCAGGAGCAGTGCCTGGAGGCATCTCGGAAATTACTGCACCGGATTGTTGAATCTCTTGAAACAGATCTAAATTCTTCGCTGGATACAACCTGTCTAATCCCCCAGCCATGATTGCGATAGTTTTGCCATCGAAAGACAAAGCGTTCTTGTGAGCACTGGCATCTATTCCAAGAGCACCGCCTGAAACAATCACAAAGTCTCTTGTAACAGCTGTCTTCACTAAATCTCTGGTTACTTCCAGTCCGTAACTACTCGCAATTCTCGAACCAACTATTGAAAGTGTCTTTTGATTCTGCAATGTGTTTGCTTGTCCCAAGACCCAGAGCACTGCTGGCGCTGAATCCCCTAGATCAAATAAACCCTTAGGCCAAAGTGTTGACTCTGCTGAGAGGAGTGTTCCATTGAGCGTTGAAAGAGTGTCTATCGCTTTATCAACATTAACGATTGCGAGTCTTCGCTTCCAGCACTCAAGAGAATCTTCAAGAGTGGAAAGAAATTGTGGTGCTCTGAATGTATCGTTTGGGAGATGTGGAAGTAAGTCTTTGGTTGACTTAGCTCTTCTAATCTCATATATAGATTCTTCAACTCCAAGGATTCTTCTGAGCATGCCAGCCATGGAATCCCCTGGTTCACATAGCAAACTCCAGATGGCAGCTGCTTTTAGTTTTTCATCAATCACATGATGAGTGTGCAGGGAATAGGTCTATTTGAGGTTCGGAACTTATAGGTTGTGGAGAAGTGGTGGCTATTCGCCGACTGTTAGTTCTTTAGGAAGATCAAAGGCCTTACCGGTTAGCTCTTCAATGTTTACATCCTTGAAAGTTAGAACTCTTACGCTCTTCACAAATCTGTCTGTTCTATAGATGTCCCAGACCCAAACATCGCTCATGACTAGTTCAAAGTAAAAGTCAGTTGCTGTGTCGATTCTCTTGAACTCAACTTCGTTAGCTAGATAAAGTCTGCGTTCAGTTTCAATGACGTACTTAAAGGTGTCAGCAACTGTTCTGTACTCGCGGAAGAGGGCTAGCTCTGCCTCGCGGTCATAATCGTCAAAATCGTTCTCGTCCATGTGGGTAAAAGTCTATCTCGCAAGAATCTTGGTTAGCCAACTTAGGCGATGAACTGGGGATGGCCCATGTTCCTTGAGAGCTGCAATGTGAGCCTCGGAGGCATAGCCCTTATTTGAATCAAGCCCAAAGCTTGGGTGTTCCTGGTGAATCTCGTGCATGAGCTTGTCTCTGGTTACCTTAGCCAATACAGATGCTGAGGCTACAGATACGCAATCACGGTCAGCCTTGGTCTTGACGGTAACTGGCATGCCTAACGACTTATTACCGAGCCAGTTATGTGAGCCATCCAGGATTAGCATGACTCCGTCTTTGGCGATGGCTTCTCGAAGAGCTGGATCTCGGACCAGTTGTTCTAAAGCTCTAGTGCCAGCAAGGCTAAGTGCTTCAACAATGCCTTTAGTTTCAATCTCTTCTACCGTTGCCATGCCAACTGCCCAGCCGCTTACCCAGGAGGAAACTAATGGGTAGATCTCTTCACGAACTTTTTCAGAGATGAGTTTGCTGTCTTTGAGTTTCTCTGGCCAACTTTGAAGATCTCTTTGGTTATCTAAAAGAGCTGCGCCAACTGCAACTGGCCCAGCAATTGACCCTCTGCCAACTTCGTCTATGCCGATAATGAATCGAGTACCCGTTTCAAAAAACGAGTTCTCGAAACTAAGGCTTGGGTTTTGGGACGTCTTTGAAGACATTTGGATAGTTATCTAACCAGGTGAAATGTTGGAAAGGCCAAGAAATAACAAAGGCACGTCCAACAACATAGTTCTTTGAAACAAAGCCTCTACCTGGTGTGTCAGCGTGATATCTAGAATCTTCGCTGTTGCCGCGGTTATCTCCCAATACCCAGAAAGAATCTTTAGGAACTGTCACATCAAACTCTGTGTTTGAAGGATTTGAATCCTTTGCTAAGTAAGGCTCGATGATTGCATTTCCATTGATCGTGATGCGGTTATCGACATCACAGCAAACAACACGATCTCCACCTTTACCAATTACTCTCTTCACAAGATGCTGGTTGTTATCTGGTGTTGTTAGCCCTGCTACTGAAAGCAGGAAGTCGCCTACTTGAGCAATTGGGTTAGTAATTGGTTTCTTCTCAACTACGCCTAACCAGCCACCTGGATCTTTGAAGACAACTACATCTCCTCGTTCCAAAGGAATGATGTCTGGAACTAGTTGGTTAACCATGATTCGATCGTTGATCTGCAAAGTATCAAACATCGAACCTGATGGAATATAGAAAGTTCTAATCAGAAATGTCTTGATAAGAAAAGATATTGCTAAAGCCGAGACAAGGATAACTAATGTGTCAATAACAAAGGCAAGCAGAATGTGCTTGGACTTTATCTTTCTGAGCTTCTCTCTTGAAGCTTTGAAAGGGCCTTTGATTGGCTTTTCAACTTTTTCTTTTTTAGCCATGATGGAAGGTTATTCCCCTTGCCTGTGAACTATCTAAGAACTAGTTAGCTGAAGTTGTGTTGTCGCGCTTCTCGCGGATCTTCGCTTTCTTACCACGCAGGTCGCGTAGGTAGTAAAGCTTCGCACGGCGAACAGCACCACGAGATACAAGTTCAATCTTGTCGATAACTGGGGAGTGAATTGGGAAAGTTCTTTCAACACCAACCTGGAAAGTTACCTTACGAACGGTGAATGTCTCGCGGACACCTGAACCTGAACGACGGATAACAACACCCTGGAAAACCTGCACACGGCTACGGTTACCTTCAATGATGTTTACGTGGACCTTTACGTTGTCTCCTACGCGGAATGCTGGGACATCGGTTTTTAGGTTTGGTAGATCTACTGAATCTAGAATTTGCATTTTTCTGCCTTCTGTTCTTGCCTGCAGGTCAATAACGGGTATTTGTTAGTTTCTTGGGTTTTGCTTGTTCCCTAATCTCCCCTGCGGCAGAGCTTTATTTAGGCAACCTGTACATCTTGCCACAAAAACCCAGCCCAAGCAACGCTAGCCCTCTAGAAGGTCAGGTCTAACAGCCTTAGTTCTCTCCAAAGACTGCTCTTTACGCCATTTAGCGATCTCAGCGTGATTGCCGCCTCTAAGTACTTCAGGGACATCCAGTCCTCGCCACGAAGCAGGCTTTGTATAGCTTGGATACTCCAAAAGACCATCTGAGTGAGACTCTTCAGTCAGGCTCTCAGCATTACCGATAACCCCTGGAATCAGGCGAGCAATAGCCTCAATCATGGCTAGAGCAGCTACTTCCCCACCATTTAAGACATAGTCACCAAGGCTTACAAGTCTTACTTCAGCCTTATCTTTAGCCCAATCAAAGACTCTCTGGTCAATACCTTCATAGCGACCACAGGCAAAGACAAGGTGTTCTTTAGTTGAAAGCTCAAGAGCTGTTGTCTGCTTGAACAGTTCCCCAGCAGGAGAAGGAACAATCAAGACAGTTGAGCCATCAGGGTTTAGTAGCTCATCTAAAGCTTCTCCCCAAGGCTCTGGCTTCATGAGCATGCCTGCTCCACCGCCATAAGGGCTATCGTCAACAGTCTTGTGTTTGTCGTGGGTGTAAGCACGAAGATCTACAGCCTTGAAATCAATTACTTTGTTTTCTTGGGCCTTACCCAGCAGAGAGATATCTAGTGCTGAGAAGTATTCAGGGAATATCGTTACCGCTTGAATCTTCATTACTCAGATTCAATCTCTTCAAAAAGACCATTTGGTGGGGTGACAGTAACTGTCTTCGCTGCAATATCAACTGAAGGAACAATAGCCTTAACAAAAGGAACCATTACTTCACGCTCATCTTTGGTTAGAACAATCAACATGTCCTGAGCTGGGAAGTGCTCAACTCGAACAACTGAGCCAACCTCAACACCATCACGAAGAACACTTAGTCCAACTAACTGCTGGTCATACCAAGCATCAGGTTCAGTTGGAAGTTCTTCAAGGTTTTGATCAACTAAAAGAATGGCTTTGATTAGAGTTTCAGCTGCTTCTCGAGTTTCTACTCCTTCAAGGAATAGAACTGGCTGAGCGTTATACATACGCATTTCTTTGACAGTAATTGACTTACCGTGCCAAGGAGATGTTTCTGGAACTTGAAGTTCGAAAGTAGCACCTGGAACAAAACGTTCGTTAGGTGTGTCGGTGTATAGCTCTAGCTTGATAGCACCTTTTAGGCCGTGGGCCTTTAATAACCGACCGACCCGAAGGGTGGTCTGCTTAGAAATTGTTATCTACTACGTCTACGCGCACCTTCTTGCCATCGGCAAGAGCGTTAATGATGGTGCGGAGGGCTTTGGCAGTGCGTCCGTTGCGTCCGATCACTCGGCCAAGGTCGTCAGGGTGAACGTGAATCTCTAACAAATCTCCACGATTAGTTGAGCGTTCAGTGACGTTGACATCCTCAGGATGATCAACAATACCTTTGACCAAGTGTTCGAGCGCAGCGGATAACACTTTATTAAGCCTCTTTGGTTTCTTCAGCTTCAGCAGGTGAACCCTCTGAAACTTCTTCAGCTGCAGCAACTTCTGCTGCTGCCTCTTCTACAACTTCAGCTACATCTTCTGCTGCTTCTGCTGCTACTTCAACAGCAGCAACTTCTGCAACTACTTCAGCTGCTGCTTCTACAACGTCTTCTAGGTTGCCTTCAGCAACTGCTGCATCAACAACTGCATCGATTACATCTTCTGCAGCCTTGTCAGCCTGCTTCTTAACAACAATCTCTTCACGAGGCTTTAGAACTGGCTTCTTCTTTGTGTCAGCTGCGAAAACTGCCTTAGGAATCTGAGGTAGGACGGTGTTCTTTGCAGATGCGTCACCCTTCGACTTCTGGTAGTCACCGGTTAGCTTGAGAAGAGCAAGTACCTGCTCGGTTGGTTGTGCACCAACACCTAGCCAGTACAGAGCACGCTCTGAGTTAACTTCAATGATTGATGGGTGGTTAGTTGGTACGTAACGACCGATCTCTTCGATAACGCGACCATCACGTGCTTTACGTGAATCTGCTACGACGATACGGTAGTGAGGCGTCTTCAGTTTTCCGAGACGCTTTAGGCGGATTTTTACAGCCACAATGCTCCTGTTTATGAATTGGGGCGAACAATCAACCGTGAGCGTGGGGGCACACTCGGTAGAAAAGCTCTAATGGGTTGCCCATTCAGCTTGGTTAGAGGGTCAAGCTGCAGGCAACCTCTCTATTGTGCCAGAAATAACTGGCCTGAGCAACCAACTACCCGCCTAAACCGAAGGAAGATCCTGAATTACCCTCTTTAGGAAGCTGAATGCCCGCTATTTCAGCCGCTCGCTTGGCTGGATTTCCTGACTTACTTCCCTTTTTAGCCTTGCCCGTGTTCTGTTTAGGCATTGCTGCCCTACCCATACCAGGAGGCATTCCAGGAATCCCTGGGTTTCCACCCTTAGCCATGGTCTTCATCATCTTGGCTGCTTGTTCAAATCTGTTGACTAGAGAGTTGACGTCAGTCACGGTCATGCCTGAACCCTTAGCAATACGAAGTCTTCTTGAGCCATTGAGAATCTTAGGATCTCTGCGCTCTTTAGGAGTCATGGCTCTAATGATTGCCTCGGTATGGTCAATCTCTTTTTCATCGATGTTATCTAGCTGACCTTTGAGCTTTCCTGCTCCAGGCATCATGGCCAGCATGCTCTTGATTGAGCCCATCTTTCTGATCTGTTGCATCTGCTCTAGGAAGTCTTCAAGAGTGAAGGCATCCTTAGCCATCTTCTCCGCCATGACCATGGCTTCTTCTTCATCAAAAGATTTCTGAGCCTGCTCGATAAGGGTGAGAATATCTCCCATATCCAAAATACGAGAAGCCATGCGATCAGGATAGAAAGGCTCGAAGGCATCCATGCCTTCACCTGTTGAACTAAACAGAATTGGTTTGCCAGTTACTTGAGCCACAGATAGAGCAGCACCACCACGAGCATCACCATCAAGCTTGGTTAGAACTACGCCAGTGATTCCAACACCATCTTCAAAAGCTTTAGCAACGTTGACTGCGTCCTGACCAATCATTGAGTCAATAACAAAAAGAACTTCATCAGGATCTGTTGCTTTCCTGATGTCATTAGCCTGCTTCATCAGTTCTTCATCAATACCTAGACGACCGGCGGTGTCAACGATGACTACGGAGAACTGCTTCTGCTTAGCGTGCTTGATTGAATCTTTAGCTACGCTAACTGGGTTACCAGATCCATTACCTGCTTCAGGAGCAAATACAGGAACACCAACACGTTCACCAATAACTTGAAGTTGATTAACTGCATTTGGTCTTTGCAGGTCACAGGCAACCAGCAGTGGTGTTTGACCCTGCTCTTTAAGCCATAAAGCTAACTTTCCCGCAAGAGTTGTTTTACCGGAACCTTGCAAACCAGCAAGCATGATTACTGTTGGTGGGTTCTTTGCGAACTGAATTCTTCTGGCTTCCCCACCCAAAATAACAATCAGTTCTTCTTGAACAATCTGAACTACCTGCTGAGCAGGGTTTAGAGCTTTAGATACTTCATCGCCAAGTGCACGTTCTCTAACTGATGCAATAAAGGTCTTTACTACCTCAAGAGCAACGTCTGCTTCTAGAAGTGCTTTTCTTATTTCTCTTAGGGTTGCGTCGATATCAGCAGCAGATAGCTTTCCCTTGGCGCGAAGACCCTTAAACGTTTCAACTAAACGCTCTGAAAGATTTCCAAACACTTATCGCTCACCTACTAACCCAATTGCAAATTCTTTCGCATCAAAGAAACCAAAGTCTTCAATACCTTCACCAACACCCACTAGTTTGACAGGAATATTCAACTGATCTTGGATGGCATAAACAATTCCACCCTTGGCACTGCCATCTAATTTAGTAAGAGCAATACCTGTCACAGCTGCTACTTCTGTAAAGGCTTTAGCCTGGGTCATAGCATTTTGACCTGTTGTTGAATCTAGGACCAGAAGCACTTCACTGATAGGCAACTGCTTTTCAATGACTCTTCTGATCTTGCCTAGCTCATCCATTAGACCTTGCTTGTTCTGCAAACGTCCTGCTGTATCAATAATCAGAACATCACTGCCATTAGCAATAGCTCTTTCAACAGCCTCATAAGCAACAGCTGCAGGATCTTGTCCTTCAACAGTTGGCTTCACGATCTCTGAGTTACTTCTAGTAGCCCAAGTTTCTAACTGTTCAACAGCGGCAGCTCTGAATGTATCGGCAGCACCTAGAGTGACCTTTGCTCCACCTTCAACCAGGTAGTTAGATAGCTTTCCAATGGTTGTTGTCTTACCAGCACCATTCACTCCAACTACCAAGATCACATAAGGCTGAGCACCCGAATCAAGATTCAATGCTGCATCAGTTCTAGTCATCTTCTCTGTGAGTAACTCAGTTAGAACTGCCTTCAGTTCTGCTTCAGTCTTAGAACCATTCTTCTTAGCTCTTACCTTCACGGCAGCAACAATCTCTTCAGCAGCCTCTACCCCGAAGTCAGCTTGAATCAAAACATCTTCAAGATCATCTAAGTTCTCAACATCAAACTTGATTCTTGAAAAAACAGCCTTAAAACCTTTAGTTAGGTTTCTCTTTGGAAGTTCAACCTTTACAAGTTCAGTAGGTTCAGGAACAACGACTTCTTCAAGGATTGTTGGTTCTGCAAGAACCTCAACTACTTCTTCAGCAATTACTTCAGACTCTTGGACAATTACTTCTTTAACAGCTGGAGTGGCTGCTTTGTCCTTTTTACGCCAGAACATTAAGCCAGCCAAGGTTAGTCTTCGCTAACTTCTAGACGCTGGCTAACAACCGCGCTGATACCGTCTTGACGCATTGAAACACCGTATAGGGCATCAGCGATTTCCATGGTGCGCTTCTGGTGAGTAATGATCACAAGTTGAGAAGACTTCTTTAGGTCTAGGAAGATATCCAATAGACGACCTAGGTTGGCATCATCCAACGCAGCCTCAACCTCATCAAGAACATAGAACGGTGAAGGGCGTGCCTTGAAGATAGCAACTAGAAGTGCAAGTGCTGCAAGTGAACGCTCACCACCTGAGAGCAAGCTCAATCTTTCAATACGCTTACCTGCAGGCTTGACGTTAACTTCAAGACCAGTTGTGAGCATGTTGTCGTGATCGGTTAGGTAGATAGAACCGGTACCACCAGGGAATAGCACTGGGAATACTTGTTCGAAAGCTTTCTTGGTGTCTTCGAATGCTTCTTCGAAGATGGACTGCATCTTGCTATCTAGTTCCTTGATGATGTCCAGCAAGTCTGCTCTTGTTTGAGTAAGGTCAGTTAGCTGTTCAGTTAGGAACTTGTGTCGTTGTTCAAGAGCAGCAAACTCTTCAAGAGCTAGTGGGTTTACTCGACCTAAGCGCTCAAGTAATCTCTCTGCTTCATGCAATCTCTTCTGCTGTTCAGCTTTAACGAAAGGCTTTGGATTCTCTGGGTTCTCAGGATCTGGAATCAACTGATCTGGGCCATATTCAGTAACCAAAACTTGTTGATCTAGAGCTAAATCTTCGTTTGCCTTAGAGACAAGGTTTGCAAGGTTCAGTCTCTTCTCGTGGTTAGAAAGTTCAATGTCGTGAACGGTTTGAGTAAGAGCAGACAATCTGTTCTGAACTGTTGATGTTTCACCACGAAGACGAACTAGTTCTTCATTCTGGTTTCTTCTCTTGCTTTCAAGATCATGCAGAGCAAGCTTGGCAATCTGTGCTGACTTCTCAATTGCAGTGATTACAACAGGTAGAAGTTCGAGAACACTTTGAGCACTTGCAAGTTGTCTTGCCTGTAGTTTTGCTGCAGCCTTGGATCTTTCAATTGCATCTAGAGCATCACCGATTTGAGCACGCAGAGATGTTGCTCTATCTGTTTCAACTCTTAGACGATCGCTTGCTGAACCTAGTTCCACTCGAACATCTAGTTCAGCCTGTCTAGCGTTATCAAGAGCAAGAGCTAGATCTACTCGAGCTGATGTATCTAGGTTTGGACGCTCACGCTTAGAGAATTCAAGATGACTAGCTACCGCAAGTTCAACAGCAGACTTAGCAACTGCAATACCTTCACGGGCAGTAGCAGCCACTCTTTCTAGACGAGCGCGTTCACCATCAAGAGCTTCAACCTGAACTCTTAGACGACCTAGCTTTTCAGCATGGGATGCTAATTCAGCATCGTTCTTCTTAAGTTCAGCAAGTGCTCTAGCAGTCTGCTCTTTAGCAGTAGTTTCTTGAGAGCGAGCAGTGTTTAGATCTGCTCGAAGTTTTTCAATACTTGCAGTAACTTCTGAAAGCTTTGCTTCAGCACTGTCTCTCTCAGCTACTAGTTCAACCTTTGAAGGCTGCTGACCTGAGCCACCTCTAATTACAGACTCAGTAAGAACATCGCCCTGCTTAGTAATAACAACAAGCTTTGAAACATTTGGCTGAGCCGAGTAAAGGTTACGGGCAGCCTGGATGTCATCAACAATTACAACATTTACTAAGTTGGCAAGAATGCCTGTAGGAGCATCAACTACATCAACAGCGTTTCTAGCACCAGAGATCTCAGGCAGGTTAGTTGGCTTTATTTTGCTTTCAACATCAGCAACTACAAGTTCTACTCGTCCACCATTGTTGCTCTTTAGGTGCTCGATGGCATCAAGAGCATCTGATCTGTTGTCAGCAACGATTGCATCAGCAAGTGTGCCAAGAGCTGCTGAGATAGCCGCTTCGTAGCCAGCATCAATTCTCATGTGTGAGGCAACTAGACCTCTAATACCTTTTAGTCCTGCTGAATTAAGTTCAGTAGTTCCATCTTTTTGTTCAAGAGTCAGATTCAGTGCACTTCGTTTAGCAAGAAGTGAATCTCTCTCACGCTCTGCTGTGTGAAGGTCATCTCTTAGAGATTCAATCTTTGTTCCTAGAGCAGTAACTTCATTTTGAGCTTCTTCATAAGCTTGCTCAAATGAACTGTCTTTAGGAGATGCAAAGTTCAACTCTGATTCCATAGCCTCATAGCTTGAGAGTGCAGCCTGGTGTCTTGAGTTAGCTTCCGCTAGAGCATCCTCGTGACGAGAGAGTTCTTCTTCTGAAGAAACAAGCTTTGCTCTAGTGAGGTTTGCTTCGCTTTCTAGTCTGGCTAGCTCAACATCGAAGGCTGCAATCTCGGCACTCTTGGCTGCTGCCTGATTGTCAAAGTTTTCTAGGATTGCTCTAGCTTCATCTCTGTGAAGTTCAGCGTCTCTAAGAGCACCACGAAGAGTTTCAACAGCAACAGTTAGTTCAACAACACTTGAGTCAGCTGCCTTAGCATCTGCCTCAATAGCTGCTGGATCTACCTGTGATGCAGTCAAAGTCTTTTGTGATGTTAGAAGAGCAACCCTTTGGTTAGAGATAGCCAACATGGTGCGGAACTTTTCAGTAACAGTGTCAAAGGAGAAAGCTAGTGATCTAGCAACTTCAACATCACTAGACATCTGTTGGTTCTCTAGTTCAGTAAGTCTTGAATTGTTTTCATCAAGTTGCTGCTGCAAGATGTTACGTTCAGCTTTTCTATCTGCTTCTGACTGAGATGTTTGATCTAAACCATTCAGCAAACCAACTACTTCAGCTGCCATAAGTCTGGCTTTAGCATCACGAACAACAGATGCAATACCTTGAGCTTGACGAGCAGTTTCTGCTTGCTGGCTCAAAGGCTTTAGTTGTCTTCTAACTTCTCCAGCTAAATCGTTTAGACGAGTTAGGTTTCCCTGCATCGCTTCAAGCTTGCGCTCAGTCTTTTCTTTTCTTCTGCGGTGCTTCAAGATTCCGGCAGCTTCTTCAATGAAGCCTCTACGCTCTTCAGGTGTTGCCCTTAGAACACCATCGAGCATTCCTTGTCCAACGATGACGTGCATCTCACGGCCTAAACCTGTATCGCTTAGTAATTCTTGAACATCTAGTAGTCGACACGGTTCCCCGTTAATCGCATACTCAGATCCACCGTTTCTAAATAGTGTTCTAGAGATTGTGACTTCGGTGTAGTCAATTGGAAGAGCACCATCGGTGTTATCAATTGTTAGAGAAACTTCTGCTCTACCTAGAGGACCTTTGGTGGCGGTACCAGCGAAGATAACGTCTTCCATCTTGCCACCGCGAAGAGTCTTAGCTCCCTGCTCACCCATAACCCAGGCAAGAGCATCAACAACGTTAGATTTACCTGAACCGTTAGGTCCGACGACCGCGGTTACACCCTTTTCAAGGATGAAAGTCGTTGGATTCGCGAACGACTTAAAGCCCTTGAGTGTCAGGCTTTTCAGATGCAAAACAGTTCGCTTTCGTAGGAGGACGTAAGGGCTAAAGCCCAAACTTGGGGGTCTTTATAAAAATTACCTTATCTGAGGGCCTCACTTTGCCGTAAAGCCATATTTGACCTCTGTTAGGGCTATTTATCGCCTAAGTCTTTGACAACTTGGGCAGAAATGGGACCCTCGGTTCATCCAGTTCTCCCGCTTGATAGCCCTGCCACATCTCTTGCAAGGAAGCCCGGTCAGGCCATAGGCATTGAGGCTAATGCTGAAATACCCTGATTCACCATTGATGTTCTTGTATTGCTCATCAAAGCTGGTTCCCCCAGCCTCACAGGCATTAGCCAAGACAACCCTTACATGCTCCAATAGCTCCTTGGCCTTCGGCTTAGAAAGGGATGCTGCTGGCTGGTCGTAGTGGACCTTGGCTAACCATAGGGATTCATCAGCATAGATATTCCCAATACCGCTCAGAACACCCTGATCCAATAGAACTCTCTTGATACCCGAGTTCTTCTTCTTGAACTTCTTCAAAACCTCATCAACGCTAAATGAAGGATCAAGTGGATCTCTAGAAATATGAGCAACCTGATTAGGAATCATGTTGAACCATGATTCAGCAGAGTGATCTGCGCCGCTAAAGCCGCCAGACAATCCATCTTCGGTTGCCTGCATGACATCAATAGCTAATGAACCAAAGATTCTCTGATCAACAAATCTAAGTTCATACTTTTGACCATCTGAGGCCTTTAGATAAATAGTCACTCTGGTTAAAGCATCAGGAGTGAAGCCAGGAGTTCTAAGCAACATCTGACCACTCATACCAAGATGCCCGATCAGAGCTAGCTGAGGTTCGTTCTTCTTTTGATTTAGTGGCAGCCAGAGAAACTTACCTCTGCGAACAGCAGCCTGAATAGTTCTACCGGTAAGGGTCTCAACAAAATCACCTGAAGATGCAGGATGTCTCTTCAGACTTCTAACATCATGGATTTGAACTTTAGTTACTTTTGCTCCAGCAACAACTTCAGCAAGACCTGCTCTAACAGTTTCAACTTCTGGTAACTCAGGCATAACTAACCTCTAAGAGTTTTTAGCGCTTCAACCGCAGCCTGAGCTTCAGCAGCTTTGCGTGTGCGACCTGAGCCTTTAGAGATACCAGCACCGTCAACAATTACTGCTGCGAAGAAAGTTCTATCGTGATCAGGGCCTTCATGGGTAACTTCAAAAGATGCTTCTGACTTGCCAAGAGATTTAAGTAGTTCACTCAAAACAGTTCTAGGTTCTGAAGTTTCTAGAAGTTCATCTTCTGAACTAAGCAGAGGAAGAACTAGTGAATCGATGATTGCTTTGGCAGGTGCTAAACCACCAGATAAATATGCTGCACCAATGATTGCTTCAAAGGTGTCAGCAAGAATGTTTGTCTTAGTTTGTCCCCCGGTAGATAGTTCACCTTTGCCAAGGCGAATGAATTCTCCTAGACCAATTTGATTTGCTGCGATAGCTAAAGTTTTTGCAGAAACAGTTGCACTGCGTAAGCGTGAAAGTGATCCTTCATCCATTTCTGGATTCTCAGAATAGACATGTCCAGTTACGACAAAACCCAACACTGAATCGCCTAAAAACTCTAGGCGTTCGTTGTTGGGTATTTTGCCGTTCTCGTAAGCATAAGAACTATGAGTTAGAGCTAACTCCAGTAGTTCCGCTTCAATACTTATGCCAAGTCTTTGAATAAGCGTGGCGTAGTTCAAGATGTGAACCGAAGTTTAGGCGTCTGCTACCTTGCGGCCCTTGTACTCGTAGAACTGAACAACGCCATTAGCGTCTTCTACGGCACGAGCACGGTGAGGCAAGCTGTAAACGGTCTTACCGTTCTCAACTGTCTTAACCAACTGTGTGTTAGTTGCAATCCATGCTGAACGACGGTGACGAGTGTTTGATCTCGATAGGCGTCTCTTTGGTACTGGCATCAGTCTTCACTTTCTTGAGCAAGTTTCTTTAATTCATTCCACCGCGAATCAATCGGGGCTTCATGAGCGTGATCTGGGTTTTCATTCAACTTAACACCACACTCTGAACACAGACCAAGACAGTCAGCACTACAAATTGGGGTGAACGGAAGATTGAGAACTACCGAATCAATGATTATTGGTTCCAAGTCGATATGTTCGGCTTGAATGACCAAGTCATCTTCTACCTGTAAAGAATAGGCGAAAAGCTCCTGAATATCTACCTGAACAGGCACAGTCATAGGCTCAAGGCATCTAGAACACTCTGCCGAGGCTACTGTTTTGAGCCCACCAGAGACATAAATACCTTCGTGAACGCTCTCTAAACGTAGTTTTAGGTCGATATTTTGACCCTCAGGGACATTGGCTAGGCCTTCGCCCAGCTTGGCTCCCAAGGCTACGGTGGTCTCCAGTTCACGCATGTGACCTGGCTTATGCATTAGATCATGCACTGGAATGAGGAATGTGGTCATTATTTGGATAAAGCCTTTACTACCTCTACTGGAACGTATTTACTTATGTCTCCCCCAAGATCAAAGACCTGCTTGACCAGAGATGAGGAAACAAAACCATGGGTTGGATCTGCTGGGATAAAGATGGTCTCAATGCCACTTAGGTCTCTATTGACCTGAGCCATTGGCAATTCATAGTCCAAATCAACATTTGTTCTAACGCCCTTGACTAGAGCATCAGCCCCAAGACTCTTGCAGTAATCAACCAATAGACCTGTGTCTAGGGAACTAACCACGAAGTTTCCTGGCTTGTTCTTGAGAATCTCAGTAATCAGTTCGACTCTTTGCTCAGTTGTTAGACGAGGGTTCTTAGCTGGGTTATGAACCACAACAATGTGAGTTGTTTCAAACATCTTGGCAGCACGGGTAGCGATATCGAGGTGACCGTAGGTGAACGGGTCAAAGGAACCTGGATAAACGGCAATGGCCATGAGATTAGGTTAGCCGACTATGACTTAGTTAGAAAGTCTTGTCTTTGCTTATCTAGCTGCTCTAGGCACTGAGCCAATGACGGGTGCTTTTCTAAGGTTGGATCTGCTTCAAATAGCTCGATGACTTCTGCTCTGGCTTCCTGAATCATCTTGCTATCAGCCAATACTCGAAGGAGCTTGAGGCTAGATCTGCCGCCCGATTGGTTAGCTCCTAGAACATCTCCCTCACGTCTAAGTTCAAGGTCGATCTCACTTAGCTTGAAGCCATCTATGGTCGCTGCTACCGCTTGAACTCTCTCAAGAGCCAACGAATCTTGCTCAGCACTTGTCAACATCAAACAAAGACCAGGTAATCCACCTCGACCAACACGACCTCTGAGCTGATGAAGTTGTGAAATTCCGAATCGGTCTGCATCGAGAATGACCATGGTGGTGGCATTAGGAACATCCACACCAACTTCAATAACTGTGGTTGAGACAAGAACATCAGTCTCTTTATTGGAGAAGGCAGTCATAATTTCGTTCTTCTCTTCAGAAGACTGTCTACCGTGAAGAACAGAAATCCTTAAGCCTTTCAGTGCAGGGTTTTTCTTTAATGCTTCAGCAACACTTATGGCTGCTGCTAATGGTCTCTTAGGTTTAGGAGTCTTACCTTCTTCAAGGAACTCATCATCTTCTTGAGCAGCTCCACCACTTGCAATAAGTTCTTCACCCTCATCCGATTCATCGATGCGTGGACAAACCACAAAGGCTTGTCGGCCATTAGACACTTCTTCAGCAACTCTTTGCCACACTCTGGCTACCAGTGCTGGCTGATCATCTGTAATTACGTGTGAAGTGATGGCCTGTCTACCTGCTGGCAGTTCGGTCAATATTGAAACATCCAGGTCACCAAACACTGTCACGGCCAAAGTTCTAGGAATTGGTGTTGCGGTCATAGTTAGAACATGTGGAGGCAATTTGCCCTTGAGCCTTAGTGCTTCTCTTTGGTCAACACCGAAACGATGCTGTTCGTCAACAACAATCAAACCCAAATCAAAGAACTCAACTTTGCTCGCAAACAAAGCGTGAGTTCCAACAACAATCTTTGCCTTGCCTGAAACCATGTTCAAAAGAGCGGTTTTTCTGTCTGCTGCATTTAGTTGTCCAGTTAGCAAAGTAAATCCAAGTTCTTTAGCTAACTTTGGTCCAATTGTTCGTTCAATAGATTTGAAGTGTTGGGCTGCTAGAACTTCTGTTGGGGCAAGTAGTGCTGACTGCCCTTGGCTATCAGCAACTGTGAGCATCGCTCTAACAGCAACCAAAGTTTTACCAGATCCGACTTCACCTTGAAGCAGTCGGTTCATGGGATGTGATTGAGACAGATCTTCAGCAATGTCTTGCCCAATGGTTACCTGCCCATTAGTCAAAGTGAATGGAAGGCTTTCATCGAATTGAGAGAGGTAGCCCTTGTCGGTTGAAACACGACTTGTGCTCTTCTGATGTTGATTCTCAAGTCTTCTTTTCACCAAGGTTGATTGGAGGATGAATGCTTCGTGATACCTCAAGCTATCTCTGGCTGCCATCCAATCCCCCATGTTGGTTGGTTGGTGAATCTTCACAATTGCATCGTGAAGCGCTAGAAGATCATGTTTCTTTCTGAGATCTTCAGGAACTTCATCCTCGATTGTTGGAATTACATCAAGAACTACTCGCAATGCCCTTTGAATCATCCAGGTTGAACAAGTTGATGATGCTGGGTAAATAGGAATTGGTAGTTCAGCCCAGGCTTTGGCAACTTCATCTTCAATCTCATCACCAAAGAGTTCATAATCAGGGTGAGCTAGTTGAAGTTTGTTTTGGTAGCTACCAATCTTTCCTGCCCAAAGACCTCTCACACCAGGTCTTAGCTTCTGAGCTCTCCATGCTTGATTGAAGAAGGTTGCAGTTACAAAACCTTCGCCATCGGTTAGCTTCACTTCTAGAATGACGCCTGATTTACCCTTCATGCGTCTTTCATAGACCTCCACCACATCGGCAACAAGGGTTACTGTCTCACCAACAGGTATCTCTTTGATTGGCGTTAGTTCACCCCTGGAGGAATACCTTCTTGGGTAATGCTGAAGTAGGTCTGCTGCAGTCTTGATATTTAGGTTCTTGGCCAATGCCTTAGCGGTCTTATCGCCTATCAGGCGGTCTAAGGGCGTAAGCGGTAACAACATGAGTCAATCTTCGCCGAAGCCTAGGACAAGTTAGGCTAGGGACACTATGACCAGAATCATTGGCGGTATCGCCGGCTCAAGAACACTAGCCTCTCCAGCAAAAGTAACGAGGCCAACATCCGACCGTATTCGCGAGAGTATCTTCAATCGCCTTGAGGCACTTGACCTTATTGATGGTGCTGATGTTCTGGATCTTTATGCGGGAACCGGAGCTTTGGGTTTTGAAGCTGCTAGCCGTGGAGCAAGATCACTCCTACTTGTTGAAAACAACAAGCAGGCTCTAGGTGGCATCATCACCAACCAGAGAATGATCAAAGCAGCTCTCCAGAAAGAAGAATTGGATTGCGACATCAGAGCTGAAGGCAAGTCAGTTTCTTCTTACCTAGCGACCTTCTCAAGCAAGTTTGACCTGGTCTTCATTGATCCTCCTTATGAGGTGTCTAACACAGAAATCAAAGAAAACCTGACGGCACTACTTCCTCACCTCAAAGAAAATGCAGTGATTATCTTGGAGAGATCTTCAAGAACACCAATTCCAGAGTTACCGGAAGAACTTAAGGTCACTGAAGAAAAGTCTTATGGCGACACCGTGGTTTACTGGCTAGAAATTAAATAGCGATGATTGAACCGACTCAAACCCAATGGGGAAAGATTCAGGGAATTGCTCTAGCTAGAGCATTCAGCCTTCTGGGTAGCGGACTGACAATCTTCACTCTCATTTTCCGAGAGCAAAAAGCGGGCCCCGCAGCTGTTGCACTACTGCTCATCGTCGGAACTCTCCCGGTCATTATCTTTTCCCCTTGGGCAGGAACCATTGCTGACCGTTTCAGCACAAGACAGGTAATTCCGATTGTTGCTGTGATTGGTGGATCATCCATCTTCCTTCTCAGCCAGGACATTGAACACTGGATGACGCTAGCTCTGTTGTTTATAGCAAATACCTGCGCATCTATTTCAGGTCCAACTTGGGCGAAGCTGACTCCCCTACTTGCAACAAAAGAAGACATCAGCAGAGCTATGGGAACTATCCAAAGTTATTTCTCTCTGGCAGGTTTAGCTGGACCTTTCCTAGCTGGCTTCCTAGTCAAAGCAACAGGTTACTTCTGGACATTTGTAATTGATGCAACCTTCACAGCCCTTATGGCTTTGGTTCCATTCATCATGAAAGTTAATCATGAGCCTGAAGAACTTGCTGAAGGTGAAAAGTCAAATACGACTGAAGGATTCAAGTTCCTAATGAAGAGCCCCCTACTTAGATCTCTAGTTATCTTGGTCTTCGGTTTAGTATTCTGCGTGAGCGTTATCAACGTTGGCGACATTTTCTTGATTACAAGAATTATGGGTGGAGACTCATTCATCTATGGTGTCGTTGGCACGCTATTCGCACTGGGATTGCTGTTGTCAAACATTTTGATTGGCCGCACCAAAGTCTCTCTATCAACTGAGTTGAAGGTTCTGGCTGCCGGAATGGGAATACTTTCTGTTTCAGGTGCCTTTGTAGGAATTGCACCTAACTACTGGGTGGTAATGATTATCTGGTTCATAGCTGGTGCTGCTAACGCAACTATCAATAGCTACGGCGTTGGAATGATGATCAAGGAAACTCCTCATGAACTTCAAGGCAGGGTGTTTGCTGCCTTCGGAGCTGTTGTGTCTGTAGCAAGCATCGGCTCAATGGGTATCGCAGGATTAGCTATCGAATTCTTTGGCGTGAGAGAAGTGTTTGTCGTCTCTGGAATAGCGGCTCTAGCGGCGTTTTTCATTCTGTTCCCTACTGTTTATAGAGAACAAACAAAGATTATTAAAGCTAGTTCAGCTTCCTAACAGTCTCACCAATGTATAGCTGCTGAGGGCGGCCAATCTTGGTGGCTGCATCGTGGTTCATTTCACGCCAGTGAGCGATCCAACCTGGAAGACGTCCCATAGCAAACAGGGTTGTGAACATACGGGTTGGGAATCCCATTGCCTTGTAGATAACACCGGTGTAGAAGTCAACGTTTGGATATAGCTTTCTTGAGATGAAGTATTCATCAGCAAGAGCTGCAGCTTCTAGTTCCTTAGCGATATCAAGTAGAGGGTCTTTTACTCCGAGATCTGCAAGAACTCTGTCAGCAGTTGCCTTGACGATGGTTGCTCTTGGATCCATGTTCTTATAAACACGGTGACCGAATCCCATTAGCTTGATGCCGTCTTCTTTGTTCTTGACTCGCTCAATGAACTTCTGTACTGATTCACCGGAGTCTCTGATGTGAGCAAGCATCTCAAGAACTGCTTCGTTAGCTCCACCGTGTAGTGGACCAAACAGTGCTGAAACACCAGCTGATACAGACGCAAATAGGTTTGCCTGTGAAGAACCTACAAGTCGAACAGTTGATGTTGAACAGTTCTGTTCGTGATCTGCGTGCAGAACTAGAAGTGTGTCTAGAGCCTTAGTGATAACAGGGTTCTGGATGAAAGGCTCAGCCATGTTGCCAAAGCTCATACGAAGGAAGTTCTCAACATAACTCAATGAGTTATCTGGGTAAAGAAGTGCTTGTCCTAATGCGTTCTTGTGTGAATAAGCAACAAGAGTTGGAAGCTTTGCAAGTAGACGAACAGTTGATAGTTCAACCTGATAGTCATCGTGTGGGTTTAGTGAGTCTTGGTAGAAAGTTGAAAGAGCTGAAACACCTGCTGATAGCACTGACATCGGGTGAGCAGACTGTGGCATTGAGTGGAAGATGTTCTTTAGATCTTCGTGTATCAATGTGTGTCTGCGAAGACGCTCATCCCAATCGCTTAGTTCCTGTGCGTTTGGTAGCTGACCATAAATCAAAAGATAAGCAGTTTCAATAAAACTCTTTGAACCAGCAAGTTGTTCAATTGGGTAACCGCGGTATCTAAGAATTCCTGCATCACCATCGATGTATGTGATGGCTGATTTTGTGCTGGCAGTGTTTACGAAACCAATGTCATAAGAGTTCAAACCAGTGCTGGCATTTAGCTTGGAGAAGTCAATTACTGAGTCACCATCGGTGGCTTGAATAATAGGAAAATCGGCAGTTCCACCTGGGTAATTCAGGGTGACTTTCGAGTTGTTATCAGCTGACAAAACTTGCTCCTGCGTATCTATTGACTATTGAGTTAACCCTAGAGCATTGGTCAATCTAGCGGCACCCTCAGATATCTTCTCGTCGGTAGCAGTAATTGAGAACCTCACGTACTTGCTGCCTCCGGCTTCATAGAACTCGCCTGGAACTACCAAGATGCCTAGATCTGCCATCCTCTTTACAGTTACCCAGCAGTCCTCCCCAAGGGTTGCCCAGAGGTAAAGGCCTGCCTGAGATTCGGCTATCTCAAAGCCATAAGCCTTGACTGCTTCTATTAGAACTTCGCGACGCTTTTGGTAGATAGCTCGCTCAGCTGCCACATGCTCTTCATCGCCAAGGGCAGCTATCACTGCCTTCTGAACTGGAGCAGGCATGATTAGACCGCTATGCATTCTGATGTTCACAAGTCCCTTGATGAGAGCTTCAGGACCAGCTGCGAATGCCGCTCGGTAACCAGCGAGGTTTGATTGCTTACTCAAAGAATAGATAGCTAAAAGGTTCTCGTACGAGCCTTCACAAACTCTTGGGTCTAAGACCGATGGGATTCTTGTCTCTGCCCAATGACCCCAACCAAGCTCTGCATAACATTCATCGCTTGCTAAAACTGCGCCTAATTCACGCGCTCTGACAACTGCTGCTTTCATTTCTGCAACATCTAGTACGCGACCATCAGGGTTACCAGGTGAGTTAATCCAAATTAGTTTGGTGTTCTCAGGCCACTTTGTCGGATCATCTTCGCTAATGATTTCAGCACCACATAAAGCAGCTCCAACAACGTAAGCGGTGTATGCAACAGAAGGTTGAACAACAACATCGCCTTTACCAAGGCCAAGCATCAGTGGAAGGAAGGAAATAAATTCTTTGGAACCGATTGTTGGCATTACTTGATCAGCGGTTAGTTCCACACCACGTCTTCTACCAAACCATTCAGCAACTGCTGTTCTGAACTCAAGCGAACCACCAGTTGATGGATAGCCAGGAGCGTTCGTGGAATCTCTAATAGCATCTTGAATAATCTTTGGCGTTGGGTCAACAGGAGATCCAACACTTAGATCAACCATGCCGTTGGCATGCTTTTCAGCTATCGCTTGATATGGCTTTAGTTTTTGCCAAGGATATTCCGGCAAGCGATCAAACATGGCTTAGGCCTGTGGCGGGAGAGCTTTGATCACTTCGTGATCGCCTTCAATAGGACCAACCTTGGCAGCTCCGCCAGGAGATCCAACAACGCTAAAGAATTCAACATTGGCCTTGTAGTAGTCAGCCCACTGAGCAGGAAGGTCATCTTCGTAGTAGATAGCTTCTACTGGACATACTGGCTCACAAGCACCACAGTCAACGCACTCATCTGGGTGGATGTAGAGCATGCGGTCACCTTCGTAGATACAGTCAACCGGGCACTCAGCTATACAAGCTTTGTCTTTGACATCAACACAAGGTAGTGCAATTACGTAAGTCACTTAGATAATCCTTTTCATTCCTGAGTTCAATTATCTCTCTAGAGGTGGGCTTTTCTTGATCTTGCACGCCACTTTGCCACATCAATCTTTGGAAATACCGCTGCCACAATACAAATGGCAATGGCAAACAGGACATAACGGTTGCCATACTTGTCATCGGCAATGAAAGCATCAAAGGTCTCATTGCGAGATAGCCACCAGATTGAGACAAGCATTCCAGCATTCAAAAGATAGATAGCTCCTCTTGAACCCCTCCATGTGCGAAGACCAAAGGCGATGGATGCAGTTGCTCCCAAAGCAAGATATAGCCCCAGTGGCGACTGTCTGTCGTTAGCGGCAACGATGTTGTGAACGAGAGCACCTGCATAGCCCAAAAGAATTCCTAAAGGGAAACCAAACAAAGCTTTGAAAGCTGGCTTGAACCAAGGCAGGAAGTTAGGGCTTGCCTGGCGAAGACGCTCAGGGTCTGTGAACTTGAATTCAATTCCTGAAGCAACAGAATACGTATCTCTCTTTATTGTTACCTGGCTAGCGTGTGCTTGAAGTGCAGCCTTCTTGAGTTCTGCAGTCTTTTCCCCACCGATGATTACTGTTGCTCTCTCTCCTGGTTCAGAGATAACCCAGAAGGTTGGTTTCTTGCCCTTGACTTCTTTGCGATACCTTCTCATCGCCATCGCTGTGGCATCGTGGGCTTTCTTGTGATCTGGATGACCATAACCACCCTTAGCGTTATAGGTAATGACAGCATCTGGTTTGAACGCAACCATGGCCTGATAGATGTCATCTGCAACAACAGGAATTGAAACTGCTGCCAAAGACATCTGATCAAGTTTTAGTGGAGTAGTTGGAACTCCTAGGTTTCCAATTCTCATGCCGCTATCGATATAGGCTCTGGTGCCTGCGAATTTAAAGTTCTTTACTCCAAGAGCAGCCATGGCATTCTTTAGTTCACCTGATCGGAAAGCTCCCATCGCTGATGGGTTAGCTTCCAAAGACTTTAGTTCTTCAAGCTTTGCTTTGCCTCGCTCACCTCTAGTGAGGGTAAAGAGAAATACTTCAGCCCCGCGAAGCACTGCATCGGCCATAACGTGCCCAGTTTGAAGAGACTCATCATCAGGGTGGGCGTGTACTAAAAATATTCTTTTAGCGTTGAAGGATTGTTTGGCCATAGAAAAACCTTAGTTCAGTTCTTCCTTCCATTGACCTAAGTATGAACTTAGGGTATCTTTACTTAGGTAACCCTAACTTCGAATGGTCTGATAACCATCGCGAAAGGAAAAATTGTTAGCAAACTTCCTGATAGGCCTTAGAGAAGGCCTAGAAGCAGCACTAATCGTAGGTATTTTGGTTGCCTACCTGAACAAAACAAACAACAAAAAAGGCGCTATTGCTGTGCTTTGGGGCACATTAGCTGCCATCCTGGTCTCCATCTTGGTAGGTGTTGGTCTAACCGTATTTGTTTCTGTTGCCCCTGAAGGCATCAACGAAATGATTGCAGGCCTAGCTTCTATCGTGGCCGTTGTGTTTGTGACTTGGATGATCTTCTGGATGTCACAGCAGAGCAGAGCCCTCAAAGGTGAACTACACAAAAAGATTGATTTAGCCTCAACCTCTGTATTGACTCTTGTTGGCGTTGCCTTCTTCGCAGTTATCCGTGAAGGTGTTGAAACCTCCGTGTTCCTATGGAGCTCCTCTCGTGCTGCAGGTGATGACACCAATCCAGTGCTAGGTGCAACACTTGGCCTACTAGTTGCTGCTGGTCTTGGCTACCTGATTTACCGTGGAGCGCTAAAACTTAACATCAGCAAGTTCTTCAAATACACCGGAGCATTCTTGATTGTTGTTGCAGCAGGAATCCTTGCTTATGGAATTCACGAACTTCAAGACATTGGTTGGTTCCCATTCCTAACTGAGAAGGCTTATGACGTAAGTGGTATTATCCCGAAGGACAGCTTCGTAGATGTCCTACTAAGAGGAACAGTTAGCTTCAGATCAGCTCCTGCAATCCTGGAGACAATTGTTTGGTTTGCTTACCTAATCCCGGTAACTTACCTTTACCTAAAGCCAGCTAAGAAGTAATTAATAAATCAGCTTTAAAGAGAAATGGACCTCAATCGAGGTCCATTTTTCGTTTAAGCATTTGACTAGCCAGCGTTCTCGTTCGCACGCTTCTTAGCAGAAGTGTTACGAGCACGAATGTTGGCATCTAGTTCAACCTTGCGGATACGAGTTGCTTCAGGAGTAACTTCAACACACTCGTCTTCACGAGCAAACTCTAGACATTCTTCTAGAGAAAGCTTGCGTGGAGGTGTCAGTGACTGGAATTCATCGCTTGAAGCTGCACGCATGTTGGTGAGCTTCTTTTCTTTAGTGATGTTCACATCCATGTCATCGGCTCTAGAGTTTTCACCGACAACCATACCTGCGTAAACTTCGCTGGTTGGGTCAACAAAGAATGATCCACGCTCTTGCAGAGCAATCATCGCGAATGGAGTTGCTACCCCTGCACGGTCAGCAATTAGAGAACCGTTGATACGAGTAACAATCTCTCCAGCCCATGGCTCATAGCCTGCTGAGATGGCGTTAGCGATACCAGTTCCCTTGGTGCTTGTTAGGAACTCAGTTCTGAAACCAATTAGTCCACGTGATGGAACTAGGAACTCCATGCGAACCCAACCGGTTGAATGATTCACCATGTTCTTCATGCGACCCTTACGAGCAGCTAGTAGCTGAGTCATAGCGCCTAAGAATTCTTCAGGAACATCGATAGTCAAATCTTCAACAGGCTCGTGCAACTTTCCATCGATCTTCTTGGTAACTACCTGTGGTTTACCAACAGTTAGTTCATAGCCTTCACGACGCATCTGCTCAACCAAGATGGCAAGAGCAAGCTCTCCACGACCCTGAACTTCCCAAGCATCTGGACGCTCGGTAGGTAGAACCTTTAGGGATACGTTACCGATAAGTTCACGATCTAGACGATCCTTCACTAGACGAGCCGTAACCTTTGCTCCTTTAACACGACCTGCCATTGGTGAGGTGTTGATACCAATAGTCATCGAGATAGCAGGATCATCAACTGTGATCATCGGTAGTGGACGAACATCATTCGGGTCAGCAAGAGTTTCACCAATGGTGATGTTCTCAATACCAGCAACCGCAACAATGTCACCAGCTGAAGCTGATTCAGTTGGGAAACGGTCTAGTGCTTTGGTCTTTAGAAGTTCTGTGATCTTTACGTTCTGAGTTGTGCCATCCTGGCGAACCCAAGCAACCTGCTGACCCTTCTTGATAGTTCCGTTGAAGATACGAAGAAGAGCTAGACGACCAAGGAATGGAGATGCGTCAAGGTTTGTAACGTGAGCTTGCAGAGGAGCTTCATCGTCATAGGTAGGAGCTGGAATGTGCTTCAAGATTGCACCGAATAGTGGCTCAAGATCTTCACTGTCTGGCATTGCACCATCAGCTGGCTTGTTGAGGCTTGCACGACCTGCACGACCAGAAGCATAAATAACTGGAAGCTCAAGGATTGCATCAATGTCTAGATCTGGAACATCTTCGTGAATGTCTGATGCAAGACCTAGAAGAAGGTCGTGTGTCTCTTCAACAACTTCATCAATACGTGCATCTGGACGGTCAGTCTTATTGACTAGAAGAATAACTGTGAGGTTAGCCTCAAGTGCCTTACGAAGAACGAAACGAGTCTGCGGTAGTGGACCTTCAGATGCGTCAACCAAAAGAACAACACCATCAACCATTGATAGTCCACGTTCAACTTCGCCACCGAAGTCAGCGTGACCTGGGGTGTCAATTACGTTGATTGTGATTTCTTTGCCATTAGCTGATGCGCCTTTGTAGGCGATAGCTGTGTTCTTGGCAAGGATAGTAATACCCTTTTCACGCTCTAGGTCACCTGAGTCCATCATGCGCTCGCCTAGCTGGGCGTGATCGCTGAATGAACCGGTCTGGCGAAGCATGGCATCAACCAAAGTTGTCTTGCCATGGTCAACGTGTGCCACGATTGCTACGTTGCGGATATCATCTCTTGTTACTTGAGCCATTACTGTGGGTCCTTTAGGGCATCGGTCAGCGCAAAAAGAGTAATCACTTCAACGCTTTATTGTTTGAGCAGACGTGCAATGCAAGAGCTCGAATACCTAAAGTCTAACTTAGATAGGCCCTAAATGAGCCTGCCTAAGCCAAAGAAGGCTCTAATCTATTTAGCTGCCGCCAAAAGCTTAGCTCTAGCCTCACGACGCTTCTTCTGTTCCTTAGGGTCTGGAACAGGAACAGCAGCCAAAAGTGCCTTAGTGTAAGGGTCTTTAGGGTTGTTTAGAATATCGTCACGTTCACCGATTTCAACCAAGCGACCGTGCTGCATAACTGCAATTCTGTGAGCCAGAATTTCAACAACAGCAATGTCGTGGCTAATGAACAAACAAGCAAACTTCAACTTGGACTGCAGATCTAGAAGCAAATCAAGGAATCTAGCCTGAATTGATACGTCCAGAGCAGAAGTCGGCTCATCGGCAATCAAGATATCTGGGCTCAGAGCAAGAGCTCTAGCGATACCAACACGTTGACGCTGACCACCTGAAAGTTCGTGTGGGTAGCGGTTTCTGTATGAACGAGCTAGCTCAACCTGGTCTAGTAGTTCTTCAACTAGAACATCAAGTTCAGCACCCTTAGCAACGCCTGCTAGTAGCAGAGGCTCTCCGATGCTCTCACCGATAGGTAGACGAGGGTTTAGAGAAGATGCTGGGTCCTGGAAGACGATACCGGTGTGCTTACGGATGTCCTTAAGCTCTTTTCCAGTTGCCCTACCAATTTCCTTGCCAACAACCTTGATAGAACCTTCTTTAGCTTGCAGAAGACCAATAGCGGCACGACCAATTGTGGTCTTACCAGAACCAGACTCTCCTACGAGACCAAGGATCTCACCAGGGAAAATGTCGAAGTTGATGTCCTTTGCAGCGGTGAAAGCAGGAACACGTCCACGCTTTGGATATTCGATTGTCACACCAGACATTGAAAGAACTGGCTCAACACCCTTTGACTTGATCTGTGGTCTGCTTGGAGCAGAACCTAGACGAGGAACTGACTTTAGAAGTTCCTTTGTGTACGGGTGCTTTGGTCTGTTGAAGATGTTGTCAGCTGAATCGTATTCAACAGTCTCACCATCTTTCATAACCAGGATGTCATCAGCCATATCAGCAACAACACCCATGTCGTGGGTGATCAGCAAAATACCTGAGTTTAGCTTGTGACGAAGATCTCTCATCAAGTCAAGAATTTCAGCCTGAACGGTAACATCCAGTGCAGTGGTTGGCTCATCAGCAATTAGAAGAGCAGGGTCACAAGCTAGAGCAATAGCAATCATTGCTCTCTGCTTTTGACCGCCGGATAGCTGGTGAGGGTACTTAGAAAAAGATGCTTCAGGGTTTGGAATGTCAACCATCTGAATCAGTTCAACAGCACGATCTTTAGCTGCGTTCTGGCTGATTGGGAAGTGGTTTCTAAGTGTTTCAACAATCTGGAAACCGATTGTATAAACAGGGTTCAAGGCAGTCATTGGCTCTTGGAAGATGTAAGCAACTTCCTTACCGCGGTACTTTCTAACCAAGGCTGGGCTAGCACTGAGCATGTCAACACCCTGGACTTCAACAGTTCCCGAGGTTCTAGCGTTAGAAGCCAGAAGGCCCATAAGACCCATTGAGCTGGAAGACTTTCCTGAACCTGACTCACCTACGATGGCTAGGGTCTTACCCGGCATGACCTCGTAGTTCATGTCGATAGCTGCTGGGTACCAGACACCATCAACCCAGAAGTCAACGTTGTAGTTAGATACCTTAAGTACTGGCTTAGTCATTAGTTATTTCCTATTCCATCGAATGAATTAGATGCGATGATTGAGTCATGAAACAGAATCAAGTTTTTCGCCCCAAGGGTAACCTGGGCTGGGCTAGTGTTGCTTTCGTTTTGAATGCTTTGTTTTTGACCCAAGCTGTTGCTTACCCAAGTGAAGGAAGCATTCTCCTTCTTGACCTCACAGCATCGGCTACCGTTGCCTTCGTTGTCTACATCTTCTGGGTTAGACCAAAGCTGATCCTCAAAGAGACCAGTTTGGTTGTTGTCAACCCGATCAGAAGAACTGAAATCAATTACGCAGACATTACTTCCTTGGAAACCAAGTGGGCTTTGCTGGTGCATCATTCCGACACTAAGACCCGCGTTTGGGTAGCTCCCGCTAACGGAAGACAACGCTGGGTTAGCGATAGCGTTCAACGCTGGACTGTTGGCAAATTCCTCCAGAAGGAGAAGACCGATAGTGAGTTCACTTCGATCAGCCAAAGTACCAGCAGCGACAGCGGTCTCGCCTACCAGCTCATTAGTGAAAGAATCAAAGGACTTCATTAAGCCTTAACCTTCATCGTTGATGACTTGAATCTTTCCTTCAGGCTAATTCTCTTCTTCTGACGTGGGTCGAACGCATCTCTCAAACCATCTCCGATGAAGTTCACGAACAAGGCAATTGAGATGATGAACAGACCTGGCCACCAGAACAAGAACGGTGCCACGCTGAAGGTGTCCTGATACTTGCTGATCAATAGACCAAGTGAAACGTCCGGAGCTCTAACACCGAAACCAAGGAAGCTCAGAGCAGACTCAATCAAGATAGCTCCTGACATCAATAGCGTTCCTGCAACGATGATGATACCCATTGCATTCGGCAAGATGTGCTTGAAGATAATTCTTCGGTTGCTTGCGCCTGCAACTCTGGCAGCGTCAACGAACTCGCGCTCTCTTAGAGTTAGGAAGTCTGTTCTAACAAATCGAGCCAGACCCATCCAGGCAAAGAAACCTAACATGATGGCCAGTGGAATAACACCTAGGTTTCCGAATTGGAAACCGATCACAGCTCCGATGATGAGCGTTGGCGTTACCAAGAACATATCTGTTACACGCATCAAAATAGCATCAACAATGCCCCCGTAGAAACCAGCGATAGCTCCAACTACAGTTCCAATGATTAGACCCATGAAACCAACGATGAACATAACCATGATGGACTGCTCTGCACCACGAACAACTAGTGCTAGGTAGTCAGTACCAATCTGGTCCATACCTAGAGGGTGAGCTCCAAAGCCCATTCCGTCGCCATCAATGAAGTCAGGTAGGAAGTCCATTGTTGGACATCCTGGAATACCGTTCTCACACATGCTGTTGATTGCGCCTTCAGGGTCAATGTCGTCGATAGTGTAAGGCCACCAACCCTTGACAGTGATCGGGTTATCTTCGGTTCCTAAGTGGATACCTGAAGCGGAGAAGCTGAAGAGGATGACGAACAATAGTCCGAACACAGAAATCATTGCAGCCTTGTGACGAACGAAACGTCTAAGAATAATCTGACCCTGGCTTAGACCAGCAGTCTCTTTGAGCTCAATCTCGTTTTCAGCTTTTTCGCTATATTGCGAATTGTTCTTTTCTAAGTCAGCCATCTTGATCTACTTTCTGATTCGAATACGAGGGTCAACAACTCCATAGAGAAGGTCTGCGACCAGGTTTGCAACAACAGTCAAAACCGCACCGATGATAAATACACCCATCAGAAGATTCAGGTCGTAACTCCTCAGTGCTTGGTTGAACAAAGAGCCCATACCACTCCACTGGAAAATGCTTTCAGTAATAATCGCTCCACCAATAACACCTGCAAAGTCGTTCACAAGGATTGTGGTCAAAGGCAACATTGCATTTCTCATAGCGTGGCGGGTAATTACAGTTCTCTCTGTAAGACCCTTTGCTCGGGCAGTTCTGATGTAGTCCATGTTCAGAACTTCTAGCAAGCTTCCTCTAGAGAAACGAACATATCCCGCGAAAGAAACCAAAGTTAAAGCAACGGTTGGAAGCACCAAGTGCATTACAGCGTCAAGTCCAGAAATCCAGAAGCTTCCCTGCTGCTCAGGACTTAGAACATCGTTAGCCTGACCTAGAGTCGAGACAGGGCGTCCACCAATAGCATCTGAGAACATGTAGGCGTTGAATTCCTGCATAGATCTGTCAATGAACAAGACAAAGGTACCTACGAAAGCTGTCAGTACACCAACGCGGATGTTTACTTTTCTATCTTCGGTATCCATGAAGTAACCAATGATCGATGAAAGTGCGATGGTGATGCTGAAAGCTAGGAAAACACTTAGAAGACCGGAATCAGGTCCAAGAAGAAGCTGCATTGGATAGTAGCTAATAGTCACAACAGATGCTGCTGACAGAGCCGTCCTCAAGGATGCCTTGTTATCTAAGCCAGTAGACAACTGAGTGGTTACTGCAGCAGCTACGAAGGACATAATTCCAACACCAATGATTCCTAGTCCTGGATCGGTGAACCAGCTCGAAGAGCTCATCCCGAACACCAAAGCTCCTGCCAAAACTGAAACTCCAGCAAAGATAGTCAGGAATCGTTTCCTAGTACCACCTGCGATTCCAGCAAATACAAACCCGATAATTAAGCCGATGATCACCACTATCTCAATCGGTATTTGAGGATTTACTAGGAAGTCGTTGAACTGAATTGCCATGTACTCCTTTAGAAGAACGGCAACCCAGAAGATTGGAAGTGAGAATAGAAGGAAAGAAACAAATGTCATTGTGTAGTCAAAACGGCTGTACTGACGAATAGCAGTGATCATACCGATTGTGATACCCAGGAGGATTGCCAAGATTGTTGAGGCGATAACAAGTCTGAAAGTGATTGGAATAGCAGCTGCAATCTGATCCATAACCATAAAGTTGTCGCGTGTTTGGCCAAGATCTAGTTGACCCCATAGACCAGCGATGATTCCTCTGAACCAAATAAAGTAACGCACTGGAGGTGGCACATCGAGATTCAATTCTCGAATCAAACGAGCCATCTGCTGTTCTTTGTTCTTCTCGGTGCTCTCAGCAAAAGCCTCAAGAGGGTTTGATGAAATAGCTTGCAAGTTGTAAACCATGAAGCTTGCTCCGAAAACGATAAGAAGCATCATGCCTAATCGTCTTGAAATGTATGCAAACACAAGAGACCTTTCCAGTGACCTAAGTCAATTTACAAAAACTACCTTTAAAACTTTGACGAACGAGTGTTGCCGAGAAGTTCGTCCTCCCCACCTAAAAAGTGGGAGCACCCAAATAGGATGCTCCCACAATTTTATAGGTTTTCAAGAACTATGGCTTGAAGTTCCACTCCCAGTAGTTCCATACTAGGTTCGCACCTAGTGGAGCTGGTTTGAAGTTCTTCAGGTCCTTGTTCGATGCAGCAGTTGTTAGGTTCTGGTACAGAGGGAACCCGTACGCGTTAGCAACAGAGATCTTCTCAATTGCGATACGTGCAGCTGTTGCCTGTGCAGGGGTAAGAATGCTACTTTCTAGCTTCTCAACCTCGCGGTCAATAGTCGCACTGTTCCAACCATAAGCGTTGTTTCCACCGTTTGACTTGTAAATAGCTGTCGCAGTTGCCTGGCTAACAGAAGTTAGACCGTAACCGAACATAGTCGCGTCATAGTCTACGTTTGTGATATCAGCTGAGAAGTTTGCGCTTCCAGTGATGTCTACGTTGAATCCAGCCTTAGCAGCTTCTGCCTTGATCAGCTGAGCCAATGAGACTCGAAGTGCTGAAGCGTTAGCGAACATCAACTTGACGTTAACCTTTGACTCTGTAGCAGATGCAGTTGGGAAGTGCTTCTTTACCAATGCAAGAGCTAGAGCAGTGCGGTCAGCCTGTGAACCAGTTGTGTACTTTGACATACCAGTTGCCTTAGTGATGTTGTTGTACTCTGTGGTTCCCTGGAACGCAAAGTGTGTGTCCATAGGCTTGATAACTGCTCCACCAGCGCTTACTGGGTCAAGCGGTTGGATGAAGTTGTCTACCATCTGCTGGCGAGGAATTACATACATGAATGCTGTACGCAGATCCTTAGCCTTCTGGCTCATACCGAAGAATGGACCACGGTATGGGTTTTCTCCACCGAATGGCTCACCAACACGAAGGTTGAAGTGTGAGTAACCAGCACCCTTCCTGGTTAGAACAGTGATGTTCGCACCCTGTGCCTTTAGAGACGCGTTACCAGCAATTGTTGGGTTTGTGTTGTAGTAAAGGTCAACTTCACCGTTGCGCAAAGCCTGAACAGCTGATGTGTCGTTCTCAATTACCTTGATGATTACAGTCTTCACTGGGGCTGTCTTAGACATCGCAGGACCAGAGTTGTACTTAGGGTTCTGAACCAAGGTGAATGATACGTCCTTAACTGCAGACTGAATGATGTATCCACCATTGCTGATCAACAGAAGCTTGTTTGTCGCAGAAGTTACAGCAGTGATGTTGTAATCTTCAGTCCAAACCTTACCCATTGCAAGCAAGTGAGCCTTGGTCTTCTTCTGGAAAGCGCTTAGGAATTTAGCCTTAGCAGCTGTGTTTGCAGCAGGTGACTGTAGGCCAACCTTCTTGTCAGCTAGCAATGACAGAGCGTGTACTGGTGACACACCTGGTGCTAGTAGCTGCCAGTCTGGAAGAGGCTTCTTGAATCTAACTTCAATAGAAAGCTGATCCTTGCTAACAGTTGGAAGACCAACTACGTTTTCACCGTAGGTGCCACCGTAGCCAACGCTGTCGAATGCAGCTGTTGTGGTTGAAGGGTCACCCAATTGAGCAGACTTTGAGTACTCGTCTGCACTAGTGATGTGGCTTAGCAACATGTCGTGGGCTGTGATAGGAGTGCCGTCTGACCAAGTCTGACCCTTTACCAATGTGTAAGTGATGCGGAAGTCTTTTGAAGTGTTCTTAGAGATCTTCATGCTTCCAAGCTTGGTGTTGTACTTAAGAACAGTCTGGTTGTCGTAGTAAAGGAAACCAGAGCCGGTCAAGTAAGCGAGCTGTGAGTTGTAAGTGGTGTTACCATCACTTGTGCCTGAGTTCAACGAAGTGAGCTTAGCTGGTGAGTGAATGATAAGTGTTGACTTAGTTGCAGCTGTTGCTGGACCCACAAGAGCAGGTGCTCCTGTAAGAACCAAGGAACCAACTGCAGCTAGCGCTATCGCACGAGCGATACGTTTTGCATTCATGTGTTTCTCCTTATATGGGTTACCTTCATCGAATAGAAATACGACAGAGATAACATCTGTGTTGTTAAGAATAGATTAACTTTGGGGAAAAACCATAGGCTTTCTCAAAAATTACCCTTTGTGACGAAGTCGTTACATTCGGGTCATCAGCGAGAATTCTCGCTACTTACCTAGGCAACAGCCATGCTGGAACAAGTTAAATGGTCCTTCCAGCGCAAATATTCACAGGATTCATTTAGACATTGGCCCTGTTGAAACAATGTCCAAGATTTCCTGTTAGCCTAATCACGTTCTTTTACGAAACTATTCAGGGGAAGCCGGTGTAAACCCGGCGCTGACCCGCAACCGTAAATGCCTTGGCATGAGTCGGAATGCCTGATTAGACAGTCGAGGACTCCAAATATATAAACCGTCGTGGTCTACGGGTGGAGTCGGGTGTTCTTATACCCG
>JBIJAF010000001.1:0-93785 GCA_044345905.1 Rhodoluna sp.
CCAATTTCTAAAACTATGGGTGCTCTAATGAAGGCTGCGTGGATAGGCCTACTAATACCCTCAAAGTTCAGATCAGCCTCAAAGGAATCAACTTGTGATCCGAAAGCATTTCTTTGGACTGATACATTCAGGCCGCCAAAACTCTCTTGACCTTCAACTCCATCAACTATTCGATCAGCTAGAAGAATCAAACCAGCACAGGTGCCAAATACAGGCAGACCTCTTTTGATTAGGGCAACGATTGGTTCTCTGAGTTCAAAGACTTGACTCAGCTTGTCGATAACTGTGCTTTCGCCACCTGGAATAACTAATCCTGATATGCCAACTAAATCAGATGCTTTTCTAACACGGACAGTTTCGATACCGAGTACATCCAAAGTTTGTAGATGCTCACGAAAGTCACCTTGAAGGGATAAAACCCCGATTGGAAGCAAGAATTACCAGCCTCTGTCAGCTAACCGGTGAGGAGCAGGTAGATCAGAAACGTTAATACCAACCATTGCTTCACCTAGTCCGCGGCTAACATTCGCTAGAACATCTGGGTCGTCGTAGCTTGTTGTTGCCTTAACGATTGCGGCAGCTCTTGCTGCTGGGTTTCCAGACTTAAAGATTCCTGAACCAACGAATACTCCGTCAGCACCCATCTGCATCATTAGAGCAGCGTCAGCAGGAGTTGCTATACCACCGGCAGTGAAGAGCACCAATGGAAGCTTTCCTGTGCGCGCTACTTCTCTAACTAGTTCTAGAGGAGCCTGTAGTTCTTTAGCTGCAACATATAGTTCATCTTCAGACTTAGCAGATAGTGCACGAACTTCACCAAGAATGGTTCTGATGTGCTTCATCGCTTCGCTAACATCTCCGGTACCAGCTTCACCCTTTGAGCGAAGCATTGCAGCACCTTCTGTTACACGACGAAGTGCTTCACCTAGGTTTGTTGCTCCACAAACAAAAGGAACGTCAAACTTCCACTTATCAATGTGGTGAACGTAGTCAGCTGGAGATAAAACCTCTGATTCGTCGATGTAGTCAACCTTTAGGGACTGCAAGATCTGAGCTTCAACAAAGTGACCGATTCTTGCTTTAGCCATTACTGGGATAGAAACACTTGAAATGATCTGATCGATTAGGTCTGGATCGCTCATACGAGCAACTCCACCCTGCGCTCTGATGTCAGCAGGTACACGCTCAAGTGCCATTACCGCTACTGCACCTGCATCTTCAGCAATCTTTGCTTGATCAGCGGTAACCACGTCCATGATTACGCCACCCTTGAGCATTTCTGCCAGGCCGCGCTTAACTAATGGGGTTGATTTAGAGTCATTTGCTTTATCAGTCATGCCACTATTCTAAATGCCTAAATAAGAGGCAAAAGCAAGGTTAAGAATTGTTTAGCCAGGCATTGGCTATTTCAACTCTCACATCACCCAGAAGCTTAGGTAGAGCCTTGGTTTGAGCGATGATTGGGAAGAAATTGGCATCATTTCGCCACCTAGGAACCACATGTTGGTGAAGGTGTGAGGCAATACCTGCTCCAGCTACTTCCCCTTGGTTCATACCAATGTTGAAGCCATGAGCTCCACCAACCGCCTTTAGGACCTTCATAGCCTGCTGGGTAAGTTCTCCATATTCCAAGATCTCTTCGGCATTGGCATCTGTGTAGTTAGGGATGTGACGATAAGGCACAACCAATAAATGCCCCGAGTTGTATGGGTAGAGATTGAGTAGCACGTAGCAGCTTTTTCCTCTATGTACAATCAGAGCCTGTTCGTCGCTAAGAGTTGGAGCTATGCAGAAGGGACAATCGTCATCGTGCGGTTGGGTACCAGATTGAATGTAAACAAGACGATGTGGAGTCCACAACCTTTGGAACGGATCTGAAACACCTTGCAGTGTGGCAGCATCTTCCGCTCCAGTAAAGTCCTCGTTCACTAAACCTGAACCTTTTCAGCAATTTCTTTCAAGATACGAGCAATAGCTTCTTCTCTTGGAATTCCATTGATTTGAGAACCGTCTCTGAATCTAAATGACACTGCACCTTGTGATTGATCTTCTGCTCCAGCAATAAGCATGTATGGAACCTTTGCCAACGTATGGTTTCTAATCTTCTTCTGCATACGCTCATCGCTGTCGTCAATCTGAATGCGAACACCAGCTGCTCTTAGTTCAGCGGCAATGCCATGTAGATAAGGACTGAACTCATCAGCAACAGGTACACCAACAACCTGAACAGGAGCTAACCAAGGTGGGAAGTGTCCTGCGTAGTGCTCAGTTAGAACTCCAAAGAATCTTTCAATAGAACCAAATAGTGCTCTGTGAATCATTACAGGACGCTTCTTGGTTCCATCAGGAGCTGTGTATTCAAGATCAAATCTTTCAGGGAGATTGAAATCTAACTGAATGGTAGACATCTGCCAGGTACGGCCGATTGCATCTTTTGCCTGAACGGAAATCTTCGGACCGTAGAAAGCAGCTCCACCTGGATCTGGAACTAACTGCAGACCAGAGTTAGTGGCAACTCTTTCTAAGGTTTCAGTAGCTTCAACCCAGATGTCATTGTCACCAACGAACTTTGGATTGCCTTCTTCTTTAGTTGAAAGTTCTAGATAGAAATCAGTAAGTCCATAATCACGAAGAAGTTCAAGGACAAAGTTCAAAACGTTTGTTAGTTCAACTTCAATGCTTTCTCTAGCTACATACAGGTGAGCATCGTCTTGGGTGAAACCTCTAGCTCTAGTAATTCCATGTAGAACCCCAGACTTCTCGTATCTGTAGACAGTTCCAAACTCAAACATGCGAAGTGGAAGATCTCTATAGGACCTAGCTTGGGATTTATAAATCAAGCAGTGGAAAGGACAGTTCATCGGCTTTAGGTAGTAATCCTGCGCCTGACGCTTTACGTTTCCTTCATCATCAAGTTCTTCATCAAGTTTTAGCGGAGGGAACATTCCCTCTGCATACCACTCAAGGTGACCTGAAGTTTCAAAAAGATTTGCTTTGGTTACGTGCGGGCTATAAACAAATTCATAGCCACTCTCTTCATGACGCTGTCTTGAGTAATCTTCCATCACCTTGCGAATGATTCCACCGCGTGGATGGAACACAGCAAGACCAGAACCAATTTCTTCAGGGAAGGAGAACAGATCAAGTTCAGCACCTAAACGTCTGTGATCTCTCTTCGCTGCTTCTTCTAGTTGAAGTTGGTGTGCTTTAAGTTCATCTTTAGTAGGCCATGCAGTTCCATATATTCTTTGCAACTGCTTGTTTGCTTCGTTGCCTCGCCAGTAAGCAGCAGCAACTCGAGTGAGAGCAAAGCCATTGCCAATCATTCTGGTGTTTGGAAGGTGTGGACCTCTACATAGGTCTTTCCAAACAACGACGCCTTCTTTTGCATCAAAGTTGTCATAAATAGTTAGTTCACCTGAACCAACTTCAACAGATGCTTCGCCAACATCAGAGTTACCTGACTTCAAACCAATTAGTTCAAGCTTGTATGGCTCTTTGCCAAGTTCCTTCTTGGCGTCCTCATCGTTGGTCACTCTTCTTACAAAGCGTTGACCGGCACGAATAATTCTTTCCATTTCCTTCTCTAAGGCTTTTAGGTCCTCAGGAGTAAATGGGTTCTCAACATCAAAGTCATAGTAGAAACCATCTTTGATTGGAGGGCCGATACCCAGCTTTGCTTCTGGGTTAATGTTCTGGACTGCCTGGGCTAGAACGTGAGCAGCAGAGTGTCTGAGGATGTTTAGGCCATCTTGGCTATCAATAGTGATGGCTTCAACAACGTCGCCTTCTTGGACGTTGTGAGCAAGATCTCTAGGCTCGCCATTGACCTTCATGGCAACAATGTTCTTCTCTGTGAATAGCGTAAAGCCCGTCGAGGCAGCAGGAACCTGCTGCTTTTGACCATCTAGGACTATTGACACTTCAATGTTGCTATTCAAAATTGCTCCGTAACCTTGTATCTGCCAAGTCTATTCCAGAGAAACTAAGGCATCCCTTACTACTAGAAACACCTCCAATGGTGTTTCCTAGGACTATGACTAAAGCTAATTCCAAAAAGATTGACACCCAGATTGCCCAAGCAGAGTTCCAACGCCAAAGCATGGCAGCAAAACTCAACTGGCTTAGAGCGGGTGTTTTAGGTGCTAACGATGGAATCATGTCCACCTCGGGTCTAGTCCTAGGTGTTGCCGCAGCCCCAGGAGCAACTGCATCATCAATTCTTATTGCAGGAACCGCAGCCGTAGTTGCAGGATCTATCTCGATGGCTGGTGGCGAATATACCTCAGTAAGCGCTCAGAAAGACAGCGAGAAAGCTGCTCTCGCAGTTGAAAGGCAAGAGCTTCTAGATAACCCCGAACTGGAGCTTCGTGAACTAGCTTGGTTTTACGAGCAAAAAGGTATCTCACCAGATTTAGCAATCAACATTGCTGAGGAACTAACAGCTAAAGACGCTCTTAAAGCTCACGCTGAAGCTGAGCTAGGCATTGACTCCGAACAGCACGTTAGCCCTTCCCAAGCGGCCATCTCATCATTCGTAGCTTTTGGTCTAGGTGGTTTGCTCCCGCTGATTGCAGTGACAGGACCATGGACTGAGTACCGAATTCCTGCAACAGTAGTGTCTGTTGCAATCGCACTTGTCATCACGGGCCTTGTAGCAGCCAAGATCGGTAAAGCTAAATCTGGTCGAGGAATTATTAGAAACTTGCTAGTCAGTGGAATGACTATGGGAATCACCTACGTAATTGGATTACTAGTCGGTACTCACCTGGTTTGATCGCGTAATCAATGACGCAAGGAATAAAGCTATTTCAATTAGAAAAGAACTTCTAGAATCAAGCTATTCGACTAGAAAGCTGAGTTTAAAACTGAATCTAGTACTTGCAGGTTTTCTTTACGGAAAACTTGAGTGCCTTTGCGATTGATTTATCAACGGCCGCATTTCCCGAAGCGATGACCCACGACTTGCCATCAGTCACAGTAGAAATGTCAAAACCAGAGTCACACATGTATTTGCCAACTTTTTTTAAGTTGCTTGACGAATAGGATTCCAAATTGGTCTTCACACCTTTAATTGTGCAGGTCCATCGCTTACCGCCATACAAAATCTTCGCGTTGGTTGCTTTTAAGTCCTTGCATCCGAGGCCTGCTTTTGACAATGACTTTGCCACTGATGATGCATCAGGGCTTGCAGCATAAACAGCGGCTCCTGGAACCACTAAAGAAGCTACGACTACTGTTGTAAGAATTGTTGTTTTTGTGAATCTATTTATCTTGTTTGTCATTTGGTTCCTATCCGTTCCTGAATAGGCTCATACTAGCCCAAGAGGAGACTCTCTGTCGGTGGACGATACTGGGTTCGAACCAGTGACCCCTTCCATGTCAAGGAAGTGCGCTACCACTGCGCCAATCGTCCGTTGGTATTTCTTGGAGGTGGAGACGGGATTTGAACCCGTGGGTTGACAGCTTTGCAGGCTGTTGCTTTGGGCCGCTCAGCCACTCCACCATGTAACAAAGGATCTTGGTTTAGACCTCTTCGAGCGGATGACGAGATTCGAACTCGCGACCCCAACCTTGGCAAGGTTGTGCTCTACCAACTGAGCCACATCCGCATGTCTCTTTCAAGACATCTAAACCCTAACCGATTTAGGCAAATTTAGTCAAAAGTAAACCCCGGTGTTGAAACACACCGGGGCAACTTCTTCAAGCTTTTAGCCCTTGTCAGCTCCGAAAGCATAGGCCTCTTCACCGTGAACCACGTTGTCGATACCTGCGATTTCGTCCTCTGCTGTGACTCTGAAGCCCATGGTCTTTTCAATGATCCAACCAATCACAAAGGCGATAACGAAGGAGTAAACAAGTACCGCGCCAGCTCCAACAGCCTGCTTCCAAAGCTGGCTGAAGTCGTGACCGAAAGCAAAACCAACACCGCGACCGAACACACCGATGTAAAGAGTTCCAACAATTCCACCAACTAGATGAATACCAACAACATCTAGTGAGTCATCGAAACCAAGCTTGTACTTTAGGTCAATTGCGAGAGCAGATAGTGCACCAGCGATTAGTCCAAGTAGCATTCCCCAGACTGGATCTAGAACAGCACATGCTGGAGTGATTGCTACAAGACCTGCGATAGCACCTGAACCTGCTCCAATAGATGTTGCCTTACCGTGACGGATCTTCTCAACTAGAACCCAGCCGAGCATTGCTGCAGATGGAGCTGCAATAGTGTTGATAAATACAAGGGACGCAATACCTTCGGCTGCTAGCGCGCTACCTGCGTTGAAACCAAACCAACCGAACCAAAGAAGAGCAACACCTAGAAGGGTTAGAGGAACATTGTGTGGCTGAGCGATTCCCTTGCTAAATCCAAAACGCTTACCAAGGACAAGTGCAAGAGCAAGACCAGCGGCTCCAGAGTTGATGTGAACTGCAGTTCCACCAGCGAAGTCAATTACACCTAACTGGACCAACCATCCACCATCACTGTAGTCCTCTGCAGTACCGTAGTTGAATACCCAGTTTGCTACTGGGAAGTAAACAATTGTTGCCCAGATGCCAGCAAAAATCATCCATGCACCAAACTTTGCACGGTCAGCAATCGAACCTGAAATAAGTGCAACTGTGATGATTGCGAAGGTTGCTTGGAAAGCTACAAATGCCATGGTTGGGTAGTTGTCCACTGTCTCTGTGAGAGACGCTGCTGTTTCAGCTGTCAGACCCAAAGAAGCTGTATCAATACCGAACCAACCAGGAATACCGATGTATGTAGGGCTATCTGAGCTAGCAAAGCTAACCGCATAACCATATAGAACCCAGAGCACTCCAACTAGACCTAGAGAGCCCCAAGAGAGCATCATCATGCTAACTACGCTCTTAGCTTTGACCATACCTCCATAGAAGAAAGCAAGACCCGGTGTCATCAGCAGAACAAGAGCTGCTGAGAAGAGTATGAATGTGGTGTTTCCTTGATCCATTTGTGCCTCCAAAGATTAACGCCCAGTGTGGGATTGAGACAAGGATGGCCAAAGTATGTTTCAGTAAACCTCAGTAAATGTTTCGGGATTGTTAAACATTAGAAGTGTTTATCTTGAGCACATGGCTGCAAGACGAGACAAACAACGCAGATACTTCTTCCGATATGCCCCTTGAACGTGATCCTCACGGAAGATTGAACCAAGATCTAGACCTGTGTAGGCAAGAGATATTCCAGCCTCGTAACAGCGGTCTATAAAGCTCACAAACCTAATTCCCTCGAACTGGTCGTTGATTAGGCGGACATCAGTAACAATCAGCTGATTGAACTGCTCTGAAACTTTGGCATATCTTGACTGGTGAATTGAGCCGAGGAATGAGACCAGTTCATCGAATGATGAGGACAGCACTCGACCCTCTTGTCTCTCCTCTAGCTCTATAATCTTGTTGGCATCTGCCGCCTTGAAGGCAAATGAAGAATCTCTGTGTCTGTAATCGTCACCGTCAATACGAACCATCTGGAACTTGTCTGCAACAGATTGAATCTCGCGCTGGAAGTTATCAGCTGCAAACCGTCCCTCGCCAAGAGCTGCCGGTGGAGTGTTTGAAGTTGCAGCGAATCGAACACCCTTAGCGGCTAGTTCTTTGAGGAAGCGAGACATAATCATGGTGTCCCCTGGATCATCAAGTTCAAATTCATCAATGCAAAGCAAGTCATACTTTGAGAACTGAGCTACTGCTTGAGCAAACCCTAGGTAGCCGATGATGCTTGTGTAGGCAAGGAATGCTCCAAAAGCAGATTTATTGCCACTGTTGAAGTAAATGGATGCAAGGAGGTGGGTTTTTCCAACACCGAAACCACCGTCAAGGTAGATGCCTAGGTTTGCGGAGTTCTTCTTGCCCACGCTCTTTGCGAATGCTGAGGCTAAACTCCTAGCCTCTGACTGGCTAGAGAATCTCTCGTCTGGGATGTAGGAATCGAAAGAAACCTTTGCAAACTCAGCAGGGGGAACTAGCTCTGACAGAAGTTCCGAAACGGAAACATCAGAGTCCAGATCTTCAATCTTGATAAGCATTCAGGAAATTGCCATTCTTTTTGGTTCGAAACTTTGAGAGAATAGAGACACCGCAATCAACAGCCTAAACCCCGGAGGTTTTCTTATGAGTTATCCAGTTGAATCTAACCCGCGTTTCGAGAACTATGCCCACCCTGAGGCTCTAGTTTCAACACAATGGGTAGCTGAAAACCTTGGGCAACCTGGCTTGGTTCTAATGGAGTGCAACGAGGATATTCTGCTTTACTCAACAGGCCACATTGATGGTGCGGTAAAAATTGACTGGCACACAGAACTGAATCACCCAGATAACCGCGACTACATCAACGGTTCAGAGATGGCCAAGCTACTTTCTAGGAAGGGCATTAGCCGCGAGGACACCATCGTTCTTTATGGAGATAAGAGCAACTGGTGGGCCACTTACGCGATGTGGGTATTCAAACTATTTGGCCACGAAGATATCCGCATCATGGATGGTGGACGTTCAAAGTGGGTCGAGGAAGGTCGCTCTCTAACTAAAGATGTTCCAGAGCGTTCAGTTACTGACTATCCAGTGATTGCAAGAGATGACTCTTCAATCAGAGCTTTCAAGGACGACGTTCTTGCTCACTTTGGCAAGCCCATGATTGATGTTCGTAGCCCAGCTGAATACACCGGTGAGAAGCTACACATGCCTGACTATCCAAACGAAGGTGCATCTCGTGGTGGACACATTCCAACCGCTAGATCTGTTCCTTGGAGCAAGGCAGTAAACGAAGACCAGACTTTCAAAACAATCGAAGAACTAAACCAGATCTATCGTGTTGATGCTGGCGTCTCCGATGCAAGCGATGTTATCGCCTACTGCAGAATCGGCGAAAGATCTAGCCACACTTGGTTTGTTCTCACCTACCTGTTGGGAATTCCTAAGGTTAGAAACTACGACGGTTCATGGACTGAGTGGGGCTCCACCGTGCGTGTTCCAATAGTTAAAGGTGAAGAGCCAGGAGCAGTTCCTGTAGGTTTCTAAGCATGTCAACAACTCCAGGAGCACAAGAGATCATTTCTGCATTTGCGGAAGTTCCTCAGAATCTGAAGCTAGAGCTTCTGCTTGAATACTCTGAGAACCTGCCTGCCTTGCCTGAGCGATACAAGGATCATCCTGAACTTCTAGAACGAGTTGAGGAATGCCAGTCCCCTGTTTACCTGTTCGTTGAGTTAGATGAAAACAACACAGTGAGCATTTTCCTAACAGCTCCCGATGAAGCTCCAACAACTAAAGGCTTTGCAAGTCTTCTTCAGTTGGCATTAGATCAACAGCCAGCTGACACAGTACTCAACTTCGATGACTCATTCGTTGATGCTCTAGGTATAACCGACTCAGTGTCTCCTCTTCGAATTAGAGGACTTCAGGGAATGTTGATGAGAATCAAACGTCAAGTCAAAGAGAAGATGATTTGATTCTCGAACAAGTCTTCCCTGGGCTAGGAACAGAAGTTGCATTTGATTCTGAGCACCTTGCTGTTTTGTATCCAAAAGTAGAAGGACTCCGATTCAACTTCGTAATCGCTAACGGAACCAACTTAGATACCTCTAGCGATATCTCAACGAACAAGTTGGATCGAGAACTGCTGAAGTTCATTAGGTCACAATCAGATTTGATCATCACAACAGGCAAGACGGCTAGAGCAGAGAATCTAAGGGCTTCAAAGTTCGCGCCGATGCTGATACTAACTACCTCTAGTGAAGACCTCAACATTGCTGCAGTCCAGGCAAACGAAGGCAAACCTGTCTACATCACCCAAAGACTAGGAACTCAATATCCAAGTGAGAAGACAATTGCTATTGGTGGAGTTCAAGACGAACTGCCACAGTTTGTTGATTCCTTTTGTCGAGCTAACAGTTTCAAGCATTCTGTTCTTGAGTCCGGCATGGAGACGGCAAAGATCTTTGCCTCTTCAGAGAAAATCAAAGAAGTTGATCTGACCCTTACTAACTTCACTAGCAAGCAGGATGCTGAGGCTACTGCTAAAGATTTCCTTGGAAAGATTGGATTCGAAGCAGAGCTTCTTCAAATCCTGAGATCAGAAGACACCTGGTTCTTTAGATTTGGTGCTGACTAAGCCACTGACTAATTGAGTTCTGATATTTCTCTTGATCGTGATTGTAGAGTCGGCAATGTTTAGCCCCTTCAATCTCAACTAGAGTTACGTTCTCGTTGTGACCTGCAAATAAATGCACATCAAAACTTTCAACGTGACCGTCTGTTGGAGAGTAGAGAATCAGAAATGGAATCTTCACGCCAACAGGTTTGTTGGTGAGTGAAATTCCATCAACATCAACGTTTCTATATCCAAATAGTTTGATTATCTTGCTGTCCTGAATAGCGTCAATCACACGATCACCAAGACGGCGAGCAAGGCCCGCTCTCTTTGCATGAAATTGCATCGTCGATCTGTAATCAAGTAGCGGTGAATCAAAGATTGCTCCGCAAACCTTGCCCACATGTTTTGAGTTTCTCAGGAACTGACCAATCATGAATGAGCCTTGAGACCAGCCAAACAAAAGAATCTCTTTGGCTCCTTCACTCTGAGCGTGCAGAACAGCTAGCTCTATTTGATCCCATTCAGTTTCACCAAGATTTGACTTGGTCTTGCCCAGACCAAATGGTTTAGGGTCGCTTTCCATTGAAATAGTTAGCTGTCTGAAGCCAAGTTCGGAGAATTGCTCGACATTTCGAAGAGTCTCCCCCATGCCAGCTCTTCTGCCATGAACGTGAATGACCCATTTGTCAGAAGGAGCAGGAAAATGCCAAGCTCTTGTTTGGTTAGGCATGAGTATTTCTTCGAAGTTGCCCTCTAACCCAAAGTGCTCTGGATGTTCTCCTAGCCAGCCTGAAAGCGATACTGAACCGCCAGGGCTTGGTATTTCTGATCCATAGACCCTAAGCACCCTAAGTGCTATTCGATCTTCAACTGATTCTGCAAAGTCCACTTGAACAAGAGCATGGCCTTTTCTTGAGTTCCAGAACAGACTTTGGCGGCCTTTGGACTGTCGAGTCAACTTGCCAGGCACGATAACCCAGGTAGTGCCGGTAGCTTGGATTACATCAAGAACCTTCATTTCAGCCTTGATAGGTCCAGTCATTTTCATTAGGTTTATTGCAGCAATTAGAACCTTGGTATAAACAATCATTGCTAGTCCTTTGCGGCGTGGCAGGGTGAGAGAGTCGCTCTCGCCATTTAGCCTAGAACAGATGTCTTTCTATGCTCTTGATTCCGATGCTCCGGCCCAGTTTGCTGCGGCCGCACTTTCGCTTGCCGAGCCTAGCCTTCGTGCAGAATTAGAGACCTCTCAAATACCTGCACCAGACAGAATTGCACCTTGGGCTCTAGCTTTTGCTGCTCAAGCTCCAAATCCCGCTGACACTCCTATGAACAGAGGCGTTGGTCGAGTTGTCTTCCTGCACGATCCTGAACAATTTGACGTTTGGGGTTCAAACATGAGAGTTATTGCCTACGGCAAGTCACCTTTAGAGAACGACATGGGAGTCGAAGAGGATGTCGCTCACTACTGGTGGTCAGAACTCATGAGAGCTCTCAATACTCATGGAGCTACATTTATCAATGAAGCTGGCACAGTTACCAAGATGTCTTCAACTGGAATGGGATCTCTTGCCAATGACCCTAATTCAAGCGAAGTTGAAATCAGAGCATCATGGTCGCCAACTGATGACGATCTGGGACCACACTTTGCTGCTTGGCAGGACATCATTGCCTCTATGGCTGGATTTGGAATGGATGGCGAAGGCGTAACCCGTCTAATCGTAAATAAATGACAGACCAGCCAGAAACACCAGAGGTTGAAAGCGTTCTACTAGATAAGCCTCGTCTTCCGGTAAAGCTTGTAGAAACCACTGAGTCACTTAGAGAGTTTCTTACTTCACTAAACGAATCCAGCTCTTCTATTGCTCTAGACGCTGAAAGAGCCAGTGGATTTAGATATGGGCAGAGAGCTTATCTATTGCAGATTGCTATCAAAGACAACTGCATCTTCTTGATTGATCCAGTTGCAGATTACGAAGAGTCAGTGTGGCTTGAATTCCTTCAGTCAGTTAGCGCTAAACCTTGGATCATTCACGCTGCATCTCAAGACTTACCTTGCCTAACTGAAATGAATCTAAAACCTTCACAGATTCTGGATACGGAGTTAGCTGCTCGACTCCTAGGTTTACCAAGAGTTGCCCTTGGAACTTTGACTGAACACTACTTGAAACTCAAACTTGCTAAAGAGCACTCGGCAGTTGACTGGAGTGAAAGACCACTACCAGAAAACTGGCTGAACTATGCTGCCCTCGATGTTGACGTTTTGTTTGAACTTTGGGAAGAGATTCAAAGAGATCTTGAAATAAACCACAAGACTGCAATTGCCGAAGCTGAATTCGACTTTCTACTAGTTCCGACTTCAAAGCCACCCAAGACCGATAAGTGGCGGTCAATGACTGGGCTTCATGAAGTCAAAGATGAAAGAGCGTTAACTATCGCCAAGTGCCTTTGGGAAGCCAGAGAAGCTCTAGCAATCGAAAAAGACATCGCTCCTGGTCGATTGGTCCCAGATGCCTCTTTGGTAGCGGCAGTAAAGGCTGCACCTAAGTCAAGATCTGAATTAGCTAGCCTAAAAACTTTTGCTGGAAGAGCAAGTAGAACATTCATTGACACATGGTGGAAAGCAATCGAAGATGGTTCACACACGAAGAACCTAGTTGAAGCAAGACCAAAACCAACTGGTATTCCTAATCACAGGAACTGGCTACAGAAGTTCCCAGAAGCTCACGCAAGACTTACTGCAGCTAAGGAATTAATCGCCAAGCTCTCAGAAGAACAAAAGATTCCACAGGAAAACATCTTGAACCCAGACACCTTGAGACAGATTTGTTTCGAACCGCCAGTCCCGTTGAGTGTAGAGAATGTAACAGCTTCTTTGGCTTCTCGCCTGGTTCGACAATGGCAAATAGAGCTAGTGGTGGAAGGACTATTGATTGCTCTGGCAACAAAGCCGAAAGAGAACGAAGAAGAACTAGATAGTACTTCTTGAGTCTTTTGTAGGCTCGTCGATCTGCTTAGCGTGAGGCACTCTAGAACCTAGAACTTGAGCAACAATCTCCTGGGCAATATCTTGAGCTTTCAGTCCAACACGATCAAGAATTTCATTTCTTGATGCGTGCTCCAAGAATTCATCAGGTAGTCCAAGCTCGTTCAAAGCAGTGTCAATCTGAGCGGCTCTAAGGTCTTGACGAATCCTGGTTCCAATTCCACCAACTCTTACGCCATCTTCCAAAGTAACTACTAGTCGGTGTTGGCTTGCTAGATCGAGAACACTCTTTCTAACTGGGACAACCCATCGAGGATCAACTACTGTTGCACCAATTCCGTGAGCAGCAAGTAACTCAGCAACTTTCAAGGCAACAGTTGCCATTGCACCAACAGCAACAATAAGGACATCTTTAGATGGAGCTTCGGCTAGTACATCTACACCGTCAGCCAGTCTTCTAATTTCTTTGATCTCAACTGGAGCAACGCCCTTAGGGAATCTAATTACAGTTGGTGAGTCTTCAATAGCGATAGCTTCAGCAAGTTCTTCACGAAGTCTTATTGCGTCTCTCGGTGCAGCAATTTCAATTCCAGGCACAATCTGCAACAGAGCAAGATCCCACATGCCGTGATGTGATGCTCCATCAGGGCCGGTAACACCAGCTCTGTCTAGAACGAATGTCACGCCAGCGTTGTGCAGAGCAACATCCATAAGAATTTGGTCGAATGCTCGGTTAGCAAAAGTTGCGTAGATAGCAACAACTGGGTGTAGTCCACCAAAAGCTAAACCAGCACTTGAGGTAACAGCGTGCTGTTCAGCAATACCAACATCAAATACTCGGTTAGGGAATTCTGCAGCAAACTTGTGAAGTCCAACTGGGATAAGCATCGCTCCAGTAATTCCCACTACACGTTCATTGTGACGGGCTATCTCTAGAACTTCATCAGCGAATACGGAGGTCCAAGACTTACCAGTTGATGATTCAAGAGACTTACCGGTCTTTGGATCTATTTGACCAACAGCGTGGTACTGGTCATTCACATCATCTTCAGCAAGGGTGAAGCCTCTACCCTTTTGAGTTATTGCGTGAACAATAACTGGAGCACCGTACTGCTTTGCCTGACGCAATGCTTGTTCCATTGCCTCTTGATCATGTCCATCAATTGGACCGATGTATTTAAGATCAAGGTTAGGGAACATGCTCTTAGGTGTGAAGGTTCCAAGAAGACCTTTACCAGCACCTCTGATTGTTGAATAAGCCAAGCGACCGAGAGGCCCGAATAGTGAGAAGAACTTTTTAGATGCGCGATACATACGCTTATAGAAAGGTTCTGTTCTGAAATCGTTGAGGTACTTAGCCAATCCACCAATGGTTGGAGCATATGAGCGACCATTGTCGTTAACTACGATGACAAGATTTCTATCGTTGTCATCGGTGATGTTGTTTAGTGCTTCCCAAGCCATACCACCGGTAAGAGCTCCATCACCAATTACTGCAACTACTGCACGTTCTGTTTGACCGGTTAATCTATACGCTCTTGAAATACCATCAGCCCAAGAAAGAGATGAAGAAGCGTGTGAGGATTCGACTACGTCGTGAATTGATTCTGATCGCTGAGGGTAACCGGCTATGTCACCCTTGGTTCTAATTCCTGAAAGATCAGTTCTGCCGGTTACTAGCTTGTGAACATAAGACTGATGTCCTGTGTCAAAGATGATGCTGTCATTAGGTGAATCAAATACACGGTGAATAGCAAGAGTAAGTTCAACAACTCCAAGGTTTGGTCCAAGGTGACCACCGGTAGATGTGATTGTTTCAATCAGGTATTCACGAATCTCCTGAGCAAGCTCCTTGGTCTGAGCAACAGAAAGTTTCTTTAGATCGTCTGGAGACTGGATCGACTCAAGAATTGTCAATTAAGCCACCAAGCTTCTAAGTACGTACTGCAAGATTCCACCGTGTCTGTAGTAGTCAGCTTCACCTGGTGTATCAATACGCAAAGCAACTTCAAATGTAAGTGCTTGCTTACCAGCAGCGCTGTGTGCAGTTGGCTTAGCCTCGACCTTGAGTGTCTTTGGAGTCACTCCATCATTTAGAGCAGTCACGCCAGTGATGGTGAATGATTCTGTTCCATCTAGCCCAAGAGTTTCAGCAGTTTGACCTGGAAGGTACTGCAGTGGAAGAACTCCCATACCAATCAGGTTGCTTCTGTGAATACGTTCGAAGCTCTCCGCGATAACAGCCTTCACTCCAAGTAGAGCAGTTCCCTTAGCAGCCCAGTCTCTAGATGATCCTGAACCATATTCTTTTCCAGCAAGAATCACAAGTGATGTTCCTTGAGCCTGGTATTTGCTTGATGCGTCATAGATAAAGCTCTGTGCACCATCTTCTGTTGTGAAGTCTCTGGTGTATCCACCTTCAACATCTTGAAGTAGCTGGTTACGCAATCTGATGTTCGCAAACGTTCCACGAATCATTACTTCGTGGTTTCCACGTCTTGATCCATATGAGTTGAAGTCAACACGAGAAACATTGTTCTCAGCTAGATACTTTCCAGCTGGTGAATCAGCCTTGATTGAGCCTGCAGGGCTAATGTGATCTGTTGTTACAGAATCCCCTAGCTTTGCAAGAACACGAGCATCGTGGAAGTCAACTACAGGAGAAGGAGTCATGCTCATTCCCTCGAAGTAAGGAGGCTTTCTTACGTATGTGCTCTTAGCATCCCAGCTGAAGGTATCTCCGGTTGGAGTAGGAAGAGACTTCCATCTCTCATCACCTTCGAAGACGCCAGCGTACTGTCTGTTGAACATCTCAGAGTCGATAGTTGAATCAATAGTTGATTGAACCTCATCAGGTGTTGGCCAGATGTCCGAAAGGAAGACATCCTTGCCTTCTTTGTCTTTTCCTAGGGCTTGAGTATCAAAGTTGAAGTCCATAGTTCCAGCAAGTGCATAAGCAACTACCAGTGGTGGAGATGCAAGATAGTTCATCTTCACATCTGGATTAATGCGACCTTCAAAGTTTCTGTTACCTGAAAGAACTGCAGTAACAGCCAAGTCGTTCTTGTTCACAGCTTCTGAAATCTCAGCATCTAGCGGACCTGAGTTACCGATACAGGTTGTGCAACCATAACCGACTAGATCAAAGCCAAGGCCATTTAGATCTGCAGTAAGGCCTGCTTTGTCGAAGTACTCAGTAACCACTTTTGAACCAGGTGCAAGAGAAGTCTTTACCCAAGGCTTACTCTTTAGACCCTTTGCTACAGCCTTACGAGCTAGCAGACCAGCAGCCATCATCACTGATGGGTTTGAGGTGTTAGTGCAAGAAGTAATAGATGCGATGGCAACATAACCGTTGTCGATTGAGTAATCAGTGCCATCAACTTCAGTTGGGTTTGAAACATCACTGCTGTATGTCTTGATGTCGGTAGCAAAGTGTTCCTTTGCCTTGGACAATTCAATTCTGTCTTGAGGCCTTTTAGGGCCAGCAATAGATGGAACAACAGTTGAAAGATCTAGTTCGATGTATTCGCTGTATGCAGCTTCATTGCTGGCATCGTGCCATAGACCTTGAGCCTTGCTGTAAGCCTCAACTAATTGAATTTCTTCTGAAGAACGACCAGTTGATTTTAGGTAATCAATAGTTACCTCATCGATTGGGAAGATAGCGACGGTTGAACCAAACTCTGGGCTCATGTTTCCAATAGTTGCTCGGTTAGCTAATGGCACAGCACTAACACCTGCTCCATAGAACTCAACAAACTTTCCAACAACACCGTGCTTTCGCATCATCTCGGTAATTGTTAGAACAACATCTGTAGCTGTTGCACCAACAGGAATCGAACCCGTTAGTTTGAAACCAACAACCTTAGGAATAAGCATTGAAACAGGCTGACCTAGCATTGCAGCCTCAGCTTCGATTCCACCTACTCCCCAACCAAGAACACCAAGACCGTTAACCATGGTGGTGTGTGAATCAGTACCAACACATGAGTCTGGATAAGCAAGAGTTTCACCATCAAGTTCTCTAGTCATGACTGTTCTTGCTAGATATTCGATGTTGACCTGGTGAACAATTCCTGTGCCTGGAGGTACAACCTTGAAGTTGTTAAACGCACCTTGTCCCCAGCGAAGGAATTGGTAACGCTCACCATTGCGCTCATACTCATAAGCAACGTTTCTCTCGAACGCATCTGGTGAGCCAGCTACGTCAATTACAACAGAGTGATCGATAACAAGTTCTGCTGGAGAAAGTGGGTTGATCTTCTTCGGGTCTCCACCAAGGTCAGCTACTGCTTCACGCATTGTGGCAAGGTCAACGATGCAAGGAACTCCTGTGAAGTCCTGCATGATTACACGTGCTGGGCTGAACTGGATCTCAATGTCAGGCTCTGCCTTAGGGTCCCAGCTAACGATGGCGTTGATGTGAGCTTCTGTGATGTTCGCTCCGTCTTCGGTGCGAAGCATGTTCTCTAGAAGAATTTTCAGACTGTAAGGAAGCTGGTTCTTTAGAACACTATCCAACCTAAAGATGCGATAAGACTTGCTGCCCACATCAAGGGTTGAACTGGATTTGAAACTATTTACGTTGGACAAAGTCCGCTCCTAGCAGTGCTGAAAAAGAATTACTTGTCCAAAATACCATCTTGTTTGGCACTAACTACTTTCCTAAGCAAAAGCCATGAAAGCCAGATCATCATCAAAAAGTATGGGGTTCCCATAACAATCCTTGTAAAACCAAGGGAAACAACATCATTTGCCAGATACATCGGCACCTGAACCGCTAGACGTGAGGCAAAGAAAGCAACCCAAAGCCAAGTCACAAGGTTGAAAAAGCGGACTTTTCTTCGTTCTTTCCTCCATCGGAGGCCCTGATCGGTCATAAAGCCAACCAGCACTCCAATGAGAGGAAAACGCACCAAGACGCTCAATAGCAGGGCTGCTCCGTAAGAAGCGTTAGTTACAAAGCCAGTCAAATAGAAGTCTCTAGGCTGTCCCTCAGGCCTCTGGGCAAGGTAGATAGCCAAAGCTATGCCAAGAACTGGACCTACTAGAGCTGATGCAGGTCTCTTTGCTAGAAAATGTCTAATTATTAGGGCAACCATGGCAATAGAGACAGAAACTATCGAAATTGTGAGGTCTTGCCAGATCGCGAAACTGAGGACATAAACCAAACCTGGAACTGTAGCTTCAATGAAGCCTTGAACACCGCCAACACTGGCAATTAGGCTCTTGGCATCGACCTTGTAGCCATCATCGGTTTTCTTGACGCCATATTTTTCAGAGTCAATCTTTGGCTTCTCGTTAGCCATTACTTTGCTCTCGTAACAATTGAGCCTGTTGGTAGCTCTAAAGGAAGAACTTCTCTAGGAGGAAGTGGTGTCTCTCCCCTGTTCACTACAAGACCTCTAAAGACATCCTCTAATTCACTTCTTTGCTCAAGGTCAGTGATGGCCGCACCAGAGATTGTTCCTCTAAGCAACCAGCGGTTGCCGCTAAATCCAAACATCCGGACTTTCTGACTCTTGGATTCACCGATAGTTATTTCTGCATGAATTTCAACTCCGTAAGGTCCAGATACCTTTTCGGTTAGAACTTTTTGGCTTGTGAGACTTGTGAAGATATCGTCAACAACTTCATCCCAAAGAGATGATCCCTTGGATGATGCAAAAGCCTGCACTTGGAGAACGCTTTCTTTGTAGTCGAAAGAGATCGCAACTACGCGTTGTGTTCCTTCTTCAATATCAGCTCGAACACCAACACCCGGGTTTGGCACAAAAAGAATTGAACCAAAGTCAACCAAATCTTTAGGAGCGTTTAGATCTGAGCTATCCCATGGACCTTTGTTGAGTTGGCGACCGCCATTAGCATTCATCATCACTTGACTCCTGTAGATCCAAAGCCAGCGCTTCCTCTTTGAGAACCAGGTAGTTCTGTTACATGCACGAATCTTGCAGATTCAAACTTTTGGAACAGCATCTGAGCAATCCTGTCTCCTCGTGTAATTTCAAAATCTTCATCGGAGTGGTTAACCAAAGTAATAAGCATTTGACCGCGGTATCCCGCATCAACAGTCCCTGGAGCATTTAGGACGGTTATCCCGTGCTTAGCTGCCAATCCACTTCTTGGATGCACTAGCGCTACGTAACCGGCTGGAAGAGCAATTGAAACTCCAGTGTTGACTGTGTGTCTAGATCTAGCCGGAACAATTGCGTTATCTGCTGACCTTAGGTCATATCCAGCATCACCAGGATTACCAATGGTTGGCATCAAATCTGGTTCACAGCTAATTAGAACTTCAAAAGAGGTCATAGCCGTATTCTAATTCCATGACAATACTTCCAGCGACGGACCTCTATAAAGAGCGAGTGCTACCAACCGTTTACTTCTACATAGCTTCAATAACTCTCCCGCTTTCACTCTTTCTCGTTGCTTTGCCTTTTTCTGAAGTTGTCAGCACTTCTTTAGCCCTAGCTTCCATTCCTCTGGTTTTAGTTCTTTCTTGGCTGGGCTCTCCTCTAATTGCTTTGAATCAGCAGACTCTTTCAATTGGTCAGGCTTCAATTGAGACTAAATACCTGGGCCATGCCGAAGTAGTCAGCCCTCAAGAGGCCTTTTTGGAGCGTGGCGCGAAACTGGATAGTCGTGCATTCACCAAATTTCAAATTGGAGTCAAGCAGCTAGTAAAGATTGAAATCCAAGATAAGCAAGATCCAACTCCCTACTGGTTGATTGCAACCAGGAATCCAGAAGTTTTAGCAGGACTAATTAATAAGCGCTAGTGAGCGCAGTCAACACAAACAGGGCCATATTCGCCATTTTTCTTAGCTTTCTGGCTGTGGTGCTTAACAATGAAACACTCTGAGCAGGTGAACTCGTCTTCCTGCTTAGGCACGACAACAACGTCCTGCTCCTCATTAGTTACTTCAGGGATGGAGAAGGAATCGGAATGATCGTCAGCATCTACGTCTGACGCAGCGGAAGTTCCCTCTGACTCTTTGATAGCTTCAAGAGACTCTGTGTCGTCGTCGCTCTTGCGCGGAGCATCGTAATCGGTAGCCAATTACTTTCCTTTCCAATAATTCATTTCAGCGCTGAAAGTGTCCAACACGAAGTACATAAATGCAACCCTATTAACACCGAAGAAAGCACTATTGTCAGTCATCTCCCAGTTTGGGCGTGTCGCGGCACGGCAGAATCAACCGCAAAACTAGCAAATAGAGTGGCAAACTATCGGCAGAAGGATTGAAAATGGCGGATTTACGAATAACTGGCGTTACTAACAACCAGCTCGAGCTACAGGCTCCTGATGGTACGCGCCACTACCTAGAGATTTCACCTGACTTGTTGAAAGCAATGAAATCACGCCCAGCAGAGCTTCCCCCAACACTTACCCCTAGAGAGATTCAGGCTGAGATTCGTTTAGGGACAACAGTTGCTGAACTGGTTGATAGAACCGGTGCTGATGAAGATCAGGTAGCCAAATATGCAGCCCCGATCCTCACTGAACTGAAACACATCGTTACTTTAGCTAGAAACATCAGACTCTCTCTAGCTGGAGATAGATTCACAGATCCAACTCAGATTGAATTTGGAACCGTAATGGACGAGCGTCTGGCCAACAACAGAGCAAAAGATGTTTCTTGGGTTTCCAAGAAAACTGTTGAAGGTGTTTGGTTAGTTTCTGCTGAATACAAAATTGATTCAGAGCCTGGGATTGCTACCTGGTCTTTCGAGCCAAAGGCTCTTTCTCTTGTTCCGGAGAATCAAAGTGCACTTCTGCTTTCAAACGCATCTCCGTTGAGCTTGATTGAAAGCACTCCAAAGATAAAAACTGAACAGGTTATGCATCCAACCGTTTCAGCAGCACAACCTGAAACTCTTGAAGAAGAAACACAACCTGTAACAACTGGACTATCAGTAGTTCCTGAACTAATTGAAGAAGTTCCAGCTGAGCAAAATCAAACTGAAGTCATCTCAATTGTCGAAACAGAAACTAGAGCAACATTCCACGTTGTAGATGGTGTTCAAGAAGAATTTGAATCAGAAGAGATCTACTCTCAGGAAAGAGAAGACTTAGCTGAAGAACTCTTTGTAGAAGAAACTGAAGTTATTGAATCTTTCATTATTGAAGAAACAACTGTTGCGCCTGTAACTGAACCTGAAGCACCTGTAGTGCAAGCACCACCAATTCAGAGCACATCAAGGTGGGCTGAGGTTCTATTCGGCACTAAAGACGAAGAAGACGACAAGTAACTAAAAGCCAACAGCAATTAGCGGAATACTCATTTCCTGCTGGGTAATTGAACCGTGGTGTCCAATCATCTCCAAGGATTTCTTCTTTGCAAACTCACGATGATAAAGAGCAACTTCCTTCTTTGCCAAAATCAAAATGTCAGGGACTGCATCTCTCTCGATCTCCTTAGGCCAATACCCTGCTTCAATTAGCGCTTCTGGAGTGATGACATAGCAGCTATCCCCCACAGCCTCTTTCAGCTTCTCGACATAGATCTCAGTAGTTGATGAATCTGCCAGGTAAAGATAAAGCGCTCTTGTGTCACCACCAACATCAATCAGGGCTTCCTTGTCTATGTGCAGATCAACGTAAACGTGATTAGCGTGTTGGACATCAATAACTCCGTGATCAGCTGTTACCAGTAATGCTGAATGCTTATTCAAACTGCTTGTTAGAGCTGATACTTCAGCATCAATGTCTTCCAGCTTGGTTAGCCAAGCTTGAGACTGCCAACCTTTAGCATGAGCTAACTGGTCTAGTTCTGGGATATAAAGATAGATAACCTTCTGGTTCGGCTCTGCCAGAAGTTTCTTAGCTATCTCAAATCGTTCAGCAAGGGATTTAGTCCCATGAAATTCACTCCCACGCATGGTGGCAGCAGTGAAACCTGAATCTTCATAAGCAGCAGGTGCCACAGTGTGAAACTCAACTGATTTTTCAAGTGCCAATTCAGAAACAGTCTTTAGGGTTTGAAACTCTCGAGCGGATTCACTGCTCTCCCACCCAGTTAGAAGATTTCTTTTTGTTTGTGTCTCTCTTTCAAAGATCTGGTAGCCAATGAACTTGTTCTCCCATGGGGGCTTACCTGTCGAGAAGGAAACAATGCTTGACGCAGTAGTTGCCGGAAAGTAGCAGGAAGCTGGTATCGAGGTTCGTGAGTTTAGAAAACCTGCATGTGCCCCAGAAGACTTTAGATTGTTTGAGCCAAGTCCGTCTATGAGAATTACGCATACTGAACGCTTCTTCGAAAGATTGAGGGGGTTTGGTTCCCCAAGAACGCTACCCAAGGCACTTATCAACACATCGCCGAGCATCCCAAAGGATTTAGGAGGGGCAGGTAACATCGAAGACATAGAGATAAGTCTGCCACAGCCCTTTTAGCCACTAGAAAGATCATGACTAATAAGAAGCCTGAAAATCGATTCCCAGATGAACGAATCGTAGACATTGCTCTAACCCAAGAACTAAGCGACTCATTCCTCGAGTACTCATATTCCGTTATCTACGCGAGAGCTCTGCCAGATGCCAGAGATGGACTAAAGCCTGTTCAAAGAAGAATCATCTTCCAGATGGGTGAGATGGGCCTGAAGCCAGATCGAGGACACGTAAAGTCTGCTCGTGTTGTTGGTGAGGTTATGGGAAAGCTTCACCCTCACGGTGATGGAGCCATCTATGACGCCATGGTGAGAATGTCCCAGGCATTCACCCTTAGAGTTCCAATGATTGATGGTCATGGAAACTTTGGTTCCTTAGATGATGGCCCAGCTGCTTCTCGTTATACAGAAACAAGACTTGCTGCCGCTGCTCTGATCATGAACGAAGGTCTAGACGAGGACGTAGTCGATTTCAAACCAAACTACGATGCTCAGCTTTCTGAACCGGAAGTTCTACCTGCAGCATTCCCTAATCTTCTAGTAAATGGATCATCGGGTATTGCCGTTGGTATGGCAACTAACATGGCTCCACACAACATGCGTGAAGTTATTGCCGGTGCAATTCACCTACTTAGCAATCCAAAGGCAACTTCAGCTGACCTAATGAAGTTCATTCTTGGTCCTGATCTGCCTTCAGGTGGCATCATCATGGGAACCGAAGGAATCACCGAAGCCTATGAAACAGGACGAGGATCTTTCAAGACCCGTGCGAAAGTTTCTATCGAGAGCGTTTCACCAAGAAAACTTGCTTTGGTTGTTACCGAGCTCCCATACCTAGTTGGCCCTGAACGAATCATTGAAAAGATCAAGGACGGCGTAAATAGCAAGAAGCTTCAGGGTATTTCTGATGTTATTGACCTTACTGACAGAACAAACGGTCTAAAGCTGGTCATTGAACTAAAGACAGGCTTTGATCCAAACGTCGTCTTAGATCTTCTCTACAGGTTCACTCCACTAGAAGATTCATTCAGCATCAACAACGTAGCTCTAGTTGATGGCAGACCTGAAACCCTAGGTCTTAGAGACATGCTCGGTGTTTACTTAGCTCACCGAGTTGTTGTTATCAAACGTCGCACAGAGAACCGTTTGGGCAAGAAACTTGCTCGTCTTCACCTTGTTGAAGGTTTGCTAAAGGCAATTCTTAGCATTGACGAAGTCATCAAGATTATTCGTGCAGCAGATGAGGTAGATGATGCTCGGAAGAAGTTGATGTCTAAGTTCACACTCTCAGAGATTCAGGCTGAATACATCCTTGAACTGAAACTTCGCAGACTTACTAAGTTCTCAAAGCTTGAACTTGAGAATGAGAGCAAGACATTAGCTAAGGAAATTGCTGACCTAAAGAAGATTCTTTCTGCAGATAAGAACCTAAGAGATGTAGTAGCGGCTGAGCTTGAAGAAGTGTCTGCAAAGTATGGTGACGATCGCCGTTCAACCATTAGCGATGGCATCACTGAGGTCAAGCCAGTAAGTTCTGCTAAGGCTGCTGCTATTGATGCTCAGCTTGCTGACTCCCCTTGCTTCATTGTGCTAACTGCAAGCGGACAGGTGCTTAGAACAGCTCTTGAACCAGTAGCAACTGCGAAGCGTAAGAAGCACGATGCACTTAGAGCAGTCATCTCAAGCACAACTAGAAGTTACATCGGGTTCCTAACCTCTGATGGTGTGATGCACCGAGTTCACGCAGGAGACATTCCAGGTAGTGAAGGTGGATTTGAGGTTTCAGATTCAGTCTCCGCTTCTGAATTCTTAGGACTTCCAAAAGCAATCAAACTTGTTGGAGTATTCGAACTAACCGACAAGACAGTTATCGCAATTGGAACCCAGGCTGGTGTTGTAAAACGTCTAAGCCCAGATTTTATAGAGAAGACAGAGTTTGAAGTTATTTCTCTAAAGAGTGGCGACTTGGTAGTCGGTGCTGAAGTTAGCTCCGAAAAAGACACACTTGTTTTCATAACTGACGATGCACAACTACTTAGATTCGAAGCAAGCAGTGTTCGACCTCAGGGTCGTGGAGCTGCTGGTATGGCTGGTATCAAGCTCTCTGACGGTGCCAAGGCAATCTACTTCACCTCGATCAAGGTAACAAAAGACACCCAGGTTCTAACAGCAGCAAACAATAGTGAATCTCTAGGTGCTGTTGATGCTGGAAGTGCAAAGATCACTGAGATGTCTGAATTCCCTGCCAAGGGTAGAGCTACCGGTGGTGTGAGAGCACAGAAGTTCATCAGAGATGAGAACCAGTTGTACTTTGCCTACGTGGGTAACTCGCCGATTCTTGGTTCAGCATCATCAGGTAAGCCTCTTGAGACACCTGAGTATCTAGGTAAGAGAGATGCTTCTGGAACACCCCTTAGCTCAACTATTGTTTCAGCGGGAAGAGACTAAGCGTCGATTCTTTCGCGTTCAAAAGATTCGGCTTTATCAACAATGAAGTCTCTTCTTGGAGCAACTTCATTGCCCATGAGAAGTTCAAACATCTTCTCTGCTGCAGCTAGATCATCTACTGTCACGCGACGAAGTGAACGACTCTTTCGATCCATGGTTGTTTCAGCAAGCTGATCTGCATCCATCTCACCTAGACCCTTGTATCGCTGGATAGGTTCTTGATACTTCTTGCCCGCTTTAGAAAGCTTTGCGAGCAAAGCTTCTAGTTCTGGCTGCGAGTAAGTGTAGATAGTCTCGTTTGCCTTTGAACCAGGGTTAATGACAACTACACGGTGAAGTGGTGGAACAGCAGCAAAGACTCTTCCGTCTTCAACTAGAGGCCGCATGTATTTGTAGAAAAGAGTCAGAAGAAGAGTTCTAATGTGAGCACCGTCAACATCCGCATCGCTCATCAGAATGATCTTGCCGTAACGAGCAGATGCTAAATCAAATGATCTTCCAGAACCTGCACCAAGCACCTGAATGATTGATGCGCATTCAACGTTATTGAGCATGTCCGTAATGGCAGCTTTTTGAACGTTCAGGATCTTTCCTCTAATTGGAAGCAGTGCTTGGAACTCGCTATTTCGAGCGAGCTTGGCAGTTCCAAGAGCAGATTCACCCTCAACGATGATTAGTTCTGAGTCGAGTGTGTCCTGAGTTCTGCAGTCAACAAGCTTTGTAGGAAGAGAAGAAGACTCGAGCGCTGTTTTTCTTCGTTGAGTTTCTTTGTGGGTTCTGGCTGAGATACGAGACTTCATCTCGTTCACAACCTTCTCAAGTACCAGAGCGGTTTGAGCCTTGTCTTCACGCTTTGAAGAATTGAAGCGATCGGTTAGAGCTTTTGCTACCACGGTTGAGACGATGTTCTTGATTGCAGGTGTTCCAAGGATTTCCTTGGTCTGTCCTTCGAACTGAGGTTCAGCTATTCGGACTGTAACTACTGCGGTAAGACCTGCAGTTACATCTTCCTTTTCAATCTTTTCGCTACCTAGTTTGAATTTTCTAGAGTTAGCATCTGCCTGTGCTCTTAAAACCTTTAGAAGTGCTTGTTCAAATCCTTGAAGGTGAGTTCCGCCCTTAGGGGTAGCAATAATGTTTACGAAGCTCTTGATTTCTGTGTCGTAGTCGGTTCCCCAGCGAACAACTACATCAACTTCACAAGTTCGCTGAACTTCTTTAGATTCCATGTTGCCTGCTGCATTTAGAACAGGAACTGTTTCTGTGTAAGCACCATTGCCGCTAAGTCTCCAGACGTTGCTTAGAGGTGCATCCTTGGCAAGGAAGTCAACGAACTCAACGATTCCGCCTTGGTACAAGAACTCGTGAACAACTGCTTTTCCAGATCTCTGATCTGAAACAACCAGCTTCAGTCCTGGCACTAAGAATGCGGTTTGTCTCGCTCTAGCAAGAATGTCTTCTAGTTCAAACTCTGCGCCTTTAACGAATATTTGAGGGTCAGACCAGAATCTAACTCTTGAACCAGTCTTGCCCTTAGCAACCTTGCCAATTTCGCGAAGGATGCTCTTGTCCTTGAAAGCTTTGAATGGGTTCTCAGGTGCAATGGATTTCTTGTCATCGAATAGACCAGGTGCTCCTCGTTGGAAGGACATCGCCCATGTCTTGCCATCTCTATCAACTTCAACATCTAGACGCTGAGACAGGGCATTTACAACAGAAGCTCCAACACCATGCAAACCACCTGAGGCTGCGTATGAACCGCTTCCGAACTTACCTCCGGCATGAAGCTTGGTGAACACCACTTCAACACCAGAAAGACCTGTTTTTGGCTCAATGTCTACAGGAATACCACGAGCTGTGTCTGAGATCTCAACGCTGCCATCTTTATGAAGAACAATGCCAATGAGCTTTCCATGACCCGCCAGAGCTTCGTCAACAGAGTTATCAATGATTTCCCATAGACAGTGCATGAGTCCACGGCTATCGGTAGAACCGATATACATACCAGGACGTTTACGAACCGCCTCTAAGCCTTCAAGTACGGATAGATGTCTGGCGGAATAGTCGTTTGAAGGCATGCTTCAACCCTAAGCAGAACCGCCCATTTCAAGGGCTAAAGACACTCTTCCAGTGAAAAACTATTCGCAGATAGCGAAATAGGGGCAAATCAGGAAGAAAGCGAGCCTGTTCTGTGTTGTAGTAGTCATGGAGGAACTAATGGAACAGACTGAAAGCACCAACGAAGCGGTAGAAGAGACAACGAATCTGCCAGCACTAACAGCAGCGGATCGTTGCGACATTTGTGGAGCTCAAGCGTTCATCCGCGTAGTTCTTGCCACTGGCGATCTAGTTTTCTGTGGTCACCACGGAACAGCCAACAAAGACAAGCTCAAGCCAATTGCCATCACCTGGCAGGACGAGACAGACAAACTCAACTAGTCTTCAAAAGCTGTCTTTCGACTAACTTCGGCAAGCTCACTAATTTTAGAGAAGTGCTCATTCTTGGGCTCTAATCCTTCAATCAATGAACCTAAGAACTTATCTGCAAGATCTGGGTTCTTTGCAAAAACAGGGCCATGAAAAAGAGTGAACAGAGAATTCTGAATCCATCGAATTGGTTCAAGCTCCGCTTCACTATTTATATAACCGACAATTCCGTCGTGGTCTTTGAACTCACTCACTCTTTCAGAGTGCTTCACAACTACACCTTCAATTGCTTCAATAAGAATTTCATAGCCACTGGAAACTGCCATGACTCTAGAACCACTTGCTACAAGTGCTGCAACTGATGGAATAAGTTCAGGAGCAATGTCTTCTAGCTGAGCCCGTGCATCTCTTGAACCATGGCCTAGAAGAACTACATCGAACTTTGTAAGGTCAGTTGACTTCTCAACATAAACAACTTCAGCGTCTAGTCCGTACCATTCAAGTCTCTTCTGAAGAACAGCTAGGTTCGCCAAATCACCATTGAGATTCAAATGGTTTGGATAGAGAGCTGCTAGTCGAATTACTTTAGACACGATCCACATCCTCTGGATCGGTAAAGCCTAGGTATCTGCGCATTCTTCTCATCGCATCAGCGCTATAGATTACTGTCTTGATTCCACTACTAGGTCTATCAAGTGCGAAGAAAGAATCGATTGCCTGGAAATACTCCGGTTCCACACATTCAACCGCGACATCGTTGTAGGCAAGTAAAAGAGCTGCGTCAGCATAGTTGAATCCACTAACAGTGTGAACTCGCTTTAGTTTCTTGAAGTCCACAGTCCACATCCATGAAGGATCGTGGACATCTCTGCCGATAGCAAAGAAAACTTGCTCTTGATCAAGTGAGAGATTGTCGATGTTCAACTGCATGCTCACAGGGTTCTGAACCAAAATGAATTCGCAAGGTTCACCATTTACCTCTTTGATTTCTCCTCTTGAAAACACAGGAGGCAAAGAGTTCAATGTCTCTGAAGCAAGTTTCAAATCAAAAGTGTCTCCGAGGATTTCCTTAGCTGCTGTGAGTGCGGCTAAAGCATCCATCGCAAAGTGAACTCCCCTACTAGGAAGCTCGATACTAGTTTTCTCACCGTGAAGTTCTAATTCAAGTTTGCGCTCTTCAAGGGTGAGAGCTGTGCATACCGGTGCAGGTTTAGGCAAGCTGTCTTGGTAGGTCGGTGCGTAGGCCATGCTTGATCCAACACTCGCATCAAGCTCTTTGCCAAGACCAAAGAACAGGGCATCTGATTTGACTTCATCTGCAATCAACAGACAGTTCTGATCGTCAGCGTTGAGAATCAAAGATCCGTAGGTTGCTTTAGCAACATCAACCAGTTTTTCTCTAACCAATGCAGGATCAACAAATCTGTCCAACTGATCTTCAAACACATTGAGGATTACTGAAGTCTTTGGTTTTACTTTCTCAACTACCTGAGCGGCGTGACCTTCATCCATCTCAAGGATTGCAATGTCTGCCTTGACCTTGCCAAATAGATTCGCTTGTCTAACAATCGTGCTGAAGAATCCCTGTTCAATGTTGGCAGTTGATGGATTAGTAAAGACATTGAGACCGTGAGCTCTAGCAATTGCTACAAGCATCTTGGTAGTTGTTGACTTGCCTGCGGTGCCAGTAACTACCACTAAGCCTCTTTCAAAAGAGTTCAGTGTTTTATAGACAAGCTTTGGTGCTAACTTGCTCACCACAAGACCAGGCAATGCAGAACCGCCACCTGGTCTAACTAGTCGAACCGCAATACGAACCAAGCGGCCAACTAGCAGTGCTGGTAGATAACGCAAAGGTTAGCTCTCTTTAATGAAGTCTCTGAGCCACTGAGCTCTAGAAGGGTGCTTTAGCTTAGACATTGTCTTAGCTTCAATCTGGCGAATTCTTTCGCGAGTCACACCGTGCTCTTCACCGATCTGGTCAAGAGTCTTCATTACTCCATCACCAATTCCGTAACGGCTTCGAATAACCGCAGCTTCACGAGGAGTTAGTGTGTCAAGAAGTCTTTCGATTTCTCTCTGCATGATTCTGAAAGCAACTGCATCAGCTGGCTGCACAGCTTCGGTGTCTTCGATTAGATCACCGAATTCAGAGTCACCATCTTCACCAAGTGGAGTTGAAAGGGAAATAGGTTCGCGACCATACTTCTGAACTTCAACAACCTTCTCAGGTGTCATGTCTAGTTCACGTGCTAATTCTTCAGGGGTTGGTTCGCGACCTAGGTCTTGAAGCAACTGACGTTGAACTCTTGAAAGTTTGTTAATAACTTCAACCATGTGCACAGGAATACGAATAGTTCTTGCCTGGTCAGCCATCGCTCTTGTGATTGCTTGACGAATCCACCAAGTTGCATAGGTAGAGAACTTGAATCCCTTTGTGTAGTCAAACTTCTCAACGGCTCTAATCAAACCGAGGTTTCCTTCTTGAATCAGATCCAAGAATTGCATTCCGCGACCGGTGTAACGCTTTGCAAGGCTAACCACAAGACGAAGGTTTGCTTCTAGTAGATGGCTCTTTGAACGTTGACCATCTTTCACAACCCAACGAAGATCTCTAGCCATGTCTTTGGTTAGCTTCTTATCGGTAGCAAGTTTCTCTTCAGCGAAAAGTCCAGCTTCAATTCTCTTTGCAAGTTCAACTTCCAACTCAGCGTTAAGAAGTGCAACCTTACCGATTTGCTTTAGATAGTCCTTAACTGGGTCAGCAGTTGCACCAGTAATGCTTGTGCTCTGAACCTGAAGATCATCTTCTTCTTTTGTTGAAAGAACTAGAGCACCTTCAGGAACTATAGGTTTGTCTTCGTCTTCTTCAACTTCAGGAATGGTTTCATCTATCTCAGCAACGATTACATCTACATCTGCTTCAGCAACAATCGCCTCTGGATCTAAATCATCTTCTTCATCATCAAGGTCTAGTCCATCTATGCCAGCAGCTTTTGTGGCAGAAATCTTTTTAGGTGCCTTTACAGCTGACTTAGCAGCAGGCTTTGCCGCAGCTTTAGTTGCCTTAGCGGCTGGCTTGGCAACTGGTTTAGCAGTGGCTTTGGTCGCTTTCTTGACTACAGGCTTTGCAACAACTTTCTTGGCGGTAACCTTCGGAGCTGCTTTGGTTGCCTTAGCAACAGGTTTGGCTTTGGCTTTGGTTGCCTTAGCTGCAGGCTTTGCGGCCTTAACAACTGGCTTAACGGCAGGCTTCTTAGCGACTGGCTTTGCTTTTGCTACGGTTGCTTTTGCTTTTGTTGCAGGAGCTTTGGTGGCTGAAGGTTTGATTGATTTTCCTTTAGTAGGTGTGGCGGCTTTCTTAGCCGAAGCGGCCGATGTCTTAGCTGGTTTTGAAGCCATGTGAACCTTCAGTGTTTAAGGGTTGACCGTATCGAAAAATCGGGCATTACGAAGACCCATGTCAAATCGGGTGAAATGACTGGGTCTGTCTCCAATTATGCCACCTATCCTTGACTTTACGGTTCAACGGAGCCAAATGATGTCCCTAAGCCTTACAACCAGCAAAATCTTGGATTTATTCCCTATTTCGAAGTTTTTAGGGCTTTTCGACTTTCTTTTCTGAAGAAAAATAGTCCAATGGCAATAACTATGAACTGAGCGGCAAATCCCCACCTGAAACTCTCTAGGTTGTAGCGGTCAATGCCACTGGCTGGATCATAGAGAAGGTCAATCACTAGCCCGGTTAGGTACATCATGACCAAAGTAGCCAAGAAGCCGCCAACGTTGGCAAATCCATTGGCTGATCCCAAGCTCTGCTTAGGGACAAAGTCCTTAGAGAAGTCAAAAGCCACCATTGATGCAGGTCCACCAATGGATATGACTAGGAAACAGATGAGCAATAGCCATGATGGCGACTTTTCAGGCATTGCCAACAAGACCACCCAAGCTAAAACAGTTAGCCACACCACTGAATAAACGAGCCTAGTTCGATGTTGCGGTGCTCTTGCACATACTTCAGCAATAATCGGCCCAGTGATAAACCCAAAGCCAACCATTGCAGTAAGAATGAAGGCAACAAATTCAAGTTTCTGACCTTGACCAGTTACTAGGTATGGAACTGCCCACAACAAACCAACCGATGTTGTAGTTGGTTGAGTAGTGAAATGTGTCCAGAAAGACATTCGGATTCCAGGAATCCTTACATTCTCAACTAACTGAGCCCAAGCTTCCTTTAAAGAATTAACCGCATGAGTTTTCTTTTTGCCCTCTTCGGCTTCATTGGAGGTGAAGGCTATAAGCAAGAGAACTACAAGCAAAGAAGCTGCTGCCATGATTGAAAACGCTGGTTCCCAGCCAAGATTCTCTAGCATGAACCAGAACGGAACTGCGGAGAAGAACTGTCCTGTTTGCCCAGCTGTTGAAACATATTGTTGAAGCTTTGATGCCTTGGCACCTGAATACCAACCATTGATCATTCTGATCATTGAGATAAAGGTAAAGCTATCCCCCATTCCAACCAACATTCTGCCCACTACCGCAATCTCGAGACTTGGTGCGAAGGCAACGGTTAGTTGACCTGCAGCCATGATTGCTGCACCTACAACAAGCAGAACTTTGGCACCAAATCGATCGACAAGAATTCCGACTGGAATCTGCATGGCCGCATAAACAATTAATTGAAATACTGCGAGTGTGGCCAACTGCTGAGCATTGGTATCAAATCGCTCACTCGCTGTGAGGGTTGCAACTCCAAGGGATGAACGTTGGGTTACAGCTAAAAAATATGCCAGACCTGCAATAAAGAGAACCAGAGTTGGTGAACGTTTCAGTCTTGGTCCTCTTCGTTCTCCTGTTTATTCTTTTGGTGGCTAGCTAAGTATCCTTCAAGTTCGGCTGCAATCTCATCGGCATCAGGGATTGCTCTCTCGCGAGGCTTGACTGAACCGAGCCCATTGGCTGAACGTTCATTCTGGAAACTAGTTTCCAAACCTTGAACCATCCGAGCAAGATCTTGGTTCTCGGCCATTTGAGCTGTGATCCTGCGAAGGAAAGCATCTCCCTCATCACGAATATCATCTGTTGGAAATACCAAACCTAGATGGCTACTGATTAGCTCTAAGCCAGCAACAGCGGCTTGTGGGAACTCAGAGTCTGAGAGGTAGTGCGGGATAAGAAGAACGAAACCTGTGCTTGGAATGTTGGCTTGGGTAAGTCTGTATTCAAGTAAGTGCATGATGTTTCCCGGTACCTGGGTGCGAGGCTTCCATTCAGAATACTCAGCTATGACATCTTTTTGATTACCTGAAACTGTTACTCCTACAGGCTTTGTGTGAGGAATTGGGAAAGGAATTGCATGTAGCCAAGTCAAGTCTTCGATGGCAAGAAGAGCAAACAACTGCTCTATAGCCTCAGCGAAGGCTTCCCACTTAAAGTCAGGCTCATAGCCGTTTAGGAATAGGAACTGAGTTCCAACTTCATCCCTGACTAAATGTAGAGAAAGAGTCGCTGGCTGGTAATCCTCGATGTGATCCTGCTCGAAATACATGACTGGACGTCTGGAACGGTAATCCAGAAGTTCATCATTATTGAACACAACGATGGTTTCGTATTCCAAGTTCCCGAGAATGTGATCTGAGATCTGCTGCATGGCTGAACCAGCGTCTGTGAAGCCTGATATAGAGGCAAACAGGTGAAGACCCTCTGGTACGAAAACATCAGAGTTGACCAGTGTGAATAGAGAATTTGGCTGTGCCATGTGTTCATTCTACTTTCCCTAGATAACATGGAGTTTATGACCTCAATTTCTTACAAAGTATTAGCAAGCTCCCCTAAATCAACAGCAGACTCAATGTCTATTTATGCTGTGGGTCTGGATGGAAAAGACATCAAACTCCAAGGCTCAGCAGCCAAGGTAACAGGGTTGAAATCACTCAAACTAAAGTCTCTTTCTGTATCAGGAGCTTATGAAGCAACCTCAAGAGTGAGCGTTGGCTCAGAGGTATTGGGTCTTATAGGTATTGGCGCAGGAATTACATCTCACTCAAAGGCTCGCGAGGTTGGTGGAGCTATCGGTAGAGCGTTCAACGATGTGAAGACCATCAACATTGACATTCCAGTTGCTTCTGCAGAGATTGCCATCGCATTGCTAGAAGGCATTGCAATTGTTCAGTACGACTACAACCACTACAAGTCTGGTGAGAAGAAGCCTGCATCACTAAAGGCTGTGAACCTAATTACTTCAAAGACTGTTTCAAAGTCAGATCTCAACAGAATCAATGTTCTTTCTATTGCTTTGAACCAAACAAGGGATCTCATAAACGCTCCTGGAAATGATTTGTATCCAGCAAAGATGGCAGAGATTGTTAAGTCTCAGTCAAAGATTCCTGGTGTAACAGTAGAAATCTGGGATGAGAAGAAACTTGCTAAAGAAAAGTGCGCAGGAATTCTTTCAGTTGGTCAGGGTTCAGTTCGTGGGCCTCGTCTAGTGAAGATTACTTACTCCCCTGCCAAAGCAAAGGCACACCTAGCTTTGGTTGGAAAGGGAATCACCTTTGACACCGGAGGTATTTCACTCAAACCACCTCTAGGCATACTTGGCATGAAGTACGACATGGCAGGTGCAGCAACAATTGCTCAGGCAACTTTTGCTATTGCAAAGCTTGGTTTACCAATTAAGGTAACCGCATTCTTGTGTATCGCTGAGAACATGCCGTCGGGTTCGGCTACTCGCCCTACCGATGTCATTACCTTCCGCAATGGCAAGACTGTAGAAGTTACAAACACCGACGCCGAGGGCCGCTTAGTCATGGCTGATGGGCTCGTTTTGGCCTCAGAATTGAAGCCAGATCTAATGATTGACCTAGCAACCTTGACCGGCGGGGCAAGAGTTGCGCTAGGAAACCGTTATACCGGTCTGATGGGTGAAGACAAGGCTGTAGCTGCTATTGAGAAAGCGGCAAGTGTCGCGGGTGAACTCGTTTGGCACATGCCTCTAGCCGAAGAGCTTTTTGATCTTTTGAAGTCAGATATTGCTGACATGGTTAACAGTCGATTGGGCAATCCTGCCGGAAGCATGCTAGTTGGTGGCTTGTTTCTGAGAGAATTCGTTGGCTTAGCCTCGCCAAAAGGGCAGGAACGTCTTAACTGGGCACACCTAGACTTTGCTACGGCGGCTAACAATGACCTTGCTCCTTATGGCTACGCAGTCAAGGGAGCTACCGGCTCTATGGTCAGAACCCTGGTCACCGTAGCCGAGCAGTTAGCAACTAAACAGAAGAAATAGTCTTCTAGTAATCTTTATAACGAACCCTTACGTAAATAATCTCTTTGAGGAGCAAAATTGGCCGAGCATAATTTCGACGTCGTAATCCTTGGTGGCGGAAGTGGTGGCTACGCAGCCGCACTTAGAAGTTCACAACTAGGTTTATCAGTTGCTCTTATCGAAAGAGACAAGCTAGGTGGAACTTGTCTTCATCGTGGTTGTATTCCAACCAAAGCTCTTCTTCATTCAGCTGAAGTTGCTGATGTTACTCGTGATGCTGGCGCCGTTGGTGTTCAAGCAACTTTCCAGGGAATTGACATGCCTCAGGTGAACAAGTACCGCGATGGAATTGTGGATCGTTTGTTCAAGGGTCTAACTGGTTTGGTTTCTGCAAAAGAAATCACAGTTGTTTCCGGTGAAGGAAGTCTTGTTGCTCCAAAAACCATTTCTGTAAACGGAGATACCTACACAGGTAAAAACATTGTTCTTGCAACTGGTTCATACAGCAAGACTCTTCCAGGTCTTGAAATTGGTGGAAGAGTAATTACTTCTGAGCACGCTCTACAGCTTGACTTTGTTCCAAGCAAGGTAATCGTGCTTGGTGGTGGAGTTATTGGTGTTGAGTTCGCATCTATCTGGAGATCATTCGGAACAGATGTAACCATCATTGAAGGTCTACCAACTCTCGTTCCTAATGAAGATGCTTCTGTTAGCAAGGCAATGGAGAGAGCATTCCGCAAGCGTGGAATCAACTTCAAGACTGGTGTTCGTTTCCAAGGAGTTCAGCAGAGTGCAACCGGTGTTGTTGCAACTCTTGAGAACGGTGAAACATTCGATGGCGAGCTAATGCTTGTTGCTGTTGGTCGTGGACCAAACACAGCTGGATTTGGTTACGAAGAAAACGGCGTGAAGATGGATCGCGGTTATGTTCTAACCAACGAAAGACTAGAAACTTCAGTTCCTGGAGTTTACGCAGCCGGTGATATCGTTCCTGGTTTGCAGTTAGCTCACAGAGGATTCCAGCAGGGTATCTTCATCGCTGAAGAAATTGCAGGTCTACGTCCAGCTCCAATCGATGAACTAGGTATCCCTAAGGTCACATATAGCGAACCTGAGATTGCATCTGTTGGTCTAACTGAAGCTAAGGCTGCAGAGACTTACGGTCAAGACAACATCTCTGTCTACGAATACAACCTAGGTGGTAACGGTAAGAGCCAGATTCTTGGAACCGCTGGTTTCGTAAAACTTATTAGACGCAACAACGGTCCAATCATTGGTATCCACATGATTGGTTCACGCGTTGGTGAACAGATCGGTGAAGCACAGCTAATCGTCAATTGGGAAGCATTCCCTGAAGAGGTTGCATCCCTTGTTCACGCCCACCCAACTATGAACGAAGCTATCGGTGAGGCCCACATGGCACTCGCTGGTAAACCACTTCACGCACACGCCTAAACTAGAGATTGCCCACAAGGAGTAAATAATGAGCGAAGTTAAACTTCCAGCACTAGGTGAAAGCGTCACCGAAGGAACCATCACAAGATGGTTGAAGAAGGTCGGCGACACCGTTGCAATCGACGAAGCACTAGTTGAAGTATCAACTGACAAGGTTGACACCGAGATTCCTTCACCGGTTGCTGGTGTGCTTCAGCAGATCCTTGTTCAGGAAGATGAAGTAGCACTTGTTGGTGCTGTTCTTGCAATAATTGGTGATGGAGTTGCCTCAAGTGCTCCAGCAGCTTCTGCCCCACCAGTAGTCGAGGCACCTGCAGCAGCTCCGGTAGCTGCTCCAGTTGTTGAAGCTCCAGTAGTTGCACCAGTTGTTGCTGCGCCAGTAGTAGCTCCTCCAGTAGTTGCAGCTCCTGTTGTTCAGGCTCCAGTTGCTCCTGCTGTTTCAATGCCAGTATTCACTCCACAGGTTTCTACCCCTGCAGCTACACCAGCTGCTCCTGCAACAACAAACACAGACCCAAGCTACGTAACACCACTAGTTAGAAAGCTTGCAGCTGAATCAGGTGTTAACCTGGCAGCTGTTTCAGGTACTGGTGTTGGCGGAAGAATTCGTCGTGAAGATGTTCTAACTGCAGCTAGCGGTGCATCATCTGCTCCGGCAGCTCCAGCTTTCACAGCTGCTCCATCCGCTCTTCGTGGAACTGTTGAACCAATGTCAAGGCTTCGTAAGGTGCTTGGCGAGCGTGCAGTTGCTTCTATGGTTTCAAGTGCTCAGCTAACAACAGTGGTTGAAGTTGACGTAACTAAGATTGCTCAGCTTCGTTCGAAGGTTCAGGCAGAATTCACAGCAAAGACTGGAGTGAAGCTTAACTTCATGCCTTTCTTCTTCCTAGCTGCAGCTGAAGCTCTTCGCACTCACCCGAAGATCAACGCTGCTATCGATGGTGAAAACATTGTTTACCACGCAACAGAGAACATTAGCTTTGCTGTTGACACTGAGCGCGGATTGCTAACTCCAGTTATCCGTGATGCAGCATCTCTAAGCCTTGGTGCTATTGCTCAGCAGATTGCTGACATGGCTGCAAGAACTAGAGAGAACAAGTTGAAGCCAGATGAGCTTTCAGGTGGAACATTCACTTTGACCAACACTGGTTCAAGAGGTGCTCTATTCGACACTCCTGTCGTGTTCCTACCTCAGTCAGCAATTCTTGGAACAGGTGTTGTTGCCAAGAGGCCAGTAGTTGTTACAGATGAGAATGGTCAAGACAGCATCGCTATCAGAAGCATGGTTTACCTAGCCCTTTCCTACGACCACAGAATCATTGATGGTGCAGATGCAAGCAGATTCTTGGTTGATGTGAAGGCAAGACTAGAAGACGCTAACTTCCAGGCTAACTTCGGTTTCTAATAAACCTTAGAAACAGTGACTTGGTTGCTTTGTGACCAAGCATCTACCCTGAAGTATTTCTGATCACACTTTCGTTTCAGTTTGAGTTGAATCAATCCGCCTAGTTTTTGCATATTGGCAATCTTGTATTCAAAACCAATTACTTTGATTGACTTCGACTTTGAAATTTCGCCTACTAGCTCGTCATCTATCTGAATCGGTAATCCACACTTGACCACTGCCTTTGGTTTCTGACTAATCTCAACGACTGGAACATCTGCAACCACTGGTTTTGGAACAACAGACAAAAATCCTGCTATTGCGACAAGAGCAAGAATTGCAACCAGTGGCTTCTTTCCTCTACCTGAAGCGACTGATTCAAATCCAGAAATGGCATTGAGCTTCTGAACTCTAGTTTTCTTTGTTCTCTGAATCGACTTATGGATTAGTTCAAGGTCGTTAATGCTGACTAACAATGCAACCTTGCCGTTACGAAGACGAACTGGACTTACATTTAGATCACTAAGTGAACTGAGTAACAATGGCCATGCTCTTGATCTACTAGGAACCAGTAGGTACTGGTTCTCCCCTAACCCACGTCTGTCCTTGACTATCCAGAATGATCCGTATCTGCGTCTTTTTTCAAGCCTCAACACAGCGAAGTGTCTAAGGGCTGGCTGTGAGGAAAAGAGCATGCCCAATCTTCATCGAAATACCTGTTTCCTGACTCTTGTGGGCTGGTAGTTGTGGGTATCTGGAGGTATTTGGGGCCTGTGGATGGGATTTAGAATTGAGTCATGCCAATCTTCGAAGTTCTAGGTCTAGCGCCTAATTTTGTCGATTATCAAACAGCTTGGAACATCCAGAGGGAAGTCCATGCACAGGTTGTTAGTGGGGAAAGACCCAACACCGTCCTGCTTCTAGAACACGATGGTGTTTACACAGCTGGTAAGAGAACTGAAGATGAAGAGCGTCCTTTGGATGGAACACCAGTTATCGATGTTGATCGTGGTGGCAAGATTACTTGGCATGGCCCAGGTCAGCTAGTTGGCTACCCAATTATGAGATTGCCAGAACCTATTGATGTTGTTGGCTACGTTCGTTGGCTTGAGCAAGTGCTAATCGACAGTATTGGTGAACTAGGTCTTTACACAGAAAGAGTTGCTGGAAGATCTGGTGTTTGGGCTCCTGTTGGCGATACTCACGTCAAGATTGCCGCTATCGGTATCCGGGTTGCTGAGAAAGTAACCATGCACGGCTTTGCCTTGAACTGTAATAACTCTCTGGATGCTTACGAAACCATCATCGCCTGCGGTATCAAGGATGCTGAAACAAGTACGATAAGCAAGTTGCTTAACCGTGATGTCACTCCAGCAATGGCAGCTGAAATTATTCAGAGACGTCTACTTGAAATAGAGAAGGTTTCAAATTGAGTGAAGAACCAGTAGCACCTAAGAGGATGCTTAGGGTTGAAGCCCGAAACGCTGAAGTACCCATTGAGAGAAAACCTGAATGGATCAAGACCAAAGCGAAGATGGGTCCTGAGTACCAAGCTCTTCACACTCTTGTTAAAACAGAAGGCCTTCACACTGTCTGCCAAGAAGCAGGTTGTCCGAACATCTTCGAATGTTGGGAAGACCGTGAAGCAACTTTCCTAATTGGTGGTGCTCAATGCACTAGACGTTGTGACTTCTGTCAGATTGATACAGGTAAACCAGCAAACCTAGACCCAGATGAACCAAGAAGAGTTGGTCAATCGGTCACGAAGATGCAGCTTAGATATGCAACAGTTACCGGTGTTGCTAGAGATGATCTTCCTGATGAAGGTTCATGGCTCTACGCAGAAACTATTCGTCAAATCCACAAGCAGTCCCCTGGTACCGGTGTTGAGATTCTGATTCCTGACTTCTCAGGTAAGCCAGAACTTCTGCAAAAGATCTTTGATGCTAAGCCAGAAGTTTTTGCACACAACGTAGAGACAGTGCCAAGAATCTTCAAGCAGATTAGACCTGCCTTCACCTACGAGAGATCGCTGGATGTAATCACTCAGGGTAGAAACGCTGGCATGGTTACTAAGAGCAACTTGATTCTTGGTATGGGTGAAGAGATTTCTGAAGTTATCCAAGCTTTGCAGGATCTTTACGATGCTGGAACAGACATCATCACAATTACCCAGTACCTAAGACCAACCGTTAGACACCATCCAGTGTCTCGTTGGGTAAAGCCTCAAGAGTTCGTTGAACTCAAAGAGATTGCTGAAGGCATGGGCTTCCTCGGTGTGCTTAGCGGGCCTCTAGTGAGAAGTAGCTACCGAGCAGGACGTCTATGGGCTCAGTCCATGATGAAGCGTGGCGACATAATTCCAGAACACTTGCAACACTTAGCCGAAGCTGCTGCCAAAGATGGCTTCAGCCAAGCGGTAAAGTAAAAAAGACGAAAAGGCAGAACAATGGCTAAAAAAGAAAAAGTAAAGAAACCAAAGCGACCTAAGGGCAACGGGATGTTTGCTCAATTCCGCCAACAGGCTAAATTCCTAAAGGAAGTTGACCCTAAGGCGATGCCAGTTGGCATACTCTTTGCCTCTATTGCCTTTGTTGTTCTAGTCGTTGTTGGAGCCTTAGTTTCAGGTCTGAACTTCCTGGGCATGGTCATTTGGGTAGTTCTAGCTATCGTGACTGCCTACCTAACACTTCTTCTAACTATGACTAGAAGAGCCAACACCGCCATCTTCAAGAAGTATGAGGATGAGCCAGGTCGTGTTTCTATCACCGTTGGAACCCTTACCCGAAGACGCTGGAAAGGTAACAACCAGCCGGTAGCTATAAATGCTCGTACCAAGGACATGGTTTTCCGTATTGTTGGCCCTGCCGGTGTTGTTCTCATGGCTGAAGGCTCAAAAACCAGTGCTAAAGCACTTCTAGAAGATGAAAGACGTAAGGTTCAGAGACTGGCCTCTGGTGTTACTGTGCACACCTTCTACACCTCTCAGGATGGTGAAGGAGTCCCTCTAGCTCAGCTACACAAGAAGGTTTCTAAGCTAAAGCGAACCCTAAACCGAGCCGAAATCAGCGCTGTTCAGAACCGTTTGGCTTCAATTGACAGCCGCTCAGGCTTACCAATCCCTAAGGGTATTGACCCTACAAAGATGAGGGCTTCCCGCCGAATCCAATAGGTTCTCAAGGTTTTACAATCCCGAAACATTGATTGGCGTTTTATCCCCCGCCAGCCCTATAAAGTAATGGTGAGCGTAACGGAACGTTCGAATCCACAAACCTTTGAAGGGCTAACCCTATGTTTAAATCAGCATCCGAGGTCATCAAGTACATCAAAGATGAAGACGTCAAGTTCCTAGACGTACGCTTCACTGATCTACCTGGTGTCCAGCAACACTTCAACCTTCCAGTGAGTCAGATTGACGAAGACTTCTTCGTTAACGGACAGCTTTTCGATGGATCTTCAATTAGAGGATTTGCATCAATTCACGAATCAGACATGCAGCTAATCCCAGATGTCTCAACTGCATACCTTGACACTTTCCGTGTTGAGAAGACCCTGATCATCAACTTCGATATCTACAACCCACGTAATGGTGAGATCTACCACCGTGACCCTCGTCAGGTTGCCAAGAAGGCTGAGGCATACCTAGCTTCAACTGGTATCGCTGACACAGCGTACTTTGCTCCTGAAGCAGAATTCTTCATCTTCGATGAGGTTCGCTACGAAACTAAGTCAAACACTGCCTACCACTTCGTTGATTCAATCGAAGGTGCATGGAACTCAGCTCGTGAAGTTGAATCAGATGGCGGTCGTAACCTAGGAAACAAGACACCTTACAAGGGTGGCTACTTCCCTGTTTCACCAGTTGACCACCTAGCTGACATTCGCGACGAGATCGTTCTAAACCTTGAGAAGGCTGGGCTAGTTGTTGAACGTAGCCACCACGAAGTTGGTACTGCTGGTCAGTGTGAAATCAACTACAGATTCAGCACTCTTGTTCAGTCAGCAGATGATGTTTTGAAGTTCAAGTACATCGTGAAGAACACTTCATACAACTACAACAAGACAGCTACCTTCATGCCGAAGCCACTATTTGGTGACAACGGTTCAGGTATGCACGTTCACCAGTCTCTATGGAAAGATGGCAAGCCATTGTTCTATGACGAGAACGGCTACGGCGGTCTTTCAGACATGGCTCGCTGGTACATCGGTGGTCTACTAAAGCACGCTCCAAGCTTGCTTGCATTCACCAACCCAACTGTAAACAGCTACCGTCGTCTAGTTCCTGGTTTCGAAGCGCCTGTAAACCTTGTTTACTCAGCAGGTAACAGATCAGCTGCCATTCGTATTCCAATGACTGGAACGAACCCGAAGGCAAAGCGTATTGAGTTCCGTGCACCAGATGCATCAGGTAACGCCTACCTAGGCTTTGCAGCGATGTTGATGGCTGGTCTTGATGGAATCAAGAACCGCATTGAGCCACACGCTCCAGTTGACAAGGACCTTTACGAGTTGCCACCAGAGGAGGCAAAGAACATTCCTCAGGTTCCAGGTTCACTTGAAGAAGTTCTTCAGGCTCTTGAAGCTGACCACGAATACCTGCTAGCAGGAGATGTATTCACCAAGGATCTAATTGAGACTTGGATTGACTACAAGCGTGAGAAGGAAATCAAGCAGTTTGCTCAGAGACCACACCCGTACGAGTTCGAGCTTTACTACGGCGTTTAGTTTCTAAAAGAGAAGCGGGTCATCTTTTTAGATGGCCCGCTTTTTTATTTAACTAAAGAACAATCTTTCAAATACTTGGCGAGAACGTCTGGTGTGAGCAAGGTAATCCTCTTCCAGGGCACTAGCAGAGCCTCTAGGGTACTCAAGAATCCTTGCCATACCTTCAAGTTGTCTTCGATCAAGGGACAGCACATCAGACACCTTGTTTGACCAAAGCACTCCTGAAGATCTAACTCGGCTGGTCAGAGTCCATGCTTCTGCTAATACTCGAGCGTCATGTTCTTGCATCAAACCTGACTCAACCAATGCCTTGAGTGCATCCAATGTTTTAGGTGTTCTAATGCTTGGGAACTCATTGCCGTGCTTGAGTTGAAGAAGTTGAACAAGCCATTCAATGTCGCTCAGCGAGCCTCTACCGAGCTTCAGATGGCGTTTAGGGTCCGCTCCTTGAGGTAGACGCTCAGTCTCTATACGAGCCTTGATGCGTCTAATCTCGATGATTGATTTACTGCTTAGTTCTGTTGGGTAACGGTATTGATCAATAACTTCATTAAACTCAGTTACAAGTTCTTGACTGCCATAAATCATTCGAGCTCTAAGAAGAGCCTGGTTCTCCCAGATGTCTCCCCAGCGACTGTAGTAAGCACGATAAGAATCAACTGACCTTGCAACCGTTCCATTCTTGCCTTCAGGCCTCAGATCCATGTCTATCTCGAATTCAAGCTGAGGGTCTTTCACTAATCTGTGAAGTTCAGAAACTACCTTCTCCGCTAGCTTTTGAGATTGCTCTGACTGATCAGGTCCATCATTTCTGTATACAAACATGACATCAGCGTCGCTACCGAAACCTAGTTCCTGCCCACCGAATCTACCCATGACAACAATTCCGAAATCAACATTCTGGCCAAGTTCCTTAGCCAATGAAGCTTGAATTGCTTTAGCCAAAGTAGTCAGATACCACTCAGTCAAATCAGATAACCCTTGAGATACTCCTCCAATGTTTAGTTCTCCTACAACTGATCCAAGGGCAAGACGAAGAGTTTCTCTTCTTCTAATGTGTCTAACAGCCTTGGCAAAATCATCTAGGTCTTCATGTCTTGACGCAAGAGACAGAGACTGCTCAGTGAGATCTTCCAGGCTTGCTGGGATTAATTGGTCTGGATCTTCAAACCAAGCAGCACCTTCAGGGATTAGTTCTAGAAGAGCGGTAGCAAGTCGACTATTAGAAAGAGCCATGCTTAATCTCTCAGCCGCTCCAGAACTGTCTCTGAGCATTCTTAAGTACCAGTGAGATTCACCTAGATTCTCACTAAGTCTTCTAAACGCTAGTAACGCGGAGTCGGGGTCAGTGCCTTCAGAGAACCATTGAAGAAGAACAGGAAGAAGTTGTTTCTGAATCTGGGCTCGTCTAGATAAACCTGAAGTCAATGCCGTGATGTGTTGAAGAGCTCCAGCAGGATTTAGGTAGCCAATTGCCAGCAATCTGTCAGATGCTTGTTCATTTGAAAGTTCAAGTCCTCCTCCAGCCTTAGACACCGCTGCAAGCAGTGGACGGTAGAAGATTCTCTGATGTAACGCTCTAACCTGGAGTTTTACCTCAGACCAGTTCTCTAGAAGCTCTTCAGCTGTCCAATCTAGATTGATTGATCTAGCAATAACTCTTTGAGCATCCTCTTCTACTGGCATTAGATGAGTTCTTCTCATCTTCGACATTTGAATTCTGTGCTCAAGAACTCTTAGGAACTTGTAGTGCGCTGAGAATTCAGCAGCCTCAGACCTTCCGATGTAGCCACCATTAGATAGTTCATCAATCGCAGTTAGAGTATCTGCTGCTCGAACTGACTCATCAGTGCGACCATGCACTAGCTGCAAGAGTTGAACAGTGAACTCAATGTCTCTAAGTCCACCAGGACCTAGTTTGATTTGACGTTCAATTTCATCAGCTGGAATATTTCCACTGACTCGCTCACGCATTTTCTGAACTGACTCAACAAAGTTTTCACGCTGCGTTGATTCCCAAACCAATGGGTTCATTGCTTCAAAGTAAGCAGCTCCGAGTTCCTTGTCTCCAGCCATAGGTCTAGCCTTGAGAAGTGCTTGGAACTCCCAGTTCTCAGCCCAACGAGAGTAGTAAGAAGAGTGAGAATCAAGAGTTCTAACTAGTGCTCCAGCCTTACCTTCGGGCCTTAGGTTGGCATCCACCTGCCACAAAGCAGGCTCTTGGTTAGTGGAATCCATCGCTCTCATCATGCGAGTTGCTAACTTGGTAGCAATCTCTAGCATGCGGGTGTTCTCAAGTGAAGGATCTGCTGATTCAGCAACGAAGATTACGTCAACATCGCTGATGTAGTTCAGCTCCCCTGCCCCACCTTTACCCATACCAATTACTGCCAGACGAGTATTCATAACTTCGTCCTGGGTAAACAAACCAAACTCTGATGTGAAGAACAGCTCTCTTCTAGCAATGATCAGACCACCTTCAAGTGCAGCGGTAGCGATGTCAGCTAAGGCTAGAGATACTATTGGCTGGACACTCATCGGACTAGATGCAGATAAGTCGAAGATGGCTATCTTTGTGAGCTCTGTTCGATAAGCCTTGCGCAGGGTGGTTACTTGAGTTTGGCTAGTCGCTGATCCATCGGCCAAAGCTTTAGTGAAGAGTTGAACATAACCTTCGCGGTCTAAGAGATTGTGTTCTTTCTCGAATTCTTTGAGCACTTCTGGATTGAGAGAGACAAACTCAGCAAGAGCAGATGATGCTCCGAGTAGTCGACAAAGCCTGAGAGCAGATTCTTCTTTTGAAAGCAGCTTCTTTACAGCCGACTTACTCTCTCGTGAAATCCTGACTAGAAAATCTAGTGCTTGATCAGGGTTCGCTGACTTACTAAGAGAAGCAAGAGCGGACCTACCGCTATCACCAACAAGAGAAACAAGTTCATCTAGCTTGGCGATTGTTCCATCAAGATCAGTAAAACCATACTTGGCAAGTGAAGCTAGAGATCCACTAGATCTTGCTGAGGACATTAGAGAACTTCGAGGTTGGTCTTCAATTCAAACGGAGTTACCTGTGAGCGGTAATCGCTCCACTCCTTGCGCTTGTTTGCAAGAACGTAACTGAACACCTGCTCGCCTAGTACTTCAGCAGCTAGCTCTGACTCTTCAAGCAAACGAATCGCGTGATCAAGAGACTGAGGAAGAGACTGAATTCCCATTGCACGACGTTCTGAGTCTGATAGATCCCATACGTTGTCTTCGGTTTCAGCTGGTAGCTCGTAGTTGTTTTCAATACCCTTTAGACCTGCTGATAGAAGCAGAGCGTATGAAAGATATGGGTTAGCTGCTGAATCGATTGCACGGTATTCAATACGTGCTGAGTTTCCCTTGTTTGGCTTGTATAGCGGAACTCTAATTAGAGCGGAACGGTTGTTGTGTCCCCAGCAAACAAATGACGGAGCTTCTCCGCCACCCCAAAGTCGCTTATAAGAGTTGACAAACTGGTTTGTAACAGCAGTGATCTCTGGAGCGTGACGCAAGATACCTGCCATGAAGCTCTTAGCTGTCTTGGACATGTGATATTCACCAGATGGGTCATAGAACGCATTGGTGTCACCTTCGAAGAGAGACATGTGGGTGTGCATTCCAGAACCTGGGTGCTCAGTGAAAGGCTTTGGCATGAAGGTTGCGTAAACACCCTGCTCAATAGCTACTTCCTTGATAACCGTTCTAAAAGTCATGATGTTATCTGCCATGGTCAGAGCATCGGCGTAACGAAGATCGATCTCGTTCTGACCTGGACCACCTTCGTGGTGGCTGAACTCAACTGAGATACCTAGTTGCTCAAGCATGTTAACTGCTCTTCTTCTGAAGTCGTTAGCAGTTCCACCAGGAACGTTATCGAAATATCCAGCCTTATCTACCGGAACAGGCCCTTCAGGGCCTATCTGGGAAGACTTTAGGAGGTAGAACTCAATCTCTGGGTGGATGTAAAAGGAGAAGCCCATGCTGGCTGCCTTGTCCAAAGCTCTACGCAATACGTTGCGAGGATCAGCAGCAGCTGGAATACCGTCAGGGGTGGTGATATCACAGAACATACGAGCAGTTGGCTCAATTTCGCCTCGCCAAGGCAAGATCTGGAAGGTTGAAGGGTCTGGCTGGGCCAACATATCAGCCTCATAAGAGCGTGAAAGACCCTCAATAGCAGAGCCGTCGAAGCCGATACCCTCGGCGAAAGCGCCCTCGATTTCAGCTGGGGCGATAGCCACAGACTTCAGGGTTCCAGCCACGTCAGTGAACCAAAGCCTTACGAACTTGACGTTTCTTTCCTCGATTGTACGGAGTACGAAATCGCGCTGCTTGTCCATGAAAAAACCTTTCAATTACCTCCTACTAGGCTAGTGGTTATGCCCAATGTTCGCCTAGCCCTAGCTCAAACCAACCCAACGGTCGGAGCCATAGAGAGCAACATCTCCAACATCTTGGCTGTTGTTGAAGAGGCGGCGAAAAGGAAAGCAGATTTAGTGGTTTTTGGGGAAATGACCGTCACTGGCTACCCGATAGAAGACCTGGCAACCAGAGAGTCATTCATTCTTGATGCAGAACTGGCAGTAACAGAACTAGCTTTTGAGCTCAAGAGCAAGAACCTTGGCGACATTGCTGTTGTTATTGGTCACCCATCCATGGCTTCTGCTCAAGATCAGACCGGTTGGGCCATTGCCCACAACACAGCTTCAGTACTTCTTGATGGCAAAGTGCTTGGGTCATACAACAAACACCACCTGCCTAACTATTCAGTATTTGATGAATACAGAACATTTGTTTCAGGAAACAAACTCCTCACCTTCGAACACAAAGGTTTAAAGTTCTCAACAGTTATCTGTGAAGACATCTGGCAAACAGGTGGTCCTGTTGCCCAGCTTGGCAAAGCCAACACAGATGTTGCCCTAATTCTTAATGGTTCACCTTTTGAAATTGATAAAGATGACACTCGACTAAAGCTAGTTTCTGAACTAGCCAAGAAGCATAATTGTGCAGCGGCTTACGTGAACCTCGTAGGTGGCCAAGATGATCTTGTCTTTGATGGCGACAGCATTGTGGTTGATAGCAAAGCTCGAATGGTTGCCAGACTAAAGCAATTCAAGACAGATCTAGTTTGCATAGACATTGAATCTAAAGATGATCTAAAGGTTTCTGATGAACATCACATGACTAAGCCGAATGACAACTGGCAAACTTGGAACGCACTTGTTCTAGGCCTTAGAGACTATGTATCAAAGAATGGTTTCAAATCAGTTGTATTAGGACTAAGCGGTGGAATTGACTCTGCAATTTGTGCAACTATCGCAGCAGATGCCATTGGTGCAGAGAATGTCTTTGGTGTTTCTATGCCAAGCAACTTCTCTTCAGATCATTCAAAGGATGATGCTAATGATCTTGCCACTAGAAGAAACATGAACTACCAGGTTCAACCAATTGCCAACCTTGTTAAAGGATTTGAAGATCAACTGCAACTCGAAGGACTATCGGTAGAGAACCTTCAAGCACGTGTTCGCGGCGTCATCCTTATGGCCCTTAGCAACAAAGAAGGTCACCTGACTCTGACAACAGGTAACAAGACTGAACTTGCTGTCGGTTACTCAACAATCTACGGTGACACAGTAGGCGGTTACAACCCCCTCAAGGATGTTGAGAAGACTCTGGTCTGGGAATTAGCAAGATGGCGAAACGCATATGCACTTTCTAAAGGTGAAGTTGAACCTATTCCTCAGAACTCAATTGAGAAAGCTCCTTCTGCTGAGTTGAGACCAAACCAGGTAGATCAAGATTCACTCCCCCCTTACGATGTGCTGGATGCAATCCTTGATGCCTATGTGAACCGCAGAAAGTCTTCTGCTGACATAGTGGGTTATGGTTTTGATCAGGAACTAGTCAACAAGGTCCTTAATCTTGTAGATAGATCAGAGTGGAAGAGAAGACAGTCTGCAATTGGACCAAAGATTACTGGCATGGCATTCGGTCGAGACAGACGTTTACCAATTACAAATAAGTACAAGGGATAACTAATGCACGACATTTCACCAAAGGTAGTTAGAAGTGGAACCCTGCTTGATTTCAAGAAGGCAGGAAGAAAGTTCTCTGCTCTTACCTCTTATGACTCACTAACCAGCGGCATCTTTGATGAAGCAGGTATTGATGTCTTGCTAGTTGGAGATTCAGCTGCCGATAACGTACTTGGTTACGAAACAACTTTGCCAATCACAGTAGACGAAATGATTCCTTTCGGTAGAGCTGTCAGCAGAGCAGCTAAGCGTGCACTAGTAGTAGTTGACATGCCCTTTGGGAGCTATGAAGAAGGCCCTGCGCAGGCTTTAGAGAATGCCGTCAAGATCATGAAGTTAACTGGGGCAAGTGCTGTGAAGCTTGAAGGTGGTATTAGAAGTGTGGATCAGATTCAAGCATTAGTCACAGCGGGAATTCCTGTTATGGCCCACATAGGCTTTACTCCCCAATCAGTTCATTCACTTGGTGGAGCAAAGGTTCAAGGCCGTGGCGACTCAGCTCAAGTTCTTATTGATGATGCACTTGCCGTTCAGGCTGCTGGAGCATTCAGCGTTGTACTTGAATTAGTGCCAGCAGCTTTGGCAAGTGAAGTAACCAAGCTTTTAGAGATACCAACTATTGGTATTGGTGCAGGAAATGGCACGGATGGTCAGATACTAGTCTGGACAGATTTTGCTGGCCTTTACCCAGGTAAAGCAAGAAAGTTTGTGAAGCAGTACGCGAACCTTAGATCAACTCTTCTAGAAGCAGCTTCTGCCTATCGTCAAGAAGTAGCAGACTCAGTCTTCCCAACTGAAGAACATTCACACGAGTAAAGAGATTCAGCTTAACGAGGACAAATTAGTCCTTATCTTGCTCGTCTTCTTCAGACCAAGTCTTTGATCGACTCTTTAGAATTTCAAAAGCGTTCTCGGCATCTTCCCTAGTTTCAAAGGGTCCTATTCGATAAAGGGCAAGTGCTTGCTTACCTACTTCAACACTCATTGTTTTGGTGTTGAACCAGTATTCGGTCTTGTGCTCTTCGCTAATTTGTTTGCTCCTCTTGCGTTTCACTTCTGAGCATACAGAGCCTAGGTATCTAGTATGGAACTATGCCTAGAGATGCGAAAACTGGAAACCTCATTCCTGGTCGCATTAGCCCAAAACTAGATGTTCCAGCTTCCATCCCAAGACCTGAATATGTTGGAAAAGCAGTGCCCTCGAAATTCACTGGTTCAAACATCAAGACCCCAGAGCAAATTGAGAAAATCAGGCACTCAGGCAAAATAGCAGCACAGGCAATCGAACTTGTTGGTCGGAATGCTAAGCCTGGAATCACAACTGACGAATTAGACAAAATTGCTCACAACTTCCTTATTGAGAACGGTGCATACCCTTCCACTCTTGGCTACAGGGGTTACCCAAAATCTATTTGTTCTTCCCTAAACGAGGTTATCTGCCACGGTATTCCTGATGACACAGTTCTTGAAGACGGTGACATTCTCAACATTGACATCACTGCCTACATTGATGGCTTCCATGGCGATAGTAATCAGACATTCCTGGTTGGAGAAGTAAAGCCTGAGGTAACTGACCTGGTTGAAAGAACTCGAGAAGCGCTGGCTAGGGGTATCGCTGTTGTTGCTCCAGGGAGATCTGTAAACCTAATTGGTCGAGCCATAGAGTCCTACGCCAAGAGATTCAACTATGGAGTGGTTAGAGATTTTACCGGCCACGGTATTGGTGAAGCTTTTCACAGCGGATTGATCATTCCGCACTATGATTCAGCACCTATGTATTCAGATGAAATGCAGGTTGGCATGGTCTTCACAATCGAACCTATGCTCACTCTTGGCACACACCAGTGGGACATGTGGGCAGATGGTTGGACTGTTGTTACTAAAGATAAAAGTATTACCGCTCAGTTTGAGCACACACTCGTTGTCACTGAAAATGGTGCTGACATTTTGACATTGGCCTAAGGAGATATCATGGCAAAAAGAGCTATCGGAATAGACATCGGTGGAACCGGAATCAAAGGAGCTTTAGTTGACGTCAAGTCCGGGAAGCTACTCAGTGAGCGATTGAGATATGAAACTCCTGCCGGAGGAACTCCTAAAGCAATTGCAAACACCTTGAAAGAGCTAATCTCTAAGCTTCCTAAAGCAGAGGGTCTTCCAGTTGGCATTTGTTTCCCGGCTGTTGTAAAGGCTGGTGTAACTAAATCAGCTGCCAATGTGTCAAAGGAATGGATTGACTTAGATGCTGACCGTCTATTTGAAAAAGAATTGAAGAGAACAGTTCACGTTCTAAATGACGCTGATGCTGCTGGTTTAGCCGAAGCAAAGTTTGGAGCAGCCAAGAATGTTAATGGCTTGGTAGTTGTCACAACACTAGGAACAGGTATTGGAACAGCACTTATCTACAACGGCAAACTAATTCCTAACGCTGAACTTGGTCACCTAGAGATCGACGGTGTTGATTACGAATCAATGGCTGCCTTCTCAGCAAAAGAAAGAGAAGAACTTAGTTGGGAGCAGTGGGCTAAGCGTCTGCAGAAGTACTACTCAAAGCTTGAGGCTTATCTAACCCCAGATCTGTTTATTGTTGGTGGTGGAGTTTCAAAGGAACACGAAATGTTCTTGCCGCTTCTAAAGCTAAAGACCAAGATTGTTCCAGCAACAAACAGAAATAGTGCTGGAATCTTAGGAGCAGCCCACTGGGCAAAAAAGAACTCTATTGATTAGTGGAGGGGTCGGCCGATACGCCGGGTTCTGTACCTTACGGTGACGGCCATCTATCTAGCGACATTGTTACCAATGCCATCAAGCGGTCTACCCGAAGACTTGAACTAGCTGCTCTCAAACGCCTTCTGTATGACCTTGCTCCGAGCGAGGTTTACATAGCCGACTTAGTTACCTAAATCGCTGGTGGTCTCTTACACCACCGTTTCACCCTTACCACTTACGTGGCGGTCTACTCTCTGTTGCACTTTCTTGCGGTTTACACCGAGTGGGTGTTACCCACCACTCTGCTATTTGGAGCCCGGACGTTCCTCGTTAACGACAAGCGTTACCGCGACCGTCTAGCCGACCCTTCCTCAATAAGAGTAATAGAGAAGACCTTTGAGGCAAACCCTTAGAGGTGATTGGTTTGATTGACTACTGTGATCTCAGCTGCTTCATTGCCCCAGAAACGAATAATGCTCATGGAGCATGGAGCAACACTGGTTCTCCAGTAAGCAGGCCAACCTGCTTGCAGAGCACTCTTTAGAAAACCTCGGATTGGCATTACGTGAGAAACGACAATCACAGTCTGGCCCTCGTACTTTTCCAGAATGTCAGCTAACCCGTTTTGAACTCTTACATCGAACTCTTCTAGAGATTCACCGCCAGGAGGTGAGATCTTTACATCTCCTCGCCACTGTTCATAGTGATCGGGCCAGTTCTCAGCTACCTCTTGATTGGTGTGTCCATCCCAATCACCGAAAGAAATTTCAGCAATGTCTTGATTGATCTCTACTGGGATACCTAGTCTTGTGGCTACAACCGAAGCAGTTTCTCTAGTTCTTGCAATAGGCGAACTGACAACGACAGTTGGCTTTAGAACCTTGGCATAGGGCCCTGAGTGGCTCACCTTAGTAAGTTCTTCAGCAACAGCCTGGGCATCTTGGATACCTGCTTCAGATAGTTGTGGGTCTTCTCCCCCTCGACCTGAAATGCGATGGCTCTCGGTGAGGATGGTTCTACCGTGACGAACCAGAATGATGGTTGTCAGCTTCTTTGAAATGTTTCTAGGTGCTCTCACAGAGCTAGGAAGCTCTGGGTTGTATTCAAGATCTGCTGCGACAACTTTGGATGATGATGTCACTACGCTGATTGTTGATGTGTCTGCAGAACCCACATACTTTCTAACAACGCTCTGCTCAGCATCCATGGCCTCATTCGCTAGAGCATCCGCTTTACCGTTCTGCTCTCTAGGAATCCACTCAAAAGTGATCTTTCTAGTTCCAATGCTTTGCTGCATTGCTTGGAAAAGGTCTTGCATGCCTTCGTTCTTTACTTTCCAACGCCCAGACATTTGTTCAACAACAAGCTTGCTGTCCATACGTACCAAGAGTTCAGCATCTGGCGCTATTTCATTTGCAACATCAACTGCTGCCAACACAGCTCTGTATTCTGCAACGTTATTTGTAGCTACCCCGATAAACATTGCTATTTCAGCTAAAACACTTCCAGTCTGAGAATCAATTAGGACAGCACCAGAACCTGCGGGGCCTGGATTTCCTCTAGAACCACCATCGGCTTCAATAATGACAAGTTTGCTCATCGAACTATCATCGCTAAACACTCAGGGCAGTTTCCTACTTCATCCTCAGGCAAATCAGCAAGGGAATCAATTGTGTTGGCTGTTAGTCCCATATGGCATGCGGTGCAGGATCTTGATTCAACTTTCCCAACGGCAACCTGCTTGGCAGCTAGGAACTTATACTTCTCTAAAATTTCTGCAGGAATCTTTGAGGCAAGAATCTCGCGATCAGCAACCAGCTTGCGACCTTTATTCTTTAGCTCGTCGACCTCCAATTGAATCTTCTCGCGAAGTTCTTCAATCTCCTTGGACGCCGCCTCACGTTTAAGAGAGATTGCATCTAGCTCTTGCTTCGCAGCTTCTAATCGATCAAGGATTTCAAGTTCTACTTCTTCTAACTCTTCTTTGCGAAGAGTGAGGGATTCAACTTCAGACTGAATGGCTTGAGCATCTTTAGGAGATGAAGTGGAGTTCAGTCTTTCTTTGTCACGAGCAAGACGATCTTCAACCATGTGTAGATTGTCATCTGCCTTACGAGATTCCATGTTTAGGTTCTCAAAGTTTGTGCGAGCAACAATTACTTCGCCTGAGTATTCAGACAATTGAGCAGACTTAGCACTCAATTCAGCGGAATTAACTGCTTTTGAAATATCGTTCTTGATTCTCTCGATATCAATATCAACTTCACACAACTTGAGCAGAGCGGATTGACCTGGTTTATCTAACTTCATTGAGAATCTCTCTGTTTGTTCATTAGGAAATCAAAGACATCTGTTCTTATGTCACAAACTTCAAAGCTAACTTCAGGCAACGCCTGTTCAAGTTCTTTCTTAGCTGTTTCAAGCCATACAAACTCTGCCGCCCAGTGTGAGATGTCAATCAAAGCAAACTCAACACCTCGAGCTTTGGCAAGCTCCAGAATCTCTTGAGAGCTGTGATGCTTGAGATCTGAGGTGATGAATACTTCAGCGCCTTGATCTAGAGCTAAAAGAGAGTATGAGTCTCCCGCACCAGCACAAAGAGCAATTCTTATAACTTCTCTATCGAAATCGCCTGCAACTCGAACACCAGTAGCAGTTGGTGGAAGAATCTCATTCAACCTATTGGCTAGTTCGCCCAAAGTTATCGGTGCAACCAAGTTTCCAATCTGACCAATACCTTGTTGAGAGTTGGTTAGAGGTTGCAGTGGTTTGTTGCCTGTGAGACCTAGCGCTTTAGCTAAGACAGCAGATGTTCCAGATTCAACTGAGTCGGCGTTGGTGTGGGCTGAGTAAACAGCAATGTTTGATCTAACTAATTCAGCGAGTACATGGCCTTTAGCCGTGTCTTCAGCTATAGAAGTCACTCCCCTAAGCAACATTGGGTGATGAGCAAAGATTAGATCTGCACCAACCTCTTTGGCATGCTCAACTATTTCTGAGGTGACATCAACAGTGAGTAAAACCTTTTTGATTTTCTGTGAAGATGAGCCTGTAACTAGACCAACAACATCCCACTCTTCAGCAAGATGTGTTGGCCATAGCTCTTCAAATACATCTATGGCAGAAGATAAAGGAACTGACATTACTCGTTGCCAACAAAGATATCGTTCAGCTGATCGCGTCTAGCTTCCAGTTCAAGAACTTCGCGTTCCTGCTTTCTGATCTGAGGAATTCGAATAGCGAAAGTAATTAGCATTCCGAAAGTGAGCGTAGCAAGGAACCCAATAGCAGCACTTCCAATGTTTGCTTCTAAGCCAAGGTAAGAAAGAGCAAAGCCCATGAAATCAAATCCGAACAATGTCACTGGTATCAAGGCAACAGCAAGAGCTAATGTCAGCACCCAGGTGATTAGAGCAAGGATGTTGAACTTCTTGTATAGACCGTATGAACGTGACAGGGATAGCTCGTGGTAAGCCTGTCTTCTAATTGCAACATCAGCTGCAAAGATTCCAATCCATCCTGCTGATCCGGCAGCAACTAGAACAAACAGGTTGCTTAGGTAAGTAACTTGCTGGCTCTCTGGTTGCTGAGCAAACAAGGCAAGAAGAAGAACTGTGACAACAACAGTTAGAACTAGACCTGTGATGCGTGACTTAGTTCTAAATAGCGAAACGTAGTCAAGAGCAGCAGTTCTCAAGCTCAAGATTGTTGCGAAGAAGATTGTTAGAGCAGCACCTGCGGTAAGTGTTCCCTGAGCCCATGTCGGCAATACCTCAAGTGCCTGCTGAGGGCTCAAAGAAGCAGTAGCAGCAAGAGTGCTCAAAGATCCGAGCCATAGAACAGCTAGAACTCCGACAATAGCTGGAATAGCAAAGTTAGCGACCAGGACTGCAGAGAAGACCTTGATACCTCGAATGCTCATCGGAATAGCCTTGGAGATGTTTGGAGCTAGTGCGAACCAAAGAGTTAGGTTGACCATTACAACCAGTGCAAATCCAGCTAAACCAGTAAGAGAAACAAGCTCTGTTGGGCCTACCGCTGTGAAGCTAACACTTTGACCAGCGATACCAGCAAAGCTTTCAATAAAGATTACAAATCCAAGAAGGCTAACTAGTAGTTGAACTGTGCGACCGAAGATTCCACGTAATGAAGCGATAATTGCTGCTCCAAGAACAAATACGATTTGGAAAACAAATCCTAAGGTGAATTCAATTCCTGCGACATCCAATAGAACTGTTGCAAACTCTTCTTGCATAACTCCAAGTTGGTTCATGAAGAAGGTAAAGATAGAAACCAGGATTGCTGCAACTGCAACTCTGCTAACAAAACTAATTGCTAGAGGAATTGAATTACCCCAAACACCAAATACTGATCTAGAGATAGTAGCTGTTGATAAACCACTTCTCTTTCCAGCTATTGCTGCTACAGCAATCAGCAATCCAGAAACTAGATAACCACCAACAAGTGAAACAGTGATTGCAGTTGCATTCAGTCCAAGGCTGATAAGTAGCCAGACCAAAAGAACCGGAACGATTGTTGCCGATGCCCCAAGCCAAACCCATAGTTGTGAAAGCGGTCCACGGTTGCGGTGTTCATCTGAAGGAATAAGAACATTACTTTCAGTAGCAACAAGAGTTGCAACTGACTTCTTCTCAGATTCTTCAAGTGCTGTTAGCTCTTCTTCTGCAGCAGCTGCAGCTAGAAGCATTTCAAACTCTGTTTCTGATTCTGAACCGCTAGGAGCAAGTTCCTCTACAGGTAAAACTTCAACAATCTCAACAAGTGTCTCTTCAACAACAACTTCTTCAGGCTCAGCTTCTGGCTCTTCAGTTTTGGTGAACCAAGAGAAAGTGCTTGGTTGCTCTGGCTCAACTGGTTCAACAATGGCTTCTACTGAAACTTCTTCAACTACTTCTGGCTCCGCAATAACTTCTGGCACTTCAACCACCTCTGGCTTGGCAACAGGAGTTGGCGGAGCTGGGTTTAGCCAAGTGAAGACAGGTGGAGCCTTTGGAGCTTCAGGCTGAACTGGGGTTTCTGCGACTGGGGTTTCAACAACAGGAGCGACCTCGGCTACCTGAACAGGTTCAACGTAAGGAGGTTCTGCTGGAGCAACAGGCTCTTGAACCGGTGCTGGTGTACTGATTCCTAGAAATGAGTTGAGAGCCGCTTGGGCTTCTGGAGAGCCATTTTGTCGCATGTTATCGATCCAAAGTTGCTCTTCACGGTCTTCTTCAACTCTGAGGGCTTCTTGGGCTACAAGTAGCTCCATAACAGCCTCAACACCTGAGTGAGAGGACATGGCCTGATTTACACGTGCTTCTAGTTCCTCATTAGAAAGGGAACGTCGCACAGGTGGCTGAAAGTTGCTGGAATCCATAGGCAAATCTTACCGCGAGTCTTAACTCATGCCTCTAGGTGGAGGTAGTCGAAAAGTGGGCCCTACCGGGCTCGAACCGATGACATCCACGGTGTAAGCGTGGCGCTCTACCAACTGAGCTAAAGGCCCGACTCTTGACTGCAGCGCCTTATGGCACTTGTAAAACTATACAACAGGCTAGGCGGTCAAAGATGCCAAAGCACGACTATATTCGTCAATGGATCTGGCTTGACCAGGAGCGGTCACGAATTTAGACACCAAAACACCGTCTTTATCGATAACAAAGGTGCCTCTATTGGCAATTCCGTGCTCCTCTAGGAAGACTCCATAATCCTTGGCAACCTGTCCATGAGGCCAGAAATCAGCCAAAACAGAGAACTTATAGCCCTCGTGCTCAGCAAAAACCTTCTGAACGTACTTGCTGTCCACTGAAATAGCTAGCAATTCAACGTCGCTGGAGGCGAATTTGTCGAAATTATCGCGAATCTCGCATAGTTCGCCTGTGCAAACGCCTGAGAAAGACAATGGGTAGAAAACCAAGACAACTGGCTTCTTTCCTCTGAAATCTGACAGGGTAATGTTCTCCCCGAACTGGTTAGCAAGGGTGAAATCAGGGGCTAGATCTCCGATAATCAATGACATTGAAACTCCTTAGATTGGACTTGGCTCTAATCCTATAAAGCCTTCTCAACAAACCCTAAACTTATAAGGGACCTAAACCGGTCCCCCCACTATTTTTGACTGAAGCACCACAATTGCCTTCAGTTATCTAGAGCCGAAACGAGGATTCTTTGTCCATCAACAATCAGGACGTCTTTCAGAGCAACACTCCAGATCAAGATCCAGAAGAAACCCGCGAGTGGCTCGAGTCCCTCGATGCAGTAGCAAGAGTTCACGGTCCTAAGCGTGCTCGCGAAATCATGTTAAACCTTCTAAAGCGTTCACATGAACTTCAGCTAAATGTCCCGATGGTTCAGACCACCGACTACATCAATACCATTGCCACTACTGACGAACCTACTTTCCCAGGTGATGAAGCAATTGAAAGAACTTACCGAGCATGGATGCGTTGGAACGCAGCTGTTCTAGTTCACCGTGCTCAGCGTCCAGGAGTTTCTGTTGGTGGACACATTTCAACTTATGCTTCTTCTGCTTCACTTTACGAAGTTGGTTTCAACCACTTCTTCAAAGGTCAAGACCATGCTTCAGGTGGCGACCAAGTCTTTATTCAAGGTCACGCAAGCCCTGGTCCATATGCTCGTGCATTCTTAGAAGGTCGTCTAAGCGAAGACCAGCTAAACGGTTTCCGTCAAGAGAAATCTCACGCAGGTGGTGGACTATCTTCTTACCCTCACCCACGTCTAATGCCTGACTTCTGGCAGTTCCCAACAGTTTCTATGGGTATCGGACCAATCAACGCGATCTACCAAGCTCAAGCAAACCGTTACCTAGCAGGTAGAAACTTCAAAGACACTTCCGAGCAACACGTTTGGGCTTTCCTAGGCGATGGTGAAATGGATGAAGTTGAATCTCGTGGAGCATTGCAGCTAGCTGCCAACGATGGTTTAGATAACCTAACCTTCGTTGTGAACTGTAACTTGCAGAGATTAGATGGTCCTGTTCGTGGTAACGGAAAGATTGTTCAAGAACTTGAATCATTCTTCCGCGGTGCTGGTTGGAACGTAATCAAAGTTATATGGGGTCGTGAATGGGATTCACTACTACAAAACGACACCGAAGGTGCTCTAGTAAATCTAATGAACACAACTCCTGATGGAGATTTCCAAACATACAAGACTATGGATGGTGGATTCATTAGAGAGAACTTCTTCGGAAGAGATCCACGCACAGCAAAACTTGTTGAGTCAATGACTGATGAACAAATTTGGGGACTAAAGCGTGGTGGTCACGACTACCGCAAGATTTACGCTGCATACGCTCAAGCTCTTGCACACAAGGGTCAGCCAACAGTAATTCTGGCTAAGACAATCAAGGGTTACGGTCTTGGTAAAGCGTTCGAAGGTAGAAACGCTACCCACCAGATGAAGAAGCTAACTCTAGATAACTTAAAGTCATTTAGAGATGACATGGGTATTCCAATCACTGATGCTCAGCTGGAAGCTGATCCGTATCAGCCTCCTTACTACCGTCCAGCTCCTGGCACTCTAGAAATTGATTACATGCACGAGCGTCGTCGTGCTCTAGGTGGGTATCTTCCAGAGCGTCGCAGCAAGTATGTTTCCTTCGAACTGCCAGAAGACAAAGCATACGAAGTATCTAAAGGTGGATCAGGTACACAAGAGATTGCCACCACAATGGCTTTCGTTCGTCTACTTAAAGATCTTCTAAAGACTCCAGAGCTTGGCCCAAGAATTGTGCCAATCATTCCTGATGAAGCAAGAACCTTTGGTATGGATGCGTTCTTCCCTACTGCAAAGATTTATAACCCTAAGGGTCAGCATTACATCTCTGTAGACCGTGATCTGCTTTTGTCATACAAGGAAAGCGATGCTGGTCAAATTCTGCACACAGGAATCAACGAAGCTGGTTCTATGGCTGCCTTCACAGCAATTGCTACATCTTATGCAACCCAGGGTCAGCCACTAATCCCGTTCTATGTTTTCTATTCCATGTTTGGATTCCAAAGAACAGCAGACGCGATTTGGGCAGCTACTGACCAGCTATCTAGAGGATTCATGATTGGTGCTACCGCTGGTAGAACAACTCTTACTGGTGAAGGACTTCAGCATGCTGATGGCCACTCACCTATCATCGCTGCAACCAACACAGGCGTGATTACTTACGACCCTGCTTACGGTTACGAGATCGGTCACATCATCAAGGCTGGTATTGAGCGTATGTATGGTGGCGTTCACCAAGATCCGAACGTGATCTTCTACATCACTGTCTACAACGAGCCAGTTATTCACCCTGCTGAGCCAGAGAACGTTGACGTTGATGGAATCATCAAGGGTATTCACCGCATCAGTGTTGGATCAGGTGCGGGTAAGAAAGCTCAAATTCTAGCTTCAGGTGTTTCAGTGCCTTGGGCTTATGAAGCTCAAAGATTACTTCACGATGACTGGAACGTATCTGCAGATATTTGGTCAGTTACTTCATGGAGCGAACTTCGTCGTAATGCTCTTGCTTGCGATGAACAGAAGTTCCTCTATCCAAATGAAGTAAGTCCATTACCATACATCACCAACAAACTTGCTGGTGCTCCAGGTCCATTCATTGGTGTTAGCGACTACATGCACCAGGTTGCAGATCAAGTACGTAAGTGGATTCCAGGTGAGTATGCAACTCTAGGCGCTGATGGTTTCGGATTCTCTGACACTAGAGCAGCGGCCAGAAGAGCATTCAAGATTGATGGTCCTTCAATTGTTGTTCGTGTACTTGAACAACTTGCATCTCGTGGAGATGTTGCAACTCATATTCCACAGATGGCAATTGATAAGTATCGTCTTCTAGATGTAACTGCTGGAACTTCTGGTAACGCGGGTGGAGACGCATAAGAATGCTCGTCATCCTCGCACCTGGTCAAGGCTCTCAAAAGCCTGGCTTTATGTCGAGCTGGTTAGAAATTCCAGCTTTTAAAACAAAGCTAGAAGAATTCTCCGATGCTATTTCTCTTGATCTAATCCAGCACGGAACACTTAGTGATGAAGAAACAATTAGGGACACAGCTATCGCCCAACCTCTCATTGTTGGAGCAAGCATTGCTACCGCCTCACTTCTAAACACAGCAAATGTTTCAGGTGTTGCCGGTCACTCTGTTGGAGAAGTTTCTGCAGCAGCTATTGCAAATGTTCTGACAGATGTTCAAGCAATGCAACTTGTAAACGTAAGAGCAAAAGCAATGGCTCATGCAGCAGCAACTAGCGAAGCAACTTCAATGGCTGCAGTTCTGGGTGGCGATCAGGACACAGTAATTGCTCGACTCACTGAACTAGGGCTCTCCCCTGCTAACTACAACGGCGCGGGACAGATTGTTGCAGCAGGTAGTAAATCAGCAATTGAACGACTAGTTGCAGAGGGTCCGCAGGGAAGCAAAGTAATTCCGCTAAGTGTCGCTGGTGCATTCCATACTTCATACATGCAACCAGCAGTAAGCGAACTTGAAGCGTTCACCTCTTCAATTGAAATCTCTAATCCAGATATCAAACTCTGGTCAAACCAAAACGGACAACTAGTTTCTGATGGTTCTGAATTCATCAACCTCTTGGTGGGACAAGTTGCTAACTCAGTCCGTTGGGATCTGTGCATGGAAGCAATGGTCAACGCAGGAGTAACTGCAGTAATCGAAGTTTCTCCAGCTGGAACATTGGCAGGACTTGCTAAGCGAGGAATGCCTGGAGTTGAAATTGTTGCTCTCAAGGAACCAAAGGATTTGGAACTAGCTCAAGATCTAATCCATCGATCAGTAAAGAAGGACTAATGTCTCAGCCGAAACTAAACCAATATGAAACGACTAAATACAGTCGCATTTATTCTCTTGGTGCTGCTCGTGGCGACCTAATAGTTACTAACGATGACATTGCTGGCCCTATCGATTCAAGTGACGAATGGATTCGTCAGCGCACTGGAATCATCACCAGAAGAAGAGCAGGCAAAGACCAGTCACTCATGGATATGGCCGTAGTTGCTTCCAATGAAGCTATCAAGCGAGCTGAAATTGATCCTCAAGAAATTGGTGCGGTAATCTTCAGCACAATTTCCCACCCTTACCAGACTCCATCAGCAGCAGCATTACTAGCCGACAAGATTGGTGCCAACCCAGCCCCTGCTTTCGACATTTCAGCAGCTTGTGCTGGATATTGCTACGGAATCGCTCAAGCAGATGCACTAGTTCGTTCAGGTGTTGCAAAGTATGTTTTGGTGGTTGGTGGCGAGAAGCTAAGCGACTTCATTGACCCAACCGATCGCTCAATCTCATTCCTTTTGGCTGATGGAGCAGGAGCTGCCATTGTTGGTCCCTCTGACACGCCTGGCATAGCACCTACTGTCTGGGGCTCAGATGGCTCGCACTGGGACTCAGTAAGCATGACCGCCTCTCTGCTTGATTTTCGTGATGGAGAGGCCACCTGGCCAACCCTTAGACAAGATGGTTTGACAGTATTCAAGTGGGCCGTTTGGGAAATGGTCAAAGTTGCCAAGGAAGCACTTGTGGTAGCAGGAGTAAAAGCTGAGGATCTATCCGCTTTGGTGACCCACCAGGCCAACATTCGAATTATTGATGAGTTAGTAAAACAGCTTCAACTGCCTGAGAACGTGGTTGTGGCAAGGGACATCATCAACACCGGAAACACCTCAGCAGCCAGCATCCCGTTGGCCATGGACCAAATTTTGAAGGACGGCGCAGTCAAACCAGGCGGACTCGCCCTACAGATCGGCTTTGGAGCAGGGCTTGCCTTCGCGGCTCAAGTCGTGGTTCTGCCCTAAACTTTACCTAGTAAATCAAACAATCAAGGAGTAACACATGGCACTTTCACAGAACGAAGTTCTAGCAGGTCTTGCAGAAATCGTAAACGAAGAGACCGGCATCGACACTGAGTCAGTGAAGATGGAAAAGTCTTTCACAAACGACCTAGACATCGACTCAATCTCAATGATGACTATCGTTGTGAACGCAGAAGAGAAGTTCAGCGTAAAGATCCCAGATGAAGAAGTAAAGAACCTTCTTACTGTTGGTGACGCTGTGAACTTCATCACTTCAGCACAGGGCTAAACAATCTTGAGCAGCAAAATCGTTGTTACCGGGATAGGAGCTACAACTCCTCTCGGTGGCGACGCTCAAACCACTTGGAAAGCATTACTTGCCGGTGAGTCCGGCATAACCACTATGGAACAGGAATGGGTTGCTCGACACGAGCTACCTGTTACTTTTGCTGGTCAGGCAAAGGTAAAGGCTTCCGAGATTCTCACTCTCCAAGAAACAAAAAGACTCGATCCATCAAGCCAGTTCGCTCTTATTGCTGCAAGAGAAGCTTGGGCTGATGCAGGAGTAACAGATTTTGACCCAGAGAGACTTTCTGTTGAATTTGCAACAGGAATTGGCGGTGTCTGGACTCTTCTAGATGCCTATGACACTCTCAAGGAAAAGGGACCTAGACGAGTCCTGCCAATGACTGTTCCTATGCTTATGCCAAATGGACCAGCTGCCGCAATCGGTATGGACATTTCAGCTAGAGGCGGAGTTAGAACATCTGTTTCAGCCTGTGCATCAGGAACCGAAGCTATTGCCAACGCCATTACAAGACTTCGTTCAGGCGAGATTGACATAGTTGTTGCAGGTGGTTGCGAGGCTGCGATGCATCCACTACCAATTGCTGCTTTCGCATCAATGCATGCCCTTTCAAGACGTAATGACCAGCCAGCTAAAGCAAGTCGTCCATACGATGTCAACAGAGACGGCTTCGTAATGGGTGAAGGTGCTGGAGCACTGGTTCTAGAGACCGAAGAGCACGCACTCGCTCGTGGAGCAAAGATTTATGCAGAACTAGCCGGTGGCTATGTAACCAGTGATGCGTATCACATCACTGCTCCAGATCCTGAAGGTGCAGCAGCAGCAAGAGCTGTAATTGGTGCACTAAAGATGGCTAACGCAGAGATCTCTGATGTTAATCACATCAATGCTCATGCAACCAGCACTCCAGTTGGCGACGTAGCTGAATACACGGCCCTGAAGCGAGTATTTGGTGATCATCTAAAGAACATTGCTGTTTCAGCTACAAAGTCGTCTACCGGTCACCTACTCGGTGGAGCTGGCGCTATTGAAGCAATCTTTACAGTGCTTGCAGTTCAAACTAGAACTGCTCCCCCTACTATTAACCTGGATGATCCAGATCCAGCTATTGAACTTGATGTTGTAACATCTCCAAGAGATTTGGGTGAGAACATTCTTGCCATTTCAAACTCATTTGGTTTTGGTGGACACAACGCTGTTGTCGCATTCCGGTCGTACAACAAGTGATTTTCAGAAAGTAAAAAACCTGACCCAAGAAATGTGGTCAGGTTTTTTCTTTAGCTTTTTACTTAGTGAGCGTGTTGGCCTCTTGAGTGCTCAAACACAAAACCGATTAGACCAATCATGGATAGTGAGAATCCAATTGCGAATAACCATGGGCCGACTGCAAGTGCTGTGAAGCTTATTGCTGCACCTAAACCTAGAACTAGAGGCCACCATGACCATGGAGCGAAGAATCCCATTTCTGCTTCACCGTCTTCTATGTTTGCATCTGGGTTATCTTCTGGGCCAGTGAAGTTCTTTGCTGACTTTGCTAGGTAGAACGCAATGAAACCAGTCAAGAAAACAAGCATGAATAGTGCAGCAAAACCGATTACTTCAATTTCTCCATCGGCTATGTAAGTCCAGTATCCATAGATTGCAGCAACTACTAAGTTGAAAATGGTGAGGATGTTCAGCATTGTGACGTTAGTCTTCATAGCTACTTCTTTCCCTTTCCACCTAGCGGTTTAGCATCTGGCGATGCATACTCCGGATGGTTTAGGTCAAATGCTGGGGATTCACTTCTGATTCTTGGAATAGATGTGAAGTTGTGTCTTGGTAGTGGTGATGCTGTTGCCCACTCAAGTGAACGTCCGTAACCCCATGGGTCATTCATCTCCACTAGCTTGCCCTTGCGGCTGGTGATCCAAACGTTCCAGAGGAATGGAAGCATAGATAGACCCAGAAGCAATGAACCTGCTGTTGAAACTTGGTTCATCCAGGTGAAGCCATCGCCCTCAAGGTATGTGTAGTAACGACGAGGCATACCCTTCACACCTAACCAGTGCTGGATTAGGAATGTGATGTGGAAACCGAAGAACAATAACCAGAAGTGAATCTTTCCAAGTCTTTCGTTCAACATCTTTCCAGTGAACTTTGGCCACCAGAAGTAGAAACCTGCGAACATAGCGAACACAACAGTTCCGAACACTACGTAGTGGAAGTGAGCTACAACGAAGTATGAATCGCTAACGTGGAAGTCCAATGCTGGTGAAGCAAGAATTACACCAGTCAATCCACCGAAGATGAATGTGGTTAGGAAGCCAAGGCTCCATAGCATTGGGGTTTCAAACGTGATTGATCCTCGCCACATCGTGCCAATCCAGTTGAATATCTTGACACCCGTGGGAACCGCAATAAGCATCGTCGTGAATGCGAAGAATGGAAGTAGCACTGAACCGGTTACGTACATGTGGTGAGCCCACACTGTCATAGACAAGGCAGCGATTGCGATTGTCGCGTAAATCAGAGTCCTATATCCAAATACAGGCTTTCTGCTGAACACTGGGAAAATCTCAGAAACGATTCCGAAGAATGGCAAGGCGATGATGTAAACCTCTGGATGTCCAAAGAACCAGAACAAGTGTTGCCAAAGCATTGCTCCACCGTTCTCTGGGTCAAAGATGTGAGCACCGAATTTTCTATCTGCACCTAGAGCGAACAAAGCTGCAGCTAGAGGTGGGAAAGCCATGATTACAAGAATTGAAGTAACTAGTGCATTCCAAGTGAAGATAGGCATACGGAACATAGTCATACCTGGTGCACGCATGGTGATGATGGTTGTGATGAAGTTCACACCACCAAGGATTGTTCCGAAACCGCTAAGAGCTAGACCAAACACCCATAGATCTCCACCGAGTCCAGGAGAGAATGTCGTATTCGATAGCGGTGCATAAGCAAACCAACCAAATGATGCTGCACCTTGAGGAGTAAAGAAACCTGCAACAGCAATGAATGATCCCCAGAAGTAGAACCAATAAGCAATTGCGTTCAGTCTTGGGAAAGCAACATCCGGAGCACCAATCTGAACTGGCATCAAAACGTTTACGAAACCAGCGAACAACGGAGTTGCAAACATCAAAAGCATGATGGTTCCGTGCATTGTGAAAAGCTGGTTGTACTGTTCTTTAGTTTGAACGATTGTCAACCCTGGCATTGCAAGCTGAGCTCTGATCAAGAGAGCCATAACTCCAGCAATCATGAAGTAAACAAATGAAGTACCAAGATATAGATAACCGATTTTCTTGTGATCAGTTGTGGTCAACCAATCGACGACTATGCGACCTTTGCCTGGTTTTGCTGGCTGTGCCATCTACTAGCCCTCACTCTTTGGTTTGTTGCCTGGAAGATTCTTGTTTCTGTTGATGTTGTCTGGGTCATTTGGATCTGCGTTCAGTTGCCCAACGTTACCCATCTTCGCCAACTCATCCATACGAGCGTCATAATCCTCTTGAGAAACAACCTTCACGTTGAAAAGCATCATTGAGTGGAACTCACCACAAAGCTCGGCACACTTACCTTTGTAAGTACCGATTACTTGTGGAGTCAAATACATTTTGTTTACTTTGCCTGGGAATACGTCTTTCTTATACAAGAAGTCGATTACCCAGAAAGAGTGAATGACATCTCTAGAAATTAGATCAAACTGAATTGTCTTGTTTACAGGTAAGTAAAGTGTTGGAAGCTCTTTTTCAGCCTCTTCAGTTACAGCTTGAAGCTGAATTCCAGAGTCGTAGACATTGTCATTGGTGTAATTGAAGTCCCAAGACCACTGCTTTCCAACTACTTCAATTCTGTAATCGCTGGCAACAGGCTTTTCAATTTCAGCAATATCTCTTGCTGTTAGTGCGAAGAATCCAAGAACCAAAATCAAAGGTACTACTGTGAACAGAGCTTCAATTGGCATGTTGTAACGAAACTGAGGTGGGATCTCAGTGTCACCCTTGCGGCGACGATAAACGATGATTGCCCAGAACATTAGGCCCCACGCAATGAGCCCGACTGCGTAAAGAACTACCCAAGAGCCAGCCCAAAGGGAAACCACTCGCTCGGTGTGATTGGTTACTCCAGTTACACCAGGTAGCCAACCTCTTGAGAATTCGTATGATGTACAGCCTGACAAAGAGGCAATTAGAACAGCAAATAGCGGGATTAGAGCCCATCTATTTCTACGTTTTGGAAGCAAAATCGATCCTTCAATATCGTTTCGTTATAAAACAAGTTTATGTGTTAATTGAAGCCACCAACGCCATAACACCCCAAAACTAAAGGGAAAGCATGGCTGTAATGAGATTTAGCTGAAGGAAGATCCACAGGCACAGCTGCCCTGGCTGTTTGGATTGTCAATTTCGAACGCACGCTTCTGGAAAGTGTCGACAAAGTCAAAAGTAGCTCCAGAAATATAAGGAGCTGTCATGCTGTCGACAACAACTTCTACCCCAGCAAAGTCCTTGATTAGGTCATCTTCACGCAATTCAGGGGTCAAAATGAATGGCAGGTACTGGAATCCGGCACAACCACCGACTTTGATCTCAACACGTAGGCGAAGTTTTTCGCCTTCATTTAGGTCGCTAACATCAGCTGATTCGATGTGTCTAAGTAGTTCTGCTCTTGCTGCATCAGTGATTTCAAGCCCGTGAGCCATTGTTTCAGTCATTTCACTCTCCTATTAGGTCCTAATTCTAAGCCTTCAAATGTCTGTTTTGGGCTATTCAGACTTCAAATCATTGCCAAGTAGCAGGAATAGCGACTCAGCAACCATGGCATTCTTGAGCCCGACCAAGTGGACTGACTCATTAGGGCTATGTGCCCTAGAATCGGCATCTTCCACCCCTGTAACCAATATTTGGGCATTAGGGAAAACCTCGGTCAAATCGGCAATAAACGGGATGGAACCGCCAATGCCAATCTCTAACATTGGGTTGCCAAAAGCTGCTTCCAGGCTGTTCTTAGCCAATTCTTGGGCCCAGCCAGAGGTATCAGCCATAAATGGTTTGCCTGTCTCAACCAAACCTAACTCCAAAACCGCACCAAAAGGCACATTCTTCGCAATATGGGCTTGAAGTAGGCCTAAAGCCTCATCTGGATCCTGACCCGGAGCGATTCTCAAGCTGACTTTGGCGGAGGCTGTTGGGAGCAAGGTATTAGAGGACATAGCTACCGATGGAACGTCAATCCCAATGATGGTTAGAGCTGGCTTACCCCAGATTCGGTCCATTATGCCGCCCTCGCCAATCTGGCTAACTTCAGGCAAAAGGCTACTATCGGCTCTCAAATTGGCATCTGTGTATGGCAAATCCTCGAATTTGTAGGTCTTTAGACCCTCAATTGCCACATTTCCCTTGTCATCGTGGAGGGATGCAAGAACTTTGATCATTGGAATGATTGCATCTGGAATTGCTCCACCAAACATGCCTGAATGCACTGCGTGTTCCATAGTCCTGATAGTGAACTCCTGAGAAACCATGCCTCGTAGGCTAACTGTGAGGGCAGGAACCTCTGGGGACCAGTTCATTGAGTCCGCCACAATAATCACATCGGCAGCCAATTTGTCCTTGTTTTCATCAAGGAAAGCCCTGAAGGTTCTAGATCCAGCTTCTTCTTCACCTTCGATAAAGATTGAAATACCTAGGTCAAAATCATCTCCAGCAATGGCCTTTAGGGTCTCGATTGCTGTCAAATGGGCTACGACTCCAGCTTTATCGTCTGCAGCACCTCGTCCATAGATTCGACCATCTTTAGCAGTTGGTTCAAATGCTGGAGTTAGCCATTGTGAGGCATCTCCTGGAGGCTGGACATCGTGGTGAGCGTATAGAAGAACGTGTGGTCGACCGTTTTTGGCAGGTCTTGATGCAAGAACCGCTGGAGCTCCTGCCTTTCCATCAACTACCGAATTCTTAATCTCAACAGTTTCGAAGACACCTGAGTTTCTAAATAGTTCTGCCACAGCCTCAGCACTTCTAGCTAGATCAGCTTCATCAAAAGCTTCCCAAGCAATGCCAGGAATACGGACCAGCTTGCCTAGCGTAGCCACGCGTTGAGAGAAATCTGCGTCCACTTGCTCTCTAACCTTGTTAGCAAGGCCGGCATCGGGTGTCATGGATTGAGAACTAGTCTTAGTAATAGAGAATGTCATGTGAGTAATCTAAATCACACGAGCCCCAAAATGAAGGACATAAATGAGCGACCAGAAAAAAGATCTTGGATCAAAGACCCAAGGTAAAGGCCGAGCAACCCCAACACGCAAAGAGCGTGAAGCTGCCAACATAAAGCCACTGGTCGGCAACAAAAGCAAAGAGGCCAGAGCCGCTGCAAAAATTCAGCAAAGAGACGCCCGACTAAAGGCTAGAGCTGCCATGATGGCCGGCGATGAGAAATACCTCTTGGGCAGAGACCAAGGACCTCAGCGCAAGATTGCTCGTGAGATTATTGATGGTCGCTACACCATCATTGAAGGTCTAATGCCTCTTATGGTGGTGTTCCTATTGGTTACTTCTGTCACACCAGCTGCAGCTAACACCATCATTACGTTTGTAATGATCATTGCTTTAGTGGTAGTCAGCATTGAAGCAACTTTGATGCACAAACTTATTGGCAATCGAATCAAGGAAAAGCTTGGAGCAACTACCAAGATGCAAAAGGGTACCTGGTTCTACGTCTTCACTAGAGGTATGCAGCCACGTCCATTAAGAATTCCAAAACCAGCACCGCGACGCAAAAAGCAATAGCGCATAAATTACCTCGAAATAGGAACCACAAGTTCACAAAGGAGTTAGCTGTGGCCGAAGAAAAAACAATTCACTTACCTGACCTTATCCAACAGGTGGTAGCTTCCATAGAGGAGCTTAAAGACACTTACGGTTCTTTTCAAGAACACGAGAGTGTGCGAAAGAGTCAAAACGAGGCATCATCTGTTCTCAGAGAGCTAACCGACCGATTAGAAAACAACTTTCCTTACTTTCATCCAAACTATGCAGCTCAAATGCTTAAAGCTCCTCACCCGGTAGCAATTGCAGCATATCTCGCAACAATGATGCTCAACCCAAACAACCATTCGATTGATGCCTCACCCGCAACAACTGAAATGGAACGAGATGTTCTGAAGCAGATGGCTGCGATGTTTGAATATCCAGATGAATTTCTCGGGCATCTAACTTGGAGCGGAACTACCGCAAATCTAGAGGCACTCTGGATTGCGCGTGAGCTACAACCTTCCAAGAAGATTGCTCATTCCGCAGATGCTCATTACACCCATTCAAGAATGTCCGAGGTACTAGGAACAACAAACGTTTCTATTCCAACCGAGGCAGACGGGAGAATGTCCCTTGATGCCTTAGAGACGCAATTGAAAACCGGTTCCATCGGCACTGTTGTTGCAACCCTTGGCACCACTGGGCTTGGCGCAGTGGATCCCCTTGCTGACATCATTTCTCTTGCCCGTCAGTATCAGGCTCGTGTTCATGTGGACACTGCTTATGGAGGTTTCTTCAAATTAATTGCGGCGAACCATCTGACTCCGCAAACCGCAAGACACTTTGCGGCACTTAAGGACGCAGATTCAATCGTTGTGGACCCACACAAGCATGGTTTGCAGCCTTACGGAAGTGGCGCTGTATTCTTCAAGGATGTATCGATAGGAAAGTTCTATAGGCACGACTCCCCTTACACATATTTCATTTCTGATGATTTGCATTTTGGTGAAATTCAACTTGAATGTTCAAGAGCTGGTGCATCTGCTGCGGCAATCTGGGCAACCTTAAAACTGTTTCCGCTAACGGAGCAAGGACTGGGGTCAGTTCTGACCGCAACTAGAAACGCGGCAGTAGCTTGGCATGAAAAGCTAAAAACCTCAGAAGTGCTTTTGCCTTTCCAACAGCCTGAGCTTGACATCGTCACTTACTTGCCAAGATCAAAGACTATGTCTGAATTGGACGAGGTCTCCCATCAGATTCTTCTCCAAGCAAGTCAAGGCCCAAGAGAAGATCAAGTCCATGTCGCGACATATTTAGTCCAAGCGGAGCAACTAAAGCAACGTGGGATTGAAATGACCAACGACCGAAGTGCTGCGAGGATTCTCCGAAGCGTATTGATGAAACCTGAACACGAAGCCCAAGTTCCAGCCTTGCATTCAAAAATAGAAGATCTCGCTAGACGTTTATTGGGCTAGCATTCACGTATCAACTTATAAGGAGATAAATGAAACATCGTTATCTAGGCAATAGTGGTTTCAAGGTCAGCGAATTGGTCTATGGAAACTGGCTAACTCACGCAACCCAAATTGAAAACGATGCAGCTTACGCAACAGTGAAGGCGGCTATTGAAGGTGGAATCACTTCTTTCGATACCGCAGATGTTTACGCTAACCAAGCAGCTGAGACTGTTTTAGGTGATGCTCTTAAAGGACACCGACGCGAAGGTCTAGAAGTGTTTACAAAGGTTTATTGGCCTGTAGCAGAGCGCATGCCTAACGACACAGGTCTATCCCGTAAACACATCATGGAATCAATCAACGGTTCTCTAAAGCGCTTGCAAATGGATTACGTAGATCTTTACCAAGCACACAGATACGACGTAGAGACTCCCCTAGAAGAGACTATGCAGGCATTTGCTGACATCGTGCGCCAAGGTAAAGCTCTTTACATCGGTGTTTCAGAATGGAATGCAGAACAGATTCGTGCTGGCCACAAACTAGCAACACAGATGGGCTTCCAACTAATTTCAAGCCAGCCTCAGTACTCAATGCTGTGGCGAGTTATTGAAGCTGAAGTAATCCCAACTTGTGAAGAACTTGGTGTTAGCCAGATTGTTTGGTCTCCTATGGCTCAAGGTGTTCTAACCGGTAAATACTTACCTGGTCAGCCAGTTCCATCCGGGTCAAGAGCTTCGAATGAAAAAGTAAACAGCTTCATTCAACAACTTCTTACCGACGATGTTCTAACTAGAGTGCAGCAGTTGAAGCCGCTTGCGGATGAACTCGGGCTTACTATGGCTCAGTTTGCATTGGCTTGGGTTCTTCAGAACAAGAACGTTTCAAGTGCAATTGTTGGAGCAACAACTCCTGAGCAGATCACCAGCAACCTAGGTGCTGTTGGAGTTGAGATTCCGAAGGAAATCATGGACAAGGTAACTGAGCTCATGGCTCCTATTGCTGTGACCGATCCTCGTGAAACTAAAGCTCCAGAAACTCGCCTAGTTTAGTTTTTGTTGACTGCCCTAGCCCATAGTGGGCCTAGGTAAACAAAACCGGTGTAACCCTGAACCAGATTTGCACCTGCATTTAATCGCTGTAACAGTTGCTCGTGAGTTTCAACACCACCAACAGAGATGACAACCTGGTTGGCATTTAGGTTTTTGCGAAGTACTTTCAGCACCTCTAACGAACGTTCATTAAGTGGCGGACCTGATAAACCTCCAGCACCCATGGTTGCAACATCTGACCCTGAAGTCTGAAGGTTCTCTCTCGAAATAGTTGTGTTGGTACCAATCACTCCAGCAAGATTTAACTCCTTTACAAGATTGGCAACTTCAATAATGTCCTCATCGGCAAGATCAGGAGCAATCTTCACAAGTACTGGCTTACCCAGAGACTTAGCAATAACTGCCTTAAGGATTGGGCGAAGTGAAGCTACCTCTTGAAGGGATCGCAATCCTGGAGTGTTAGGTGAGGAGACGTTGACTGCAATGTAGTCAGCGTAAGGAGCTAGAAGTGCTGCACTCTTTTCATAATCTGCAACAGCATCTTTTACATCAACCACTCTGCTCTTACCAATGTTGATTCCAATGACTGGAAGCTTCTGCTTTGAAGATCGAAGTTTTTCTAAACGCTTGGCAATAACCTCTGCTCCGTCGTTGTTGAAACCCATACGGTTGATTAGTGCTCGGTCTTTCTTCAACCGAAAGAGACGAGGGGCATCGTTACCTGACTGCGGGATTGCAGTTACTGTTCCGATTTCAACGTGTGAGAAGCCAATCTCCCCTAAAGCTCTAATTGCAATTGCGTTCTTATCAAAGCCAGCTGCTAAACCAAAAGGTCCTTCGAAGCTCAAACCCATCGCTTCCACTCTGGTGCTCTTGATTTTCGGCAACAATTTTGTGAGGCGAATAACTGATGCCGCTCTAATTGCAAACATCCCTAGATGATGAGCTGTTTCAGGATCTAGTCTGGAGAGGAATAGGCGAAAGAGCGTTGGGTAAATCATTCTCTTAGGTTACCTTTACCTTCGACTAATAGGCGGAAATGGAAATGGGTCGACTTCAGTTTTGAAGTCGACCCATTCTCAATTTAGATTTAGCTGCAACCGCTTGTTGATCCACAACCTTCGCAGACGTGGCATGAGCCCGAAGGTCTCATCTTGATTCCACAGCTGAAGCAAAGAGGTGCATCAGATTCGGTTCCCTGCAGCATGTCAAACAGTTCAGCTGAAGAGTGAACCTGACGAGCGGACTCGGTGTGAACTTCTTCAACCTTTAGTTCGATTACAACTGGGGTTTCAACAACTGCAGCTGCTTCAACAGGTGACTCAGCGATAGCTGGGTATGAACCAGCATCAAGAGTTGCTGTGCGCTCTGAAGCGGTGTTGATGCCCAATGCCTGACGAGTTTCAGTTGGTAGGTAGTCAATTGCTAGACGACGGAAGATGTAGTCCATCAATGACTTAGCCATACGGATGTCCTTGTCATCAGTCAAACCTGCTGGCTCGAATGATACGTTGGTGAACTTCTGTACGTAAGTCTCTAATGGCACACCGTACTGGAGGCCAATTGAAACTGCGATAGAGAATGCATCCATAACACCGGCAAGAGTTGATCCCTGCTTACCTAGCTTTAGGAATACTTCACCTAGAACACCATCTGGGTATGTACCTGCAGTCATGTAACCTTCTGCTCCACCAACAGTGAATGAGGTGGTTGATGAAGGACGTGATTTAGGTAGACGCTTACGCACTGGGTGTGATAGCTGAACTGGGTTAGCTTCAGCTGGCGCAGCCTTCTCTTCAACCTTTGCCTTAGCATCGCTAAGCGGCTGACCAACCTTACAGTTGTCGCGGTAAATAGCTAGAGCCTTTAGACCATACTTCCAGCCCTGGAAATAAATTTCCTTGACTTCTTCAATGGTTGCAGTCTCTGGCATGTTTACAGTCTTTGAGATCGCACCTGAAAGGAACGGCTGAACTGCAGCCATCATTCTCACGTGACCCATTGGCTCAATCGCACGGATACCAACAGCAGTGTCGAAGATTGCGTAGTGCTCAGCCTTTAGGCCAGGAGCGTCTACAACGTGTCCGTTTGTGCTGATGTGATCGATGATTGCTTCGATGGTCTCCTGAGAGTAACCAAGTCTGTGCAATGCGAATGGAATTGTCTGGTTAACAATCTGCATTGAACCACCGGTTGAGAGCTTCTTGTACTTCACTAGTGAGAAGTCAGGCTCAATACCTGTGGTGTCACAGTCCATCATGAATCCGATTGTTCCGGTAGGAGCAAGCAATGAAGCCTGTGAGTTACGCCATCCGTTTGATGCACCAATCTGAGTGTTTAGTGCCCACTGACGAGTAGCGTGCTCTAGAACTGAACGGTCAACCTCTGAGATTGAACGTAGGTTCGCGTTTGCTGCCTCGTGCTTACGCATGATGCGGTCGTGACCTGGCTTGTTCTGTAGGTAGCCATCGTAAGGACCGACAACACCAGCAAGTTCAGCTGAACGACGGTAAGAAGCTGCTGACATCAATGATGTGATTGCAGCTGCTAGAGCCTGTCCTTCTGTGCTGTCGTAAGGTAGACCAATTGCCATAAGCAATGCACCAAGGTTTGCGTAACCAATACCTAGCTGACGGTAAGCACGTGTGGTCTCACCAATCTTCTCGGTTGGGAAATCAGCGAAACAGATTGAGATATCCATTGCAGTGATGATCAGCTCTGAAGCCTTTGTGAACTTCTCGCTGTCGAATGAACCGTCTGGGTTCAAGAACTTCAACAGGTTCAAGCTCGCTAGGTTACATGATGAGTTGTCCAAGTGCATGTACTCAGAACATGGGTTAGATGCTGTGATGCGACCTGATTCTGGAGTTGTGTGCCAGTCGTTGATTATGTCGTCGTACTGGATACCTGGGTCCGCACATGCCCATGCAGCATAGGCAATCTTGTCCCATAGCTCGCGAGCATCTACTTCTTCAATAACTTCACCGTTTGTACGAGCACGTAGACCGAAGTTTGTGCCACGCTCAACAGCTGTCATGAACTCTTCGTTCACACGAACTGAGTTGTTTGCGTTCTGGTACTGAACAGAGTTGATGTCCTTGCCACCAAGCTCCATGTCGTAACCAGCATCGCGTAGTACGCGAATCTTGTCTTCTTCGCGAGACTTGGTCTCTACGAATTCTTCAATGTCTGGGTGATCAACATCTAGAACAACCATCTTCGCTGCACGACGTGTTGCACCACCAGACTTGATTGTTCCTGCAGATGCATCAGCACCACGCATGAATGAAACAGGACCTGAAGCTGAACCACCTGATGAACGTAGAAGTTCCTTTGAAGAACGGATACGTGAAAGGTTTAGACCTGCACCTGATCCACCCTTGAAGATCATTCCCTCTTCGCGGTACCAGTTAAGAATTGATTCCATTGAGTCATCCACTGACAAGATGAAACAAGCTGAAACCTGCTGTGGGCTTGATGTACCAACGTTGAACCACACTGGTGAGTTGAAAGCGAACACCTGGTTTAGAAGCATGAAGGTTAGTTCGTGCTCGAAGATTGTTGCGTCTTCTTCAGTAGCGAAGTAACCGTGGTCACGTCCACCCTGTGTGTAAGTCAAGACAACACGGTTGATCAGCTGACGAAGGCTGAATTCACGTGCGGCTGTTCCTAGTGCACCACGGAAGTACTTTGTGGTCACGATTGTTGAAGCGTTCAAGCTCCAGAATTCCGGGAATTCAGCGCCACGCTGTTCGAAGATGGTTTCGCCAGTCTTCCAGTTGGTCTGAACTACATCACGGAACTCCCAGTTAACCTGGTCGTATGGGTGAACGCCCTCTGTGGTGTAAATACGCTCAATCTTGAGCCCTTTTCTCCCCTGAGCCGCACCAGCGTCAGTGTAAGCCGATGTATCGGTCATTGTGTTGCCTTTCTTTTAGTTTTTAACTTGTTTATGTTTTGTAATCGCATTCGACTAGGTCGACTGCGAAACCTGGTTTTCGCGCTCAATTTTGAGCACAGCTATTGCTGCTTCGAAATCTTCTAATGTTTCCCAACCCTGATAAACGCTGGCGTAACGCATAAACGCAACCTCATCAAGGGTTCTAAGTGGTCCAAGAATGGCTAAACCAACCTCTTGTGCCTCCACCTGCGCCGCTCCTGTAGCTCGAATTGTCTCTTCTACTGTCTGAGCAAGCATGGCCAGATCCGCTTCGCTAACAGGACGACCCTGGCAAGCCTTTCTGACACCGTTGGCGATTTTGTCGCGGCTAAACGGTTCTGTGGTTCCCCCGCGCTTAACTACCGAAAGACTCGAGGTTTCAGTAGTTGAAAACCGAGATCCGCACTCAGGGCACTGTCTACGGCGGCGAATTGAGCTGCCATCGTCTGTAGTCCTTGAATCCATCACCCTGGAGTCCGCATAGCGACAGAATGGACAGTGCATGTTTTCCTCCTTTTGTAGGGTATTTCGACCATTTTTTACTGGGTAGAGAAACCAATATACACACAAGATGTGGTGATATTTACGTTTCCCGTCCCTATATCTTGTGGTTTGGGTGACTTTCTTGCCAGTATTTGTATTTGTCGGCGTGTTGCCCTAGTAAATCAAGGTTTAAGCCCGAGAACCCTAACCTTCAACCAAAGAATTAACCTTTTTGTTATAAAAGAAAAAGTCTTGGTTTTTTACTGAAAACGGATTTTTATCGCTTCGCCGTGGGCTTCTAAGCCCTCTGAATCTGCGATAGCGACTACGTTAGTTGAGACCTCTGACAATGCTGTTTCGCTGTATTCGACGACCTGTTGAGGCCTTAGGAACGTGTGTACACCCAAACCTGAGCCGAATCTAGCTTGCCCACCAGTAGGCAGCACGTGGTTAGAACCAGCTAGGTAATCCCCCAAAGAAACTGGCGAGAAACTTCCCAAGAAAATAGCTCCAGCATTCGAAATTTTGCTTGCGAGCTGGCTATTTTGTTTGGTTTGGATCGACAGGTGCTCGGTGGCATAGAAATCTGCCACCTTGGCAGCCGCATCCATGTCGCTAACCAGCACCAAGGCGCTCTGTTGGCCCTTCAGAGCCTCCAAAATCCTTGATTTGTTTGGTGCTGCTTCAACCTGTTTAGCAAGCTCTAAAGCCACCTTCTCGATGAATTCCCTAGAGTCTGAAACCAACACTGCAGCAGCAAGTTCATCGTGTTCAGCCTGGGAAATCAGATCTGCTGCCACAAAGCCAGGATTAGCTGAATCATCGGCTAGAACCATAATCTCGGTAGGTCCAGCTTCCGAATCGATGGCAATAACGCCTCTTAGCATTCGCTTAGCGGCTGCCACATAGACATTTCCAGGTCCTGTTACCAGGTTCACTGGTTCCAAACCAATTTCAGGAACTCCGTAGGCGAAAGCTATGACAGCTGCTGGGCCTCCGATTGTAAAGACATCACTAACTCCTAGAAGCTCAGCGGTTGCAAGCACTGTTGGGTGTGGTCTGCCACCAAAAGCGGCTTGGCCGGGTGTTGCAATGGCTATCTTCTTCACACCTGCAGCAATTGCAGGAACTACATTCATGATCACACTAGATGGATATACAGCCTTACCGCCTGGAACATAGAGACCAACAGAATCAACTGGTTGATACCTTTGTGAAACTGTCGCCCCAGGTGCTAGTTCTGTTGAAAAACCTTTAGGCGTCGACTGAATTGCGACTTTTCTAACTCTTTCAATCGCAATTTCAAGTGATGACCTCAAATTCGGCTCAAGGTTAGCCAGTGCATTTGTTAGTTCCTCTTCAGAAACTCGGATTGGATCAATGTCAATCCCATCAATGTCTTTGGCAATTGCCTTGATGGCTTGAGACCCGCCTGTTCTGATCTTTTTGACGAGTGGACGAATAATCTCAACTACTGCATCTAAATCCAATGAAGCTCTCGGGATATCCTTCAAAACTTGGTCAGCAGAAATTTCGCTGTTACTGAGATCTAGAAATCTAATCAAATTACTCAAAGCGAAAACTTCCTGTTAGTTGCTCTATTTTAGGACAACTATCTGAAGAATCATTCAATTCGTCTCGGCTAGGTTAACCTTGGATTCGGACAAGAAAGTAAAGCCATGGACAACATCACAAACAGCACCGAAGCACTAAAGCAGGCATTTAGACGTCACGCCTCGGGTGTTTGCGTCATAACGCTAAATGGTGCCGATGGAGCTCCCGTAGGCTTCACTGCAACTTCTGTGACTTCACTGGGCTCGGATCCCGCATTAGCAACCTTCAACGTTGCTAGAGGAGCAAGTAGCTGGCCAGCTTTGAAGTCCTCAGAGTTTGTGTCAATTCAAATGCTGAATGAATCTTCACTACAACTTGCACAAAAAATGAGCCAAGACCAGACCAAGAGATTCTTAGATGATGACTGGTTCGTTCATGAAAAAACAGGCTTACCGATTTTCAATAACGTGAATGCAGTTCTCATTGGAAGAATCATTGAAAGACACGAGGTGGCAGCAAATGCTGTCATCGTTGTTGAGATTATTGAAGGCCTATTGGCCGAAGAGCTCCCCAGCTTGCTCTACCACCAAAGGGGCTACGTCATCCCCGGCGATAGGCTCTAACGCTCCTTCGTTCTGAACTTCAGAGAGTTCTACTAAGTTATCCAAAGCTGATGTTCCAAAGTGCTGCTTAACTTCTGAGATGAGTGCATCGCCAACAAACACTTTGTGCTTCAATCTGTAAGGCGTCACTCCAGTACTTGATTTCATAAGTAGTTGAACTTCAGTTTGACCTGGGTATCTCTTGAAGATTGCATCAAGAATTTCAACATTTTTATTTGTCGCTAAGTGTTCGGGGATGCTTATCTTCAATGGACCAACAAAGTTAGATTCTTCTTTTTCCAAAACTCTAATGTCGTAAACATTTAGTGAGAAACCATCATCTCTTGGACGCATCTTGCCTCGGATGGCAACCATGGTGTCTACGTTCAACTTGTCAATGTGCTCTTGATAGGTTTTATTGAAAATCATCAGGGTAACTTCACCTTCAAGATCTTCAATTGTCAGGTTCGCATAAATGTTTCCTGACTTACGAGCAGTTTTCACTTCAACCGCAGTAATCAAACCTGCAAGTGTCACAGCCTCTGTGTCAACGAAGTTAGTTCTTGAATTGAATGAATCGATAGTTTCTGTAGCACTACTGCGAAGTCTGCTCTCTGCTCCTTGGAGAGGATGAGCACTGACATAAAGCCCCAGCATCTCTCGCTCTAAGCTAAGTAGCTGACGTTGAGGCCATTCAGCAAGATTGGCGATCTTGTAGCTAGTCTCTTCTGAATCAAAATCTCCAAACAAATCACTGTCACCAGTTGATTTAGATTTCTTAGCTTTAATCTCAGCTGCAATTATTTCTTCGTGGGCTTCAAACAGCGCTCTTCTAGAAACTCCGAAGGAATCGAAAGCTCCCGCTTTGATAAGGGATTCGATTACTTTCTTTGTGCAAACAGATGCCGGAACCTTAGAAACGAAGTCTTGGAAAGATTCGAATCTTCCTTCTGTTTCTCTGGTTCGAACGATTTCTTGAACAACACCAAGACCCACATTTCGGATTGCTTCCAAACCAAAACGAATGTCTTTGCCAACAGCTCTAAAGTCGGCAATTGAGTCGTTCACATCTGGCGGTAATACCTGGATTCCAGATCTTCTAGCTTCACTTAGGTATACACCTAGACGATCTCTAGAACTTCTAACAGAGGTAAGCAGAGCAGCCATGTATTCCTGAGGGAAGTTAGCCTTCATGTAGGCGGTCCAGTATGAAAGAACTCCATACGCAGCACTGTGTGCCTTGTTAAACGCATAGTCCGCGAATGGAAGCAATGTGTCCCAAAGTTTTTCAACTACAACTTCGCTAAAACCGTTATCTTTCATGCCTGCCGCAAAGCTTGTCTTTTGTTCATCTAGAACATCTTTGAGCTTCTTACCCATTGCACTTCGCAGAGCGTCCGCCTGAACTAGAGAGAAGTTAGCAACTTTTTGAGCTACCGCCATTACCTGCTCTTGATAAACAATCAAGCCGTAGGTTGGATCAAGGATCTCAGAAAGTGGGCCTTCAAGATCTGGGTGAATTGACGTTGGCTGCTCGTTACCGTTCTTACGATGAGCGTATGAAGTGTGAGAACCAACACCCATAGGTCCTGGTCTATACAACGCAATCGCGGCTGAGATGTGTTCGAACTTTGATGGCTTCAAAATCTTTAGAAGCGATCTCATCTGACCACCATCGAGCTGGAAGACTCCAAGAGTTTCACCTCGGGAAAGCATTTCGTAAGTTAGCTGGTCTCCATCTAGGTCAAGGTCTTCAAGAACAACTGTTTCACCTCGGTTAGATAAAGCATTCTCAATAGCCTTATCCAACACCGTTAGGTTTCGAAGACCCAGGAAGTCCATCTTCACAAGCCCTAGATCTTCACAAGGCTTCTGAGCAAAGGCGGTGATGATAGCTCCGTCATCGTCTCTTCTGATAACCGGAATGACATCCATCAATGGAACAGCAGACATGATTACACCAGCAGCGTGAACGCTGGTCTGACGCTTTAGACCTTCAAGACCTCTTGCCAGTTCAAATACTTTTCTTGCGTCTGGATCTTCTTCAAGGATTTTTCTAAACTCTGCAGCTTCTTTGTATCTGCTCTTGGAGTCGGAACTGGTAGTTGCTGCAGCGATTACTACTGGTTCAAACTCGATTGTCTCTTCTTCAAACTCTTCGTCAGTAGGTTCTTCAACTACAACTTCAGCGACAGGCTTTAGCTTTGGATCTTCGACCATTTCGCGAAGAGTCATTTCCTTACCCAAAATCATTGGCGGCATTGCTTTGGTTAGCTTCTCCCCAACCGAGTAATCCATACCCAAGACTCTTGCTGCATCTTTTAGGCTCTGCTTTGCCTTAATGGTTCCGTAGGTAATGATCTGAGCAACTCTGTCATCACCATACTTTTCAGTAACGTATCTGATTACCTCTCCACGACGACGATCATCGAAATCAACATCGATATCAGGCAAGCTCTTTCTGCTTGGGTTTAGGAATCTTTCAAAGATTAGACCGTACTTGATTGGATCAAGTGCTGTGATACCCAAAACATAGGAAACCAAAGAACCCGCAGCCGAACCACGACCAGGACCTACTCTGATGCCTTGAGCTCTAGCCCAGGAAATAAAGTCAGCTACTACTAAGAAGTAACCAGGGAAGTTCATGTTCTTGATGACTTCAATTTCGTAGGCAATACGTTCTTGATACTCAGGATCGATGTTGGTCCCGAAGCGAGACTTCATTCCTGCCAACACCTCTTGCTCGAACCAAGAGCTTTCGGTGTGGCCTGCAGGCACTTCAAATCTTGGCATGAGGTTTCGCTCTTCAAACGAGATGTTTGAACGTTCTGCAACCAGCAGAGTGTTGTCACAAGCCTCAGGGAAATCAGCAAACAGCTCTCGCATCTGCCTTGCACTCTTCAGGTAATAACCTTCACCATCAAACTTGAATCTCTTTTCATCATTCATTTGAGTGCCAGTTTGAAGACAAAGCAGAGCCTCTTGAGCTTCTACGTGACCCGGTTCTGTGTAGTGAAGGTCATTTGTAGCAAGAAGTGGAATACCTAGGTCTTTAGAGAGCTTGATTAGATCATCAAATGATCTGCGTTCAACGTTTGCCCCGTGATCCATGATTTCGATGAAGTAGTTTTCTTTACCGAAGATGTCTCTAAACTCGGCTGCGGTTTCTAGCGCCTCTTTGTATTGGCCTAGACGCAGTCTTGTTTGAACTTCCCCACCGGCACAGCCCGAGGTAGCAATAATTCCCTTAGCGTGCTTAGCAAGAAGCTCTCGATCCATTCTTGGCTGGAAGTAATAACCCTCTAACCAAGCATGAGAACTGAGCTTGAAGAGATTCATCATGCTGTCGTTATCAGTTGAGAGCATGGTTAGGTGAGAATAAGAACCTTTAGAAAGATCATCTTCTCCACCATCAGCCCAATAGGTTCTGGTCTTATCAAGTCTTGAACCAGGCGCTAGGTAAGCTTCGATACCAATGATTGGCTTGATGCCCCTTTTGGTTGCCTTCTGCCAGAACTCGTAAGCTCCGAAGTTATTGCCGTGATCGGTAATAGCAATTGCAGGCATTTCAAAGTCAACGGCCTTATCAAGTAGCTCGTCAATTTTGGCTGCTCCATCAAGCATGGAGTAATCCGTATGCACGTGAAGGTGCACAAAGTTATCGCTACTTGATGTCATTGACTTACTTATCTTTTGTTTATGTGGCTCGGGGAAATAGCCTAACTTGACCCGCTGTCATACTATTTCAGGCTCGCAGCCCAAAGGCTATGTGGTGCGAAGCACCTCTAAGGCGTGGGCAAGATCTGCAGGGTAACTACTCTCAAAGGAAACGTAGTCGCCCTTGGTTGGGTGGATAAAACCTAACTTCATTGCGTGTAGCCACTGTCTTTCAAGACCAAGTCTCAAAGCTAGTTTTGCATCACAGCCATACAAGCTATCCCCTGCAAGCGGGTGCTTGAAGGCAGCTAGATGAACCCTAATCTGATGAGTTCTTCCTGTTTCTAATTCAATCTCCAATAGCGATGCTGCTTGGAATGCTTCTAGTGTTTTGTAGTGAGTGATGGATGGTTTTCCATCCTGGGTTACGGCGAACTTGTACTCGTGCTTTAGATGTCTGCCAATAGGTGCATCAATCGTTCCAGCACTTGGATCAGGGTGTCCTTGAGCTAGGGCATGGTACGTCTTATCCACCACTCGATCACGGAAGGCTTGCTTCATTCTGCTGTAGGCAATCTCTGTTTTAGTTAGAACCATCAATCCGCTGGTTCCAACATCCAGACGAGAAACAATTCCCTGTCTTTCAGCTACTCCACTGGTTGACATTTCAATCCCTAATGCAAGAAGTGCTCCACCGACACTTGGACCATCCCAGCCAACAGATGGATGGGCAGCTACTCCGGCAGGCTTATCAACCACAACAATGTCCTGATCTTGATAAACAACTTTTAGACCTTCAACGTTTTCGGCTACCAAAGCCAAAGCTGGTTTTGGTTTGGGAAGCGATATGCGCAGCCAGGCATCAGGAACTAAAGAATCTGATTTGGAAATCACTTGGTCGTTTTGCTGAACCAGTCCATCTTCAATCATTGCTGCAACTGCTGATCTGGACATTCCTAGAAGCTTTGCTATTCCGGCATCCGCTCTTGAACCTGCTAGACCTTCAGTGACTTGGACTAACTTCTCTTCATTCACTTGGATCCGCCAAATTTATCTCCACGAACCATGCGAAGAGCAATTAGGAAAGCCGCTGAAGAAATTGCCATGTCGGCGATATTGAATATCGGGAAGTTGAAAGGTATCTGAATGAAATCAACTACGTGACCGTTAGGAAATCCTGGTTCTCTAAACAATCTGTCGATTAGGTTTCCACCAACTCCACCGAGAGCAAACCCACCTAGCAATAACCAACCTTTAGTTCTGAACTTGGGACCTACCCAAAGCAAGAAAAGACAAGCCAAAGAAGCTAGCAAGGTAAATACCCAGGTGTTTGCTCCACCAAGGGAGAAGGCCGCCCTGTCGTTGAATGCCAGAGTGAAGTTCAGAACTTCCGGAATTACAGGAACTGGTTCGTACAGCTCAAGAACCTCTAGTGCCAATGATTTAGTTAGTTGATCTAGAGTGATGATGCTAATCGCCACACCCAGAAAAGTTAGGGTCGCTTTGTTGAAAGGCTGCCTAGTAGTCAACTAATTAGATTTGGAAGGTTTGGTTGGCAATTTGGTTAGGACCTGTTGAGGTCTTAGGAGCTGTTGAGTTAGCAGCCTCAAGATCGCTTAACTGACCTTCGATATAAGACTTGAGCTTCGCTCTGTAGTCTCTTTCGAAGTTACGAAGTGTCTGTAGGTCGTTTTCTGCCAAAGCCTTCTCTTGCTCAAGTCTTGACATGTCTGCTCTGTGTTGGGCTTCTGCTTCTCTAACAATTCTTGCTGCTGTCGCGTGACCTTCAGCAACTAGTGCATCACGCTTTTCAAGACCTTCGCGAACGTGTTCTTCGTGAAGCTTACGAGCAAGCTGTAGCAAGTTGTTTGTGTTGTTTCCTTCGAAGGAGCTCAAGTCAGCAGCTGCCTGAGGGAAGGCTTCGTTATCTGTTGTTGAGTCTGGAATTGAAGCTTCTGCTGTGTTGACCTGCTGAACTAGACCCGCTCCAGATCTCTGAAGCTCTGTCAGACGACCATCAGCTGCCAATAGACGCTGTCTTAGGTCTTCGTTCTCCTGTGAAATGCGACGCATCTCAAGGACTATCTCATCTAGGAAGTCATCAACTTCATCCTGGTCATAGCCTTCACGGAATTTGGTTGGCTGGAATCTCTTGTTTACGACATCTTCTGGAGTCAACGGCATCGCAATCTCCCTATTCTTCTCTGCCACACAATCATGTGGTCTTGGACAAAAGTTAAGGTTACCCTACCTAGGCAAACTAGATGAGTGTTCTTAACAGGAACTCTAGAACTATCAACAGCACGAAAACGGCCAAAATTGACAGATCTATGTAGGCTCCACCCACCCTCACAGGCTTGATTATCTTGGAAAGTGGCTTGATTACCCAGTCTGTAAGGGTAAATGTGAGTTCTGCCAATATTAGGAAAATTCCCTTTGGTCTGAACTTAGGGTTTAGGTCCCTCACCCATTCAATAATGATTCGGGCAAGCAAGATGATTCGGAAGATCTCAAGAACATTGAGAAGAATTACAGCAATTTGCGACAAAACTACTCCAGGCTATGGACGAACGATAAGGCGGTCGCCTTCAGCTTCAAGCACGTCATCAGCGTCAGGATCGATGTCAACGCCATAAGGAGCTAGAAGGTAAACAGTCTCAGCCACACGCTTTGACTCGCCTAGAAGACCCGCTTTAAGCCCTGCCATAAAGTCAACAAGTCTTCTGGTCTCTCCATCGCTCAATAGGTGGACGTTAACAATCACAGGTGTGCCTTCACGAAGAAGTTCTGCGATTAGTCCTGCCTCTGAATAAGAAGTAGGAGTTACAGTTTCGATGCTTGCAACTTCGTTGCCACGTCTTGACGGTCTAGGAGCTCTTGCACGAGGAGCAGATCCTCTTGATTCAGAGCTAGCTGGTGCTTTCTCTGCTGAGGGCATGAGGAAGTTCTTAAGACTATTTGTAAAACTAGACATAGTGTCTCCTTTGGTAAACCCCGACTATTCAAGGTTAAACCCAATAACTAACGCTTTCCAGTAATTGCTGTGCCTATTCTCAAGTGTGTCGCACCAAAGCCAATAGCCTCTTCAAAATCTGCTGACATCCCTGCTGAGATGAAGGTAGCCGTCTTAGAAAGGGTTTGCACTTCCTGGCTTGCCTTCAAGATTCTGGCGAAGTCCGCAGCTGGCTCGACATCCAGGCCAGCCACCCCCATAACACCCAATAACTTCAGTTGAGGCACAGCCAGAACCTGTTCAGTGAAGTGGGTAAGGTCTTGAAGCTCAACTCCGCCCCTATTTGGGTCATCCGTGAGGTTGAGTTCAATAAAGACCTCAAGGGTCTGCTCTGGGGTCTTGGCTAGCTGCTTGGCTAGCTCTTTGAGCAAGGAACCGCGATCAAGGGAATGCAACACAGAGCTGTAGGAAAGCATAGATCTGACCTTGTTGCTTTGCAGTTGCCCGACAAAGTGCCAAGTGGGAGCAGTTTGACCAGAGGGTAGATTCTCGGCAACCTGAGCTGCCTTTAGAGAAGCTTCCTGATCTTTGTTTTCACCAAACTGGCTTTCACCTAATTTGAGTAATTCAAGAGCTAATTCATAGCCATGATTCTTGGTGACAACAACCAGTTCAATCTCTTCAGAACTTCTGTTAGCAGCCTTAGCTGCTGCATCAATTCTTTGATGAATTGAGTTGAGTCGTTCTTCGAGGTTGGCTTCCAAAGATCTTTACTTCAAGAAATCAGGGATGTCCATGCCGTCATCAAAGTTTGAACTGTTTCTTCTTTGTTCAAAATTGAATGGACGGTTCTGCTCTTCTGAGGCACGTTCTTCTCTTACAGGCTCGGCTACTTCTTGTTCTGGCTCAATGTCAGATGTTCCAAACCAAGCCGGGACGCCAGAGATGGTTGAAGTCTGAACTTCTTCTTGTTCGTAAGCAGGAGTTGGCACGATAGGAATTGCACCAGAGTTGGCAGCCGAGAAGGAGCTTGGCTTCGAGGCTGTTCTTGGAGTTACCTCATCAAAACCGGCAGCGATAACTGTTACTCGGATTTCGTCTCCCATAGCATCGTTGATTGAGCTACCGAAGTAAATGTTTGCACTTGGGTGAACAATTTCCTGAATCAATCTTGAGGCTTCATTGATTTCAGCAAGCTTCATGTTTGAAGCAGCTGAGAACTGGATTAGAACGCCACGTGCGTTATCAATGCTGTTCTCAAGTAGTGGGTGATTGATTGCCTGCTCTGCTGCACGCATCGCACGATCTTCACCCTTGGCAGTTCCGATACCCATTAGAGCAGTACCAGCTCCTTGCATAACAGCCTTAACGTCTGCGAAGTCCAGGTTCACAAGACCTGTTTCAACAATTAGGTCAGAGATACCTTGAACACCAGCACGAAGAATTTCATCAGCCATGCTGAATGCGTCTACGAAACTTAGTTCTGCATCATTTAGTTCAATAAGTCTTTGGTTTGGAACAATGATTAGTGCATCGACTTCAGCTCTAAGGGCATCGATACCAACTTGAGCATTTTCTGCTCTACGCCTTCCTTCAAAATCAAATGGACGGCTAACAACACCAACTGTTAGTGCACCTGACTCTTTAGCAATTCTTGCAACCACTGGAGCGGCACCGGTACCTGTACCTCCACCTTCACCAGCAGCAACGAATACCATGTCTGATCCACGAAGTACCTCTGCGATTTCTTCAGCGTGATCTTCAGCCGCTCTTCTACCAACTTCAGGATCAGCTCCAGCACCAAGACTTCTTGTACTGGTGCTTCCGATTTCTAGCTTCACATGTGCTTCTGATTTCAACAGGTCTTGACCATCAGTGTTAATAGCGATGAACTCAACTCCGCGGAGTTGCTTTTCAATCATCTGGTTGACCGCGTTACCACCGGCACCACCAACACCGACGACTTTGATGACCGCTAGAAAATTATTCAAACCTGCTTCAGACATGTGCTTCCTTCGATTAGTCCAACATTTAGCAAACCCTAAACCTCAAGTTGAAGGTTAGTGATATTCACCAAATGCATCTGCGCCAAAAAACTAAGCGGTAAAGCGCCTAATCCCCCGCTAATCCTTGGGTGTGTCTGGAACTTGCTAACGGATTACGCTCGGTGTTTCTGGAGAGGAAACATCGAAGGTTGCAGGTATTCGGGCAGGTGTTTTGTAGAGAAGAACTTTTAGAACCCTTGACTTCAATGCGGCCTGGGTTGAATCACCCCAGATGATTGTTTGCTTGTAGTTACCTCTGAGCCTCATGGTCACGTTATCTCTAGTTTTGGCTTGAATATATTCAATCTTCTCTAGAAGTGACGCAGGAAGAGCGAGAAGCACGTCGATGGCCTGTGTGTAGTTCTTAGAAGTCTTTGGATCACCGGTAATGATGATGGTTGGAAGTTCCTCAGAACCGTTGGCTACACCCAATCGAATACCTGAAGGGTCATACAGGAATCCAACTCCATCAGAAACGACTATTGATATCGGAGTTCTTTCAACAATCTTTACTCTGAGCTCATGAGGCGGTTGGCTTACCACGGCAATGCTTTCGATGAGTTTGAACTTCGCTAGATCATCTGCAACATTTTGACTGCTAATCATCGGCAAAGGTTTGCCAATGTAACCCTTCAGCGCTGCCTGAATTTTAGATTCAGGAACCTTGTTTTCTCCGATGATAGTTATCTTGTTTACAGCCAAGATAGGCGTGAACATCGTTGAAAGAACAAATAGAACTAGGGCAAGCAATGCTCCCAGAATCGAACGAACAAAAATTTTCTTGACTTGAGATTCTTTGGTGAATCTTCTAACTTCTTTTACTCTTGCTCTGCGAAGTGAAGCAGTGGCTCGAATCTTCTTGAGAGAAGGCTTTGCTGGGCCTTTGGCTTTTTTGATTTCAGGTTTGATCTTTGGCTTGGCATTCTTACCCTTAGCCCGTGGAACAGGTTTAGAGTATCGAGGTCGATTCTTTGAAGGTTCCAAGGCTATGCCTCAAGTGCTTTTAGAATTCCTGGAACCTGACGGTACACATCTCCACAACCCATAGTGATAACAAAGTCACCAGATTGAGCAATCACCGCTACTGCAGCTGGAACATCATCCCAAAGTGGCACGTAATGCATCTTCTCTTGATCGTGATATGCATCGGCAATTAGAGCTCCAGTTACTCCAGGTTCTGGATCTTCTCTAGCTGCATAAATATCTAGAACTACAACTTCATCGCTTAGTGCAAGAGCTTCAGCGAACTCTTTGGCAAACAATCTGGTTCTGCTGTAAAGGTGTGGCTGGAAGACAGTGATTAGTCTTCCTGAGCCAACAACTGCTCTGGCCGCACTCAAAGCAGCCAGTACCTCGGTTGGATGGTGAGCGAAGTCATCGTAAACCCTCACTCCCCTAACTTCACCGTGCAGTTCAAAGCGTCTCTGCGTTCCATTGAAAGTGGCGATTGCAGCCAATGAAGCCTTTGGATCAAGGCCAAGACCTACAAGAACTGCGAATGCTCCTGCAGCGTTTATGGCATTGTGCTTGCCTGGTACCAGAAGTGTTGCTGAGTAGTTCTCTCCAAGGTAGGAAAGCTCAAAACTTACCCTTGCACCAGATGCATCAAGATTAACGATTCTTACATCAGCACTCTCGTACTCACCAAAGGTAATGACTCTCCTGTCTTGAATCAGTTTGGTTACTCGAACTGCTCCAGCATCATCTGAACTGATTGCGACAAAGTCAGATGCACCGTTAGCGAACCTTGCGAATTCTTTTTCAAAGTTTTCCAGCGATCCATAGTGATCAAGGTGATCAGGGTCGACGTTAGTGATTAGAGCTACTGCTGTTTGATAGTGCAAGAAAGAGCCATCTGATTCATCGGCTTCAATCACAAAAAGGTCTGTGGAGCCTGATGCGGCTGACGAACCATATTCAGCAATAACTCCACCATTTACAAAGCTTGGGTCTTTACCAAGTTGTCTAAGGCCTGTTACAACCATTCCTGTGCTGGTTGTCTTACCGTGAGCACCTGCAATAGAAATGAGTTTCTTGCCAGTAGTCAGGTACTTCAAGGCTTGGGATCTGTGAAGGATTGGTAACTTCTTTTCTTGAGCCAAAACATACTCAGGATTAGTCGGCCATAGAGCTGATGTGACAACAACCGTGTCAGCATCACCTAAGTTTGCTGCGTCATGACCGATGGCAACATGAGCGCCAAGTTTTCTAAGCTCTTCTATGTTTCCAGAGTCTCTAACATCGCTACCGGTTACCTTGTGTCCGGATTGGATAAGTAGTCGAGCAATTCCACTCATACCTGATCCACCAATACCAATGAAGTGAATGTGCCCCAGGTGTTCTGGAACTACCTGGCTAAAATCCGGTTTGATGGTCATAAAATCCTCTTAATTTCTCTAAGACTAAATAAGCTTGGCTAGTCTTTGCCGAGCAACACGCCATTTACTAGCTCGAGCAGGCGTTCGGAGCCATCTCTTACTCCAACAGAGAGTGCCTTTTCTCTCATACTCTTAAGCTCTTTCGCATTGCTAATCAGAGGAATTAGATGTGATCGGACATACTCAGGTGTGAATTCTGCATCTGCAACCAGCACAGCTCCCCCTGCTTCAACTAACTCAGCTGCATTTAGCTTCTGCTCACCATTACCAACTGGATATGGAACCAACACAGCTGGTAGTCCAACTGCAGCCAACTCACTAACTGTTGCAGATCCTGATCTAGCAACAGCGAAATCCGCTGCTGCTAAAGCTAAGTCCATGCGGTTGCAATAGCTAAGTCGGTGATAGCCACCTTGAATCAAATCAGGCAATTCTGCTCTGTTACCAACAACGTGAATAACTTGAATACCTGCAGCCTCTAGCAGTTGCCTAGATGCATCAATAGTTTCGTTGATTCTCTTGGCTCCAAGTGATCCGCCGGTAACAAGCAAGGTGGTTAGTTTTGGATCAAGACCAAAGTAAACATCTGCTTCAAATTTCATGTCTGTCTTTGTAATCTCAATAACCTCTTTGCGAAGAGGCATTCCAACTAGAACAGCTTTAGGCAAATCTGTTTTCCTAAAAGTCACACCAACCGCTGATGCGGTTCTAGCCCCAACTCGGTTGGCGTAGCCAGGCAGAGCATTTGCTTCATGAACCACAAAAGGTATTCCTAGTTCTTTTGCTGCCCTGTATGCCGGTGCACTTGCGTAACCACCAAAACCAACAACAACATTAATGTTGTTTTCCTTTATGTATTGCTTGACTGTTGCAATTGACTTCAAGAACAGTGAAGGGAACTTAAGGAGGTACGTGTTTATCTTTCTTGGCATTGGCAATCTTGGAACTGTGAGCAGTTCATAGCCACGCTCTGGTACCAGTGTTGACTCAAGGCCTTCAACTGTGCCCAGTGCCCATACTTTGTGCTCCCCTGATTGAGCCATGACTTCATCTGCAAGAGATAGCAGAGGGTTTACGTGCCCTGCTGTTCCTCCACCAGCCAATAGATAATTGGTCATTTCTTGCGTGCTCTTCTTCTTGGCCGGTCTTGATCTCTCTCGACAGCTAGCACAACGCCAAGTGCCATAAGAACCGCTAGCATTGAGGATCCTCCCTTAGAGAACAGAGGAAGAGGAACACCAATCACCGGGAACAATCCAAGTACAACTGCGATGTTAATGCACGCCTGAATAGTGATCCACAACATAACGCCGGTTACTGCGATTGCACCAAAAGTAGTGGTTGAGTTCAAAGACACTCTGCGAATGTAGCGAGCGAGCATGAAGAACAAAACCAATACCACTACAGCTCCAATTAGTCCAACTTCCTCTCCAACAACGGAGAAAATGAAGTCGTTCTCTACTTCAGGAATCCAACCCCACTTCATCTTTGAATCACCAAGTCCAGTGCCAAATAGACCACCCGATGCAAAGGCCCAAGCTGCCTTATCGGTCTGCCAGTTTGTATCTGCTGCAACTGAATCTGTTTGCCCCAAGAAGGCTAAAATTCGATTCATACGATTTTGACTAGATAATGCGAAACCAAAAGCTAATACCGCACCGGATGCAACAATGAATCCTATATCTCTCATCGGCATCCCAATGAGGAAAGCAAGGGCTACGACAAATGCGATGATGACCAAAGTAGTTCCAAGGTCTTGCGAACTTGCAAAGATTAAACCTGCAGGCAATATTCCATAGAGTACAAGCGGCAGTGCACCTTTCCGCCAATCCCATAGCTCATCGAGATTTGGACTCAACTTCACAGCAAGAGCAAGGATGATTCCAAGCTTCATGAATTCAGAAGGTTGCAGAGTCAAAGGTCCAAAGGCAAGCCAGTTGGTGTTACCTCCAACTGTCTTTCCAATACCTGGAACCATGACAAGGAATTGCAAAGCAATTGACCCTGCCCAAAAGAGCATTGAGAACCTCTGGATGAGCGCTACTGTGCGCATTGATATAAAAATCATGAGGACTAGCCCAAGAATTGCGGCGTAAGTTTGTGATCTAAACTCAGCGAAGGCATCTCCTGTTGCCTTGATTGATACCACGTTTGAAGCACTTAGAACCATAACCAGACCGCAACCCAACATAAAAACAATTAGCATTGCCAATCTGTAGAACAAAGGTGTTTGGTTCAAGAAGTAGCTGTCAAACCAAGTTATAGAAGATTGAATTGGGTTTCTAACAAAGTCAGCGATGCTTGTTTTCAAACCTGAGCTTTGTGCTGACTTTCGCTTAACTGCCTGTTTTGTATTTGCCATTAGCCCTGAACTTCCTTACGTACTGCTTCTGCAAACTGTTGCCCCCGGTGTGCATAGTCCTTGAACTGATCCATAGAAGCAGCTGCCGGAGCAAGTAGAACAGCATCACCATCGGTCGCAATACCTTTAGCAATTCGAACTACTTCACTCATCACTTCACCTGGCTCAGCTTTTACTTCATGCACCAAAGTGTTAGGCGAATGCTTCGCTAATGCTTCTAGCACTGGCTCTGTGTCCAAACCAATAACAATTGCCGCTTTTAGTTTTGAAGAATACTTAGCAACCAAATCTGAAATGCCAACTCCCTTTAGTAGCCCACCAACTACCCAAACAACTGAATCGAATGATGAGAGTGCTGCTGCTGCTGCGTGAGGGTTAGTTGCCTTTGAGTCATCAACCCATTCGATGCCATCTTTTCTCAAGACAAGCTCAATGCGGTGATGATCTAGCTGAAACTCTTGAAGTGCTCTGGCAATTTCATGAGGCTGCACTCCTGCTGCTCTAGCAAGAGATGCAGCAGCCGCGATGTTAGACATTAGATGGGGGCTTACGATGATGCTTTCATTAAGGTCACTCAGAGTTGCAAGCTCAAGTGCCTCAGAAGCATCATCAACAAAGGCTCTATCAACCAAAATATCTTCAACCCAGCCGATTTCATTTGGTGCTGGAGTGTTTACTGTGAAGCCAACTGCTTGAGCCTCATCGGTATTGGTTGCCTTTGCTAAAAGTTCAGAAGTTTGTTTGTCACCTACGTTGTAAAGACAGCAGAGCTTGGTGTTGTTATAAATCTTTCCCTTGGTCCTGCCATACTCCTGCATTGAACCATGCCAATCCAAGTGGTCCTCTGCGAGGTTCAGTACTGTGCTGGCTAGAGGTTCAATATGGTTCGTATAGTGCAATTGGAAACTGCTTAGTTCAACTACGAGACCTTCAAACTCTGCAGGGTCCCTAACTGCATCAAGAATTGGCTTACCGATGTTGCCGCAGGCAACAGCTCTAAGGCCTGCAGATAGGAGCATCTGCTCAACTAGTTGCGTGACAGTTGTCTTGCCATTAGTTCCGGTGATGCAAATCCACTGAGAAGGTTTACCAAACTTATCTCTCACTCGCCAAGCAAGATCAATGTCTGTCCAGATTTCAATGTCAGCATCCCCGGCCTGCACTAGAAGAGCGTTATCAGGCTTGATACCTGGAGAGGTGACCACCAACTGAGCACCAAATTCGCTAAAGCTTTGTGCAACTGTTTCAGAGTCTTTACCAATCAGGGAATCAATACCTAAGGCATCGAGAATGTCCAGAGACTTATCATCTGCTTTGTCTGCGATTACGAGCACTTTCGCTCCAAGCTCATTTAAAGTATCGGCAACAGAAAATCCGCTGACACCAAGACCAAAAACTACGGCCTTGAGTTCACTCCAATCAGAGTGCCAACTTTTGAGGTGATCTAGTTTGCTCATGCAACCGAGCCATAAATCCACTCGACGTAGAACAAACCAATTCCAGCCATAACTAGCAATCCACAAATTATCCAGAATCTAACCACTACGGTAACTTCGTTCCAACCCTTTTCTTCAAAGTGGTGATGAAGCGGGCTGTTTAGGAAGATTCGCCTTGGAGTGCCAGTGAAAGTTCTGGATAACTTGAATACGCTTCTCTGCAAGATAACTGAACCAGCAGAGATAGCGAATAGGCCACCGACTAGAACCAGAAGAACTTCGGTGCGGGAAAGAATAGCAAGAGCTGCTAGCGCTCCACCTAGACCAAGTGAACCGCTATCCCCCATGAAGATTTGAGCTGGATTTGTATTGAACCAAAGGAAACCGATGAGTGCCCCAACAATTGCTGCAGCAATTACTGCTAGATCAAGTGGGTCTCTTGTGTTGTAACAGTTTGGAGCGATGTTAGTTACATCACAGGCCTGGTTGAACTTCCAGAAACCGATAACCGCAAAAGCACCGATAGACATAATCAGGGAACCGGTAGCAAGACCATCTGCTCCATCAGTTAGGTTCACACCATTTGATGCACTTACTACAAGTAAATAAATCCAGAACAGGAATGCAGCTGCTCCAATCCAAATTGCAATCTCACCCCAAGACTCTGGAGCAATCTTTGCTAGATCAAATCCAGTGTCTCGGAAGATAGAAATTTCAGTTGATGCAGGAGTTAGTCCAAAAATGTCTTTGTTCTGCAAAGACGCCCAAGCGAAGATAGTGGCAACAAGTATTTGACCAGCAATCTTGTAGATACCTTTTAGTCCAGCTGTGTTTTGTCCACGAACCTTTAGATAGTCATCGATGAAGCCGACTAGACCTAGCCCAACCATCATGAACATAACTAGTAGAGCTGAATAGGTGGGTGGCTCACCGTTTGCCATCTTTGCAACAAAGTAAGAGGCAACAGCACTCAGAATAATTCCAATTCCACCCATGCTTGGAGTTCCACGTTTTGTAAGGTGAGCTGAAGGACCATCAACTCGAACTA
>JBIJAF010000043.1:0-2797 GCA_044345905.1 Rhodoluna sp.
AGTTGAACTCCTGTGGTAATTGGGACATTGGGAACTCCTTAACGGCTTGTGCTGGTTTGGCCCAGGCGTACGACCAAAATGCCTTCGCTCCCTGATGGAATCCCATCTTTAACGCCAGTTGCGATAGATCCATTGTATAACAAGGCCTAAACATGGCATTTAGCGGTCATTTTAGACACGGGGCTACTTCGGATAAGCGGAAAAACGAATGTTTAGGTATTCTTACCAGAGGGACAACAAACAGTCAGCAAGGAATCCGCGTGGAAATAGGGACCATCATCGGGATCAGTATGATCGCCTCTGGATTGATGCTCTTAGGAGTAGTCATCTGGAAGAGCGTGACATACCGAAACAAGCAGCGCGAAATGCGACTCAGTCAAGACGACTAGCAAACCCTAAACTTGACCCTATGAAGACGCCAACAAATCACTGGGTTATAACCTTTGTCTGCCAAGACCAACCAGGCATAGTCCACTCAATCTCTGGGGCTATTGTTGGCGCTCAGGGAAACATCACCGAGAGCCAGCAGTTCACCAGCACTGAAAGCGGCAAGTTCTTCATGCGTCTTCAGGTTGAAGTCAGTGGACCTAAAGAAGAGTTCGCTGAGAAAATCTCTGAAGCAGCTGCCAAGTACAGTGCCACTTGGCGCTTAGATGACGTCAACCGCAAAATCAAAGCACTAGTTCTAGTAAGCAAGAGTGCTCACTGCCTAAACGATCTCTTGTTCAACCAAAGATCAGGTCAAATTCCTATTGAGGTTCCTGCTGTTTTTGGTAATCACTCAGAGCTAGCTGAACTTGCTGGTTTCTACGGCATTCCTTTTCAGTCTCACCCAATGACCGATGAGAAAACCAAAGCGGCATTCGAAGCTTTGCTTCGCAAATACATTGTTGACAATCAGATTGAACTGATTGTTCTTGCAAGATTCATGCAAATTCTAAGCCCTGAATTCTGTAGAGAATTTGAAGGCAAGATCATCAATATCCACCACTCATTCCTACCTGGCTTCAAAGGTGCCAATCCTTATTCCCAGGCACATAACCGCGGTGTGAAACTTATTGGTGCTACCGCTCACTTTGTAACCGCTGATCTTGATGAGGGTCCGATTATTGAACAGAATGTTATTCGAGTAGATCACGGTAAGTCTAAGAAAGACCTGGTTGCTATGGGTCAGGATGTAGAGTCAAAGACCCTCGCCCAAGCGGTTAGATGGTTTGCTGAACATCGAGTACTTCTCGATAACGAACGCACCATCATCTTCCACTAAGACGAGGGCCTACTAGCCCTTTGCTCTAATGCCTTTTGCGAGTTCTAGCTGAACGGCCCAATGCAAAAGCACTGAGGACTAATGAGAGTGCAAGTAGTGCAAGCGTTAAGGATGACTGCAAATCATCTAGATTCTTGGATTCCAAATCTTTGACTTTGTCTTCTCCTAGTTCTTTATAGGTTGAGTCGCCCAGGTTTGTAGAACTACTGGAACTTTGGCTATCACCTAGTAGGAGCTCCTTACCCGCTAACAACTCATCTCGCTCAATACCCTGGTCTACTTCTGAAGATCCAGGGCTTTCAACTACTGCTCCGGTTGGTTGTTCAGGCAAATCAAAGGTTTCATTAACTACCTCGTCAGGAGTTATTTCAACGATGTTTGAAGCTAGAGCCGCATTGGGGCCTGTGTTACCTGACCCATCCGTCACGGCGTTAGCAGCTAAAGTGACTTGAGTTGAACCAACTCCACAACCCAACAAACTGATCTGCCAACCAAGGTTCTCTCGAAGTACTGCATAGTTCATCGCACAGGATGTTGCAGTTCCAGAGAAGGTGAACTTAGCCGCACTCATCCCAGTAGCTGGCTCTTCACTATCAAATACCCATATTGGTAAACCAGCTGCGCCAGGAGCCGTAACATCGGTCACTCTAAGAATTGGTGCTGTTGTGTCAATCTTTGTTACTCCCGTTTGGTTGATAATACTGGGTCCGATATTTCCTGCAGCATCTTGAACTGCTAAAGAATTCAACACAAGACCTGCTAGATCTCCATCAACACAATTTGAAATAGTAATTGTGTATTGTGATCCTGAACCAGTCACTGACTGAATCACACAGCCATTTCCTTTAACTAGCCAGTCAGTGTTATCCGTAACAAGCCCAGTAACAGGTTCAGAGAATATAGCTTTGTAAACAATCAAAGCATTACTGCTTGGTTGCTTAGTTAGTGAACCAACTTCAGGAACAGTTCTATCCAAAGTTATTGAAGTAGTTGAGTATGTTCTGACTGGACCGATGGCATTACCAAAGACGGTATCCACTTTTAGTGTCAAAATGACTGTTCCATCAGTGCAACCAGTAACTGCTGCCGCATAATTAGCTCCACTACCTGTAAGGGTTGAAATGTAGCAACCTTGAGCTGTGCCAGAGATTATGAAATCGTCTGCTGTTAGCCCAGTAACACTTTGCCCGAAGGCAATATTGAATACTGGAAAGGTTGCTTTGCTCGGAGATGCAGGACCAGAGAAGTAAATGACTGTTGGCCCAAAGTTGTAGGTAATGCTCGCAGCTCCGTTAGCTGCTTGAAAGCCTGCAATGTAGACAGGTGATGAGAATTTAGTCGCATTGATAAAGCTAGATCCGCTTCCCCCACCGGCACCGTCGGTGCCAGAACTATCGGTATCCGCTCCACCACCGCCACCTCCGAAGAAGCCACCGCCTCCGCCTCCTCCACCAGCTACAACGCTAGAAGGAGTATTAGCTCTACCCCCAGCACCGCCAACACCAAGCCCTCCAGCACTACCTGGAGTGG
>JBIJAF010000002.1:0-93519 GCA_044345905.1 Rhodoluna sp.
AGTGGCATGCAACCAACCTTGGTAGAGCTCTGTCTTATGGAATGCCAATTGAAACCTGGCTATTGATCCTCCACTGGGGAGTTATGGCTCTAATGACCGTATTCGGAATGCTTTGGGCACACCGAGTGTTTGAGAAGAGGTTGGCATCATGAGTTCAATGAATGTCAATGCTGAAAGCGCTATTGAAATAGCTGAAAGCAGAAGAGGGAAGCTTGGGTCTGGAGTTTATTCAGGTCGAGCAAGAGTCGTTTTAGAACGCGGCTACTTTGCCCTAAAGTCTTCAACCTGGATGGTAGTTGCATCAGGATTTGTTGAGCCACTAATCTATCTGGTTGCCTTTGGTTATGGCATTGGTCAGTTCATTGAAGGAACTGTTGATGGTAACGGTAATCCAATCTCTTATGCTCAGTTCATTGCTCCAGCGCTATTAGCTACAAGCGCAATGAATGGAGCGATCTACGATTCAACCTGGAACGTATTCTTCAAGATGCACTTCGGCAGAATCTATAACGGAATGCTCTCGACATCTATGGGAACCCTTGATGTTGCTCTTGGAGAAATAAGTTGGGCTCTACTAAGGGGTCTTGCTTATGCCATTGGTTTCATGGCTATTGTCACACCTCTTGGGCTAGTTCCTTCTGGTTGGGGATTACTAGCAATACCTGCTTCTGTATTAGTAGCTTTTGGTTTTGCTGCAGTTGGTATGGGAATTACAAGTTATCTGAAGCACCGCCAGCAAATGCAATACATTCAGCTGGTCATGCTTCCGATGTTTTTGTTCTCAGGAACATTCTTCCCTCTAGATATTTACCCAGAACCAATTCAATGGTTAATTCAAGCTTTGCCTTTATGGCAAGCAATTGAATTGATAAGGGGATTGACTCTTGGCATCTTGAACCTAGCGATGCTAGGACATGTGCTTTACTTCGTGGTAATGATAATCGGCGGGCTGTATTTCACAACCCGCCGACTAACAGCGCTGTTCTTGCGCTAAAACTATTCAGCTGCTCCAACTAGAACTGCAAACATGATGTTTACAGTTGTTAGCAAGAAGATAACTGGCATAGCCCACTTAGGAGTGTTCTCCTTCTTGCGGTAAGTGTAGGCAATAAAGAAGATTGCAGTTAGAGCAATGCTCTTTAGTGAAATCACAACTGTGTTGAGTTCCGCGGGCTTGGTTACCCCTGCCATAACTAAACCTGTGATCAACATTGTGTAAGCACCGTGTAAAACACCGGCATTGATTTTCATACCTGTCTTCATGTCTTTCATAGAAGTGAAGAAGCCAGCTAGTAGTGCTGCAATACCTAGGATGTGTAGTACTAGAAATATGTGAACGATTAGTTCTCTTGTGGAGTCTTCCATTTGTTTCCTTTTGTAGAAGTTATTTCCACTCTAGCGAAGGCGTGCCATCATAACTGCAGCCTCAACTGCTTCGGCACCTTTGTCTTCTTTACTGTTCGGTAAACCGGCTCTATCTAGGGCTTGCTGAGCGTCATCTACTGTTAGTAAACCAAAACCAATAGGGACTCCATAATCCAGTTGAACTCTGGTTAGCCCGTCGGTCGCTGCATTACAAACGTATTCGAAGTGAGGAGTCTCACCTTGAATAACAACACCTAGAGCGATGATTACATCAGCATCGTCCTCAGCTGCCCACTTAGCAGCGAGAGGTAATTCGAATGCTCCTGGAACTCTAACGATGCTGTAGACATCGTTACCGGCAGCTTTTAGAGATCGCTCTGCTCCTGCAAGCAGGGCATCGGTAATCTCTGTGTGCCAGCTAGTGACCAAGATGGTTACTGCTAAATCGCTTGCGTCTATTTCTAGTTTTGGTGCGTGGCCTGCCATTACATTTCCATTTCTGCGACGATTTGTGGAAGACGGTGACCCATCTTTGATCTCTTCGCTTCTAGATAGCCAAGGTTTTGAATTGCTTCACCAACGATTACAGGAACGTATGAGTTCACAGGAATACCGTCATCGGTAAGGAAGTTTGCCTTGGCTGGGTTATTAGTCATTAGTCGAACGCTCTTCACACCTAGTTCTCGAAGGATAGAAGATGCTGCTCCATACTCTCTAGCTTCGCTAGGAAGACCTAGAGCGATGTTAGCTTCTACTGTGTCTAGACCTTGCTCCTGAAGAGCGTATGCCTTGAGCTTGTTTAGAAGACCAATACCGCGACCTTCTTGACCTCGTAGGTAAATAACAATTCCACCCTTAGGGTCAGCTTCAATCATGTCCAGTGCATATTGCAACTGTGGTCCACATTCACACTTCAATGAACCAAAAGCTTCACCGGTAATACATTCAGAGTGCATACGAACTAGAACATCTTCACCAGTCGGGTTTCCCTTAATGATGGCTACGTGATCGGCACCTGTTTTGATGTCATAGTAACCACGGACTTTAAAGTCACCGTGAATGGTTGGGATGTTTGCTTCCGCTTCAAATCTGATGCGGTTGTTGTCACTGTGAACGTGGTTGATGTTGTTAGCGGTTAGGTGCTCAACCAGCTGAGCGATGGTGACTACAGGAAGGTTCTCTTTCTCACCAACTTCCATAAGTTCAGGCAGACGCATCATTGAACCATCTTCGGTAACCATCTCACCGATGATTGCTACTGGAGTTAAGCCAGCAAGCTTTAGAAGATCAACAGCTGCTTCAGTGTGACCTGCACGACCGTGCACACCATGCTGGTGAGCACGAAGAGGAATGATGTGACCTGGTCTGATGAAAGATTCAGGACCAGAAGATTCGCTAGCTAGTGTTCTAGCAGTAAGAGCTCTATCACTTGCTGAAACACCGGTTGACTCACGAGCAGCAGCATCAACTGTGATGGTGTAGCTAGTGCCATGAGGGTCTTGGTTGTCCATTGTCATAAGTGGAAGTTCTAGCTCATTAGCTTTGCCATCTTCCATAGGTGCACATAGAAAACCGGTGGTGTTCTTAACCATCCAAGCCATCCACTCAGTGGTTGCGAACTGGGCAGCAATGATTGCATCGCCTTCGTTCTCTCTATTTTCATCATCCGCTACTAGAACCGGCTTACCGTTTCGTAAAGCATCCAATGCTTGCTCGATTGTTGATAGTGCCATTAGTTATTTCTCATCTCTAGTAATCGTTCTATGTGCTTTGCCATTACATCAACTTCAACGTTGATCTTGTCACCAGGCTTCTTATAGCCCAAGGTGGTAAGTTTTAGGGTTTCTGGAATAAGGCTTAGACCTACAAAGTCTTCACCTAGTTCATTGACTGTGAGCGAGATTCCATCAAGGGTGATTGAACCCTTTAGAACCACATACTTCATCAGTTCTTTAGGAACAGAGATACGTACCCAGTCCCAGTTCTCGCTTGGTTCTCTAGATAGGAACTCACCAACACCATCAACATGTCCTTGAACATGGTGGCCACCAAAGCGGGTCTGCATAGTCATCGCTCGCTCTAGGTTGATTGGATCGCCAACCTTCACATCAGCCAAGCTAGTAAGTCTTAGAGTCTCATGCATCACATCAGCACTAAATGTGCCGTTCTCAATCTCAACAGCAGTAAGGCATGTGCCACTGCAGGCAATAGAGTCTCCACGTTTGATGTCACTTGTAACAAGAGGACCTTTGACAGTCAGCCTGATTGCATCAGGCTGCTGCTCAATGGCTACAACTTCACCTAGTTCTTCAATGATTCCGGTAAACATTAGTTTCCTTCTTTCGGAATAGCTCTAATAAAAACATCAGGTCCAAGCTGCTTTACTTCAACAAACTCCAAAGTCAAAGCATCTTTCATGGTTGAGATACCAATCTCTGTTACTGCAACATTTGTTCCACCAACAATTAGTGGTGCTTGATAAATCAAAATCTCATCAAAAAGACCTAGCGAGATAAACTCACTAGCCAACTGAGCTCCACCTTCAACAAGAATATGACGCATGCCTCTATCCCATAGTTGAGCAAGAACATCCTTTACATCATGAGTTTTTAGTTGAACTGTTGGAGCATCTTCGTTGAAGACACGAAGGTCTTGATCTAGCTCAGTGTTACCAACAACAACACGAAGAGGCTGGTGCTCGTACCTTGAGCCATCAGTTTTTCTAGCGGTTAGATCAGGGTTGTCATACTTTACTGTTCCAGTACCAACCAGGATTGCATCTAGTTGTGATCTTCTTAGGTGAACATCTTCTCTAGATTCAGTTCCTGAAATCCACTTACTGCTCTTATCGCTAGCTGCAGTTCTGCCATCAAGAGTTTGAGCCCATTTCAAGGTTATGTATGGACGATGCTTATTCATAGCAGTTAGCCAAACAACTGATTGCTTGTCTGCTTCTTCTTCAAGAACACCTTGGATAACTTCTACACCAGCATCGAGAAGTGTCCGTGCTCCATTGGCAGATTCATTACCTGGATCTTTACTTGCATAAACAACTCTTGAAATACCAGCTTCAATTAAGGCCACCGCACAGGGACCAGTTCTGCCTGTGTGATTGCATGGCTCTAGTGTGACAACAGCTGTTGCTCCTTCAGGAACTCCATTAGGTAACTTACTTAGAGCATCTACTTCAGCGTGGGCAGTACCTGCACCTTTATGCCAGCCCTCAGCAATGATGTTTAAATCTTTATCAAGGATGATTGCCCCAACTTGAGGGTTAGCACCATAGGCAGGTCCGAGTAGGGCAAGTTCAAGTGCCCGATGCATCATCGGTTCAAACTGCCTAGTGTCGGTCATCCCGAGCCTTTCTTAAAGGGCTTCGGGGTAGGGTCGGTAGACGACCAAAGGTCAGGCCAAGATAAGCCAAACCTTTTGTTCTTCTACCATCCGGACTTTAACCGTCGGTTCTGGAGTTTCACCAGATCAACCGCCAAACCATTTACCTAAGTATTTGTTGCCATCTAAGGCAGCTTGTCGGGTCGCGGACTATAACCGCCGGTTCAGATTTACACTGACCCCGAAGAACTGTTATTACCTGTAAATCATGGCAGATTAGGGCAACAAATGCGACCTTATTCGCCTTGGGCTAAATAGAGCTAATTAGCCCTTTACAGAGCCTGCTAGCAAGCCTCTAACGAAGTAACGCTGGAGGGCAAAGAAGACGATTAGAGGCACAATCATGGACACAAAGGCACCTGCAGTCAGAAGTTCCCAACCGCTACCTCTAGAACCGACCATCTCAGCAATACGCACTGTTAGCGGAGCTACCTGCTTCACACCACCACCGAAGGTTAGACCTACTAGAAGGTCGTTCCAGACCCATAGGAACTGGAAGATGGAGAAGGAAGCGATAGCTGGAACTGATAGAGGAAGAATAATCTTGCTAAACAGGGTGAACCAGTTAGCTCCATCAACACGTGCTGCCTCAATTAGTTCCCTAGGAATCTGGCTTAGGAAGTTGTGAAGAAGGAAGATAGCCAATGGCAGACCAAAGATTGTGTGAGCAATCCAGATTGGAATGAATGTCCCGGTAATTCCAAGATCAGGAATGATTACGGTATCTCCAATAACTAGACCCTTTGAGAAAAGCTGTAGCAAAGGAATCAGGGTTAGCTGAAGAGGAACAACCTGGAGTCCAAAGATGATGAAGAAGATGGTGTCTTTACCTCTGAATTTGAACCAAGCAAGAGCATAGGCAGCAAACAAAGCCAGGGTGATAGGGAACACTACAGCTGGAATTGTTAGAGCGAAGCTATTGAAGAAGAACTGGGCAAGAGGCGGGTTTGTCGTTGAACCCTGGAAAAGTACCTGAGCGTAGTTCTCAAGAGTGAAACTTGGGTTGGTAAAGAATGTCCACCAACCACTGTTGTTGATGTCCTTCTCAGGTCTAATGGATGAAACTAGAAGACCAAAGGTAGGTATAGTCCAGAGGATGGCGATGATGATCGCAACCGCTGATGCTATCGGGGATGCGAATATGTCTTTAGCTTTTTTCCGAGTGCTCATTATCTTTCAGCCCTCTCACGTCTAAGTTGTCTAATGTTGTAGGCGATGATTGGCAAGACACACACTAGAAGGATTACTGCCAGAGCACTTCCCTGACCATAGTTCATTTGTCTAAAGCTCTGTGAATACATTTCGTTAGCAATAACGTTGGTCTCGAAGTTACCACCGGTCATTGTTCTTACAATGTCGAAGACCTTCAAAGTTCCAATAGCGGTTGTGGTTAGAACAACGATGATGGTTGATCTAATCATTGGAACTGTGACTCTAACAAATCGCTGCCAATTTCCAGCACCATCAAGCATTGCTGCTTCAACTACTTCATCAGGAACGTTCTTCATGGCAGCTGACAGAACAACCATTGCGAAACCAGTCTGAATCCAGATCATTACCAAGATAAGTAGAAGTGTGTTGCCTGGAGCTTCAAGCAACCAGTTCGGTGGGTTCACTCCAAATGCTTTTGAAATAGCGCTGAATAAACCGATGTCTGGCTTATCTAGGTTTGGCTGGAAGTTGTAAACAAACTTCCAGATAACACCAGCACCAACAAATGAGATTGCCATCGGTAAGAAGATTAAAGACTTGACAACCCCAGGTCGCTTCATGCGATCGGTTAGGTAAGCAATCGCAAGACCTATGAAGGTCGAAAGAATTGGGACTACAAGAACCCAAACAAATGTGTTTCTAAGAACAATTAAGATTTCTGGAATTGTGAAGGACCAGACGTAGTTGTCTAATCCGACAAACTCTGTGCTGTCGGCATTCATGAAAGACATAACAAGTGTTCTAAGAGTTGGATAAACCAACCCAATTAGAAGGAACAAAACAGCAGGAGCAAGGAACACTCCATACTTGAGCCATTCCTGCACTCTTACATTTACTCGAGATGCGAGTAAGAAGACTAGATAAATTACAGCTGCGAAAGCTGCTAGAGACACAATAAGAAGAATTAGGTTAGGGAAGATCACTTCCCAAGGTGTCTTGCGAGCTGCTACGAACGCGGTGTTGACCATTTATTTCCTGACTTTGTTGAAATGGGGTGTGGTTTTCACTTTCGTGTCCACCACACCCCACTGCAAGGGTAGTTCTAGCCTAATTTAGTTCTTAGGCCATGACTTCTCGATTGCATCAAGAACAGCCTTGTCAGACTTGTCTTCTGCAACCCAAGCAGTCATTTCTTTCCAGAATGTACCTGCACCAACAGCGGCTGGCATAACGTCAGAACCATCGAAACGGAAGGTTGTAGCGTTCTTTAGAATCTGAACTGCAACCTTGTTTACTGGGTCAGCAACGTTTGCTTCGTCTAGGCCCTTGTTAGCTGAGAACCAGCCACCAAGCTTTGCCTTCGCGTTGTTCCATAGTGGAGTTGTTAGGTAGTGCTGTAGAGCCTGAACTTCGCCACGGTCAGCGAAAGCTGCTACGAACTCTCCACCACCAAGAGCTGGCTTGTTGTCAGCAGATGTACCAGGGAAGTAGAACACTGAGATTCCATTTGCCTTTGATGTGTCTGATGGCTCTACGATTTCAGCTCCGTGGTCAGCGGCTAGGATTCCACCGATGAATGAAGCCTGACGGTGCATTGCACATGAACCGTCAACGATTCCTGCTCCACCATCCTGGAATGTGGTTGTCGCGATTGACGCTACGTCACCAACATAGTCAGGGTTCTTTAGGATCTTTCCTGCTTCACCGATAGCTGTAGCTACAGCTGGGTCGTTGAAAGGAATACCGTGAGTAACCCACTTGTCGTAGGTTTCTGCTGACGCGGTACGAAGCATGATGTCTTCCATCCAGTCAGTTCCAACCCAACCAGTTGCTTCACCAGAACCGAAACCAGCACACCATGGCTGGATCTTTCCGTCAGCAGCAATCTTGTCAGATAGGTCTAGCAGTTCCTGCCAAGTTGTTGGGATTGTGTAGTTGTTGTCTGCGAATACCTTCGGGTTGTACCAAACGAAAGACTTCACGTTAGCACCTAGTGGCGCAGCGAAGAATGTTCCGTCTACAGTTCCGTAGTTCTTCCAGTCAGGTGAGTAGTTAGCATCAACTGATTCGTTAACCTTTGCAGGTGCTGCAACAAGGCTGTCCTTGAAACGTGCTAGAAGACCTGGCTGTGGGAAGATTGCTAGGTCTGGTGCAGTTCCACCTTCAACGCGAACAGCAATCTGAGCTTCGAACTCCTGAGTACCGTTCCAGTTAACTGTGATGCCTGTACATTCTTCGAATTCAGCGAATGACTCGACGAATAGATCAGCTTCTGGAGCGATGATGGTTGTGTATACCTCAACCTCAGTGCCCTCGAAGCCCTGGTAATCTGCGTAGGCTTCACAACCGGCAGCGGTGCCGTTGTCTGCCGGAGCACAGCCTGCTAGAAAAAGCGTTGCAACAGCTGCAGATGCAGTGGCTGCTAGAACGCGCTTTGTTTTAAAGCTCATTAATTTCTCCTTGATAGTAATGGGCGGGGCGTAGATAACGCCTCACCCATAATCTAGTTGAGATTTGACCCCATTTAGCCTTGGAAGTTTACGCCTAGATAACGATTTGGAAAGGGCTAAATCCCTCTAGAAATCAGGGTTTTTAGTTGATTACTAGCCTTGACTAAGGCAATGTCCCTTGGTTTTTAAGGATATGCCATCCCCAAATGGCTACTTGGCTCTGATGAACCCTACGCGGTCATAAACCAGGGCCAAAGTGGTTTCAGCCACCTCACGAGCTTTTTCTGCACCCGAGGCTAAAAGACGATCTAGTTCTGCAGGGTCACTCATGAGATCGTTTGCTCTATCCCTGATTGGGCCTAGAGCACTGATAACAACATCTGCTACTTCACCTTTTAATACGCCGTAGCCAGCACCTTGGAATCTATCTTCTAGTGAAGCTAGAGATTCACCACTTATAGAGGAGTGAATAGAAAGAAGGTTTGTAACTCCTGGTTTGTTTTCCCAGTCAACTCTGATGGATGAGTCTGTGTCGGTAACAGCACTCTTAATCTTTTTCATAATGGTTGAATCGTCATCCATTAGGTTCACAAGACCTTTAGGGTCGCCAGCTGACTTAGACATCTTTGCGGTTGGATTCTGAAGATCGTAAATCTTTGCTGTTTCCTTCAAGATGTGTGCTTCAGGAATAGTAAAGGTTTGACCATATCTTGTGTTGAAGCGTTCTGCTAGATCTCTAGTTAGTTCTAGGTGTTGTCTTTGGTCTTCACCAACCGGAACTGCTTTTGGTTGATACAGCAAGATATCAGCCGCTTGAAGGATTGGATATGTAAACAGACCAACAGATGCGGAATCACTTCCAGCTTTTTGAGACTTGTCCTTGAACTGAGTCATTCGACTTGCTTCACCGAAACCTGTGATGCAGTTTAGAACCCAAGCAAGTTCAGCATGAGCTGGAACATGGCTTTGAACAAAGAGTGCAGAATCCTGCGGGTTTATACCTGCTGCGATGTATTGAGCAGCAGTTCTTCTGGTGTTGGTTCTAAGTTCGTTTGGATCTTGAGGAACTGTGATGGCATGAAGGTCAACGATTACATAAAATGCGTTGAAGTCTCTTTGCATGTTGACCCAGTTAACTAGTGCACCAAGGTAGTTGCCCAGATGTAGGGAAGATGCACTCGGCTGCATGCCGCTTAGAAGATTTGCTTTGCCACTCATGTTAGATAGCGTACTCAACAACGACGGGGGAATGGTCTGTGAAACGGGTATCGTAGCTAGCTGCTCTATGAACTTTGTAGCCAGAAGCCACCTTGGCTAGCTTTGGTGTTGCTAGTTGGTAGTCAATTCTCCAGCCGGTGTCAGTATCAAAAGCCTGACCTCTGTAGCTCCACCAGGTGTATGGACCTGGTTGTTCTGGGTGAGCTGCTCTACCTAGATCTATCCAGCCCTGCTTGTGCATCCAGGTATCAAAGTAGGCACGCTCTTCAGGAAGGAACCCAGCGTTCTTGAGGTTGCCTTTCCAGTTCTTGATGTCTAGTTCGGTGTGACCAACATTTAGGTCTCCAACTACAACAACAAGACCATCTTCTTTTCTTAGTTCTGCCATGCGTTTGGTCATGGCATCTAGGAACTTGTATTTCTCAACCTGTTTAGGAGTATCTACTTCACCTGAGTGAACATAGGTGCTGATCACAGTTACTGTCTTGCTCTTGATCTTGAAATCCACTTCTAGCCATCTTCCAGCACTGTCAAAGCTCTTTGGTCCAAGAGTTGTTCTTGAAGCCGCTGGAGCGACTTTAGAAATGACTGCTACTCCTGCTCTGCCTTTGGCAGAGGCTGAGTCATGAAGGATATGCCACTTAGTGCCATCATTCTGGAGAGCTTCAATAGCGCTGAAAATCTCAATTAGATCTGTAGTCTCAGCCCTTACTTCTTGCAGGGCTATCACATCAGGTGAGTTCTCGACCACCCATTCGGCAAAGCCCTTCTTGAAGGCGGCTCTAACACCGTTGACGTTGATGGTTACTACTGAGAGATTAGTTGGCATGGGACAAGTTTAAGGTCATCTTAGACTTGTTAGGTGAGTGAACGCGTATTAGTTGGTGCCGGTGTTGGCACAGGTGTATCCATAGCGCCAGCGCTCATCTTTAAATCAGAACGTTACGTGCCTTGGGATAGTGAAGCCAAAGGTGCAAATAGAGGGCTAGTAGCCATTAGAGCAGCACTAGCCGATGTTGCGAAAGAAATTGATGAGGCTAGAGCAGAAACCAACGATGAGTCAGCGGACATTCTTGATGCTTTGAAACTAGTACTAGAAGATCAGTCTTTGATGGAGAGCATCAAAGTTCGATTAGCTGATGGAGCTAATTCACAAAGAGCAGTAATGGGTGCATTTAAATTAGCCGCCGAGACTCTTGCTCAGTTGGGCGAATACTTTGCTGAGAGATCAAATGACATTACTGAATTAGGTGAGCGAGTTTTAGACAAGCTCACGGGTAAAGAAGATTTGATTTGGCCAACGGAACCATTTGTTTTAGTTACCGACAATCTTGGTCCGCTAGAGATGGTAAAACTTCAAAAGAGTTCAATAGTAGGACTTGTTTCAAGTTTGGGTAGTCCAACCTCACACACTTCTATCTTGGCTAGAGGCATGAATCTGCCAACAGTGGTTTCTGTGAGCGGCACTGAGTTCATCCAATCTGGAGATCAACTAATTGTTGATTCCTCAAGTGGTCAGGTTCTAGTTAGACCAGATCAACAGGAATTAGATCAATACTCAAAAGCTGCGCAAGACAGCAAGCCCGAGCAGGGATTATCCATTGATGAATTGAACCTGCCGGTTAAGCTGTATGCCAACCTTGGTTCTAGTTCAGAAGGAGATGCCGCTCTAGCTTTTGGAGCTCAAGGGGTGGGCCTCTTTAGAACAGAACTACTTTTCCTGGGTGAAAAAACTGCACCATCTCTGGATACCCAAGTACTGGAATACTCAAGGTTGCTCGAGCAGTTCCCTGACCGGGTTGTAATTGTTCGAGTTCTAGATTTGGATACCGATAAGCCACTACCTTTCCTAAAACTCATTGAGAAGGGGAAGTATGCCAACCGAGGATTCCAAGCACTTCTTGCAAACCCTGACGCTCTGATTACTCAACTAACAGCACTTAGCCTTGCTTCACAAAAGTATCCAACTGCAAGGCTCTGGGTGATGGCCCCTATGGTGTCAACAGCAGACCAAGCAGTTGAGTTTGTGAGCATGGCAAAGAAGCTAGGTCTTGAAACTGTTGGCGTGATGATTGAGGTTCCTGAAGTTTGCGAACCAGGTGTGCTTGAGCAAATAGTAGAAGTAGTTGATTTCTTGAGTATCGGAACTAATGACCTAACTCAATACACCTTGAATCATGATCGAATGGATTCACCTCTTCCTGTGTCAGAGGTTCGTTCACCGCAAGTTTTGAAACTGATTGAAAGAGTTTCTAAAGCATGCGTTATTGCAGGGAAACCAATTGGAATTTGTGGTGAAGCTGCAAGCGATCCGGTTTCAGCGAAACTGTTTATTGATTTTGGAGCTACATCACTTTCTGCATCTCCAGCACTTCTACCAAGCTTGGCTAGAGCACTCAGCTTTTAATATTGATGAAGATAAAGTTCTTCTCAACTGAAACGTCAAAACGTTGAAGAGACTTTCTGGCAGGACCTTTTCTTGGTGAACCGGATTCCATGTCAAATTGGGAACCATGACCATTTTTTGTAGCTTGGCAAGCCAAGTTCTTACCCATGATTCCCGTCACTGCGTTCGAACCATGTGTGCAGCGTTGATCAAAGGCTCTGAATACACCTCGCTTTGGTTGAGTGATTAGAACAAAGAGTTTCTTTTCTCTAATGAAAAATGAGCTAGCACCCCCAACCTTGATGTCTTTGATTGAGCAAATCTTGTATTTCTTTTGGCTAGCTAGGGCTGAAGAGGCAATAGAGCTAAGGCCGATTGTTCCTGCTGCAATAGCTATCTTGGTTAGGAAAGACCTACGGCTAACTCCAGAGATAGAATCATTCACCTCTTTATGTGCCCCAACAGACGGGCAAGAGTTGAATTTGGTCATAACTCAAGGATAGGCAAGAGGTATTAGCTAACCCAGTAAATGCGAGTATCTCTTAGATAACTTTCAGGTGAATTTAGCGGCGACCGCGAAGAACTGCTTGCTTTACCTCAGCGATTGCCTTCGTTACTTCAATACCTCTAGGGCAAGCCTCGGTGCAGTTGAAGGTAGTGCGGCAACGCCAGACTCCTTCTTTATCGTTCAAGATATCTAGACGAACCTCTGCTGCTTCATCTCTTGAGTCAAAGATGAAGCGGTGAGCGTTCACAATAGCCGCTGGACCGAAGTACTGGTTGTCTGTCCAGAACACTGGGCAAGAGGTTGTGCAAGCAGCACAAAGAATGCACTTAGTAGTGTCTTCAAATCTTGCACGATCTTCAGGTGACTGAATGCGCTCAGCTACAGGAGTGTCTGAAGCAATTAGGAAAGGCTTCACATCTCTATAGGCCTGGTAGAAAGGCTCCATGTCTACAACAAGGTCCTTCTCAACCTTAAGACCCTTGATTGGTTCAACATAGATCGGCTGCGTTATGTCTAGGTCTTTAATAAGAGTCTTACAAGCCAAACGGTTTCTTCCGTTGATACGCATTGCATCTGAACCACAAACACCGTGAGCACATGATCTTCTGAAAGTAAGACTTCCATCTATTTCCCACTTGATCTTGTGGAGCGCATCTAGAACTCGATCTGTGCCAAACATAGTCACATCAAAGTCTTGCCACTTTGGTTCGGCATCTGTTTCAGGATCGAAACGACGAACCATCAAGGTGACGGTGAAGGAAGGGATAACACCGATTTCTTTAGTTTCCATTGTTGAGCTCATTAGTACTTACGCTCCATTGGTGGGTAGTTGGTGATAACAACTGGTTTCCAGCCGAGATCGATCTTGTCTCCGTTTTTGTAAGCCATTGAGTGAACCATGAACTTTTCGTCATCTCTTGTTTCGTAGTCTTCACGGAAGTGACCTCCGCGGCTTTCGCGTCTCTCACGAGATGTGAAAGCTAGAACTTCTGCAAGATCTAGAAGGAAACCAAGTTCAATAGCTTCAAGAAGGTCAGTGTTGAATCTTTGACCACGGTCTTGGACCTGAATGTTTTCATATCTTCCACGAAGCTCTTTGATTTTGTCGAGGGCTTCGTTCAATGAATCTTCAGTTCTATAAACCTGAGCATTCTTGTCCATGGTGTCCTGAAGTTCTTTACGGATGACCGCAATTTTTTCAGTTCCACGAGCGTTACGCATGTGTTCAATTAGCTTCACTGTTTCAGCAACAGCATCTGCTGGAACATCTACAAACTTTGCATCCTTCGCATACTCAACCGCGTAGATACCTGCACGCTTACCGAACACGTTGATGTCTAGAAGTGAGTTAGTTCCAAGGCGGTTTGCTCCGTGAACAGATACACACGCACATTCACCAGCAGCATAAAGACCAGGAACAACGGTGTCGTTGTCTCTTAGAACTTCAGCCTTGATGTTGGTAGGAATACCACCCATTGCATAGTGAGCGGTTGGGAATACTGGAACTGGCTCTGTGTAAGGCTCAACACCTAGGTAGGTTCTAGCAAACTCTGTAATGTCAGGAAGCTTGGCATCAATAACAGCAGGCTCTAGGTGAGTAAGGTCTAGAAGAACGTAGTCCTTGTTAGGTCCTGCTCCTCTTCCTTCTCTAACTTCGTTAGCCATTGCACGAGCAACCATGTCTCTAGGTGCTAGGTCCTTGATGGTTGGGGCATAACGCTCCATGAAGCGCTCACCTGAAGCATTACGAAGGATAGCTCCTTCACCACGAGCTGCTTCACTCAAAAGAATTCCAAGTCCAGCTAAACCAGTTGGGTGGAATTGGTAGAACTCCATGTCTTCTAGAGGAAGACCCTTACGCCAGATGATGCCAACACCATCTCCTGTAAGAGTGTGTGCATTAGAGGTTGTCTTGAAGATCTTTCCGAAACCACCGGTTGCAAACACAATCGACTTGCCTTGGAAGACATGAAGGTCACCGGTAGCTAATTCGTAGGCAACAACAGCAGCTGGTCTTTCAACTCCATCAACTGTGTTCATAACTAGATCTAGAACATAGAACTCGTTGTAGAACTCAATGCCTAACTTCACACAGTTTTGGTAAAGAGTCTGCAAGATCATGTGACCAGTGCGGTCAGCTGCATAACAGCTTCTTCTAACTGGAGCCTTACCGTGATCGCGAGTGTGACCACCGAAACGTCTTTGGTCGATCTTGCCATCAGGTGTTCTGTTGAATGGAAGACCCATGTTCTCTAGATCAATAACAGCCTGCACCGATTCTTTAGCAAGAATTTCTGCAGCATCCTGGTCAACTAGGTAGTCTCCACCTTTAACGGTGTCAAAGGTGTGCCATTCCCAAGAATCTTCTTCAACGTTGGCTAGAGCTGCTGCCATACCACCTTGAGCGGCACCGGTGTGAGAACGAGTAGGGAAGAGCTTCGAGATAACAGCAGTCTTGGCATGAGGGCCTGCTTCAATAGCTGCACGCATACCTGCACCTCCAGCGCCAACGATTACAACGTCGTACTGGTAGTGGTGGACTTTAACTTCGGACAATTTTTTCCTTACGGCTTACAAACGCCTGGTAGATAGTTCTCAACATCTGGGTCGATGCATGGATCAAATGTTGTGATGACAAGAGTTCCGAGAATCAGCAAGATTGCAGCTACAGACCAAAGAGCGATGTTTAGAGTCTTTCTCACCCATTCACGTTCTGCATAATCGTTAACTAGAGTTCTCATTCCGTTGGTTCCGTGAATAAGAGCTAGCCAAAGCATGATGCCGTCGTATACCTGCCAGAACGGGTCAGCCCACTTACCGGCTACGAATGCGAAGTCAATTGACTTAACTCCACGCTCTGGAAGAACCAGGTTCACCATGAGGTGACCCAAGATCATTACAAGTAGAACTGCACCTGAGACACGCATGAAAATCCATGCACGCTTTTCCCATTGAGCGTTCTTGCGGCTTCTTGGCTGATTTGGTTGTTCAATAACGACGCTCAATTTACGCTCCAAATGTGTGCATTAGTTGGCGAGGGACCCAAGCGGCCATAAGGACCACAAAGATTACTAGGACTACCCAGAACATCTGGTTCTGGTACTTAGAGCCCTTGCTCCAGAAATCGATAAGAATCACGCGAATACCGTTGAAACCGTGGAAAAGGATGGCTGCGACTAGGCCAATTTCAGCTACACCTACGATTGGAGTCTTATAAACAGCCATTACAGAGTTGTAAGCTTCTGGGCTTACTCGGACTAGGGCTGTGTCCATGATGTGTACCAAGAGGAAGAAGTAGATTCCAACTCCAGTAATACGGTGCAAAACCCAAGACCACATGCCTATTTTGCCTCGATACAAAGTACCTGCAGGTCTTCTAGCCACGAAACTCCTCCTTGAACGGCAGCAAATCGCTTGCCTAATTGGCTTAATGATAACTGAAGAACCTAAACAAAAATCGGTAAACCAGCCATCTGGGTTAGGCTTTTGAGAGTATGAGTGACTCTAAAGAGCCAATGGCTCGTTTCTATTCTGTGATTCCAGCTGGTGGGATTGGTAGCAGGCTGTGGCCGCTATCTCGAGCATCCGCACCTAAGTTTCTACATGACCTAACCGGATCTGGTCAGACCCTTTTGCAAGATACCTGGGAGAGATTAGCTCCACTTTCTGGAGCAGATCGAATTGTCGTTGTCACAGGTGCTGCTCACCGAAGTGCTGTTTCCGAACAGTGTTCAGAATTAGTTGAAAACAACCTGTTTCTTGAGCCGAGTCCTAAAGATTCGACTGCAGCAATCGCTTTAGCTGCTGCAATTCTTATAAAAAGAGAACCAGATGTAATAATCGGTTCATTCGCAGCAGATCACGTGATCACTGACAATAAAGAATTCAGCGATTGCGTTAGAGAAGCAGTAGCAGTTGCTGCTACAGGCAAGATTGTCACCATTGGCATCCAGCCAACTGAACCTTCAGTTGGATTTGGCTACATCAAAGCTGGCGAAAAGATGGATCTTCCATTTGCTAAGCACGCAAGAGAAGTAGCGAAGTTTGTTGAGAAGCCAGATATCGAACGTGCCCGTAAGTATGTAGCTTCAGGTAAGTACCTCTGGAACGCAGGTATGTTCATTGCTCCTGCCTCACTTATTCTTTCTGTTCTTCAAGAGACAGAGCCAGAACTTCACAACAAGATCCTTGCCCTGGCTGATGCTTGGGGCACCCCAAGTCAAGAAAAGGCTTTTGAAGACATCTGGCCAACTCTAAAGAAGATTGCCGTCGACTACTCAGTTGCAGAACCTGCTGCCGCTAAAGGCCTAGTCGCTGTTGTTCCTGCCAAGTTTGGTTGGCACGATGTGGGAGATTTTGCAGCTATTGCTGAACTGCAATCAGGTGGCAAACGTAACCACCTAGCTGTATTAGGTGAGGTTACGGTGCTATCCGACAAATCCAGCGGAATCCTAGTTTCTGAGACAGGTCGCTTGGTTGCTCTTATTGGCCTAGACGATGTAATCGTTGTTGATACCCCTGATGCTCTTCTGGTTACCACCAAAGAACATGCTCAAAGGGTAAAGAATCTTGTTGATTCGCTTAAGGTCACTGGCCATAGCGAAGTTCTATAGCAATTACTCATGAAGAAGTTTAGAAACCTAGTTGCTGGAGCAATCCTTCTTGGCTTAACCGTTGGGGTGAGTGCGTGTGCCCCAGCTGAGATAGTCAAGCCTGATGTCAAAGCAAAGACTTCTGCATGTTTGATCCGCTCAGCAACTATCGTTCCGGGCACTCCAGAAAAGCAGTTGGCTGCAGATTTAGTCGAAGCAAGAATTGTTTATGGGCTTGGTGTTCGTGAAGTAAAGATAGATGAGAGCACGGAGCAGGTTCCAGCGCGATTGCTTGAAGCTCTGCAGAACGGTTGCGTTCTTATGGTTTCAGCTAACCCAAACTATCTGAATGATCTTGCGCAGTTCGCTTCTGAACACTCGAAGATGATGGTGCTTTTTGTTGGCAGCACTATTGCAGCTAATGCTCAACCAGCAAACTTTAGATGGGTTGCCGATGACTCATTGAGCGGTGCTCGCCTAGCAGGCTTCTTCGCAGCTGGTAAGTCAAAGACTGAAAGAGTTCACCTCTTTATACAGCCGGTTTATTCTCAATCGACGAAGCTTCAAACATCATTTATGAGTGGTGTTAGAGACTTTGATGAGATTTCTGGAACTAGAACAGAGACGATCTTTAGTAGAACTGCTTCCTCCAATACCCTCGCAACCAAGCTGGCAACTCTAGATTCAACAGATGTAGCAACCATTTTTGGAGGCAAGAGTATCTGGCAGAGCGTTGAAGCAGAGCTTGCGGATGGGCCTTATCTAATAGGAGCAGATCTGCAGCTAGGGGATACCGATCTACCGTTTGGCTCTAGAGTTCAAGTTTCAGTTGAGAGAAATACCAGCAAATACGTCCTGAATGCTGTGGCATCTCTATTGGATCGCGAGTTTGCAGCTGAACCTTTATATCGAAAGCCTGGGGCACTGAAGTTCAACACCGTAGAACTTAGGGTCAGCCAGCCAGATTCCATTGACGGCTCACTTTTGGGGTCTTTGGAAACCTATAGGCAGTCACTGATATCCCCATCCAATTAAGGAATTGTAACGCCTAGATAAATACCTTGTGTTAGAGGCCAAAAGTGTCGGCGGGGGCTAGTAGTGTCTAGATGTGTGTGGTTGGTGATTGGCATCAACTCAAAAAATCAGGAGGACACAAGTGAACAAAGTTTCACGTAAGGCAATAGCAGGAGTAGCAATGGCAGCAGCCAGCTTGCTAGTTCTATCAGGCTGTGCTGCAAAGCCAGGTGCAGGATTCATCGAGTGTGGTGTTTCTGACGAAGGTTCATGGGCTGACAAGTCATTCAACGAATCTGTAATGGATGGTATGGAGAAGGCTGCAGAAGAGTTCGGTGTAACACTTAACTCAGCTGAGTCAACATCTTCAGAAGACTTCGCTCCAAACCTAGACGCAATGGTTGCAGCTAAGTGTGACGTTATCTTCGCAGTAGGTTTCAACCTAGTTGACGCAGTTAACGCAGCAGCTGAAGCAAACCCAGAGGTTAACTTCGTAACAATCGATGGTTGGTCAAACGGAGCAACAAACCTAAAGCCAGTTGGTTACAACATGGCTGAGTCATCATACCTAGCTGGTTATGCAGCGGCTTACTACTCAAAAACAAAGGTTGTTAGCGTTTACGGTGGTGTACAGATTTCTGCAGTTACCGCATTCATGGATGGTTTCTACTACGGTGCAAAGGCATACGAAAAAGAGACAGGCACACCAGTGACTGTTCTTGGTTGGGATGCAGTAAAACAGCAGGGTGACTTCATTGGTGGATTCGCTCCTAACGCTCCAGAAGGCAAGACAATTGCTGCTGGCCACCTAGCTGCTAACGCAGACGTACTAGTTCCAGTTGGTGGAGACCAGTTCGGTGCTCTTTCAGAAGCGATCGCTGAGTCAGGTGTTGACGCAAAGATGATCGGTGTTGACAAGAACATCAGCGTTACTAGCCCAGAGTATGCACCTCTAACTCTTACCTCAATTGAGAAGAGAATGGGTTCAGCAGTTTACGACATCGTGAAGGCACTTGCAGTTGACAAGGAAGCTTTCGCTGGTGGAATGGACAACGCTTACACCGGTACATTGGCTAACGCGGGAACTGACATCTCGGACACTGAGTTCCTAGATGAGGCACTAAAGACAAAGCTTGCTGAACTAAAGGCTGGCATTATCGATGGTTCAATCAACCCACTTGGCTAATTTAGACAAGTAGTTTAGGAACTGCCGAGGCTTATGCCTCGGCAGTTCTTGCTTTAAGCCCCCCTCTAACTTGGGGTAGATTAGTGAAAAGGAATCGCAAAGGAGCTACACCCTCAAATGAAGCTTGAACTGAGAAACATCACCAAACGCTTCGGTACTCTTGTCGCAAACGACAACATCAGCCTTACCCTCGCTCCAGGGGAAATCCTTAGCCTGCTAGGTGAAAATGGTGCAGGTAAGTCAACCCTGATGAACGTCCTCTATGGACTCTTGCAGCCTGAAGAAGGCCAGATCCTCATTGATGACAAGCCAGTCAAGTTCGCCGGCCCTGGGGAAGCAATGTCTGCCGGTGTCGGAATGGTTCATCAACACTTCATGCTTATTCCTGTTTTTACAGTTGCAGAGAATGTAGTTCTGGGACATGAGCCAACTGGAAAAGTTGGCAACCTTGACTTAGATGCAGCACGCAAACTTGTGAAAGAAATTTCTGATCGTTTTGGGTTTGATATTGATCCTGATGCAAAAGTTCAAGACCTTCCTGTTGGAGCTCAACAGAGAGTCGAAATTATTAAGTCTCTAGCTAGAGACGCAAAGATTCTTGTTCTGGATGAACCAACTGCAGTTCTTACTCCTCAGGAAACCGATGAGCTCATGGACATCATGCGAGGGCTTAGCAAAAACGGAACTTCGATTATTTTTATTACTCACAAACTTCGTGAGGTTCAGAAAGTTGCAGACCGAATCATTGTTATTCGTCAAGGCAAGGTTGTTTCCGAAGCTAGCCCTAAGACAACTGCAGGAGAACTTGCTTCTCTAATGGTTGGTCGTGAGGTTGATCTAGATACAAAGAAGAAAGCAGCAAAACTTGGTTCTGAAACTTTGGTTGTGAAAAATCTAACTGTTCTTGATGACCGTAATCAACAGATGGTTGATGGAATTAGCTTCTCGGTTAATGATGGAGAAATTCTTGCTATCGCTGGAGTTCAAGGAAATGGGCAGACCGAATTAGCCGAGGCTATTTTAGGTTTGCGCAAGATCCACAGTGGCAGCATCACAGTTGCGGGTAAAGATTTGACCAAGAGCAACGTGAGACAAGTGCTTGAAGCAGGGGTGGGTTACATTCCAGAAGACAGAAAGAAAGATGGTCTCGTAGGCGAGTTCTCAATTGCCGAGAACCTAATGCTTGACGGCTCTTTCGGAAAGCCTTTCGCTAAAGGTGTCCAGATTGACTTTGCCAAGCGTGATGAGATTGCATCAAAACTAATCCAGGAATTCGACATCAGAACTCCATCAGCAGCAACTCTTGCTAAGCAACTATCTGGTGGAAACCAGCAGAAGGTTGTTGTTGCTAGAGAGATGAGCAGAGACCTCAGAGTGCTAATTGCTTCTCAACCAACACGTGGTGTTGACGTTGGATCAATTGAGTTCATCCATGAGCAAATTGTTGCTGCGCGTGATGCTGGCAAGACAGTTGTGATTATCTCAACAGAGCTAGATGAAGTTCTTGCTCTAGCAGATCGAATTGCCGTTATGTATAGAGGTCGAATTGTTGGAATCGTTGATGCTAAGACCACAAGAGAAAAACTTGGAAAGATGATGGCAGGTATTGCAGCATGAGTAAGAAAAAAGAAGTAGCAGCAAAACCTGCACAAGATAAAGCCACCAGTGTTCTTCACGAAATCATGGCCGGAGATCCAGTAAGAATTGCTCTGTCAGTTCTTCTTGGCTTCATCATTGGAGCAATCTTCATGGTGGTCTTTGATAAGAGCGTTGTGAAGGCCTGGGCTAACTTTGGTTCAGATCCAAGCATGGCGCTATCAACTGTTTGGTGGACCATCCAAGATGGTTATGGTGCTTTATTCACTGGCTCAATCATCAACTTCGGTGCAGATAGTTTTGTAACAGCCATTCGCCCATTCACTGAAACTCTTAGATTCGCGGCTCCTCTAATCATGGCTGGTTTGGGAGTGGCTCTAACTTTCCGAGTTGGACTATTCAACATTGGTGCAACAGGACAGATTCTTGTAGGTCTTGCTGGTTCAACATTTGTCGCTACTCGACTAGAAATGCCAATCATCATCCACATGCTGGCAGCTGTATTCGCAGCTGTTGTTTGTGCAATGGTTTGGGGAATGATTGTTGGTGTACTAAAAGCTAGAACAGGTGCTCACGAAGTTATCGTGACCATCATGTTGAACTACGTTGCTTTATCTCTTTTCACATACCTTCTAAGACAACCAAACCTTCTTCTAGAAGAAGGTGGCGGTGGAACACCTAAGTCAGATAACCCTGATGACACCGCTCGCCTTGGTTTACTCTTCGGCCCTGACTTCCAGTTGCACTATGGATTGATCTTTGCTGTCTTATCCGTGATCTTCTACTGGTGGCTAATGGAGAAGTCGACATTTGGATTTAGATTCAGAATGGTTGGTCACAACCCTTCGGCTGCTAAGGCAGCCGGTATCAAGGTAGAGAACACCTTCGTTTGGGCACTAGCAATCTCAGCTGGTTTCTCTGGATTAGCGGCGGCTAACCAAGGCCTAAGCGTTGATGGTGGTCTGACCACAAGCATTGAAGCGGGCATTGGTTTTGATGCAATTACTGTCGCTCTCCTAGGTGGCTCAAGAGCCGGTGGAGTTGTATTGGCTGGACTCTTGTTCGGTGCATTCAAGGCAGGATCTGCAACCATGCAGGTAGCTGGTGTATCTCCTGAGGTTCTAGGTGTTGTGAAGGCGTTGATTGTTCTCTTCATCGCAGCACCACCGATTATTAGGGCCTTCTATCGACTGCCTGCTCCAGGAATAAAAGTAATTGAAGCAACACAGAAAGCTAAAGAAGCAAAGGTGATTAAGTAATGAAAAATGTAGAAGTCACCCCAGGTATGTTCTCTGCCGCTGAAGTGAGACCGAGTCTAAAGACTCCAATCACATTGGTTGTAGCATCGCTATTTGTTCTTGTGTTCTTTGGCTTCCTAGGTAAGCCTGGAGACATCAGCTTTGTTTGGAGCGATAAGCGTGAAGCTTTGCAGCTACCTCCATTTGTTGTGAACTCGATGTTCTTCTGCACAATTGTTGGTGCATTACTACTCCTGATTGGCTTGCTTTCAATTGCTCTGAGCATTCGTGGTAGTAGAACTCCAGTCTGGCTAATTGCTATTTATTCACTTGGTGCCATGATGGCTCTTCTTGGCTGGCTTGCAACAGAAGCTACCCAAGGTGTTCAGATGATCTTTATCTTGAGTAACACTTTGGTTCTAGCTATTCCACTCATCTTTGGTGGTATGGCTGGCATCATGTCAGAACGTGTTGGTGTTGTAAACATTGCTATTGAAGGACAGCTTCTAACTGGAGCATTTGTTTCAGCAATCGTTGGTTCTATGACCAAGAATCTTTATGTTGGTTTGATTGCAGCGATGATTGCTGCAGCACTTCTCTCAACAGTTCTTGCCTCTCTTGCTATTAAGTACTTGGTTGAGCAGATCATCATCGGTGTTCTTTTGAACGTTCTGGTTATCGGTGTTACAAACTTCCTCTACTCAGCATGGGTAGATGATGACAGTATCAACCTAAACTTCCCTGGCACTTTTGAGAAGCTGCCTATCCCATTGCTTTCAGAGATTCCAGTTCTTGGTCAGGTGCTATTCAACAACAGAATCACTGTTTATCTGATGTTTATTCTTGTTCCACTGCTTTGGTATGTATTGTTTAGAACCAAGTTGGGTCTACGAGCTCGTGCAGTAGGTGAGCACCCACTCGCTGCTGACACCGTAGGTATCAATGTCGCTAGAACTAGATTCTGGTGGGTAACTATTGGTGGAGCTGTAGCTGGTCTAGGTGGAGCATCGCTGACAATTGGAAACGTGGGTTCATTCGGACGTGAAATGTCAGCCGGGCTTGGATTCATCGCTTTGGCTGTTGTGATCCTTGGACGTTGGCAGCCCATTTATGTGACACTAGGGGCATTGCTTTTTGGTTTCACAATCATCTTGAAAGTATGGGCTAACCAGGTATCTCCTGGTATCCCAGTGGACTTCATCACCATGGTTCCTTATCTTGTAACCCTGATAGCAGTAGCTGGTTTTGCTGGAAGAGTGAAACCACCGGCAGCATCCGGTCAACCTTATGTAAAGGGCTAAAGATGAGCCAAGAGATCAACTGGAACGAGTTGAAGGACGCAGCGATAGCTGCCATGAAGAAGGCTTACGCCCCGTATAGTCACTACCCAGTAGGAGCAGCAGCTCTAGTTGACGATGGTCGAATTGTTTCTGGTTGCAACGTTGAAAATGCCAGTTACGGTGTGGGCCTATGTGCTGAGTGTGGTTTGGTAAGCAACCTGAGCATGACTGGTGGTGGAAAGCTTGTTGCTTTCTACTGTGTTGATGGAGCAGAGAACATTCTGATGCCGTGCGGTAGATGCCGTCAGCTGTTGTTCGAACACTCAACTGAGGGAATGCTTCTGCAGACTGTCTCAGGTATCAAATCAATCGATCAGGTTCTCCCTGATGCTTTTGGTCCTCGTGATTTAGCCGAAGGTTTCGGCGCTGATGAAAGAAACTAGGGATTAATTGTCTAAAGAATTTTCTGCTGTTGAACTAATTGTTGCTAAGCGAGAGAAACAAGAACTATCTACTGAGCAAATCAATTGGTTGATAGCTAACTACACATCAGGTGTCGTCGCTGATGAGCAGATGTCGGCAATGGCTATGGCTATCTTGCTAAATGGCATGAACAGAAGAGAGATTAGAGATCTGACTCTAGCCATGATTGCTTCTGGTGAAAGGCTAGATTTCAGTACCCTAACTATTCCAACTGCAGATAAGCACTCAACCGGTGGTGTTGGCGACAAGATAACTTTGATGCTTGCTCCATTGGTAGCTGTATTCGGTGTTGCTGTTCCTCAGCTCAGCGGTCGTGGACTAGGTCACACAGGTGGAACTTTAGACAAGCTAGAAGCCATTCCAGGCTGGCAGGCATCTATAACTAATCAGCAGATGCACGATCAGCTAGAGAAGGTTAATGCTGTTATTTGTGCTGCTGGAGCAGGTCTAGCACCAGCTGATAAGAAACTTTATGCACTTAGAGATGTAACTGGAACTGTTGAAGCAATTCCTCTTATTGCTAGCTCAATCATGAGCAAGAAGATTGCTGAGGGAACCTCTGCTTTAGTACTAGATGTCAAAGTTGGTTCAGGTGCTTTCATGAAGACACTTGAGAGAGCTCAGGAACTAGCTCAGGTACTTACTCAACTAGGTGCGGATGCTGGAGTAAAGACCAGCGCTCTTCTTACAGACATGTCCACACCATTGGGACGCAAAGTCGGTAACGCTCTAGAAGTAGACGAAGCAGTTGAGGTTCTCTCTGGTGGCGGTTCTCAAGACCTTATTGATATCACTGTTGAACTAGCCAGAGAGATGCTACGTCTTTCAGGTAAGACAGATGTTGATGTTGTAGCTGCTTTGAATGATGGACGTGCCATGGACAAGTGGAACGAAATGATTAAGGCTCAGCATGGAGACCCAACAGCGAAACTTCAAGTTGCTAAGCATGAGCACACTATCTTGGCTGAAAGCTCAGGCTTCGTGAACGAACTAGATGCTCTAGCGGTTGGAACAGCTTCTTGGCGTCTAGGAGCAGGTCGTGCTCGTAAAGAAGATCCAGTTCAGTTCGGAGCAGGAATTATTCTTCACGCTAAGCGTGGAGAGAAGATTGAAAAGGGTGATCCACTTATGACCCTTTACACAGACGAATCAGAACGTTTTGACAGAGCTGTTGAAGCTCTATCAGGTGGAATCAAGATTGAGAGTGAACTCTCAACTAGTTTCACACCGCTTATCCTTGACCGTATCAACGCATAAAGAGAAATGAAGAATGTCTAAACTTAATATCCAGGCTCTACCAAAGGTTTCACTACACGATCACCTAGACGGTGGTCTTCGCCCGCAAACAATCATTGATTTGGCTAAAGAGATTGGCCATGAACTTCCTGCAGATAATGCAAGAGATCTTCGTGACTGGTTCCTAGAATCTTGTGATTCAGGTTCTTTGCCTAGATACCTAGAGACATTCGTACACACCTGTGCTGTTATGCAGACTAAAGAGGGACTCATCAGAGTTGCTCGCGAGTTCGCACTAGATCTAGCAGCTGATGGCGTTATCTACGGGGAAGTTCGTTATGCACCTGAGCAGCACCTTGAAAAGGGTCTCACCCTTGAAGAAGTTGTTGAGTATGTTGAAGAAGGTCTAAGCCAAGGAAGAGCAGAAGTAGCTGCTAACGGTGGTTACCTAGTAACCGGCCAGCTTGTAACAGCTATGAGACAAGCTGACAATGCACAGAAGATTGCTGAACTTGCTGTTGCCTACAGAGATCGTGGAGTAGTTGGTTTTGACTATGCAGGTCCTGAAGCAGGCTTTAGCCCATCTCGTCACGCAAGTGCATTCAAGTGGCTGAACGAACAGTTGATGCCAGTAACTCTTCACGCTGGTGAAGGTGATGGTAGAGACTCAATCAAGGATGCTCTTGTTGATGGTAGAACTTTGAGACTAGGTCACGGTGTCCGCATCATTGAAGACATCTTCGTGGATGCTGAAGATGAGAACCAGAAAGCTCTTGGAGATATTGCTGCTTGGGTACTTGAGCGGGGCATTGCTCTAGAACTAAGCCCTTCATCAAACCTACAAACAGGAGCTCTTCCTGATATTGACCAGCCACAGATGAGCGATCACCCATTCGACATTTTGTATGGACTAGGTTTCAACGTAACTGTAAACACTGACAACCGTTTGATGAGTGGAACAACACTTACTCGTGAGCTTGAACTTCTAAGCGAAACCTTTGGTTATGACCTAGACGATCTTGAGCTGTTCCAGCTAAACGCTGCTAACGCTGGGTTTATGGACATGGATGTCAGAGCTGAGATTATTGAGCGCATCTCAGATGCATTTGAGGCTGCTCAGTAACAATGAGTTCTGTCATGGATCAGGCTTTAGGGCAAGGGTCGATAAAGCTTCAACAAAGCTGTGTTAGCTGGAGAGAGACGTTCGAGCTTGCTGGATTAGGTTTAGTTGAAAGTAGTAGAACTACCTCTGCCTATACGAACGAAATGATTCAAGCATTCGAAGAGCTTGGTCCATACATGGTTATCGCTCCTGGTATTGCTTTAGCCCATGGCAGACCATCGGAATCTGTTTTAGAGACAGGTTTATCTCTAGTTACTCTTTCAACTCCAGTTGTATTTGGCAGCACATCTAATGACCCTGTGTCTTTGGTAATTGGATTAGCAGCGGTTGATCACGATAGTCATATCGATTTGATGGCAGCGCTAAGTGAATTGCTAATGAGTGAAGATACTGTGAATTCTCTACTCAGGGCTACGAATGAGAGCCAAGTTCGTTCGTACCTTATCTAAACTGGGAACGTGAAGATACTTTCGGTTTGTGGGATGGGCATTGGTACGTCAGTGCTACTAAAAATGAACGCCGAGAAAGTTCTCGAAGCAATGGGTGTTCAAGCTGAGGTATTTGCAGCAGATATCACCAAAGCCAAACGTGATGGTGAAGGGGCAGACATTATCCTGACTACCCCTGAACTAGTTGTATTACTTGAAGGAATGCCAGGGAAGATTGTCCCTATTGAGCACGTCTTTGATCTAACTGAAATCCGCCAGAAGCTCTCTGCAGCTCTGCTCTAGGGAATCTAGAAGCTCTTTAGCTCCAGCCTTCGAATCCGATACAGCCTCTAGATAACACTTCAACTTAGGCTCTGTTCCGCTAGGTCTAATAATCACTCTTCTGCCATCGGCCAGATCAAATCTCAAACCATCGGTTGGCATAAGGTCTTTACTACCAACGCTCATGTCAGTGAATGAGGCAGCTAACCCAGCAAGTTCTTTAGGGGGAGCTGTTCTGATGCTTTGCATAGCTTTACTGATGATACTCAGGTCACTCACACGAATAGATATCTGACCGGTTGCATAGAACCCATAGCGTGCCCCAAGGTCATCGAGTAGATCCCAAAGAGTTCTGCCTGCTGCCTTTTCTCTTCTAGCGATGTTGGCAAGAAGAAGAGCTGCACTAACACCGTCTTTGTCAGCAACGTGATCTGGGTCAATACAATAACCAAGAGCTTCTTCATATCCAAAGATGAGATTAGGAATCTTTGAGATCCACTTAAACCCTGTCAAGGTTGCTTTGAAATCTAAACCGTAGTGATCCGCAACTTTAGCAAGAACAGAACTTGAAACAATGCTGCAGGCAAGAGTTCCACTCTTAGCCTTACCTGCAATCTCATCGGCAAGGATGAGACCAACCTGGTCTCCAGTTAGTCTTTGCCAACCATTCTCAGTTGGCAAAGCAAGAGCAACTCTGTCAGCATCTGGGTCATTGGCAATAATCAGATCAGCATCTTGTGCTTCAGCCAAAGCCATAGCTAAATCAAGAGCACCTTTTTCTTCAGGGTTAGGAAAAGCAACTGTTGGGAAATTGCCATCAGGTTCCACTTGTTCAGGAACTGGGATTAGGGCTTCTGAACCTGATGATTTGAATAGCGGTTCAATAGCTGACCAGCCAACACCGTGCATCGGTGTGTAGACAATCCTCAGTTCGGTCCCATCAGATTCACCACCTGCCAGTAGAGCACTCTTTAGATACTCGGCTCTAATATCTGATCCAATCAATTTGTAATTTATTGATTTAGGTAGGGAATCAAAAGTCTGTGTTTGGGCAACCTTAGTTATTTCATCGGCAATCTGGTTATCAACTGGGGAGATGATCTGTGAGCCGTTGAAATCTCCACCAAGGTAAACCTTGTAGCCATTATCTCTAGGTGGGTTATGGGATGCTGTAACCATGATGCCAGCACTCATGTTCAAGAACCTGGTAGCAAAGGAAACAAGCGGGGTAGGGCCCATCTCATCTAGAAGCAATACTTCAATGCCCATACCCGCTAGGACTTCAGCAGAGTCTTTGGCAAACACATCGCTGTTGACTCTGCCATCAAAACCAATGACAACACTTGCCTTTGAGTTTTGCTTTAGTAAATAGTTTCCAAGCCCTGCTGCTGTTTGAGCAACAAGAACTCGGTTCATCCGGTTAGGGCCAGCTCCAAGTTCTCCACGGAGACCTGCGGTACCAAACTCTAGACGAGTATGGAATCTACTTGTGAGCCCTGCTTCATCGTCGTTGTCGATGAGTTCTTGTAATTCAGCTCTTGTTTCAGGATCAGGATCTTGGCTAAGCCAAGCTAGTGCTTGTTCCTTTAGTTCTTGCAGAGACATCTTTAGAGCTTGGCAACAATCGAAGCTAGGAGAGCACTGATACGAGGCTCTGCCTCTTTACCTGCTTCTAGTACTTCTTTGTGGCTAAGTGGGCTATCGCTAATACCAGCAGCCAAGTTAGTTGAAAGAGAGAGTCCTAGAACTTCTAAACCTGATTGACGAGCTGCAATTGCTTCAAGAGCAGTTGACATACCTACGATGTGTGCTCCCATAGCCTTAGCCATTTGAACTTCAGCAGGAGTTTCATAGTGAGGTCCACGGAACTGCATGTAGACACCTTCATCCAAAGATGCATCAACTGTTCTAGCAATGTCTCTTAGACGAAGTGAATAGAGATCTGTAAGATCAACAAAGTTAGCTCCTTCAATAGGGCTAGCTGAAGTGAAGTTTATGTGGTCACTGATTAGTACTGGTGTTCCAGGCTTCCAAGAAGTTTTGATACCACCGGCACCATTAGTCAAGATCATGGTTTTCACTCCAGCAGCAGCTGCAGTTCTAACTCCATGAACAACTCTTCTAACTCCGTGACCTTCGTAGTAGTGAGTTCTAGCTCCCAGAACTAGAGCATGTTTACCTGATGGCAAAAGGATTGAGCGAATAGTTGAAACATGCCCAACAACTTCAGATCTTGTAAAGCCAGGAATCTCAGAAGCGTCAATGGTTGAAACAGTTTCACCAATAAGGTCAGCAGCTTTTGCCCAGCCAGAACCAAGAGTAAGAGCTATATCGTGTTGGGCTATACCCGACTTATCAGCTATAACTTGGGCTGCTTGTTGGGCTATTTGGAATGGATCCGCCTTTGGATCATCTAATGGATTGCTCATACGCCAAGTCTAATCTTCATATCTTCCACACGATTAGGAGTGGAGCAATCTTCAACGAATAAAGCACTGAATTGTCATTCTTGGTGCAGTCGCAGATGCTTTGAGCAGACTACTCTTCAAACTCAATGAGCATAGTTCCGGCTGGAACTGTAGCTCCTACTGCTACGTGAATCTTCTTGATCACAACGTCTTTGGCAGCGCTCTGAGGCGATTCCATCTTCATAGCTTCAAGCACTAGGAGTTGTTGACCGGCTGCTACCTTGTCGCCTTCAGCTACAGCAATCTTTACTACTGTTGCCTGCATCTGAGCGGTTAGGTGCTTACCTGAATCAACTTGAACATCTGTGTGTGCCTTGCGCTTAGGAGCGTGGGCAGCTGGCTTGGATCCACCATTTAGGAATAGCTGCTTAGGAAGGCTGACTTCAATTCGCTTGCCATCAATTTCAACAACAACGCTGTTTCTAGCAGGTGCTTGTGATCCTGATTGAGCAACACCCGACCATGGCTCAATGTCGTTGTTCCATTCAGTTTCAATCCATCTGGTGTAGATACCGAACTTACCCTTTGAACCAATAAAGGCTGGGTCGTTCACAATCTTTCTGTGGAAAGGAATAACTGTAGGCATTCCTTCAATGTGAAGTTCAGCTAGAGCTCTTCTTGATCTCTCTAGAGCTTCTTCACGGGTCGAACCGGTAACGATTAGCTTGGCTATCATCGAGTCGAATGAACCACTGATTTCAGACCCTGCTTCGACACCGGTGTCGATACGAACACCAGGTCCACCAGGAGTTCTAAAGGTGTGGATAGAACCTGGTGCTGGCATAAAGTTTCTACCAGCATCTTCACCGTTGATTCTGAATTCAAATGAGTGGCCTGTTACAACAGGGTCCCCGTATTCAAGCTTGCCGCCTTCAGCAATTCTGAACTGTTCGCGAACTAGGTCTAGCCCGGTAACTTCTTCTGATACTGGGTGCTCAACCTGAAGGCGAGTGTTAACTTCTAGGAATGAGATGGTTCCATCTTGAGCTACTAGGAACTCACAAGTTCCCGCACCTTGGTAACCAACTTCTTTCAAGATTGCTTTTGAAGATTCGTAAAGTCGCTTCACTTGATCATCAGTTAGGAAAGGAGCTGGAGCTTCTTCAACTAGCTTCTGGTGTCTTCTTTGCAGAGAACAGTCTCTAGTCGAAACAACAACTACGTTGCCATAGGCATCGGCAAGACACTGAGTCTCAACGTGACGTGGTTTTTCTAGATACTTTTCTACGAAGCATTCGCCTCTACCGAATGCAGCAACCGCTTCACGAGTTGCTGATTCGAAAGCTTCTGCTACTTCATTTTTCTCGTAAACAACTTTGATTCCACGACCGCCGCCACCGTACGCAGCTTTAATAGCAATCGGTAGTCCGTGCTTAGCTACGAACTCTAGAACTTCTTCGGCTCCTGTAACAGGGTTTAGTGTTCCAGGAGCTAGTGGTGCTCCAACTTTTTCAGCAACGTGACGAGCAGAAACCTTGTCACCCAGTTGATCGATTGCTTTAGGAGATGGACCAATCCAAATGATGCCTGCATCGATTACTGCCTGAGCAAAGCTGGCGTTCTCGGCAAGGAATCCATAACCAGGGTGAATCGCGTTAGCACCTGAGCGCTTAGCGATAGAAAGAATCTTGTCGATAACAAGGTAGGTATCAGCGCTGGTTAGGCCATTTAGGGCATAAGACTCATCGGCCATGCGGCTATGCATAGCGTCTCGGTCTTGGTCGGCGTAGATTGCAACTGTAGCGATTCCGGCATCTTTAGCGGCTCGAATGATGCGGACGGCAATCTCTCCGCGGTTAGCAACGAGGACCTTTGTTATCTTGGCTGATTTTGAGGCAGTCATAAGACTCAAGCCTACCTATTTAGAGCTCCAAAGGCTTGGGTAATCTACCCCAAGCTTGATGCAAAGCTCCCTGAGGGTAGGCAAACTAAGGCCAACAACGGTATGAGAATCGCCCTCAATAGCCCTAATAAAGGCCCCTCCAAGGCCATCTATGGTGAATGCACCTGCTACTTTCAGGGGTTCTCCGGTCCCCACATAGGCCAAAACTTCCGAATCTGAGAGGTCTGCGAAGTGAACCGTGGTGTTTGTGGCCTGACCAACAGCCTTAGGGGAAGAGGAATTGTCTCGGTTATCAATTAGCCAATGGCCTGTGTATAGCCTGCCTGAGCGACCCCTCATACTCTTCCAGCGCTCTATGGCTACCTCTGGCTCATGGGGCTTGCCTAAAGATTCACCGTCTAGATCCAAAGAACTGTCACAACCAATGATGAGAGCTCCTTGAGCTTCTGGGTGATTGAGCACTGCTTCTGCTTTAGCTTTAGCAAGTAGGAGGACCATGTCTTGAGTATTGGAGATCTCTCCTGCTTCAAGGGCTACTTGGGTAACTAGTTCTTCATCTACTCCTGGAGAGATAGTCACAGGATCAATCCCGCCATCTCGAAGAAGTCGAAGACGAGCGGGGGAAGTAGAAGCTAGGACAAGTTTGGTCACAGGACCAGACTACCGAAGCAGGTGTGAAACACTTGTGTAGTGAATAAAACAACTAATTGGCTTGACCAGGTAATTGAACTCGATATCGAGAAGGTCGCCCATGGCGGCATCTTCGTTGCAAGACACGAAGGCAGGGTTGTTTTTGTATCTCACGTGTTGCCTGGTGAAAAGGTAAAAGCCAGAGTTTATGAAGATAAGGGTGGCTCATTCTGTAGAGCTGAACCAACTGAGATCCTTGTTGCATCTCCTGATCGAGTAAAACACTTTTGGAAAAATGCTGAACAAGCCGGTGGAGCAGAGTTCGGGCACATCAAACTATCTCGTCAACGTGAACTGAAAGCAGATGTTCTATCTGAAGCACTGCAGAGATTTGCTGGGATAGAAATGAGAGTTCCAGTTATTGCCGCTCCAGGTGATGATGAAAACAATGGTTTGGGATATCGAACTCGTATCCAACTTCATGTCAATGAAGATGGCGATGTTGGTCCATATAGAGAACGCAGTCACGAAGTTGTTCGGGTAAAGACTTTGCCTTTGGCAGTTCCTGAAATCCAAGAACTAGGACTGCATCTAAAGAATTGGCAAGATGTCAAGAAGATCGAAATAGCTGCATCTAGTACTGGTCAGATTCAATACACCGTAGATAAGAAACTAAAGGGTGAAGAGAAGTTCCTAGAACGTGCAGGAGGTCGAACATTTAGATTGTCAGCCGGTGCTTTCTGGCAGGTTCACAAAGAAGCAGCCAACGTTCTTGCTAAAGAAATAGTACTTCTAGCTAAAGCTGAAAACTTTGATAAGAATGCTCAGAACTATGACCTTTACGGTGGTGTTGGATTATTTAGTGGTGCTCTAGCTGCAGCGTTCGGATTAGACATCCAGATCACAACTGTTGAAGCAAGCAAGAGCGCAGCTGAGGATGCCAGAAGAAACCTGATTGACATCAAGGGAGCTAAATCTGTTGCAACTCCTGTAGAGCGATTCCTGGATGAGCTTGCATCTCACGGAAAGCTAAAACCAAACAGCACAGTCATTATTGACCCACCAAGATCAGGTGCTGGAAAGCATGTGATTGAGAGATTGCTTACTCTCGCTCCAGATCACCTGATTTATGTGGCCTGTGACCCTATTGCTGTTGCTAGAGATCTTGCTCCTCTAACTGAAGGTGGCTACAAGATTGCAAGCATCAAGGCCTTTGATCTCTTCCCACACACCCATCACTTTGAAACCGTGGTGAGCCTAGTTCGATGAGTTCAAGCCAAACCCCAATCACTATTGCAATCGTGGATGACCACGATTCAGTAAGGCTTGGCGTTAAGGCAGGAGCTCAAGAGGCTGGCTATGTGGTTCTTGATCATGCTGATTCAGTTGAAGCATTGCTAGCCAAACTACAAGAACCACCGATGGTGGTTGTTCTAGATCTTTCTCTGGCTGATGGTTCAACTCCAGCAAGAAATGTGAAGGCACTTGTCGAGTATGGAACTAAGGTTCTGATCTACTCCATTGCTGATAACAAGGACAAAGTTAATGAAGCTCTACGTGAAGGAGCAGAAGGTCTTGTAGCTAAGGGTCAAGACATGAGCTACCTGTTTGAAGCCATTCGACTAAGTGCTAACGGAATTACCATCAATACAACAGAGACAGTGGCTGCTATTGATAATGACGTTTCCTTCAGAGCAAATTTATCTGAACGTGAACTACAAGTTGTAAGACTTTATGCATCTGGTATGACATTGAAGAGTGTTGCCTATGAACTTTCCTTGAGTAAATACACAGTCAAAGAACACATCGACAGAGCTCGTGATAAGTATTCAAAAGTTGGAAGACCTGTCACGGGTAAATCGGAACTGCTAATCAGACTTATTGAAGATGGTCTATTCGGGGAAGATCTCATCTAATGCCTATCTCAGCAACAGTTGCTAGGGCTCGAGTTGATCGCCTAATTGGGCGAACCTTCGCAGCTGGTGCTATCGCTCTGAGTATTGAGAGTGGGCTGAACTTCTATGGTCAGCTCAAGTATCTGAATCAACCATTTGCCTGGGCTTTGACCATTGTCCTTTGGAGTACCACTATCGCTTTTGCTTATTCATTCTGGTTTGGTAAGGCGAACTACCTATTTCTTAGAATCCATGCTCTCTACATGGTGGTTATGGTTCTAAGCTGGCCCTTTGTGCTCAACTCTGATGTTCCACAGGATGGCTCTTTCTATCCTTGGATTTGGTGGGGGATAGACACCGGTTGGATTGCGGTAGCTCTAAGTTTTGGCTGGCGCTTTGCTCTGGTTTACTATGTCTCACTGATCGGACTAGTGCAGTACATGTTTTCACTTCCGATGGGAGGTTCGCATTCAGGTGTGACTATAGTCACCGACAGTTTCTACACATTCCTTACCAATGCTTCCATCTCTGTTATCGCACTAATGATTAGAGATGCAGCAAATAGGTCCGATCAGGCAAACTCAGAAGCTATTAGAGCGGAAGTTCAACAAGCGGAAGCAGAAGCAAAAGCTAAAGAAAGACTGCGCCTAGATGGCCTAATTCACGACAGTGTATTGACGGCACTGATCAGTGCAACCCAAGCTAAGAACGATGAGGAAGCTAAGGCCAGTGCGGAACTTGCTGGAACGGCGCTAAGGAAACTATCCGAAGTTCAAAGAGGGGATATGACCCAAGCCCCTGTTTACTGCAGTGAACTCTTCGACTCCATTATCTTGGCCGCTAAGCGCATCGACCCAAATATCAAAACCAAGATGAATTGCGGAACGAGCATATCTGTTGATTCAGAAGCAGTATCAGCTCTTACCGAGGCAACCATTCAAGCCATCCACAATTCCCTTATGCATGCTGGAGCCAATGCTTCTAGAGAACTAAGCCTAAAATCCAGCAACGCTGGTATCAAGATTGTGATTTTAGATAACGGTAAGGGCTTTAGGGTGAGCCAAGTTAATCGAAGTCGAATGGGAATCAAGGTTTCAATCATTGGTCGTATGGAGGCTGCTGGAGGATCAGCTCACGTGGTCTCACAACCAAGGCAGGGCACAACAGTTGTCTTGGAGTGGAGCAAGAAATGATTTCAATCAATCGAGCCATCGCATCCATACTTCCTTACGTCTATGCACTGTATCTGCCGATTCAATCCATATTCTTACCGGGCTTTGCCTCACGTTATCTAGAGATAATCGCTCTGGTTATTTACGTGTATGCGGCCACTGCCACTCTAATTTTCTTCCGAGGATTGCAACTGCCTAGATGGCAAGCGTTTTTCAATCTTGGTGCCGCATTTGCACTACCAACACTGGTCATCACTCAGAGACAGTTAATCGATGACGACAGCATCGGAGCTTGGGTAGTTATGGGTACTGCTTTGGTGTTAACAGCAACAGCGGTTAGACAGCAGGCCCGATTAGCTTTGATTGGTCTTGCAGTTCTGCTATCGGTTCTGATTATTGAATATGGCCAAGCGGCAATAGCAACCGCAGGTTTGGCTGGCGCACTAGTGTTCGTTCTGGCAGGACTAGCTGTTTCTCGAGGTATCGCTAGAGCAACCCGTGAATCAGAGAAGTTCAGAGCGAAGGAAATTGAAACCCGCACCAAGATCGCTGAGTTGGAAGCTGCCTCTCGTGAACGTCAACAACAGTTATCTCAAGTGTTAGGAACAGCAGTTCCACTGCTATCAGTTATTAAAGATTCACAAGGTCCACTTAATGAAGACCTTAGACAATCAGCAAAATTAGTGGAAGCAACTCTTCGGGATAACCTTCGAGGACGAGAATTACTAAATCGAGCTATGAGCAAAGAGATTCAGAGACTTAGAAATCTTGGGGTTGAAGTGTTGATTCTGGATGAGGGTGGAACTCAATCTCTATCAGCCCAAGAAAAAGATGAACTGTTGAGTCGAGCTGTTGATTCTCTTCAAGTAGTTACTCAAGGACGAGTAACAATTAGAAGCCCTAAAGGCGAAGATTTTAGATTGACAGTTGTTGCAACCATTCCGGGTCAAGCTCAACCGGTTCTTTCACTTCGTCTTTAAACCCCAACGGGCCTGGGCTCTACTTACGTAGAACCTGGCCCGTCCCCTGGTGGTGATTTCTCAGACCCCTTAGATCTAACTGTCATCACCTAATTAAAAACTATTTCCATTGGGATAAATATTGTGGAAATCGGGCTCTTATTTAAGTCCCCATTTAAGGGGACAGGTTAAAGTAGAAACCCCCTTCTAGGAAGGGGGTTTCGGACCGTCGTTTGCTATCCCAGCAACGCTGTTTCTAGTGTATCTAACCCAACGCTTCCCAAGTTCAAGGCCTTCATGTGGAAGTCCTTGATGTTGAAGTTAGCTCCCTGACGAACCTTGTATTCATCACGGATGTTTTCCCAGATTCGCTGGCCGATCTTGTATGAAGGAGCTTGTCCTGGCCAACCGAAGTAACGGTGCACTTCGAAGTTGATGAACTGCTCACTCATGTTCACGTTCTTGCTCATGAAATCAAGGGCGTAGTCAAAGTCCCACTTGCCAGTGCCATCAAGTCTTGGCTTACCAAGGTGAACACCTATATCTAGAACTACACGAGCTGCACGCATACGCTGACCATCTAGCATCCCTAGGCGATCACCTGGATCATCTAGGAAACCAAGTTCCTGCATCAAGCGCTCAGCGTATAGAGCCCAGCCTTCACCGTGACCTGAAGACCATGAAGCAAGACGACGCCAAGAGTTTAGCTCTGCTTTGTTATAAACCTTTTGAGCAATCTGAAGGTGGTGTCCTGGAACACCTTCGTGGTAAACAGTTGTGGTTTCTCTCCAAGTATCAAACTCAGTTACACCAACTGGTACTGACCACCACATTCTTCCCGGTCTTGAGAAGTCATCGGTAGGGCTGGTGTAGTAGATGCCACCGTGTTGAGTAGGGGCGATCATGCACTCAAGCTTTCTTAGTGGCTCAGCAATATCGAAGTGAGTTCCACTTAGTTTCTCGATTGCTGCATCGCTTAGCTTCTGCATCCAACGCTGAAGTTCATCAGTGCCGTGAAGCTTGCGTGAAGGATCGTTATCTAGAACCTCGATGGCTTCTTGAACAGTTGCACCTGGCTTGATTTCATTAGCAACTGCATTCTGCTCCGCTACAACACGAGCTAGTTCTTCGATACCCCACTCGTAAGTCTCATCAAGATCAACTTTCTTGCCTAGGAATCTAGCGCTTAGCAATTGGTAGCGGTCGCGACCAATCGCATCTTCAGTGTTTCCTGCAGGAAGCAGTTCATTCTTGAAGAAGTCAACTAGCTTTGCATAGCCGGCTGTTGCTTGTTCAGCAGAAGATTCAAGTTCTGCTTTTAGAGATGCAGATAGTTCACCGTTTTCAGGCTTTGCATTCTTAGCGAACTTTCTGAAGAAACCATCAGTTGCTAGAAGCTGTTCAGCCTGAGTAGTTGCCAAAACAATCTGACGAATAGCAGGAGTGTCTTTAGCTTGGATACCTAAACGAAGAGTTTCAATGTATCCATCGATAGCACCATCAACTGCTTTCATTCGCTTTGAGATGTTTGACCAGTTCTCTTCAGTTGCAGTTGGGGAGAGGTCAAAGATATCTCTAATGCCTTGAGCATTAGATGCAATTGGGTTTAGGTCTCTATTACCGAGACCTGAGTCGTAAATCTCACCGCTCAGCTTCAATGTTGAAGTCATCGCAAGCTTGGTTACCTTATCCACATCATCGCGAACTTCAGTTGCCTCAACCTTGGCAAACATTTCTTTTTCAAGTTTGTTGTGGTGAGCAGCAGCGTCTGGGCTGGTGTCTTCAAGTCTGTCTTCGCCAACTTTGAAACCTGCGTAGGTAGCAAATTCAGGACTTAGATCAACAAGGGTCTTTACCCAATCTTCAGCTAGCAGATCTAACTTGGATGGTTCACGGGTCATCTTGGTACCTTTCGGGTAGGCGAAATTACTAAGGACAAATCTAGTCCTGTTTTTAGGGAGTTGTTAGTCGAGCCCTGGGCGATACTGGGCACGCCACTGGCCAAAGCCAGGGGTTAGATCGTGTCTAAACATAGAAGTGTTTCTACTCCAAGAAGAAGCAGGTTTCTTTAGCTCCTTCTTACCTTCTGTGACCTGCTCAGCGTGAGCCGCCTCCAAGATGGCAACAACCGCAGCCAACTCCTCAGAAGTTGGACTACCAGCAAGCACCTTGATGGTTTCAGAGATAGGTTCTGGGTTTATCACAGCGGGATATTTCCATGCTTCTTAGGAGGAGTGGTTGCACGCTTAGTCTTTAGAGCAGCAAGAGCTTTGATAACGCTGATGCGAGTAGCGGCAGGCTCAATGATTCCGTCTAGCTCACCACGTTCTGCAGCAAGGTAAGGGCTAGCAACGTTATAGGTGTATTCAGCAGCAAGTTGTGCTCTTACCTTCTTAACATCTTCACCAGCTTCTTCAGCTGCTTTGATCTTGTCTCTGAACAAGATGTTTACAGCACCCTGTCCACCCATAACTGCAATCTCAGCTGTTGGCCAAGCAAGGTTGATATCTGCTCCAAGTTGCTTAGAGCCCATAACGATGTATGCACCTCCGTAAGCCTTACGAGTGATAACAGTTACTAGAGGGACAGTTGCTTCGGCGTATGCATAAAGCAGCTTAGCTCCACGACGGATAACTCCAGCCCATTCCTGATCTGCTCCTGGAAGATATCCTGGAACGTCAACGAGAGTAAGTACTGGGATTGAGAATGCATCAGCGAATCTAACAAAGCGGGCAGCCTTTTCAGCAGCATCAATGTTTAGAGTTCCAGCTAGCGCGCTTGGCTGGTTAGCAACGATAGCGATTGATTGTCCTGCTACCCGAGCAAAACCAATCAGGATGTTAGGTGCAAATAGTGGCTGCACCTCTAAGAACTGGTTGTCATCAACGATTGATTCAATGACTTTGATCATTGAGTAAGGCTGGTTCGGTGAATCCGGAATGATTGTGTTCAGTTCACGGTCTTCATCAGTAATCTCTAGTGCTTCTTCACTCTGATAGTGAACAGGTTCACTCAAGTTGTTTTCTGGAAGGAAGCTCAGAAGAGTTCTTGCATAATCCAATGCATCATCTTCATCGCTTGCTAGATAGTGAGCAACACCTGAAGTCTTGTTGTGAGCTAGAGCCCCACCAAGTTCTTCCATTTCTACTACTTCACCGGTAACAGTCTTAATAACATCTGGACCAGTTACAAACATGTTTGAAGTTTTATCAACCATGATCACAAAGTCGGTAAGAGCAGGACCATAAACAGCACCACCGGCAGCAGGACCCATGATGATAGAAATCTGAGGGATAACTCCTGATGCCATGGTGTGACGCTTGAAGATTTCACCGTACTTACCCAGAGCGATAACACCCTCTTGAATACGAGCACCACCTGAATCAAGGATTCCAATAAGAGGAACACCGGTTGAGATAGCTAGGTCCATAATCTTGATGATCTTGTTACCAGCTGCTTCACCTAGAGATCCACCAAAGATTGTGAAGTCTTGAGAGAACAAAGCAACTTGACGACCGCCGATAGTTCCGATACCTGTGACAACAGAGTCACCGTAAGGGCGGTTCTTATCCATGCCGAAAGCTGTTGAACGGTGTCTAACAAACTCGTCCATCTCAACGAATGAGCCTGGGTCAAGCAATAGCTCGATACGCTCACGAGCTGTCTTCTTACCCTTAGCGTGCTGCTTAGCGATAGCAGCCTCACCGCTTGCGTAAACAGCTTCGTGGTAGCGGTTACGTAGGTCTTCGATCTTGCCTGCAGTAGTAGAAAGGTCAGGCGTATTCTTATCGGTCAAAGCTTGTCTCCAATTTTTATCTTGTGCAGAGGTTCTCTGGCTCAACTGCAACTCTATCCAAGACGTGTCGGTTGGAGGGTCTAACCTAGAGGCTATGGAACTAAAACTGAGTAGCGAATTCGCCTCAAGAATTGAGTATTTACCTGAAACAGGCTCTACAAACAGCGATTTACTTGGCTTTGCAGTAAGTAAACCTAAATTATGGACTGATTTTTCAGTTCTTGTTACAGATAACCAAGTTGCAGGCAGAGGAAGACTAGATAGACAGTGGATTGCCCAGCCTGGAGCAGGACTAGCCGTTTCGGTATTGCTAAGACCAACAACGTTTGGAATGGCTAGCTTTGGCTGGCTACCTCTTCTAGCAGGACTTGCTATGAAGAATGCTGTTTCCTCTCTTATTGACGAAACTCCGGTGCGCATCAAGTGGCCGAATGATGTTTTGGTAGCAGGGGAGAAGATCGCAGGGTTATTGGCTGAGGTTCTGCCCATTGGGGATGGAGTAGTCATCGGAGCGGGCCTGAATCTAAAGCAGAGTAAAGAGGAGTTGCCTATTGAAAATGCAACTTCACTGAAATTGCAGGGGGTTGAAAACTTTGAACTAGATGATGTCCTAGTTAGATACCTTGCTTCGTTCAAAAGACTCTATGAAGAGTTTTCTGATGCAGCTGGGGATGCCGAGAGCTCTGGCTTAAGACAAGCGGTGCAACAATCTACATCCACTATTGGAACTAGCGTCAAAGTGCTTTTGCCCGACGGCAGTGATTTCTCGGGCAAAGCAGTAGGGCTCGATGCCACAGGTCGTCTTCTGGTAGCCATGTCAGATCCACTTGAGATTCGTGCCGTTGCAGCGGGCGACATTCAACACTTGCGACAATAGTTAGATGTCCTCAACACAATCCTTTGAAGAGCAGAGCTTTGTTCTACTCAGAAGACATGGGGCAGCACTTATCTATCCAGTGGTCTTCCTATTTTTAGACGGGGCCCTTTTCTTCTTCGTTGATTCTAAGCTCACAGAAATCTGGCAGCACCAAGTTCTTCTAGGCCTTGTTCTAGTTATTGGTCTATTGCTGTGGTTCATCCCATCACTCAAGTTCTTTACCAATAGATATGAACTAACTAGCACTCGAGTAGTTGCTCACTCAGGACTCTTTGGAACAAAAACTCAAGAAGCTGCCTGGGGAGAAGTAACTGGCGTGAGCATCTCCAGGGGAGTTAGTGCTTGGCTTCAAGGAGCTGGAGATGTCCGACTTCACCGTGAGTTTGGACAAGACCTGGTTCTGGCTCGCGTGCCAAGGGCAAAAAAGCTTTCTAAAGAAATCGAGCTATTTCTTTCGAAGAGATCTCGAACTACAGGCATGAGAAAATAGACCGTGGCTAAATCAGTTGGAGTTATCGGTGGCGGGCAGTTAGCCCGAATGATGATTGCACCTGCTAAAGCACTGGGCCTAGAAATCAAGGTATTAGCCGAAACCGAAGGTAGCCCAGCTAAGAAGGCAGCAACCCAAGTCGGTGATTACAACCAGTTAGATGTAGTGCGAGAGTTCGCAAGAACAGTTGATGTAATCACTTTCGATCACGAGCATGTTCCTCTAAGTGTCCTAGAAAGTCTGGAGTCAGAAGGGGTTGTGGTTGAGCCTTCTTCTAAGGCATTACGTTTTGCTCAAAACAAATTAGAGATGAGAGCAAAACTTACTGAACTTGGAGTTCCTTGTCCTGCGTGGGCAAACGTGGCTACAGCTTCAGAACTAGATGACTTTATTCAAGGCCATGGTGGCGTTGCGATACTCAAGACACCTACCGGTGGTTATGACGGCAAAGGTGTGAAGGTAGTCAGATCAAGTTCTGATGCAGCTGATTGGCTTTCAAAGAATCAACCACTACTTGTTGAAGAGAAAGTTAACTTCAAAAGAGAACTAGCTCAGCTATCAGCAAGAAACAGATCAGGTAGTTGGTCGAGTTGGAACTTAGTTGAAACCATTCAGAAAGATGGTGTTTGTGCAGAAGTGAATTCACCTGCTCCGAATGCAAACTATGAACTTGCTTCACAAATAGCGAAAACAATTGCTGTTGGTTTGGATGTAACGGGTGTCTTAGCAGTAGAACTATTTGAAACTGAAGATGGAATGCTGTTGGTCAATGAACTTGCAATGCGACCACACAACTCAGGACACTTCAGCATCGAAGGATCTACAACCAGCCAATTTGAACAACACCTCAGAGCTGTTGCAGATATGCCTCTAGGAGACACCTCTCCAACAAATGCCTATTCAGTGATGCTCAATCTGCTTGGGCAGAACGAAACCAATGACTTTGGTTTAGAAGATCGTGATGTTGATGGAGCTCATGTCCACGTCTATGGGAAAGCTCCTAGAGCTGGTAGAAAGATGGGACACATCACTGCCATTTCAAATGAATCCTTGGCTGATGCTAGAGAAATAGCGTCCAGGGTCTGGAAAGGGCTGCAAGCCTAACCTGATTTTGCTGGATGCGAATCTAAAATCATAGAGAAGAACATATCTGCCATAGAGGCAGCATCTACTTAGGAGAAACCCATGGCTCAAGCACTGGTTGGTGTTGTAATGGGTTCTGATAGCGACTGGGCAGTTATGAGCGATGCAGCTCAAGCTCTCAAAGAATTCGGTATTGAGTACGAAGTTGAAGTTCTCTCAGCTCACAGAACCCCTGATCTAATGATGGAGTGGGGCAAGGCTGCAGCAGGACGTGGAATCAAGGTAATCATTGCTGGAGCTGGCGGGGCAGCTCACCTCCCAGGCATGATCGCTTCTGTCACCACGCTTCCTGTTGTTGGTGTTCCTGTGAAGCTAAAGAGTCTTGATGGAATGGATTCACTCCTTTCTATAGTGCAGATGCCAGCAGGTATTCCAGTTGCAACTGTTTCTATTGATGGTGCTAGAAATGCTGGAATTCTAGCTGCCCGCATTATTGGAGCATTTGATCAAAAAGTTGCAACAGCGTTGGAAGCTTTCAGCGTAGACCTAGCCGCACAGGTAGCAACAAAGAATAAGAACCTCAAATCAAAGATATGAGTTCAAGAAATAACTCTCGCGAACCGAATACTCCTTTTCGCAACGTAGATAGAGCTCACTCAAGACAATTAGTAAAAAGAGCTCGTTGGATTATTGTCCTAAACCTTTTCGTTCCTGGCTCAGTTCAGGTGGTAGCGGGGAATAAAAGATTTGGTCGAGTAGGAATCCTATTTACTTTTGGGTTTTGGGCTTTCTTAGCGCTTTCACTTCTATTTGCTTTAGTTTCTAAAGTGGCCTTGTTCACTCTTGTTACATCACCGGTTTTGGCTACACCAATTGGCACTGGTTTTGTAATTTATGCAATTCTGATTGTTGTTTCGACATTAGATGCTTTGAGGTTAATGTATGTCCACAGGATCACTTCAAGGTTCAAATCGATTCTTGTAGTTCTAGTTCTTCTAACTGGAACACTAAACGGCTACATTGCCGGAACTATTGGTTCAACAGCGTTAGCTGCATCTAATTTCACCTCAACTGCTTTTAAGAATCCAGATGCCTTTGAACCAAGTAAGGGTAGATACAACATTCTTGTGCTGGGTGGAGATTCAGGTTCAAACCGCATGGGACTTCGCCCCGACAGCATCTCGATACTAAGCGTGAGTGCAGATACGGGGATGGCAGTAAACATTGGTTTGCCAAGAAACCTGCAGAGGATTCAATTCAAAGAGGGCACACCAATTAGAAGTGTCTATCCATATGGCTTCAACAACAATTGCGAAGGTGAATGCTTCCTTAGCTCTATCTACAAAGTCACCATGGATAACCACAAAGACCTCTATCCAGGAATTTCTAAGAAGAATTCCACAGCAGGAATTGAAGCCACTAGATCAGCAGTTGAATGGGTTACCGATCTTGAGATTGATGCTTACGTGCTTATCAACATGGATTCCTTTGTTGAGTTGATAGATGCTCTCGGTGGAATAACTGTGAACGTTAAGAAAGCTTTACCAATTGGTGGGCAGCAGGACTGTTATCCCGCGGATAACGAACATGAATCAATCTGTCCTGATGCTTTGGGTTGGATTGAAAAAGGTAAACAGCACATGGATGGTCGCACAGCACTTTGGTATGCAAGATCTAGGCACAACACCAATGATTATGACCGTATGAAGCGTCAGCGTGAAATCCAGAACCTAGTTTTGAAGAAAATAGATCTGCAAACACTTCTTTTCAGACTCAATGCTGTCTCTGGAGCTGGTGCAAAGCTAATCAAAACAGACATTCCTGGTAGCAGTGTTCCTACATTGATTGATCTTGCGCTCAAAGCAAGGTCGTCAGGACTCAAGAGCCTTCAACTAACTAGCCCGATAATTTCGGCTAATAATCCAGACTTCCGCCTAATGAGGCAACTAATCCAACAAAAAATAAAGAAGTATAAATAGGTTTCTCCCAGTTTCGCACAAGAGATTTCCCAGCCATAAAAGTTAGTCTGGATTTATGAAAAACCTAAGAATTGCAGTTCTTGCAGTAATTTTGGCAGTCACCGTGTCCGGATGCTCTCTGCTTTACCCAAACATTGGTAAACCAACGGACAGCCCAACACCAACAGCTACCGATACTGACACCCCAACTCCAACTGTTACCCCGACAGAATCAGAGACTCCTGAACCAACTAAGGAGCCAGCAACAGTTGAGATCCTTGATGCCTATGCAGATGTTCAAGGTGGAGTGTTGCTAGTTGTTGCTCAAGTCACTAACTTCAGCGAAGACGGCGGAACCTGCACAGCTACTTTCACCTCTGGGGGCAAGAGCACCTCAGTTTCAGTAGGAGCTGAGTCAAATGCTGCAAATACGCAGTGTAGAACTATGGAATTTCCTCTAGGTAATTTGCCTAAGGGTTCAGGACTAGTTTCCGTAAAATATGAATCAACTCTTCACGCAGGTCAAACAACCCTAGATATGCCGGTAGTTATCCCGTGAAATTCAGTCGGTTGACCAAAGCAGTAGTAGCAGTGCTGGTAGCACTGCTTACTTCTTTTGGCCTAACCGCTATAACACCAGCTGTTGCTCTAGATGGCAAGAACTTTGATCCGGGGCTAATTATTAGCGACAGCGTGTTCTATGATTTCGGCACAATGACCGCTGCTGACATTCAACGCTTTTTGGAATCTCAGGTTCCTGTCTGTGGTTCTAGTTCAACGGGCATGCCCTGTTTGAAGAATTACAAAACAGATACCCCAGAGAAAATTGCTGAAGTTGGCAAATGTAACTACATGGCTCCACAGAAGAACATTTCTGCCGCCCAGATTATTTACAACATCTCTAGAGCCTGTGGGATTAACCCAAGAGTTTTGCTTGTAACTCTCCAAAAGGAACAGGGTCTTGTTCAGGCAAAAATTCCTTCTCCATATATGTATAGAGCAGCTATGGGATATGGGTGCCCTGATAGCGACCCTGGGATTTGTGGAAAAGTTTGGACAGGTCTTTTCAATCAGCTTTACAAAGCGGCAGGACAGTATCAGTGGTACGGAGATCCAAATGGATCGTTTACCTACCTACGTCCTGGTAGACAGGTTTCAATTTCTTATCACCCAACTGCATCAAGAAACTGTGGCAAGCAAACATTCACACTGAAGAACCAAGCAACTGCAAACCTCTACTACTACACGCCTTTTGTTCCTAACAAAGCTTCCCTTGCTAACCTTCGTGGCACAGGGGATAACTGTTCATCTTATGGAAATAGAAACTTCTGGCGTTTTTATTGGGATTGGTTTGGTAGTCCAATCGGTGGAGGATTCTTACTAAAGAGCTCAACAAGCGACCCGTACTTTATTTCTAACGACATCAAGTACCCACTCTCTGACCCAGATCTGGTTAGTGAACTTGGTCCACTTGGTCCTCTCGGTGAAATTTCTAAAGAGTATCTAGATTCTTTTGAAACAGGGACACCGTTGACTCGAATCATCAAGACTGCTCCTGTTAACAATGTCAGTACCTATTACTTCATCAGTGATGGCAAGAAGTATTTGATTGCATCCTGTGATCAGGCGACAAATCTAGGTTTGGACTGTACCAAGGCAGTAACGCTTACCCAAGTGCAATTGGATGCGCTACCTACGGGTCCTTTTAGATCAGACATCACAGGGGTAGTCAAAAACATTCCCGTTGCTCCAGCGAAGACTTCATTCTTCCTAACAAGCTCAACAAGAAAGTATCCGGTTGACTGCGCAAAGATACATCTACTCGGATTTAGCTGCACAGGTGCTCAAGCGCTCCAGACAGCCGAGCTTGATGCTCTAGCGACAACGAGACTCGGAGCGGCAGCTTTGGGTGTTTCCTCGATGATTACTCTCTCAGATGGAACAAAGGTCTACCTGCAGAATGGAAAAAAGCGCGAGGTTCTAGATGACGCATCACTAACGGCAGAAGCCATCCCTGCTACCGCTCCGTCACCATTAACATTGCAAGACTTCAACTACCTTCCTTGGGGTAATCCAATAGCTATGGATGGCAGCCTCTTTGCCAATAAAGATCTTGGGGCAGATGTCATTCTCACCGGTGGACAGATTTATGAAATTGACCCTGGTACCAGAAAAGATATCGACTTCACTAAGTTGTTTAGAGCCAGCGCTGGAAAGCTGAGTGCAAACGGACTAAGCCAACTGCCTGCAGCTAAACCACTAAAGAGCCTGGTTGTTGATGACCAGAACAAGTTTTGGATGCTTACCAAGGCAGGCAAGACTCTAATTGATAGTGCTTCTAGCTGGACTAGTTCAGCAGTATCTATACCGAGTGCGTTAGCAGATAAATTCCCTACTACCGAATCTGTTATCACTGATTCACACTTCATAAAAGCCGATACTCAGATGACTGTTTATCTCTTGAAAGATGGTGTGATTAGGGCCACATTCAACGAAGCGGACCGAGTGGCTTTACAACCTCTACTTTCAACAATTGACATCATCCCTGTCAGCATCTCGGGCATGAGTTTTATTCCTAAGAGCGTGATGGTTTTACCAGTTGGACTAGTCGTCAAAAATGAAAAGACTGGCGTAACAGGAATTATCGATTCTCCTACCAGCATGATCAACTTTGGCGCTAAGTCAATGAAGCTAAAGCTTGCACAACCTAGATCGCTAAAGACAATCCAACTCCTTGGTTACCCGAGTAGTGCGACCTTAGGCCCTTACAAGGTCTCATGTGATGGTCAGATTTATGTTGCTGCTAACTCAGTTTTGCATGAAACAGAATTAGCAGACGCTAAAGAACTTCCAGGAGTATCAACCAAACTAAGTGCCTCTACCTGTGCTCTGCTAACAGTTTCAGATAAGAAATTCGGAAGATACATTGGTCACCGTTATGTAGATCCAATCTCAAAGAAGACAATAAAGAAGGCCTACAAGATAGTCAAGGGCAAGAGACTTCCATTCAAGAGCTTGGCTCTATACAAGGCAGACAATAAAACAGATGTTCCATTGATGTGGGTAAATGACAGCTTCGTGAAAAACCTTCCACTTGGAGCAAAAATGCCGGTGAAGGCTGTAGCTACACCGAAGCCTGAATTAGTTCAGCCAAAAACTTACACAATCAAAGCAGGGGATTCGCTATCTTCGATTGCCACTAAATTCAAGACAACTGTTGCCAAGCTAATGGCTTTGAACAACCTGACTAATTCAAACCTAATCTCAGTCGGCCAGGTATTGAAGTTACCTACCGCCTAATAAGACGTGTGATTGGCCGCTTACTCATTTGCTCAAGTTGTTTACGTTTAGTCTTTTTGAAGTTCTCTTCCAATAACTCTTCTGGGTCATAGGACTTCACGGCAAACAAGATCAACATCATCATGGCTGACTGGATAAGCAGTCTCGACTCAGTGATACCTCTCACCAGTTGTGTAACCAGAAGCAGTAGCGGCCATAGATAAAGAGCGTTGCTGTGGTGAACACCTAGACGCCAAGTTTTTACAAAGAGTCTGGTTAGTAGAACTATAAAGAGGATCAAACCAACAGCACCTAGCTGCATCCACATGTCTAGATATGCATTGTGTGCTTGGTAGTACTTCTCACCATTGATTACAACTAAACCTTCAAAGGGGGCTACTCCTGGAACCCAAACCCCAGTAAAGCCCCAGCCCTCTAGAGGATTCTGCTCAATAAGGAATGCAACGTCTCTCCAAATATCTGTCCGGTGAGTCATGTCCGGAGATTTACCTAGGAACTCAAACACCTGTCTTCTAAATGCCAAGACTAAGAAGACCCCAACGCCGGCAACCGACCATGCAATTCGGTAGTAACGATGGCGTGTTGCCTTATCCTTGCCTTCAGCTGCAAGAGAGACGATAGCTGCTAGCAATACGGCAACAGAAGCAAAGATCATCCCTGCTGACTTAGAAACAAAAATAAGAGTAAATGATGCAACCAAGCTCACAAGACTCAATACGCGAGTCTTCTTCTTGATTGCCGCTTCTATGGCAAATGTGATTACACCGATCAAAGCCCAAGCAGCAACATAGTTGTTGCTAACTAAGTTTGGATTGCCAAGCATCAACTTGACTATGCCGGCATCGAAAACAATATCGCTTTGAGCAAAAGCAGACTTGGCTGCTGGGAAAATCCAACTTAAGAAACCAAGGGTTAGCATTCCAAAAACAATGCCGCGGATTGTGTTGGCAAAGATAACTAAGATTTGTCTCCAGGTGAATGTCACTGCAAAGAATAAAGCGACTATGGTAATTCCAATTTGCAGAGTGAAGCTACTAACAGTTTGAACTGGATACACAGACCACGTTGAACTTGCAATCATCAGAACAAGTAAAAGCGTTAGCTCAACCGGCATCTGCCTGACAACTCGCTTCCAATCAGAAGTGAATAGGAAGTAGGCAGAGCCTGCAACTGTTGTTAGGGCACCAAGTAGCCACAAGATCCAAACTGGGTTTGCTCTAATGTAGTCCTCACCAAATAGGGAGTCTCCAGAGATTAGAACTACAAGGGACAGGTATGCCAAAGAGCGGGCTAGTTTCCCCGGTTTCTTGAGTTTGCTTTGCTTCTGCTTAGTCATAATCCCTGCCCACAAGTCTATGGGTGGCAAGCCCTCGCCTGAAAGGCTGTTTAGTTAGGCTTAGTAGGTGCTAGTCAAACTATCTAACCAAGCCCTGGACTATGCGTGGGGTTCAAAAACCCTAATCAGTGACTACTTCGGAATCCCTGCAACAGGCAAGCCGATGGCTGAAATATGGTTTGGTACCCACGATGGATCACCAACTGAAGTAGTTGGGCAAGACCATTCTTTACATGCAGTTCTCTTAGCTCAGGGCAGAGAATCAAGACTTCCTTTTCTTCTAAAGATCTTGGCTGCTGACGCTCCACTATCTATTCAGGCTCATCCAAATCCCGAGCAAGCCGCAAAAGGTTTCAACCGTGAGAATGCTCAAGGGCTTCCTATTGATGCTCCTAATCGCAACTACAAAGATGACAAGGCTAAGCCTGAGCTTATTGTTTCTCTGACCGATCGCTTTGATGCGTTGGTTGGATTCAGCGATAGGGCCCTAATCCAAGAGAGATTTGCAGAACTATTAGAAGCAAGCACGAATGCGAACCTCACAGAAATTTTGACTAAGTGGATTAATTTACTTGATAGCGAGGCGGGTATAGAAAAAGTATTTTTAGCAATGCTTACCTCTCCTGAATGTGATGAGAGTTTTATAACTAATCTCATTGATGCAGCTGAGCAGTGCCCAGCACTTGTTGATCTAGTTGTGCACCTAGCCGAGCATCATGGAAAAGATAGAGGTATTGCGACAGCACTACTTATGAACCACATGGTTCTGGGTAGAGGGGAAGGTTTAGTTGTCCCAGCAGGTATGCCGCATGCATATCTTTCAGGATTAGGTGTTGAGGTAATGCTTGCTAGCGATAATGTTTTGCGAGGTGGGCTAACCCCTAAACACATAGATGTTGGGGAGCTATCTAAAGTTCTAGTCTTTAAAAGTACTGAACCTACTCTCGCAAGATCTAAAACATTAGCTGTTGGATTTGAGAAGTTTGACTTGCCAACTCCAGAGTTTGATTTCTATCGTGGTGAGGTGGGTTCAAGCAATCTGCTGGCTGATCTAAATCTTCCAGGGGATTCAATTGTTCTTTGCACTCAAGGGTCTGTCGCAGTTAGCAATAGCCAAGGTGAGCGTGAAGTCATAAACAGTGGCGAAGCACTGTTTATGGCTGGGGACGCTAGAAGTTTTAGCCTTGCTGGAAATGGAACTGTGTTTATGGCGGTTAGTTCAAGCTAGCTTTGTAGTGGCTAGAAACAATATCTTCCAAACTCTGCTTTGCTTTCCAGCCTAAAGTCTTTTCAATTCGTGAAACATCGGCACTCAAGAATGCAGGGTCACCCGCTCTTCTAGGAGCAAGGTCAACAGCAAAGTCAGAATCAATTACATCTTTGATGGCTGCAATAACTTCAAGAACAGAAGAACCCGTTCCTGTTCCAACATTGAATACTGAGTGTTCTCTCACATCTTGATCTAGATAATCCAGAGCAGCGATATGTGCATCAGCAAGATCTAGTACGTGGATGTAGTCACGAACACAACTACCATCAGGTGTTGGCCAGTCTGTTCCAAATACTTGAATGGGTAGATTGTTCTTAATTGCGTTAAAAGCAATTGGAATCAGGTTAGCTACAGATGTGTCAGCAAGATCATCAAAGCCAGCACCTGCAACGTTGAAGTATCTAAGGCTTACAGTTTTTAGTCCCCATGCTCTAGCGGCATCCGCCATCATCCATTCGCCAATGAGCTTGGTTTCACCGTATGGGTTGATTGGTCTAGCTAGATAGTCTTCGTTCACAAGGTCTACATCGGGAGATCCATAAGTTGCAGCACTTGAAGAGAAGACCATGTTCATGACTTTTGATTCGCGCATGGCTAGAAGAAGATTCGCTACAGAGTTGATGTTCTGCTGGTAGTAATACTCAGGTCTTTCAACAGATTCCCCAACCGCCTTTCGGGCAGCTAGGTGGATTACCCCATCAATTGAGTGCTCCTTGAAAGCTTTGATTAGAGAAGCGGTGGCTTCGGGGGAGGCTAGGTCTAGCTGAACCAAAGGGGTTTCACCGAGCCGTTTTTGAATGCCATTGGTGAGATCGTCAAGTGCAATTGGATCGTGTCCTGCGGCAATAAGCTGTCTGATCACGTGGGAGCCAATGTACCCGGCACCGCCGGTAACTAAAATCTTCATAGTTCTAGGTTATCTCCAAATGGGCTCGCCAAAAGCCCTATAAATAGGGCAAATATCGAATATAAAGCCTTTATAACGGTTCTCGATTTGACCTATTCTCAAGTTGACACCACAATACTTACAGCGTTGTAATTACAACTGTGAAATCTAGCTTTCAAGCTAGAAAGATTTGAGAGGAACCGCATGTCGATGAACGAGAGCTTTGGCCAAGTACCCGAAGACTGGTTTAAGGATCCATTCCTCCGTTCAATGCTTGGTGGAGATCTAAGTGGAGATCACAACCCTCTAGCTTGGCAGCGTGATGCTCTTTGTTCACAGACAGACCCAGAAGCTTTCTTCCCTGAAAAGGGTGGATCAACCAGAGATGCAAAACGTATCTGCTCAGGTTGCGATGTTCAGAAGCAGTGTTTGGACTATGCACTTGCTAACGATGAAAGATTCGGTATCTGGGGTGGCCTAAGCGAGCGCGAACGTCGCAAGCTAAAGAAGCGCGCTTAGTCTAAGGACTGGCCACGGCATGAGTATGCGTGTGGTGGCGGTTGTAGTTTCAAATGGACAACCGCTCTATTTACAAAAAAACTTAGAAGCTCTTGAGAAGCAGAGCTTCAGAATTGAACGCACTCTAGTAGTGGACAGTTCCAAATCAAATGAAACAACTAATCTTCTAGATTCATTCATTGCAGAATCCAATAAGCATGCCGTTCTTGCAATTCAAGAAAAAGCAAACTTTGCAGAGCTATCTGCTCTTGGTATAAAACAAGTTCTTGAAGGATTAGAAAATCTTGATGACATTGCAATCTGGCTTATTCATGACGATTCAATTCCTGAAGTTCATGCACTAGCTGAACTAGTAAGAGCACTAGAACTTTCGCCACTTGTTGCAATTGCTTCACCAAAGCAGGTTGGCTATGAAAACCAGAAACTAATTGTTCAGCAGGGTCTCACAGTAACCAGGTCAGTAAAACCTTTCTCTCTTGTGAACAATGAACTTGATCAGAAGCAGCATGACTGGATGAGCGATGTGCTTGCTGTGACAAGCAATGCGATGTTGATTAGAGCCATTGTTTGGGCAGAGCTCGGAGGCTTCTCACTTGTTGCACCAGAACTAGCCGCAGATATTGATTTAGGAATTAGAACTCATCAACTAGGTTTCCGAGTTGTTGTTGTGCCAACAGCAAGAGTTAGACATGCCGAGTTATCTCTGCATGGCAAGAGAGATAAGAAGTGGTTAGGCGGATCTGTTAAGTTTGCTTTGGCAAAAGCCACCAACCACTTGCGTTTAGCCCACTTGCCACTCTTTGTTTCATTCCTCTACTGGTTAGCCCTGCCAGCTCTGTCCGTTATTCAGGTGGCAACACTGTTGCTCATGAAGAGACCAGACCGAATTCTCTTCACACTCAGAGCAAACCTTTGGGCTTTCTTCACAGTTCGGGCAAGACTCAGAGATAGACATAGAGCCAAGCTCAAGTCTCTGAGGCAATTGTTTGCTACATCTGCTCAGATCAAATCTCGAAGCCGATTGGCTCTAGAGCTTGAGGAGCAGAAGACAAACCTGGCTAATTTCCAGGAAGCTCCAACTACCAGAGCAAGTGTTGTTCAACGTAGTTTTGCGGCTAGTGGTGGGCTATGGGTAATGCTTGGCCTCTTGGTTGTGTCATTCCAGTATTTCCCTCTAGAGAGAGCGGCCAAGGGAGGATTCGCACTGCCTCTAAGCGATAGTTGGCTTCAACTGTTTGCCAATACAGGTGCTAGCTATCAGTTCGCTGGACTAGGTCTCGCTGCCCCTAGCGATCCATTTACCTGGGTGTTGTTGATTATTGGTTCACTTACCTTCTTTGCTCCAAACCTTGCCTTGTCAGCAGTGCTCTATTTAGCCCTCCCACTTGCTTACTTTGGTGCTTGGAGATTCCTATCAACAATCACTCTCAGAAACTCACTGAAGATTCCACTTGCCATGATTTATGCTTTCTGGCCGGCACTTACTATTTCTCAGTCAGAAGGTAATTTCCCAGCAGTGATTTTCTCAATCACTTTGCCATGGTTGCTATTTGCTTTAGCTAGAGCAGGAAGATTTGGTATCGCTAGTTCGGTTAGATCAAATGCTCAAACCTGGTCTTGGATAGCAGCTAGCTCATTGCTGTTTGCGATTGCTGCAGCCAGCGCTCCAAGTACTCTGACCATGCTTGTGATATTGGCAACTGTCTATGCAGTTCTATCAAGGGGAAGATTTGCAACAACAGCGGTAGTCGTTTTACCAGCTTCTGCTCTGGTCTTTCCATATCTTGCCTACCAAGTGTTTGTGAATCAAACCCCACTTGCGGTTCTAGCCGATCCAACTATTTCTTATCCAAGCAAGCAGAAGAATTTGTTGGAAGCACTTCTTGGTCAGGATCAGTTGCTTGGTTGGGCTGCAATAGGTCTAGTAGCGTTTGGCCTGCTTTCTCTTCTTGCTAAAGCAAAGGGAGTCTTTGGTCTTTGGCTACTAGCTCTTCTGGCACTAGCAAACCTTTGGTTGATTCAAGGAATACCTTTCACATCTGGTGGAACTGGATCTATCTTCTTGAACTCATCCAAGGCAGTGTTTGATAGCCCAACACCTTTGGTGATGCTTGCTATGGTTTGTGTGATTGCAGCCATAGGTATTTGGCTTGACTCTCTAACTCGAGTTGGCTTGAGAAGAGCGCTACTTACAGTCGCTGTTGTTGGAGGCCTGCTTCCACTTGCGTTCAGCTCTGCACTCACTCCAGCAAAGGTAACTTTTGGAGATTCTAGAAATCTTCCAGCAATATTTGAAGCTGAATCTAATGCAGGAAATGATCTGAGACTTCTAATTCTGTCGAGCCTTGGTGAAGCCGGAGATCAATCGTTCCGAGCCGAACTAGTTAGACCTAATGGGCTGAGACTCGATGCAGTGTCAACTGCATATCGTTTTAGCTCCCAGAATGTGGGCAACGTTTCAACCGATGAACTAAAGAGCTCTATTTCAGTTCTAGTTGGCAATCTTGTTTCAGCTAATGGCAAAGATCTTAACCCTGTTCTAAAACAAGCAGGAATTGGCTATGTGCTTGTTACTAATGGTGATGGCAATGCCGATCTTGCAGTTAGCTTGAACTCAGTTAAGGAACTGGACCAAGTTGGTAAGACTGAGTTTGGTCAGCTTTGGAGAGTCAAGGCAAGTGACAGCTTTGAGGTAAAAGATAACCAGACCTATTGGTCGATAACCAAATCAGTTCAGTTGGGAATCATCTTTGGTTATGTTCTTCTTGCACTTCCCACTTCTCGCGGACGTAAATCTAGAACTGAAATCCAAGCAGCCAACGAAGATAGCTTTCAGGTAGAGGAGGAGCAGTAATGGTTATTCGAATAATTCGCTTCGCTTTTGTTGCAGCTGTTGCTTCTGCTGTTGTTGTTTACGGTTCCCCTTTAGCTCTTCTCAGCACACCAAGTGTTGAACCTCAGGTTCATGAAGTTAGTGCCAAGGATCTTCAGATCACTTGCTCAGGCCCTGCCTTTGTGCCAGGGGGGAAGAATCAGACATCTGTTTCTACCTTCATTAGAGCAGCAACAGCAAGCGCATCGATTTCTTATTCAGCAAGAAAAGGCACTTCCCTTAAGGGGTATTCAACTAAGCCAGTAACTGGCTTTGGTGTCAGACAAGACATCTTCAAGAGATTAACCAAAGAGTCTTCATTTACTGTCCTAGATGAAACAGGCAAGACAGCTCAAGGTTCAGAACTTCTGGCTGCTAACCAAATTCAATTCTCCAGAAACAAGAGTCTTAGAGGTTTGTTGGCGGCCCCTTGTCTTAGACCACAGAGTGAGTTCTGGCTAGTTGGTGGATCAACGGCTGTTGGTAGAGAAGCACTACTTGTTCTGACTAACCCAACAAGTATTGATTCAACAGTTGACCTGGAGATCTTCACTGAGAATGGAACATCAAACAGTGCTGGACTTTCAGGCATCTCTGTCCCAGCAAATAAGACAACGGTTGTTCCTATTTCATCATTTGTTTTGAGAGCAGAATCCATTGCTGTTCATGTGGTCAGCCGTGGTGGTTCAATCACTGCTCTTATTCAACAGAAGGCTGTTAGAGGTAACAGTGCAGCTGGAGCTGACTACATTGCTCCTGCTCCAGAGGCCAGCACGAACGCAGTAATTCCAGGAATTCTGATTAGAGGTTCTAAGGACAGTGCAAAGTTCATGGCAGCGGCGGATAAGTATTCAGACCTAGAACAAATGCTTCGAGTATTCGTACCAGGTAAGAAAGATGCCACCATCACTTTCCAAGTGTTAGGAACTTCCTCTGAAACCTTTGGAACTGTTCTCTCTGTCACAGCTATTGCTGGCAAGGTTACTGATTTCCCAATACCTGCTTTGGACGATGGGGACTACTTTGGAATCTTAGATTCTGATGTGCCAGTGAATTCAAGCGTTCGTCTGGTTCGAAGTAAAACTATCCCTGGTGCATACACCGACTTCTCCTGGATCAATCCAGCAGAAGCCTTCACAACTCCTAGATACATTGCTGTGCCTAAAGTAGGCATCAGCAAACTATCTGTAACTAACTCGAGTGATAAACCAACCACCATTTCAATAAAGATTGGTGGGGAGACTATAAAGCGAACCATTGGCGCATCTTCAACTGAGGTAATTAGAGCAACCCCTGGTCTATCAATGGGCATCATTCCAAGTGATCAGGAAGTGTTTGCGAATCTAGTAATTGATATTGATGGTCGAATTGGTGTTATTCCTGTGTTGGATGACAAGAACATCTCAGGTCAAGTAAGAGTTAGCGTTCACTAACTATTCGTCATCACCGAATATCAGCTCCCAAGGCTCTTTGCCAATAAGTTCAGCAGCCGCTTCAAACACATGGTGTTCTATTCGAACTCTTTCCTCAGTTGGGTTAGAGCTCTGATTCTGATTCAATCTAAGAATCGGAAGTCGATAAATCACAATTGTCTTGGTTTCTGCTCTAACCGACCAACGCTTCACAAACTTTGAGTTAGCACCAAGGATTGGCGCATCTTGAATGCGATATTGAAGATCTCCGAGTTCCTCCGGCCAGCGTTCTCTTAGGTATTCGCAGGTCGAGCTGACAATTGAGGCGAAAGAATCCAGGCTAGAGCCACCAGTCTTATAAAGAGCACCTGATAGCGAATGACGGATGCCACGGCCGTGGCGGTCTCTAGCTTTGGGTCTTAAGCTCATGGGGACATTGTATTCTTTAGTTTGTTGATTGGAAGGGGACCTATGAGCGTCAATTGGGATGCAATGGTCAAAACATATGATGTTCGTGGCTTAGTAAACATTGATCTAACCGAAGACGTTGTTGAAGCATTAGCTGCTGGCTTTGTTGATGAGCTAGAGCTAGCCGGTAAGTCAGTTGTTGTAGGCCATGACATGCGTGACTCTTCTCCGCTATTTGAACAAGCATTCGCTAGGGGTGCTCAAGCTCGTGGAGCGAATGTAATCTCCATTGGTCTTTGCTCCACTGATGAGTCTTACTTTGCTTCGGGGGATTTGAATTTAGCTGCAGCCATGTTTACTGCAAGCCACAATCCAGCAAGCTACAACGGAATCAAGTTCTCTAGAGCAGGCGCTAGAGGTATTTCACTAGACACCGGTCTTGCCGCAATTAGAGATAGAGCAAAGGTATTCCTTGCTGAAAGAATTGAAGCAGTTGCAACCCCTGGTTCATACATCAAGAAGGATGTCTTGGTTGAGTACGCAACTTACCTGAGGACATTAGTTGATCTATCTAATGTGAAGCCAATGAAGGTTGTTGTTGATGCAGCGAACGGTATGGGCGGACTAACTGTTCCTGCAGTTCTAGGCACAGCAGCTGGACTAGCTAAGTTGCCAATTGAAATTGTTGAGATGTATTTCGAACTAGATGGAACTTTCCCTAACCATGAGGCAAACCCACTAGAGCCTAAGAACCTAGTTGATCTTCAAAAAGCGGTTGTTGAACACAAAGCAGATCTAGGTCTTGCCTTTGATGGTGATGCTGACCGTTGCTTTGTTATCGATGAGAACGGTGACCCTGTTACACCTAGTGCTGTTGCAGCCATGGTTGCTAAGCGTGAGATTGCAAGAGCTAGATCTCTAGACAAAGATGCAGACATCACTATCTTGTATAACCTCATTACTTCAAAGGTTGTTTCTGAAGTTATTGACTCCGAAGGAGCTATTGGAGAGAGAACTAAGGTTGGTCACTCGCTAATCAAGGACCGTATGGCAGCAACCAATGCCGCCTTTGGTGGCGAGCACTCAGCTCACTACTATTTCAAGAGCTTCTGGGGAGCCGACAACGGTATGTTGGCAGCGATGCATGTCTTGGCTGAGTTTGGTTCACAGCCAGAAACCTTGAGTGCTATCTCAAAGCAATACAACCCATACTTCCTATCCGGTGAGATCAACTCAACAGTTACCGATGTTCCAGCTGCTAGAGCAAGGATTGAAGACGCCTTCAAAGATCGAGCATCATTTGACCACCTAGACGGTGTCACTGTCTCAGGAACTGACTCCCAAGGGGACTGGTGGTGGTTCAACGTTAGAGCCTCAAACACTGAGCCTCTATTGCGCCTAAACGTTGAAGCCAAGGCTAAGGCAAGCATGGAAGCTATTCGGGATGAAGTTTTGGGGCTAATCCTTAGGTAACAATTTGGTTTCTTTTGAGGTCAAATAAGGGCGATAATAGAGTCCATGACTTCTTTGAACAGTAAGACCGGCACCAAAATCGAGCACAAGGTCGCAGACCTATCACTAGCCGATTACGGTAGACACCTAATCCGTTTAGCGGAAAATGAAATGCCTGGACTTATGGCAATGCGTGAACAGTTCGGTCCTCACCAACCACTTCGCGGTGCTCGTATTGCTGGTTCCCTACACATGACTATTCAGACTGCTGTTTTGATTGAAACTTTGGTAGCTCTAGGAGCTAAAGTCCGTTGGGCTTCTTGCAACATTTTCTCAACTCAAGATGAAGCCGCTGCTGCAGCTGTAGTTGGTCCTCATGGAACAATTGCGCTTCCTCAAGGTGTCCCAATCTTTGCTTGGAAGGGTGAATCCCTTGAAGAGTATTGGTGGGCAACTGAGCGCATCTTCGACTGGACCCAAGAAGCATTAGCTGAAGGCGCAGATTACATTGGTCCAAACATGATCTTGGATGATGGTGGAGATGCAACTCTTCTTGTTCACAAGGGTCGCGAATTTGAACTAGCTGGATCAGTTCCACCAGCAGGTGTTGAAGACAGCGAAGAGTATCGAGTGATTCTTAACCTTCTAACTGAGCAGTTGAAACTTCAAAAGGATCGCTTCACCAGAATTGCAGCTGACATCTACGGTGTTACTGAAGAAACAACAACAGGCGTGAAGCGTCTATACGAAATGTTCAAGCGTGGAACACTGCTATTCCCAGGTATCAACGTAAACGACTCAGTTACTAAATCTAAGTTTGATAACAAGTATGGAATCCGTCACTCACTACCAGATGGCCTAAACCGTGCAACTGACATTCTTATCGGTGGCAAGACTGTCTTCATCGCCGGTTACGGAGATGTTGGTAAGGGAGCTGCTGAAGCTATGCGTGGCCAGGGAGCTCGCGTCATCATCAGCGAAGTTGACCCTATCTGTGCACTTCAGGCAGCAATGGATGGTTTCCAAGTAACTACCATTGAGAAGGTAGTGAAAGAAGCAGACTTCTTTATTACTGGAACAGGTAGCCCGGCAATTATTAGAACCGAGCACGTTCAGCAGATGAAGCACCTTGCTGTTATTGCAAACATCGGTCACTTCGATAATGAAATTGACATGGCAGGTATTGAACGCATTCCTGGCATAAAGAAGGTTGAAGTTAAGCCACAGGTTGATGAGTGGCAGCTACCAAACGGTAACTCAGTGCTAATCCTTTCTGAAGGACGTCTGATGAACCTAGGTAACGCAACAGGCCACCCATCTTTTGTCATGAGCACATCGTTTAGCAATCAGGTACTTGCTCAGATCGAGCTATTTACTAAGAGGTCGGAATACCCAATCGGCGTCTACATTTTGCCTAAGCACCTTGATGAGCAGGTCGCTCGTCTTCACCTCAAAGCCCTCAATGTTGAGCTAACAGAGCTAACCAGTGATCAGGGTCGCTATATCGGAGTGGAGCCTCAAGGCCCATTCAAGCCGGATCACTACCGTTACTAGAAAGAACAGTCATGTTTAAAATCCTTATCGTCGAAGACGATGATGCTCTAAGAGAGCAGCTAGAAATTGGGTTAATGGCCAGTGGATTTGAAGTTTGCTACGCATCCAATGGTTTGGATGCTGTACCAGCCTTTGAAAAGAACAAGCCAGATCTAATTCTTTTAGACCTGATGTTGCCAGGTAAAAACGGTATTGAAATCTGTACTGAGATCAGAAGAAACTCTGGTGTGCCAATCATCATGCTGACAGCAAGAACCGAAGACACCGACATGATTCGTGGTCTTGAAGCCGGAGCTGATGACTACGTAACTAAGCCGTACAAGATTGAAGTTCTTGTTTCTAGAATCAAGGCTCGTCTTCGTCCACTTCAAGAACCACAGCACCCAATCATCAAGATTGGTCCAATCGAGATGGACACTTTGAGCCATGAGGTTCGTAAGGGTAACAAGAAGATTGCTCTTACTCCACTTGAGTTCAAGCTTTTGCTTACTCTTGCTCAGCATCCAAATGAGGTATTCAGCAGAGAGATGCTTTTGGAGCAGGTTTGGGAATACACATATAAGGCTGACACTCGTCTAGTGAACGTTCACGTTCAGCGTCTACGTTCAAAAATTGAAGATGACCAGGAAGATCCAAAACTAGTTGTAACCGTTCGCGGTTGGGGCTACAAAGCGGGACCTGAGTAAATGATATTTAGCCGCATCACCAAAGCGGCACTAGATCGATTTAGATCTTCGCTGACGCTTCGAGCACTGGTTTATACAGTTGCTCTTTCTGGCACAGCGCTAATCATCCTTGGTGGAGTTCTAAGTGTTTCCATCGGTAATGGTCTATTCAGTAGAAAAACAGAACAAGCTGTAATTGAAAGCAACAGAGCAAAGTTCACTGTCTCTAGATTGTTTGAAGGCACCTCTGGTCCAGGTTCTTGGAAACTAGAGCAAGCACTTCAAGAGGTTGTTCCTGAACTTGAATCAATCGGTGTTTCTCAAACTAGGCAAGTCGCCTTTCTTCATTCCGATGGCCAATCAAATCCGAAGAATCTATCTAGCCCGACCTCAGTTGGTATCGACTTGACCTTGATTACTGAAGATTTCAGGAATCTTGTAATTAGCGAAGAAGAACTGCACACAAGAACAGTTCAGATCTCAAGAGCAGGAGAGTCCACTCCAGCAATCCTGATAGGTCAAAAGTTCACTCTTCCAGGTGGACATAGATACGAGTTGTATCTGGTCTATGACATGTATAACGAGCAACAGACTTTGATGTTTGTGCAGAGAACCCTAGTTCTCGGTGGTCTTGTAACCCTAATGATTATTGGTTTCTTCTCCTTCCTGGTTACAAGTTGGCTAGTTAGACCAGTTCAGGAAGCAGCTGATGCCAGTGAGCTTCTAGCTAATGGAGACTTAGATAGACGATTGGCTGTTCGTGGAACAGACGTGGCAGCTGTTCTAGCCACCTCCTTCAACCACATGGCCGACAGCTTGCAAGAGAAGATCACTGCTATGGGTGAGCTATCGAAGATGCAACAGAGATTCGTATCCGATGTTTCTCACGAACTAAGAACACCGCTAACAACAATGAAGCTTGCCGCTGATTATCTAAATGACAACAAAGAGGGTCTACCTCCTTTCACTGAGCGATCCATTGTGAACCTGCATGGTCAGATGGACCGCTTTGACATGCTCTTAGCTGACCTTCTAGAGATATCTAGGTATGACGCTGAAGGTGTGGAACCTATGTTTGAGGTTCACGACCTGAACGGAATTGTTGGAGTTTGTCTAACAGCTATTCAGCCTTTCGCTGATTCCAAGGGCGTTTATCTTGAAGCAGATATCCCGTCAGGAGCTGTGCAGTGTGAGGTTGACTCAAGACGTATTGAAAGAATCCTCAACAACTTGCTTACCAATGCAATTGAACACGGAGAAGGTAAACCAGTTTTGATTAGAGTTGCTCAGAACGATAAAGCCGTTGCAGTTAGCGTTACCGACCAAGGTATTGGTATGAACCAAGCAGAACTCTCTCAAGCCTTCGATAGATTCTGGAGAGCTGATCCATCTAGAAAGAGAACTACCGGTGGAACAGGTCTTGGTCTTGCTATCTCATACGAAGACGCTCAACTTCATCTAGGAAAACTAGAAGTAGCAGCTGAACCAGGTCTTGGAGCTTGCTTTAGATTAACTCTGCCAAAGCGTCATGACATCACAGAGTTTGAATCACCCTTGCCGCTTGCTGTTAATAAGCCATAGTTTTCAACAGTTCTTCTTAAAAACTCTTATTTGCTTGATGTAAGCCAAATACTTTGTAGATGTTCAATCTGCTCAACGTCATCTTGCCAACACCTTGCGTGATCTGTTCCAAACTCGGTGCTCCGTTATGTAAGCGATGTAGCGAAAACTTCCAAGTGAACTTTAGGCAAATCGAATTGTCTGAAGTCAGTGGCTTTGCAATATCTGATTACAGCACTGAAGCTGCTTCAATAATCAATAACTTGAAGGAAAAGGGGATTACATCCTTAACTCCTGCTATCGCTGCTTTCGCTAAAGCGTTCTGGCCTGAGGAACTCAATGATGCAATTTTGGTTCCGGTGCCTTCATCTCTTTCAAACTTCAAGAAGAGAGGTTTCTCACACACCTCGCTCATCGCGAAAGCACTAGCAAGGCAGTTGCCCGGATTGAGAACTCGAGAGTTGTTGAGGTCTAGAGCCAAGAGATTGGATCAGGTGGGACTGAGTCCAGACCAGAGGATTGAGAACATGCAGGGGGCATTTAGAGCCGATCTCAGAGGGTTTCACCCGAATGGAAGACCTTTGATGCTGATTGACGATGTTCTAACCTCTGGGGCCACTATGACTGAAGCGATAACCTGCCTTAGAGCCTCTGGGCTTGAGGCGACCAGTTTCTTTGTATTTGCTAGGGTTGGGGAGCTAAAGCCTAGTGTTTATAAGGGGGAGAGGGAGACCTCTACCCAGTCTAAGATTGATTAGAACCCCCTAATAAGCGTTTGGAGTTAACCTTGGCATCAATAGTTGATCGTCTGTTGCGAGCTGGCGAGGGCAAAATCCTTGCCAAGTTGAAGGCAATAGTTATTCAAGTAAACGGCCTAGAAGAGAGCTTCCTTGCTCTAACTGACGAAGACCTACTCCACGAAACCGCATCCCTAAGAGAGCGTTACGTTGCTGGGGAAACTCTAGATGATCTACTTCCAGAGGCTTTCGCTGCAGTTCGTGAAGCAGCAAGAAGAACTCTTGGAATGCGTCACTTCGATGTTCAGCTGATGGGTGGAGCAGCCCTTCACATGGGTAACATCGCTGAAATGAAAACTGGTGAAGGTAAGACTCTTGTTGCTACCTTGCCTGCATACCTAAACGCCATTGCGGGTCGTGGTGTTCACGTAATTACTACAAACGACTACTTGGCTGAATACCAGGGTGAACTTATGGGTCGTGTTTTCAGAGCTCTTGGTATGTCAACAGGAATTATTCTTTCTGGTCAGAATCCAGAAGTTAGACGTGAACAGTATCTATGCGACATCACTTACGGAACCAACAACGAATATGGTTTTGATTACCTAAGAGACAACATGGCTCAGAGTGCGTCTCAGATTGTTCAGAGAGAGCACTTCTTCGCAATCGTTGACGAGGTTGACTCGATCTTGATTGATGAGGCTAGAACTCCTTTGATCATTTCTGGTCCAGCAGCGGGTGAAGCTAACCGTTGGTTCGGCGAGTTTGCAAAGCTTGCTGAAAAACTTCAGCCAGTAATTGACTATGAAGTTGATGAGAAGAAGAGAACTGTTGGAATCCTTGAGCCTGGTATTACAAAGGTTGAAGACTACCTAGGTATTTCTAACCTGTATGAGGCAGCTAACACTCCACTGATCTCTTTCCTAAACAACTCTCTAAAAGCTAAAGCTCTTTTCAAGGCTGACAAGGACTACGTTGTTATGAAGGGTGAGGTGCTAATCGTTGATGAGCACACCGGACGTATTCTTGAAGGCCGTCGTTACAACGAAGGTATGCACCAGGCTATTGAAGCCAAAGAAGGTGTAGCGATTAAAGCAGAGAACCAGACCTTGGCAACAGTTACTCTGCAGAACTACTTCCGTCTATACAAGACCCTCTCAGGTATGACCGGTACAGCAGCTACTGAAGCAGCTGAATTCATGAGCACCTACAAGCTCGGTGTTGTGCCTATTCCAACCAACAAACCGATGGTTCGTATTGACCAGTCTGATTTGATCTATAAGAACGAAGCTGTGAAGTTTGCGATGGTAGTTGAAGATATTGCAGCCCGTCACGCAACAGGCCAGCCAGTTCTAGTTGGAACTACAAGCGTTGAAAAGAGCGAGTATCTATCTAAGCTTCTTGCCAAGCGTGGAGTTCGCCACGAAGTTCTAAACGCTAAGAACCACGCTAGAGAAGCCTCTATTGTGGCTCAAGCAGGTCGTTTGGGTGCCGTAACTGTAGCTACCAACATGGCTGGACGTGGAACTGACATCATGCTCGGTGGTAACTCTGAGTACCTAACTTTTGAGACTCTTGCTAAGAAGGGCTTTGACTCTGTTGAGAAGCCTGAAGAGTATGAAGCAGCTTGGGGAGATGCTTACGAGAAGATGAAAGCTCAGGTTGCTGAAGAAGCAGCCAAGGTTGTTGCCGTTGGTGGTCTATATGTTCTAGGAACTGAGCGTCACGAGTCTAGACGTATCGACAACCAGCTACGTGGTCGTTCAGGTCGTCAAGGTGATCCAGGTGAGTCACGTTTCTACCTTTCTCTAACTGATGATCTAATGCGTTTGTTCAACTCAGGTGCGGCAGCTGCTCTGATGAACAGAACCAACATTCCAGATGACATGGCTATCGAGTCTGGTGTTGTTAGCAAGGCAATTGCTAGCGCTCAGTCACAGGTTGAAGCTCGTAACGCTGAAACACGTAAGAACGTTTTGAAGTATGACGATGTTCTAAACCGTCAGCGTGAAGCAATCTACTCAGACCGTAGACACATCCTTAGTGGAGATGACCTCACTGGTCGCGTCGACACATTCCTAGAAGATGTAATCACAAACATTGTTGATTCTCAGATTGTTGAGAACGCTGGAACCGATTGGGACCTTGAAGCTCTTTGGAAAGATATTGAAACAATCTACCCAATCGGCATCACAGTTGAAGAAGTTCTAGCTGAAGCAGGAACAAGATCAAGACTTACCAGAGCATGGTTAGCACGAGAGATTGTTGCTGATGCACGTATTGCTTATGCAAAGAGATCTGAAACTGTCGGCGAGTCTGCGATGCACGAACTTGAGCGTCGCGTTGTTCTTTCTGTACTAGATAGAAAGTGGAGAGATCACCTTTACGAGATGGATTACCTCAAAGAAGGTATTGGTCTTCGTGCGATGGCTCAACGCGATCCTTTGGTTGAATACCAGCGTGAAGGTTTCAACATGTTCACCCAGATGATGGGTGCTATCAAGGAAGAGGCAATTAGCTTCTTGTTCAACCTTGAAGTTCAGGTCGAGCAGCCTCAGCCAGTGAAGAACCTAACCTACTCAGCTCCAACAGAAGAAGGCGACACTGAGGTAAAGACTCAGGGTAAGAACCCACCAGAGTCAAGCGAAGGTAGCTCTTTCTTCAAGAAGTAAGAGTTCATAGCACCGCAACGCTTTTGGCTCGCCATCGGCCGTTGTAACCCTCTAGCCTTATAGCCACAGCTCTGGCTCTACCAATGTTGTGAACAATTACTACACCCTCGATAACCCCTTCACGCGGGCTAAATACCGATATCTTGCCAACAGCAAGATTGGGTCTCATGGCTTTGACAGAGCTCTCCGCTCTAGACCTGTTTGACGCCAAAGACTTCTGTCTAATCTGCTGATAGACCCCGTCAGAGAGCCATCTGGCGCACTGCTCTATGTCTCTTATGCCTGCAAGGGTTTCAATAATCGATTGGGCTAGGAAAGCCAGGATAGGTTTTGGGTCTCCCAGATCCGCAGACTTGGCAAACTCAATGCCAAAGTAATCGTCTGATTCGAGGGGCGTGCTTACTTTTCTTCTTGCAGCTGTTACGGCGTTCATTTGGCACTTTACTTCCCCCACAGCACGAATAGAGCAAAAATACCGATAAATACCCAATTCACCTAATAAATCCTTTTGGATGTGGATAAGTTATATCTAACTCCAAAACATCTGGCATAAATGCATCATGAACTTAGATGCACTTATAGAAGATCTTGAAGCAGAAGGCTACTTCGCCAGTAGCGCTAGTGAGGTAAATGAAGACAATCAGGACTATTGCAAGCTGATTCTTGTAGTTAGAGAAAACCTATCTGATCTTTATCTGACTCTCCCTCTTCTTGGCAAGGACTTTATTGCAGGATTTACCTCAACAACATCAAAGAATTCTTGGATCATAATTCAGGACTACATGTTTATAATGCCTCAAGATGTTGGAACAAGTATTCAAGAGACTAAAGCAACGTTGAAGGCGATTGTGAATTTGCATTTAATTGGTTCAGCAGCAAAGCTTTCGCTAGCTGCAGGTGAATCTGAGTATGTCGGTTACATCGTTGGAAACTCTGGAAAGATTCTTGAGTTTGTAACTTTTGACGCTCAGAGGTTATCGATTCCAATGAAGTCAATAAAGTCTTTGGTTGTGGAAAAGCTCAGCATGTAATTTTAGATTTAGCCAACATAGGTGAATGTCTTTCTTCATTCGCAAGCGCAAGAGAAGTGTGCAACTAAACAACCGAAGAGGTTCACGTAGGAACCGAATACTCGGTGCGATAGCTCTCTGCATAATTGCTGTGGCTTCTTGGGTTATCTCGATTAGCTCAGAAGTTCCAGCAGATCAGTACTTGGTTGCAGCAACCAACCTGTCTTCTAACTCAGACCTAACCGCAGCGAACCTAATGTCATTACCCATGGACTTGAGCGAGACAGAGAATCTATACCTTCAAGCAAGCCAAGAGAATCTCTCTAAGTGGACCCTAATTAGACCAGTTAGCGCGGGAGAGCTAATACCGCTGAGTTCCATTACGCCAGATACCCGCTCGACTTGTTCTGAGCTTTCAGTAGCTCTAGGAGTTGCTCTTGCCAGCAACATCAAAGTTGGTGACCGAATCGATCTATGGGCTGCCAACCAAGTAACAAGCAGTGAAACAATTCCCGTTCAAGTTGTTAGCTCAGCTGAGTTGGTGAACATCAAAGTGGATACAGATACCTATAGCCAATTTCCTCAGCAGGTAGAAGTATGTGTCACTCCTGCCGAGGTTCGATCAGTGGTAGCAGCCATAGCAACCAAGTCAACTGTCATAGGAATTAGAGCTAATGGAGACTAGGCGGCGGGGAAGAAGAGCACATCTGGCTGTAGTTGGTGATGTAGCACCTCCGGTTGCTAGACAAGTTAAGCAACCGAGCTATCCAATACCTGTAACAGCAATCTGGGGTCCTGCAGGCTCTCCTGGCAAAAGTACCGTTGCGGTAAACATAGCAACCGAGTTAGCTCTAGCAGGAGAGCGTGTATTGCTCGTAGACCTCGATACTCTTGCCCCTTCACTTGCCCTGGGGTTAGGACTAGTAGCAACTCCAGCAGGGCTAAGTGCTTGCCTGCGATTAGCTGAGCAAAACAGGCTCACTCAAGATGAATACAAGCGACTAACTATTTCCATCTCTCTGGGTAGGCATGAGTTGAGCTTTATGCCAGGACTGAGTTCACCACATCGCTGGCCTGAGGTTACTCCTGAACGATTCGAGAAACTTATTTTTGACCTTCAAGGAGAAGCAGATCACATAGTCCTTGACTTACCCCAAGCAACAACTTTCAAGACCAGCCTGTTTCATCCCTCCAGCCTGGTTAAGAAAGAGTTCAGCAGAGATGCGCTTTTGAAGAGTGTTCTGAGTAGAGCAGCCAAGGTGATTCTTGTTGCTGGGTCAGATCCGGTAGCTGCATCAAGATTTCTAATCGCCAAAGAGTTCATTGATGAACTTGACCAAAGTATTGACCCACTGCTAGCCGTAAACAGGTTTAGAACAACAGCCTTGGGCAAAGGTGCAAGAGAGGAACTGGAGGAAACCTTTCTCACTCTTGCAAAGCTAAGAGTGGATGTCTTTATCCCAGAAGATAGGGAGAACCTAGATAAAGCAATGCTCAATGGCTTGCCGTTAGCACTTCTGAAAAGGTCTTCACCTGCCAGGGTGGCAATAGCAGAACTAGCCAAGCAACTACTTGTGGGTAGCAGTTCAAGAAGGAGCGTGGCTAAACTTTAGGAGTGTCTGCACTTACCGATCTAATGAAGCAACATGGCAATAGCCATGCTGCTGACATTGAATGGCTTCATGCCCTCTTGGGAGACTGGCAGGTAATTGCTGACCTTAGCTTTGCAGATCTCGTGCTTTGGATTTCAGATGGCAAGAATGGTTTTATTGCAGCAGGGCATGCAAGACCTTCATCAGCTGCAACAGTTTTCTATCGAGACATCACCGGTAAGCCAGTTGAAAAAGCTTGGTCTCAGATTGTTTCTAAAGCATTCAAGACAGGTAAGCCTGTTGAATTAGGTGGCTTAGATAAATACCAAGGTATGCCTGCTCGATTGAGCGCGGTTCCAGTATTTAGAAGATTGAATGCTGCAAGTGGCACTGACATCACTCCAAGCCCCATCGCGGTTGTTACTAAACACATCAACCTAGGAGATGCTGCAGCACCTACAAAGACAAGAATTAGCTTGTCTGCTCTTGGTGAGAAACTTCTAAACATGGTGGTTGATGGAAACTATCCAGTTGCTTCAGAACAAAGTTCCCCTCGAAGAGGAACTCCTCGAGTTAACGATGGACTTGTCCATATCGATGCTGATGGAATGGTGCTCTTCTCTTCCCCAAACGGTATTTCAGCTTTCCAGAAACTAGGAGTGGATGGTGAACTTGAAGGTAGATCTCTACTTGAAGTGACCAACAAGCTCAACAAAGATAGACGCAATGTTGATGAAGGACTGCCGATGGTGGTCTCGGGAAGAGTTGCCTGGAGAGCCGATATTGAAGGCAACTCAGCGGCTCTTTCGATTAGGTCTATCCCTATCTTTGAGAACTCTGAGAACACAGGAGCAATCCTTTTGTGTAGAGATGTAACGGAACTTAGAAGACAAGAGAGAGAACTTGTGACTAAGGATGCAACTATCCGTGAGATTCACCACAGAGTAAAGAACAACCTACAAACCGTTGCTAGCCTGCTTAGAATTCAGGGCCGTAGAAGCAAGTCTCCAGAGACCCTAGAAGCTCTAGGCGATGCAGAGAGAAGAGTTGCGGCTATTGCTGTTGTTCATGATTCACTCTCTGAAGGCTTGGCTCAAGATGTTGACTTTGATGAGATCTTTGATCGCATTATCGCTTTAGTTGGGGAACTAGCAGCTGGCTATAACGCCAAGGTAACCAACCTACGTATCGGTAAGTTCGGAAGATTGCCATCAGAGATTGCAACCCCACTGGCAGTTGTTTTGACTGAGATTATTACCAACGCCTATGAGCATGGTCTAGCCAATAAGACAGGCCACTTGACTGTCACAGCAGCAAGGAAATCCAAGAAGCTGTTCATCACTGTTGCCGATGACGGTGTTGGAATTGAGCCTGGCAAGATTCAAAGTGGTTTGGGAACTCAGATTGTTACAACCCTGGCTGAGGGTGAACTAAGAGGAAAAATAGATTTCAAATCAGATAAAACTGGTGGAACTACAGTGGCTCTTGAGGTTCCGATAGCCTAAGCAGATCTGCGAGCTCTTGCGTACTTACGCTTTAGAGACTTACGCTCATCTTCACTAAGACCGCCCCAAACACCATTGTCCTGGTTTTCTTTGATGGCGTATTCAAGGCAGTGGTTGATGACTTTACAGTCTCTACAAATAGTCTTTGCTTGTTCGATCTGGTCTACTGCAGGTCCCGTGTTTCCCACTGGAAAGAACAGTTCTGGGTCTTCTGTTCGACAGCGAGCTTCGGTTAGCCATGGCAGTTCCATATATTTATGTTCCTTAGATCGAATAAGAATTGTCACCATAAAGAGCTAAATCAGTACTTATTTCTTGATTTGTTCGCGATGGCGACAACACCTATATTTTCACATTCAGCACCTTTTGTAAATACCCGATTTAGGCTTGTATCTATGCCTAAACCATCGATTCAGAAGACCCTAAACATCCTTGCGGTTGCCTATTTGCTAGAAGCCATAGTCCTCTATTTAGCCTCTGCAGGAGCTGTTATAGCTCTGTTCAATGATGAACCTAAATCATTCCCTTCAGTGGTTGCTTTAGCCGTTATGGCTCTAGGAGCAGGGCTCTGGATAACCTTCGCAGCTAAGGGAATCAGTCAGGGAAAGCGCTGGGCTAGATCAGCAGGTATCTTCTGGCAGCTAATGCTCATTACTGTTTCATTTGGAATCTATGAAGTCAGCGTCATAGGAGCATTGGCAATAGCCCTGCCAGCCGGAGCAGTACTAATCACTCTCTTTACTAAAGCTGTCTCTGAAGTAACCAGAGACCAAGAAGACTAGAGTCCTAGAACCTTACGCAACATAGCAACGTGTCCGGTTGCTTTGACGTTATAAAGAGCATGTTCAACCTTGCCCTTTTCATCAATAACAAAAGTAGATCTAATCAAACCCTCATAGACCTTCCCATACATGCTCTTCTCACCAAAGGCACCATAGGCCTTGATGGTCTTCATGTCTGGGTCGCTTAGAAGATCAAACTTTAGACCCTCAGCCTTGCGGAACTTAGTCAGCTTGGCAGCAGAGTCAGGGGATACACCTAGAACCACATAGCCAGCCTTCTTCAGAACGTTCATGTTCTCTTGGAAATCACAAGCCTGTTTGGTGCAACCTGGGGTTGAGGCTGCTGGGTAGAAGTAAACAATGACCTTCTGCCCCTTATAGGAGCTAAGTGAGACAGGATCGTCATCTTGGTTCATTAGTTTGAAAGCAGGGGCTTTAGAGCCAGAAGTTAGTTGATCCATGGCTCTAATCTAGCAAGTGTCCAACTTTGAATACCATGGCTTTAACTGCTATTCTTGGAAACTGTTGCCTCAGGCAATACGCGCTTCTAGCTCAATCGGCAGAGCAACTGACTCTTAATCAGTGGGTTCCGGGTTCGATTCCCGGGGAGCGCACGAAACCCCAGTTCCTTCTCACGAGGACTGGGGTTTCTTCAATATTGGCTTAGCGGTTATAGAAAGCAATAACTTGCTTGGCAAAAGCTTCGGATAAATCCCAAGCCTGCTTTCGGTAGCTTGCCGCAAGTTGGTGTGACTTTGCAATCTGTTCATCTAGATCAATGCCCTCGCGAAGGAATGCTCTACGGTAGGTGCTAAGCCAAGCTAACTGTTGAGAAAGACCTACCTCTGGATGGAACTGAGTTGCCCATGCTCTAGAACCAACTCTGAAGGCTTCGATGGTGCCATTGCTTTCGCCAAGTAGAACAGCATTCTCTGGCAATTCAAAAGTGTCGTAGTGAAATTGAAATGCGTCTGCGGTTTCACCCAAGGCACCAATAACTGGATCAATGGCGGCTTCTGGAAGCATGTCAACTTTTGTCCAGGCAAATTCTCCTGCATCAGCTTTATAGACCCGAGCTCCTGCAGCGGAAGCAAGGAGTTGAGATCCGAAGCAAAGACCTAATAGGGGAGTCTCGGTTTCTAGAGCCCACTCCATAATCTTGCGTTCATGACTCATCCAAGGATTTTCGGCTTCTTCCAATACACCAGCGTGAGCACCAAGGGAAATGATGCCTGAATACTGCTCAAGTTCATCTAAGCTAGGAAGCCCGTCGCCGTCATTCTGAACATCCCAAGTGTTCATGAGAATGCCAGCCTCAGCAATCGGGTTAGCCATCTCGTTGAGGTGGTCATCGATATCGTGAACTATTACAAGAATCTTTGGCTGGGTACTCATGACGTCCTTTCGCTGACACAATTCTATTGCTCGGCCACTGCAACATCTCTAGGCGTAACTTGAAGTTTCTAGGCGTAAAGAAACAACGGACCTTTGGTGGATAACTCCAACACCAAACACCTATTCGGGGTTAGCCTGTCTTTGCGATGATTGCGACAATGACTAAACCAACTAAGAGGCTAAGCCGAGCAGGGCTTGAGCTTGAGCCTATTGGTGAGAGCATGTGGGCGGTCACAAGAGCCGGGGAACCAGTTGCGGAACTAGGGTTTGCTGAGTTCAAAGATCAAGGACCTTCGGCATCTCTGGTTATTGGCAAAAGCCAGCAGGGGAGCATGGCTTGGGTTGCTGAAGGCATTCGAGTGCTTATAGATTATGCCTTTGATGAATACAAGCTAGGCAAGGTAACTGCCAGAGCAAATGTTGAGCAGTTGTCTTTACTTGCTTGTTTAGAAGACTTTGGTTTTGTTGAGAAATCTAGAAGTAATGAAGGTAAGAAAATCCGTCTTGTTGTTGATCGTTGGGATTACATCAGAGCACTGGCTGAAACAGAGATGCTAGAAAAACTAGAAGATCGAGAATGGTCATTTGGTTTTGATAGTGGTCGTAGAAGAGCCGGTATGTGTTCTTATAACGACAAGAAGATAACTGTCAGCAAGTATCTTGCTCTGGTTCACTCAATTGATGATGTTATGCAGACCGTTCTTCATGAGATTGCTCATGCTTTATGTGGGCCGAAAGAAGGTCACAGTAAGAAGTGGTTGGCAACAGCTAAGAAGATTGGCTATCGAAACGATAAATACACCGGTCAAGAAATAGCTGCTGCATATGCTCCTTATAAAGGACTATGCCCTAATGGACATGAACACTTTAGATATAGAAAACCATCTCGTCTATACAGTTGCCAGCACTGCAGTAGTGGCTATAACAGCCGTTACATGATTGATTGGTCAGCTAGATAATAATCAAAGAAACTAGAGCACCAGCAAAGAAGTTCAACCAAATAAATTGACGCCATGCTCTGTTGGCCTTTTCACAAGTTTCATCTGTGATTCGAAGATAAGGGGTAAGAATCAAAAGATATGGCAGTGCACCGATAGCAGCTAGTGGTCCTGGCCAGTTGGTGTTTAGAACCAAGACTCCAGCTAGTGCATAAGAGAAAAATGCAAACCAAACAGTTGCTCTTGCCCCAATCATGGTTGCGATGCTGGAGATACCTGCTTCACGATCTGCTTTTACATCTTGAACTGCTCCAAAGGCATGGGATGCAGCTCCCCAGAGTGTGAAGGCAAAGATGATGAACAGCACCTGTGGTTGAGCCATGTCTAGCCCTGTTAGCGACATTGCATAAATCATCGGGCCTACGAAGTGGCTAGCTGAAGTTATTGAATCTAGGAAGCCACGCTCCTTGAAGCGAAGCTTAGGAGCACTATAGGCAATGACAGTGAAGATGAAGAGAGTGAGCCAAGCACTAGAGGCTAGATCAGATATCGCATAGAGATAAACCAGGAATGGAACACATAGAAGCACTGCTGACCAGATGGTTAGCTTGTGATACTTCTTGTTTAGAAGTGCTCCTTCGATGCCACCTTTACGAGGGTTTCTTAGATCACTCTCGTAGTCAAATACATCGTTGATTCCATACATCAAAAGGTTGTATGGAATTAGAAAGAACAGAGTTCCAACAAAGAAAGTTAAATCCATCTCTTTGTTGATAAGCAGATAGGTTGCTCCGAAAGGAAAAGCAGTGTTAATCCAGGAGATAGGACGGGATGACCAAAAGAGCTGATTCAATGCTTTCATTTAGAAGACCTTGTCACTCTTGTCCAAATGATTGCAACTGCTAACACTGAGACAACTGTGTAGGCAAAGTCTTCAATTGGGGCTAGGCCTAGAAGCAATCCACTGATTTTAGTTTCGTCATAACCAACTATGCCTAAAGCAATGATGACGTTATCGAACACCAAGGTCATCAAAAGCATCCAGAACAATGTGATACCAATTTCCCGCCAAGGACTTTTTCTGCTGAATAGATTGAGTGTCACAAAAGCAATCAGCATAAAGACAACGTTTAGAGCTAGGTAGGTGAACTGATTCATTTAGCAGACCTCTTAGCGATTACTCTGCTCACTGTTGTGAAGATGGTTAGCGATGAGTAGTTCAGAAGAACTAGGAAGAACAGTTCTTCAATAGGGAACTCAGGAGCTAACAAGATCCCCGATAGGTGAGATGTGTCTCCTCTAAAGAAGATTCCTGTTGCTATTCCTGCTACATCCCAAATGATGAAGAACACTAGTGGAACGAAGATAGCTAGGCTAGCGGCTTTCTTGTTTATTGTGAAAGCAGTCTTGTGACGCCAATCCATTAGAGCTAATCCCATTAGAGAAAGAATTAGCCCTGCCAGATAGGTATATCCTTGGGCCACTAGTTCAGGCCCTTCCAGCCACCTTCAGCAATAGGAGCAATTTCTTTCTCAGTAGGTCCACTTGATTTGTCATCAATCATGAGCTTGTAGACAAGCTCTGCACCGATGAGGCACATAGGCAAACCAATACCTGGGATTGAGTGATGACCTGCGTAGTAGAGACCGTTTACCTTCTTGCTCTTGTTTTTAGGTCTAAAGAAAGCGCTCTGACGAAGAGTGTGTGCCATGCCTAGTGCAGTACCTGACCAGGCATTTAGTTCTTCAACAAAGTTTGCTGGTCCCATGGTTCTTCTAACCACAATGCGCTTGGCTAGATCTGGAATCTCACACCATTCTGCAATCTGTTCAATTATGCGATCTGCTTCTGCTTCAAAAGCAGGATCTCCTGCTCTATCAATTCCACCTCTACCAATAGAAGGGTCAGCAGCAGCTGGCACTAGAACGAAGAGGTTTTCATAACCCTCTGGGGCAACAGATGGATCTGTCTTACTTGGAGCACAGATATACAAGCTAGCTGGAGAGGCAATCTTGCTCTTGCCGTCAGCCTTTTTGAAAACTTGAGCGAAGTTCTTACTCCAGTTGTCTGTGTACAGAAGAGTGTGGTGATCTAGGTTGTCTACCTTGCCTTTGACACCTAAATACATAAGAAGAGCAGATGGTCCAGGAACTCTCTTGTCCCAGTACTTCTGAGGCATGCTCTGGTACTTAGGTTCTAGTAGTTGAGTTTCAACGAAGTGAAGATCAGCGTTAGCAACAACTACATCTGATTCGTAAAGTGCATTACCAACACGGACACCCTTAACCTGACCAAATGAGTCAACCTCAATCTTTGAAACAGAAGAGTTGGTGTGGATTTCAACACCGTGCTTTTTAGCAAGAGCTTCAATAGCCTCAATGATCTTGTAGAGACCACCTTGCGGGTAGAACACTCCAACATTCATATCGATGTGGGTCATCAGGTGATACATGCTTGGAGTCTCGTAAGGAGATGCTCCTAGGAACACAGCAGGGAAGTTTAGAACCTTGCGTAATCTTTCATCCTGGACGTGCTTTGAAGAGAAGTCATAGAGAGAAGTTAGTAGGTGCTTTACAAATGTTCCAGCCTTCTTCACAACATCTGGATGTATGAAGGACTTGGCGTTCTGGAAGTTTGTGTAGAGGAAGTGCTTGTTGGCTAGTAGATAAGTCTCTTCAGCGCTGGCTAGATACTTCTGCACCTGCTTGGCTGCTCCTGGCTCAACTGCTTCAAACTCAGCTAGGTTCATGGCCAAGTTCTCGTGCATGACCATAGGTTCTTTCTGGCCTTCGAAGTAGGTCTTGTATGCAGGGTCTAGGCGAACTAGATCTAGTTGTTCAGCTGCTGTTGTACCCATCAGTTTGAAGAACTGATCAAAAGCATCTGGCATTAGATACCAGGAAGGACCCATGTCAAAAGTGAAACCGTCTTTTTCCCAAATGTAAGCACGACCGCCAACTTTTTCTCTAGCTTCAAACAGCTGAACTTTCATTCCTGCTTTAGCAAGAATTGCTGCTGTTGCTAATCCTGCGATGCCACCACCGACGATAATTGCGGTCTTTTGGGTCATTTAGGTGTTACTCCGATCATTGCTTTGAAGAGTATAAAAAGTTTGTGAAGGTCGTTTACTCTAATGCGAGCACGAATAAGAGTCTCTGCAGGAGTCTTCTCAATCTTTTTGTTTAGAGCAGTGAACAAGAACTGAGCTGCAACAACTGCTCTTCTTGAAGATTTAGGAAGAAGGGGAATAGTTCTAGCTGATAGAGCTAAGTCGTTGTTGATGTCTTTGACTAGTCTGACTTTGGTTTCTTCATTGAAGGTGGTTACGTTTACATCAGGGAAGTAACTTCTACCGAGTTGTTCAAAGTCTGCTGCTAGATCTCTAAGGAAGTTAACCTTTTGGAAAGCAGCACCTAGTGCTTGAGCACCTTTTCGAAGAGTTTCTTGTTCTGAAGGGGCAAAGTTCTTTTCTTGAATGAAAGCCTGCAGACACATCAAACCAATTACTTCAGCAGATCCATAAACATAAACATCAAATGCTTTTTGGTCGTACTTAGTCTTCTGAAGATCTAGACGCATTGAGTAGAAGAAAGGTTCAACTATCTTTCTGGTGATTCCAGTTTCAATAGCTGTTGCTGCAAAGGCATGAACTACAAGGTTTGTGCTGAACCCTAGGTTCATAGCCTTATAGGTTTCTTGTTCTAAGTTGTTGAGCTGAGAACCAGCTTCTATTCTGCTGTTTGGCCCTAATGCTCCAGCTGCTGCTCCATCCACAATCTCATCTGCTACTCGAACTAGGGCATAGATGTTCTGAACGTGGGTGCGGATTGGCTTAGCTAGAAGGTTGGTGGCTAGCCCAAATGAGGTTGAGTATGACCGGATAACTTCACGGCTGGAGACAATGGCAGCCTTGGTATATCTAGCAAGGCTCTCTTTGTCTAAGGTTTCTTGAGGTGTTGGCACATCTCTAGGCTAAACCACATAAAAGGCTCCCTTCTTATATGTATGGATATTCGCCTAAACTTAGTAAATGACTAGAGATATGAAGCCTAGAAGCCGCGTTGTTACCGAAGGTATCGAACGTGCAGCTGCCCGAGGAATGCTTAGAGCTGTTGGTATGGGGGACGATGACTGGGAAAAGCCTCAAATTGGTGTTGCATCCTCTTGGAATGAAGTAACCCCCTGCAACCTATCCCTTGATCGTCTAGCTGATGCAGCCAAGATGGGTGTGCACGCAGCTCACGGTTATCCACTTGAATTTGGAACTATTTCTGTCTCTGACGGTATTTCTATGGGACACGATGGCATGCACTTTTCACTAGTCTCTCGAGAAATTATTGCTGACTCAGTTGAAACAGTGATGCAGGCCGAAGGCTTAGACGGATCTGTATTGCTTGCCGGTTGCGACAAGTCACTGCCAGGCATGTTGATGGCTGCAGCTCGTTTGGATTTGGCTTCTGTGTTCCTTTATGCAGGATCTATTGCTCCAGGTTGGGTAAAGCTAACTGATGGCACAGAAAAGCAAGTGACAATCATTGATGCTTTTGAAGCTGTTGGTGCTTGCAAAGCTGGAACCATGAGTGAAGAAGACCTAGATCGTATTGAACGAGCAATCTGTCCGGGTGAAGGTGCCTGTGGTGGAATGTATACCGCTAACACCATGGCATCTGCTGCTGAAGCTATGGGCATGAGCCTGCCAGGTTCAGCTTCCCCTCCCTCTGCAGATAGAAGAAGAGATGCTTGGGCTCATCGTTCAGGAGAAGCTGTTGTTAACCTAATTGCTCAGGGTATTACAGCAAGAGACATAATCACTAAGAAGTCTTTGGAGAATGCAATTGCTGTGACTATGGCATTTGGTGGTTCAACTAATGCTGTTCTTCACTTCTTAGCTATTGCTCGTGAAGCAGAAGTAGATCTAACTCTTGATGATTTCAACAGAATTGCAGACAAGGTTCCACACCTAGGAGACCTAAAGCCATTTGGTCAATATGTAATGAACGATGTTGACCGCGTTGGTGGAGTTCCTGTTTTGATGAAGGCTCTTCTTGATGCAGGCCTAATTCACGGCGATTGCATGACGGTGACAGGAAAGACTGTTGCTGAAAACCTAGCGGGCATTAACCCACCAGACCCTGATGGCAAGATCATCAGAGCTATGTCAAACCCAATCAACAAGACCGGTGGAATTGAGATCCTGAAGGGTTCCCTTGCTCCAGATGGTGCTGTTGTGAAGACCGCTGGTTTCGCCTTGGCCGAATTCACTGGCCCTGCCCGTGTCTTTGATAGGGAAGTTGCTGCCATGGAAGCTCTTTCCGAGGGCAGAATCAAGGCTGGAGATGTAGTGGTTATTCGCTATGAAGGCCCTAAGGGTGGACCTGGTATGCGCGAGATGCTTGCCATTACAGCAGCTATCAAGGGTGCCGGTTTAGGTAAAGATGTATTACTCTTGACTGACGGACGATTCTCAGGCGGCACAACCGGCTTATGTATCGGACACATTGCACCAGAGGCGACCGATGGCGGTCCAATTGCTCTAGTGCGCGATTCAGACTTGATAAGAGTTAACATCGCAGCTCGAACGCTCGAACTACTAGTTGAGCCGGAAGAGTTGGCAGCCCGGAAAACTCAATGGGTACCTTTGGCACCCAAATATACTCGCGGCGTCCTTGCTAAATACTTGAAGTTAGTGCATTCAGCATCTGAAGGCGCTTACTGCAGTTAGTTCGGGCCTCAAAGGTTTTATGAAACAAGGATGAATTATGGCGCACGAAACGTTAACAGGTGCTCAGGCAATCGTTAGAAGCCTTGAGTTACTAGGTGTAACCGACATATTCGGTTTACCTGGAGGCGCAATCCTGCCTACCTATGATCCACTAATGGATTCAACAAAGATTAGACACATCCTTGTTCGTCACGAACAAGGTGCAGGTCACGCTGCTGAAGGATATGCATCAGCATCAGGAAAACTTGGTGTCTGTATTGCTACCTCCGGTCCAGGTGCAACCAACCTAGTAACAGCTATTGCTGATGCACACATGGACTCTGTTCCACTTCTTGCAATCACCGGTCAGGTTAACTCAACTTCTATCGGTACCGATGCTTTCCAAGAGGCAGACATTGTTGGTATCACCATGCCAATTACTAAGCACTCTTTCCTAGTAACTAAGGCACAAGATATCCCAGGAGTGTTAGCTGCTGCTGTTCTAATTGCAACTACTGGTAGACCAGGCCCTGTTCTTGTTGACATTGCGAAAGATGCTCAAGTTGGAAAGATGGAATTCATCTGGCCACCTAAAGTAGATCTTCCTGGCTATAAGCCAGTGACTAAGCCTCATGGCAAGCAGGTTCAAGCTGCTGCTCAACTAATCAAAGAAGCAAAGCGTCCTGTTTTGTATGTTGGTGGTGGAGTTATTCGAGCAGGTGCTTCTAAAGAACTTCTTGAGCTATCAAAGATTATTGGTGCACCGGTTGTTACTACCCTTATGGCACGTGGTGCTTTCCCAGATTCAAATGAGCAGAACCTTGGTATGCCAGGTATGCACGGAACAGTTCCTGCTGTTACTGCTCTGCAGAAAAGCGATCTTCTAATTACTCTTGGTGCAAGATTTGATGACCGTGTTACCGGTCAGGTAAAGACTTTTGCTGTTGGAGCAAAAGTTATTCACGTAGATATTGATCCTGCAGAAATTGGGAAGATTCGTTTTGCTGATGTTCCTATCGTTGGTGATGTTAGAGAAGTCCTTAATGAACTAAATGCAGAACTTATATCAGATCTAAAGGGAACTAAGCCAGACATCGCCGAGTGGTGGACATTCCTAAATGATTTGAGAACTCGCTACCCTCTTGGTTACACCCAGCCAGATGATGGCAAGATGTCACCGCAGTATGTGATTAGTCGTATTGGTGAGATATCAGGACCCGAAGCAGTATTTGCTGCTGGTGTTGGTCAACACCAGATGTGGTCAGCTCAGTTCATTAAGTATGAACGCCCTAACTCATGGTTGAACTCAGGCGGCGCTGGAACTATGGGATACTCAGTCCCTGCTGCTATGGGAGCAAAGGTTGCTGAACCAGAACGACTTGTATGGGCTATTGATGGCGATGGTTGTTTCCAGATGACTAACCAAGAGTTAGCCACTTGCACCATTAACAACATTCCAATCAAGGTTGCCATCATTAACAACTCTTCTCTTGGAATGGTTAGACAGTGGCAGACACTGTTCTATAACTCAAGGTATTCAAATACAGATCTAAACACTGGAACAGACACCATCATGGTTCCTGACTTTGTGAAGTTAGCTGAAGCTTATGGCTGCCTTGGTATCAGAGTTGAAAAAGAAGAAGATGTTGATGCAGCTATCAAGCTAGCTATCGAAACTAACGACCGACCAGTTGTTATTGACTTCATTGTTGGTAGAGATGCGATGGTTTGGCCTATGGTTCCAGCAGGCCTATCCAACGATGCGGTTCAGTTCGCCCGAGACACCAGACCCGTCTGGGAAGAAGGGGAGGAGGAGTAAATGTCACAGCACGTACTATCTCTTCTAGTAGAAGACCGTCCAGGTCTACTAACCCGCGTAGCGGGTCTATTCGCTCGTCGTGGATTCAACATTGAGTCTCTGGCTGTAGGAACTACCGAAGTTGAAGGACTATCTCGTATCACAGTAGTTGTAAGCGTTGATGGACTTCCTTTGGAACAGGTAACTAAGCAGCTGAACAAGCTGATTAACGTAATCAAGGTTGTTGAACTAGAGCCAGAGACTACTGTGCAGCGCGATCACATGCTTATCAAGGTGAAAACCGATGCTTCAACCAGATCTCAGGTGCTAGAAGCGGTAACCTTATTCCGTGCTCGCGTCATCGATGTTGTGAGCGATTCTTTAATCATTGAAGTCACTGGAGAAACAGCAAAACTTCAAGCATTTCTTAAAGTTCTCGAGCCTTTCGGCATCAAGGAATTGGTGCAGTCAGGTGTATTGGCTATTGGGCGAGGTTCAAAGTCAATTTCCGAGAAGATTCTTAAGTAATTTCAAAAACAAAAAACAAGGAGAAAACAAATGGCTGAAATCTTTTACGACAAAGATGCCGATCTATCGCTGATCCAAGCAAAGAAGGTAGCTGTAATTGGTTACGGTTCTCAGGGACATGCACACTCACTAAACCTGAAGGATTCAGGCGTTGATGTTGTTGTTGGTCTTAAAGATGGATCTGCAAGCAAGGCAAAGGCAGAGCAAGCAGGACTTAAGGTTCTAAGCGTTGCAGAGGCTGCTCAGTGGGCAGATGTAATCATGATTCTTGCACCAGACCCTCGTCAGAGAGATATCTATGCAAACGAGATTGCACCTAATCTAACTGCGGGTAAGGCACTTGTCTTCGGTCACGGATTCTCAATCCGTTACGGATTCATCAAGCCACCAGCAGATGTTGATGTATTCCTAGTAGCACCTAAGGGTCCAGGACACATCGTTCGTCGTGAATACCAGGACGGCAGAGGTGTTCCTAACCTTGTTGCTGTTGAGCAGGACTTCACCGGTCACGCATTTGATCTAGCTCTTTCTTACTCAAAAGCTATTGGTGGAACCAGAGCTGGAACTATCAAGACAACCTTCACTGAAGAAACAGAAACTGACCTATTCGGTGAGCAGGCTGTTCTTTGTGGTGGAGCATCACAGTTGGTTCAGTACGGTTTCGAAACTCTTATCGAAGCTGGTTACCAGCCAGAAGTTGCTTACTTCGAAGTTCTACACGAGCTAAAGCTAATTGTTGACCTTATGTATGAAGGTGGAATTGCTAAGCAGCGTTGGTCAGTCTCTGACACAGCTGAGTACGGTGACTACATCTCAGGTCCAAGAGTTATTGGCCCAGAGGTTAAGGAGCGTATGCGCGATGTTCTAACTGACATTCAGGATGGAACATTTGCTAACCGTTTCGTAGCTGACCAGGATGCAGGAGCACCAGAGTTCCTAGCTCTTAGAGCAAAGGGCGAGGCTCACCCAATTGAAGCAGTTGGTCGTAGCCTACGTAAGCTCTTCTCTTGGATCAAGAACTCAGATGATTACCAAGAAGGTAAAGCAGCTCGCTAAGAATTAACTAAGTAAGCCCTCGTCATTTAGACGAGGGCTTCTTTGTTTAAGCCTTGAGGGTATAAACCTCTTCAATAATTCCTGAGGAGTACTGCTTTTCATCTGAGAGCTTGAAGTTGTCGTATACAGAATCATCTTCAAATGCTGGAGTCCCATCTCCCAGTTCTTCAGGGCAAACAAACAATCTCATGGTGGTTATCAGGTTCGCCTTTAGTAGTTGTCTAACAACATCGGCTCCACCCATCACAAACAACTTACCTGGGTGGTTCTCTTCAATGAGTTCAACTACTCGTTCTATTTCACCTCCGGTGAAATAGATGTTCTCTTGGACTACGTTTTCGTAGAGTTCTGGGATATGGGTGAGGACATAGGTGGGGAGTGGTCTAGGGCCTTGAACACCACTTTCGATCTCAAAGTCAAAAGTTGCTCGGCCCTGCAGGATTGCTGATGAGGTGCTCACTAGGTTGAAATAGCCGTAGTCTTCCCCTGAAGATAGGTACTTCTCAGCCCAGGACATATCTCCATTAGGGCCAGCTAGATAGCCATCGCTTGATATAGCGGCATAGAAGATACGTTCATTCACAGTAAAAGACTAGTCATGGCTTGAGTAAGATTGAAGCACGCTTCGCTGTGGCAGCAAACATCCAAACTATCTAACTTCGAGGATCTTTACCTTGGCTAAACCAATTGTTCTTATTGCTGAAGAGCTTTCACCTGCAACCGTTGAAGCTCTAGGGCCAGATTTTGAAGTGCGTAATGTCGATGGCACTGACCGCAAGGCTCTTCTAGAAGCACTTGCTACCGCTAATGCAATCTTGGTTAGATCAGCTACTCAGGTTGATGAGGAAGCTATTGCAGCTGCTCCTAACCTGAAGGTTATTGCTCGTGCTGGTGTTGGTCTAGACAATGTAGATATCAAAGCAGCAACCAATGCAGGTGTCATGGTTGTGAATGCTCCTACCTCAAACGTTATTTCAGCAGCTGAACTAGCTATTGCCCACATCTTCTCTCTTGCTCGTTTTGTTCCAGATGCTAACGCGTCTCTAAAGGCAGGTAAGTGGCAGAGATCTAAGTTCACCGGTATTGAACTTTATGAAAAGACCATTGGAATTGTTGGTCTTGGTCGCATTGGAACTCTTGTTGCTCAAAGACTAAGTGGTTTTGGAACAACTCTTATTGGTTATGACCCTTATGTAACTCAGGTAAGAGCAGAGCAGATGGGTGTTGAACTTGTATCTCTGGAAGATCTAATGAAGAGATCTGATTTCATTACTATTCACATTCCTAAGACTCCTGAGACCACAGGTCTTATCAGTACCGATGAGTTTGCAATTGCTAAACCCAATCTTCGTATTGTCAACGCATCTCGCGGTGGCATCATCGATGAAGATGCTCTTTATGCTGCATTGAAGTCAAACCGTATTGCTGGAGCAGGACTAGACGTGTTCGTGAATGAACCTCCAACCGGTTCTCCACTTCTAGAACTAGAAAACATTATTGTTACTCCTCACCTAGGTGCTTCTACTGATGAAGCTCAGGAGAAGGCAGGTATCTCTGTTGCTAAGAGCGTAAGACTTGCTCTTGCGGGAGATCTAGTTCCTGATGCTGTGAACGTTGCAGGTGGAGTTATTGATGCTGCTGTTAGACCAGGTATTTCACTCATGGAAAACATGGGACAGCTTCTCTTTGCTATTTCTGGTGGCAACGTAAGTTCTATTGAAGTTGAAGTAAGAGGAGAGATTGCATCTCTTGATGTTTCAGTATTGAAACTTGCTGGTCTAAAGGGCTTCTATCAGAATGCCGTTACTGAGCAGGTTTCTTACGTGAATGCACCGCTAATGGCTGAATCTAGAGGAGTAGATGTAAAGCTCTCAGTAGATGCCAACAGTGATGAATACAGAAATGTAACAACCATTAGAGCAGTTCTTGCTGATGGAACAACATCATCTGTTTCAGGAACTGTTATCGGGCCTAAGCTTCAGCAGAAGATTGTGAACCTAAACGGTTATGACGTTGAGATTGCTATTGCTGAACATCTAGTGATGATGGTTTATGCAGATAGACCAGGCATCGTTGCTGTTTATGGAAAAGCATTTGCTGAGAACAACATAAACATTGCAGCTATGCAGATTGCTAGAAACTCGAAGGGCGGCAAAGCTCTTTCTGTCATCACCGTTGACTCTAAGGTCGATGCTGATGTTCTAGAGGCAGTAAGAGTTGCGATTGAAGCAGACGTTCTGAAAGCTATTGATCTAAAGCTTGACTAAAGAGAGTCTTCGAAAGACAAGTCTCGGCCTGAGCTAGCCCAACCATCTGTGCCACCGGCTACTGAAACTACGTCGTAGCCTTGGGCTTCTAGGTAGTTGGCTACAGTCATAGATCTTCCGCCTGAACGGCAGATGATGAAGATTCTTGCTCCATCATCTAGCTTGTCTAGGTTCTCTGCCACATCATTCATAGGAATGTGGTGAGCATTAGGAACATGGCCTTCTTGCCATTCATGGTCTTCTCTAACATCAAGGACAAAGCCCCCTCGATCAATAACATCAGCTAGTTCATCTAGGGTTACTTCGGTTGCCATTAGAGCTCCTAATCCTTTTCCTCTATCTTAACTAAATCTCGTTGGACTATTCTTGAAATACGTACTTGAAAGGGTTGAAATGAAGAAATTGCAGGTTTCTCTTGCTACACTTTTAGCCTTAGTTTTACTAACTAGCTTGAGTGCATGTGCTCCAGCCAAACTCAGCATGGATAACGTCACTGAGATTATTGATACTCGTACTGCCGAGGAATACAACAAATCACACATAGTGGGGGCAATAAACATTGAGATGGCAACGGGAGGCTTTATAGCTGAGGCTGTTGAAGTTGAAAACAAGGGAACCATCTATGTTTATGGAGAAACAGTAGAAGAAGCTGCTGAAGCGGTTATAAATATGAGAGAACTTGGCTTCAAGAGCGTATTAAACATTGGCACATTCGCTGATGCCCAGAATGTTCTTCCACTCAAAGTGAACAAGTAATGGATTCAACTACCTGGGATAAGAAGTATTCAACAGATGAGTTCATCTACACCAAGATTGAAAACAGATTCGTTGTTGAATTCTGCAAAGACCTAGATGGAACCAATAAGAAAGCTATTGATTTAGCCGGGGGTGAAGGTAGAAACAGCGTTTGGTTAGCTAAGCGTGGTTGGCAGGTAGAGAACATTGATTTCTCCCAGGTCGCATTAGATAAATACCTTCAGTTTGCTAAAGAAGAAGGTGTTGAAGATAACTGCCTTGCTACCTGCTCAGATGGTGAGTCTTTTGTTCCGAAACTAGATTCTGTTGAACTAGCTGTTGTTGCCTACTTACAGATACCTGAACCTGATCTAGAAGTTGCAATTCGAAGACTAAGTTCACATGTTGCCCCAGGTGGAAATCTGGTTGGAGTATGGCATTCCAGAGAGAATCTAGAAGGTGGTTTTGGTGGGCCTAGAGATCCTCAGGTCCTACCTAATGTTGAGACCATCACTAAAGCAATGGAGGGAACTGGGCTTGAGATCGAGGTTCTAGAGAACCGAGATGGTCAAATCCAGACTAAAGAAGGCTTGAAGCCTTCAGTTACCTTAGTTTTATTGGCTCACAGACCCCTATAGAGATACTCCCCTCAAGTAAAGTTATAGAAAACGAGTAGGAATAAACCAAGTGTCTAAGCAAATAAACATAGGTGTCATCGGTGGCGACGGTATTGGTCCTGAGGTCACAGCAGTAGCACTTGAGGCTATGAACCTTGCTACTCGCGGTTCAGGTGTTGAGTTTATAACTACTGAGTATGACCTAGGTGCTAAAAGATATGCAGCTACCGGTGAAATCCTTAACGATAAGGACATGGAGTCTCTAAAGAGCCATGATGCAATCTTGCTAGGAGCCATTGGTGACCCTAGTGTTCCATCAGGTGTTCTTGAGCGTGGACTACTTCTAAAACTTAGATTCAGTTTTGATCACTTCATCAACCTACGTCCAACCAAGTTATACCCAGGAGTAATTAGTCCATTGGCTGAGCCAGGCAAGGTTGACTTCGTTGTTGTTCGTGAAGGCACCGAAGGTGCTTACGTTGGTAATGGTGGATCTATTCGTGTTGGCACCGAAAACGAAGTAGCGAACGAGACTTCAGTGAACACCAAATTCGGTGTTGAGAGAACAGTTAGATATGCATTTGAGTTAGCAGCTAACCGTGAGCGTAAGAAGCTAACCCTTGTTCATAAGCACAACGTATTAGTAAATGCTGGTTGGCTATGGCAGAGAACCGTTGATGAAGTAGCTCAAGAATTCCCGGCAGTAACTGTTGATTACCAACACATTGATGCTGCAACCATCTTCATGGTTACTGACCCTGAAAGATTTGATGTCCTTGTCACAGACAATCTGTTTGGCGATATCTTGACTGACCTTGCTGCTGCTATTGGTGGTGGCATTGGTATTGCTGCTTCAGGAAATATCAACCCAACTGGAGCATTCCCTTCAATGTTTGAACCAGTTCATGGTTCAGCTCCTGATATTGCAGGTAAGGGTCTAGCAGATCCAACGGCTGCCGTTCTATCAGCAGCGATGCTTTTGGATTACCTGGGTAACCCAGTTGCTGCAGCGAGAATTGAAAGAGCCGTTGCAATTGATTTATCAACCCGTGGTGATGCAAAGAGATCAACTGCTGAAATAGCTCAAAGTATTTTCGCTCAACTTTAGAAAGAGTAGATAAATGGAATTCAAGATCATCAAGTCTGAACATCCAATGCCTGATGCAGAGCGTGAAGCATTACTAGAAAACCCTGCTTTTGGTGTGAACTTCACTGACCACCAGGTAATCATTGAGTGGACTAAAGATGGTGGCTGGCAGAACGCCAGAGTAGAGCCTTATGGCCCAATCATGATGGATCCATCAAGTGCTGTTCTTCACTATGGTCAAGAAATCTTTGAAGGTATCAAGGCGTATAGACACCAAGACGGTTCTATCCACACCTTCAGACCTGAAGCTAACGGAGCAAGATTACAAAAGTCTGCTCACCGTATGGCACTACCTGAACTACCTATCGAACTATTCGTTGAGAGCCTTAGAGCCCTTATCTCGGTTGATGCAGACTGGGTTCCGAAGCCAGTTAATGAGAAGACTCTCTACTTCAGACCATTTGAGATCGCAGCAGAGAACTTCCTAGGTGTTCGAGCAGCTCACAGAGCTGAGTACCGAGTTATTGCATCTCCTGTTGGTCCTTACTTCACAGGCGGACTAAAGCCAGTGAGTATCTGGATCGCTCTAGATTCAGCTAGAGCAGGTAGATACGGAACAGGTGAAGCTAAGACTGGTGGAAACTATGCAGCTAGCCTTCTAGCTCAAAATGAAGGCTATGAGAATGGTTGTTCTCAGGTGCTATTCCTAGATGCAGAATCTCACACCTACATCGAAGAACTAGGTGGCATGAACGTCTTCTTCGTATACAAAGATGGCCACGTAGTGACCCCATCACTTGATGGAACCATCCTTAGAGGTATCACCAGAGACTCAATCATCCAGCTTCTAAAAGACAGAAACATAACTGTTGAAGAGCGTGCAGTTACCTTGGATGAAGTTCGTGAAGGTTATAACTCAGGAGAGATCACTGAAGTATTTGCTTGTGGAACCGCTGCTGTAATTACTCCAGTTGGTCAGTTCAAGTCAAAGGAAGGCACTATCGGTCCTGAGAATCCAGAGCCAGGAGAACTCACTACTTCTCTTCGTCAAGAACTAACAGGCATTCAGTATGGTCTTATCGGAGATCGTCACAACTGGCTTGTAAAACTTAGCTAATGAGAATTGCAAAGTTCATAGTTCAAGACAAGGTTTCTTGGGGCGTAGTGGATGGGCCTGAGGTAGTTGTATTCAGAGGTCATCCAATCTTCCAAGGTTATGAAACAACAGGGGAGAGAGTTCCTCTTAAGGATGTTCAACTTCTTCCACCAATACTTCCAACCAGCAAGATCATCTGCATTGGTAAGAACTATGCAGATCACGCAGCTGAGATGGGTGGAGACTTACCTCCTGAACCACTTATCTTCATCAAGCCTCTAACCACAGTCATTGGTCCAGATGAAGCAATCGTCCTACCTAAGATTTCAGAGCGAGTAGATCACGAAGGTGAACTAGCTATTGTCATTGGCCAGGTTGCTAAAGATGTTTCAGAAGATAAAGCACTGGACTATGTCTGGGGTTTCACAATTGCTAACGATGTGACAGCAAGAGATATCCAAAATAAAGATGGCCAGTGGACTAGAGCTAAGAGCTTTGACACCTTCTGTCCACTAGGGCCTTGGGTTGAAACAGAGTTTGTTGTTGATGGTCAACTACTAGAAACCCGTGTTGATGGTGAAGTTAGACAGCATTCATCAATCGACATGTTGATTCATAAGGTCCCTAAGATCATTCAGCATGTCTCTCAAGCAATGACCTTGCTACCAGGAGATGTAATTCTGACAGGAACTCCAGCTGGTATCGGCCAGATAGAGTCTGGTCAATCCGTTGAGATAACCATTGAAGGCATCGGGACTCTAACTAACCCTGTCGCCTAGACTTGTCTAGTTATGACAAACCTAATTACTGCACCTTTTACTACAGCCACTGGATCTGATGTCAGGGTTCGTTTCTGTCCATCTCCTACAGGCACTCCTCACGTTGGACTAGTTAGAACAGCCTTGTTTAACTGGGCTTATGCTCGTCACACCGGTGGAACCTTTGTCTTCCGAATTGAAGACACAGATGCTGAAAGAGACAGCGAAGAATCATTTGAAATGATTCTTGATGGTCTTTCTTGGTTAGGTTTGAACTGGGATGAAGGTGTTGGTGTTGGGGGACCTAATGAGCCATACCGTCAATCAGAACGAACAGACATTTACCTAGAAGTAATTGAGAAACTCAAGGCAACCGGACACATTTATGAGAGCTTCCTAACTGGTGAAGAAATAGATGAGCGTAACAAAGCTAACGGCAGAGCTGTTCAGCTAGGTTATGACAACTCTGAAAGAGAACTTTCTGAAGAAGACAAGGCTGCTTATAAAACCGAGGGCAGGACACCAGCTCTTCGACTTCGCGTTCCAGATGTTGACATCACATTCAATGACCTAGTTAGAGGAGAGATTACTTTCCCTACTGGATCATTCCCTGACTTTGTTGTGGTTAGACCTAACGGTCAGCCTCTCTATACTTTGGTGAACCCTGTTGATGATGCTTTGATGGGAATTACCCATGTGCTCAGAGGTGAAGACCTATTGTCTTCAACTCCAAGACAGATTGCTCTATACAACGCGATGTATGAAGCAGGTATCACTAAGTTCATTCCACAGTTTGGTCACCTGCCATTTGTTATGGGAGAAGGAAACAAGAAGCTCTCTAAGAGAGATCCTGAATCCAACCTCTTCCACCACAGAGACAGAGGCTTTATTCCTGAAGGTCTATTAAACTACCTAGCTCTTCTTGGTTGGAGCATCAGTGCTGATAGAGATGTCTTTAGCCTTGATGAAATGGTGAAGGCATTCGATGTGAAGGATGTGAACCCTAACCCTGCTCGCTTTGATCAGAAGAAGGCAGATTCCATCAACGCAAGCCACCTCAGACTTCTATCTCTTGAGGATTTCACAAAGCGAATCATTCCTTACCTTCAGTCAGCTGGAGTTCTAGGTTCAACTGTTACTGATGCTGAGATGGACATTCTTACCAAGGCAGCACCTCTTATCCAGGAGAGAATCGTTGTCTTGAGTGAAGCAGTTCCTATGCTTTCCTTCTTGTTTGTGAAGGCAGCAGAGATCACCATTGAAGATGATGCCAAGGCTGGATTACCTGAAAACAGTAAGGAAATCACTGAGGCAGCTATCGCTTCTCTTGAAGGATTAGCAGAGTTTGAGACAGCCAAGATCCAAGAGGTTCTGAACCAGAAGCTAATCCAAGAGATGGCTCAGAAGCCTAGAAACGCCTTCGGCCCACTAAGAACAGCTATCTCAGGCAAGAGAATTTCACCTCCTTTGTTTGAATCTATGGAGATTCTGGGCAAAGAAGAGACCCTTGCTCGCTTGAGCCTGTTTGCTCGAGGTTTACAGTCCTAGATAGAATGGGGAGTCGAGCGAAAGCTCGGAGCAAATCCCTTGGGGTATGGTGTAATTGGCAACACGAGTGATTCTGGTTCATTTGTTCTAGGTTCGAGTCCTGGTACCCCAGCTTTTACAGTCAGACTAAAAAGTCTGACTGTTTTGCTTTAATAGGGCTATGCGAAAACTTGAGCGAGATGAAGCAGATCTCTACTTTGAATTACTAGAGCCAGCTCAGGCCAAGGTCTTAATTGATCTAAGAGACCGCATGATCAAACTAGCCAAGGCTGAGCCTGAGCTAATCATCAGCTACCAGTTACCAACTATTCGAGTCACGGGCAATAATTTCTTAGCCTTTGCAGCCTGGAAGAACTTCTATTCCATTTATCTGCTTAGTGGTTCTCTTGGGAAGCAAGTTGCTGGTTCTCTTACTCAGGGTGATCTAGACAAGTCGGCACTCAGATTTGCTTGGGATGAAAAGGTTACCGATAAGACACTAAAACTTCTTATTGCAGCCAAGACCAAAGAGCTACTGGAGAGATCTCACTAGATTTCTATTGATTCACCGTTAAGTAAATAGGTGAACTCTCCACCTTGAGCTTCAGTTAGCTGCTTCACACGGCCGTTGTTCAGTGCATGACCAAAATCACTTAGTAGAGCGTTATGAGTTGCAATTGATTTCTTGTGTTTGATGGCTGCCACAAAATCCATCACTTCACCAATCTTGAGCCATGGAGCACTAGTTGGAACAGCGAGTAGTTCAACTTCACGATCTGGAAGAGTGAAGGAATCTCCTGGGTAGAAAACCTTGTCATTGATAAGCACAGCTCTGTTTTCAATAACTGGAATGCTGTGATGGATTTGAGCATGAAGGTCACCCATGAACTCTATGGTGAAAGGACCAACCGGGTAGTGATCACCATGATAGACAGCTGTTGTTTTGTAGTTAGCAAGACGAGTGCAAACCTGAGGGGGACCGAAGATCATTAGGTCTGGGTTAGTAGCTAGAAGACGGTCCAGCTGAGATTCAAAGCAGTGGTCATCATGAGCATGGGTAATCACAACTGCCACAACATCCGGAAGCCCTACTTGAGGTTCACTATAGGAACCAGGGTCTAGAACCAGCTTTTTTCCTGACTCTTCAAAGATTAGACAGGCATGACCTTGCTTTGTTATCTTCATGCTTTGACCTTAGTCGCTCAGGTAACCTTGTAAGGTTATGGACACCGAAACCAAAGAGCCATCTAGGGCTATAGGCCTTCTAGCTAAGGCACTTAGCCAAACCGGAGTAAGCGTTATAGCCCTCCTAGCTCTATTGGTAGCAGCAATCTTGAATGCAGATCTATGGATTCAATTCGGAGTTGCAATAGCATTGGTAGCTCTAAATCTTCTTATCACTTCACGAGTCAACAGATTGATTACCGAACCATTTGGTTCACCTGAAGAACAGAATCTTATTGACCTTGCAACTCAGGAGGTTTCTGACAAAGAAAGAAAAGTTTCTGTTCTAGCCAAGTATTGGCCAGTTGGGACATTAGTCCTTGGAATTGTTTCTGTTGTCTTATCGGCAGGCGGACAGTTCAATCTAGTTTCTGCTCTATCTGTGTTTGCTGCTTGTCTACTTCTAACCAACAGCAAAGTTTTGTCTCTAGTCATTCCTTTTGGGTTTTCAATAACTATTCGATTGGCTTTCAATTCTGGTGTTGTTGTCAGAAGCAGGACTGCCTTTGAGAAGTTAGCCAAGGTAAATCTTCTGCTTTTCACTAAAGGTGGAGTACTAACGGAACTACCTAAAGGTGTGAACTCAGTTCGGCTGTCCACAAAGACTTCTTTCAAGGATGAGAATAAGTTACTAGCCCTTGCAGCGAGCGTTGAATCTCTATCAGAGCATGCTTTCGCTAAGGCGATAATCAGGTCAGCTGAAAATTCAAACTTGAGAATTACAACACCTAAAACGTTTAGAGAGTTTGCGGGCTTTGGTGTTGAAGGGGTTGTATCTGGCAAGCGTGTCCTTGTTGGATCAACTGCTCTTTTGTTGCAGCGAAACATTCGTATGGAAGTTCAAGAACTTATCTATGCCGATGAGAGTACCAAGAGTGGCTACTCGATTGTTTGTGTAGTAGTTGATGGTGTTTTAGAGGGAATCCTTAGATTCACTGATGTAGTCAAGGAATCATCTGTTGATGCTGTCTATCTAGTTGCTCGAGAGAGAATCAGGGTAGGACTAATTACAGGAGACTCTGCTGGAACTGCTCAACATAAAGCTGAGCAGCTAAACATCTCAGAGGTTTATGGAGAGTTATCTCCGGAGATGAAGGCAATGTTTGTTTCAAGTCAGCAGGCTAGGAGCGCTTTGGTTGGAGTAATTGCTAACCCTGAAACAGACAGTTCTCTTCTTGATCGGGCCGATGTGAGCATTGCACTAGGAGCGCAAGGTTCAGATACTGCTGATGTGTCGGTTGCAAGTGAAGACCCAGAAATTGCGGCTGACGCTGTTGCGCTGAGTGCAAGGCTTAGAAAGAAGACTAGCCAGAGCCTTGCTATTGGGCTTGGCTACAGCCTTGTGTCTATGGGTGCTTTTGTTGCGATTGTGTCACCTTTGCAATTTGTTGCCCCTCCTGCCATTACTGCGATGCTAGGGTCACTTTCATTGATTGTTGTAACTCTGAATACTTATTCACTTAGAAAGTTGAAATGACCACTTTAGGAATCGTTATTAACCCAACCTCAGGTAGAGGTAAGGGAAAGGTTTTTGGGGAACAGGCACTAGCTGAATTTGCTAAACACGCAATTGAGATTATTGATCTCTCAGCCGAGAACTTCAAAGCAGCAGCTAAGAATGCTAAAGATGCCGTTGAGAAGAAAATCATTGATGGCCTAGTTGTTGTTGGTGGCGATGGCATGTTCCACCTGGGCGTGAATGCTGTTGTGAAGAGCGACATTCCTGTTGGTCTAATTGCAGCTGGAACAGGAAATGATTCTGCAAGAGCGCTAGGGCTTCCTATCCACAATGTTGTTGATGGAGTAGCGGCACTTATTTCAAAGATAGGTAAGACACGTAAGGTCGACTTGATTGAATCAAAGTCAAATGACAGAACTTTCTATTCTTTCGGAGCAGTATCGGCTGGGTTCGATGCACTTTGTAATGCTCGTGCAAATAAGTGGAAGTGGATCACAGGTCCAATTAAGTACCGCTTTGCTATGTATCGTGAGCTAGCGGCATTCAAGCCAATTCCTTACAGAGCAGTAGTTGATGGAGTTGAAAGAGTTTTTGAAGCCATTCTCTGTACAGTCTCAAACTCACCTTCATACGGTGGTGGATTACTAATCACTCCTGAAGCCAAGGTTGATGATGGCAAGCTGGATCTATTTATCCTTAATGCCATTAGCCGAATAGAGCTCATCAAGCTCTTTCCTAAGGTTTATTACGGTGGTCACGTTGACCATCCTGCGGTTGAGATCATTAGGGTAGATAGCCTTGAACTTCACTCTCCGGGTATGCCTGCTTACTCAGATGGCGAGCATGTTGGAGCAGCACCTGTTACCTGTGTGGTTTCTCCTAAATCCTTGAATGTAATGGCCTAATTAGCCTGACTCTTCCAAGCCTTCAAAGACTCTGGCATAATAGAGAAGTTGCTCTTCGGCCCCATCGTTTAGCGGCCTAGGACGCTGCCCTCTCACGGCAGTAGCGCGGGTTCGAATCCCGCTGGGGTCACAAGTATCGCCTCCAAGGATCTTGGAGGCGTTTTGCTTTAAGGCAAAGGCTAGGCTAGAGGCAATGCAGTTAGATGAATTTCGCCCCTCACGTATCCTTTCTCTAGCAAGTGGGCTAGTAGATCAGGTTACTTATGTCCCACACCTGCCTACCCCTGGCGGGGATGTGTTGGCTACAAAGACTTTTAGCCGGGTCGGCGGGGCTCTAAACCTTGAAGCCACAGCAGCAAGGCTCGGTGTTGCTGTTTCGCATTGCACACCAGTTGGACAAGGCCCTAGAGCAGACCTAATCAAAGAGGCTATGGCTCAAGAAGGCGTTGAAGCCCTGGGTATTGAGGATTACTCATCTGGCGATTCAGGTCTTTGTATTACTTTGGTGGAACCTAATGGGCAGAGAAGCTTTGTGACTCAAAGTGGAGCTGAAGGTATTAGAAGCTTTGATGAGCTCAAACAATATGACTATGCAGAAGATGTCTGGGTTGTTATCTATGGTTATGAACTGGTTTATCCAACTTCTAAAGACGCATTCGAGAAGTTATTTGAGAGCGGAATCATCAAGAGCAAGATTGTCTTTGATCCAGGACCAACAACAGCAGAACTAACTGATGAGGTTCTAACTTGGCTTGGTAAGAATGCGAGTTTGATCTCATGTAACAAGAGTGAATT
>JBIJAF010000016.1:0-33834 GCA_044345905.1 Rhodoluna sp.
TGCTCCAGCAAACTAAACTAAAGAGGTTACATCCCAGGAGAATTCGCCTAGTGGCCTATGGCGCACGCTTGGAAAGCGTGTTGGGTGCAAGCCCTCGGGGGTTCGAATCCCCCATTCTCCGCCAGCACAACACATAACCCCGTCAATCCCAGGATTAGGCGGGGTTGTCTATTTCCCTGAAAGACGCGAAGTATTGCAACTAATGTTAACTACTTGACAATCTCTGTGTTAAGTAGTTAACTAAATCACATGAATAGAAGTCGCATCACCTTTACCCTTAACGAGCTTGTCTATGCCCTCAATTCGACTGCCGATCGACTACTCCGGGCGAATTTTGAACTGACCTATAGCCAGTTTCTCTTTCTTGTAACCCTCATGAGCCAGGACAAACCGACCCCTAGTTATCTAGCTGAGTGTCTGGGTGTTTCTCGAGCGGCAGTAAGCCAGAGGCTCTCGTGGTTTCAAAAACGAAATCTTGTAAAGGTCTCGAGAGTGGTCGGAAACGAAAAGAATCTGTCCTTAGAGCTCACCCGCAAGGGAGAACTGTTGGCAACTCAGTCTGCAGACTTTTTGGAGAAAGAGTTCAGGATTCTTTTCGATGGAGGTTCTTCTGTTGATTTGGAAAAACTTGATAAGACATTGACACAGGTAAAGACACAACTAATCAAGAATGCGGAGTTAAGAAATGCAGCCTGAGAAACTCTTTGACCTATCGCGCCTAAAGCACACCAAATCCCTGTTCTGGCTAGCGGTTATCTGCGTCGGCATCGCGATTGCACTCATCCCTTTGTGGATTTTGGATTCCAGGCAACTGCTTGGGGTGTCTGTTTGGGAAAAACCTATCAAGTTCTATATCTCTGTTGCGATTTTCTCCTTCACTTACTCTTGGCTTAGCTCATTCCTAACTAGGGGTGGCCGCTGGGTCAAGGTCACAGGATTAGTAATCGCAGTATCACTTGCTGTTGAGATTGTCATTATCTTGTTCATGGCGAGCATTGGTGAAACTAGCCATTTCAATGTTTCAACTCCAACCGCCATTGCCATTTGGTCAATCATGGCGACATTTATCTCAATTGTGCTTTTCTCAACAATCTTCATTAGCTTGATGATCATGTTTCAAAAGCAGCAGGAGTTTAATCTCAAGTTGGCACTTGCCTTAGGAAGCATCAACACTGCAGTTGGTATGGGGCTTGCTTACTTAATGACTTGGCCAACCGCCACCCAACTTGCTAACTACCAAGGGATAGCGGGAGCCCACGCAGTTGGAGTCTCCGATGGTGGCCCTGGTTTGCCATTTCTTGGCTGGAGCACAGTAGCCGGTGATTTGCGAGTAGGGCACTTCTTTGGACTTCACTCGATCCAGGTGGCAGCCATTCTGCTAGCCCTAACTTTGCTACTACCTAATGCGTTCCGAGTTCCGCTGATCGTCGTTGGAAACCTTGCCTGGCTTGGTTTTGTAGGACTCGTGACCTGGCAGTCGCTTAGGGCTGAGCCATTCTCTTCGCCGAGCGATCTGACAATCATTAGTTTTGTAGCTCTAGCTGCAATAGCCTCGATTCTGTTTGTTGCCCTCTCTCTAGCTCAATCAAGGGCTGGAACAAAGACAAAGGCTTAGAAAGTCTTTCTGGTCTCTCTGACGCCCGCGTTAATTGCGGGGAAGAGAGGTAGTTCGAATCAAGCATTTTTCGCCAGTCGCCACTTTACTCTTCGCAAAATTCACCCCTCACTTATCTAAACAGCGAGCAAAGCTAAATTGTTGCATTAATGCTATGTAGTATGTATGCTACATCCATGAGTAGAAATGCAGAAGTACCAGTCTTCAATCAAATCGAAGAATTTCGCACAGCCCGAGGGTTGAGCCGGCAAGATCTAGCTGATTTGGTCGGAGTCCACTACCAAACAATCGGCTATCTGGAGCGTGGGGCATACAGCCCTTCCCTAGTTCTAGCTCTTCGAATATCAGAAGCGCTAAACGAAGCCGTATCTGATTTGTTCTCACTCACTGACCCAAGAAAGGAAAGAAGTAATGTCTAAGAAAAACAAAATCTACTGGTCCCTAGGAGTGACCGAAAAAGGAACCAGAGCTTTACTGACTGATGAAAACTCAAAATTCAAATGGCTGAGGTATCAGAAGAACAGACGAGTACTAGTAGTCCTTGAGTTAGTGGGTATTGTATTGGTTGCTTTAGGAAGCTATTACACATCCATCAAGAGCGCTCTAAACCTTTCCGGCTCAACAGAAATAATAGTATTTAGCCTCGCAGTAATCTTGGTAATCATGCTTACCCTTGGTGCCTATTCCTTGCTTCGTATTGCGGTAAGAGGAATAGCAGACGCTCCTAATGAGTTGTTGGATGAGAGACAGATTCAGATTCGAGACTCCTCATACAGACTTGCATATTTGGGGATGGGCTACCTGATTCTGGGGCTTTTCTTACTCATGTTTTATGGGCCTGATCTTCGACTATTCGAGTCTGAAGGTAATGACGGGAGCTTTATAGTTATCGCAACCTTGTTCGTGTTCGCATCGCTACCTTCAATGTTTATCGCCTGGCGCGAGAAGGACATCTAAAAATGACTGTTACTACAAGAGATAGATTTCCCGACATTCTCCGAGGCTTTGCCTTATTCGGCATTGCCGTGGTCAACATTCAGTTCTTTTCAATCAGCACTTTCAACGGTGCTGAAGCACTGGATCTAACTGATCCGCTCTCAGCTAGTGTTGCCTTCTTTGTGACAGCACTGTTCCAGGCCAAGTTCTATCTTCTCCTTTCCTTCTTGTTTGGTTATTCTGCCCACTACGTATTAGGAAATGAAAAGATTAATCGCAGAAGATGGGTTGCTAGGTCTATTGGTTTAGTGATTCTTGGTTTAATACACCTAACCTTCTTCTTCCACGGAGACATACTTTTCATTTATGGTGTCTTCGGGCTCTTGCTTACTTTGCTTTATTTCCGCAAGGAAAAGACCCTCAAGGTCTGGGCTCGGGTGATCTATATCGTCACCGCTGTGTTGTTTGTGGCTATTGCACTACTGGTTTATCTCGGCGAGATGATCTTTGCTTCTAAAGGAAAGGTCTTCCCTGATCTAGGTTCGATTGACACACTAGATGCAGCTCTTCTATCTGCAGGATTCTTTGAGACTGCTCCGATCAGGTTTGAGTTCTGGTTATTGGCTGCAGGTCCTGCCTTCTTCCTTCAAGGATCTTTGGTCTTTGTGGCATTTTTGGTTGGTGCTTTGGTCGCTAGAAAGGGTGGCCTAGCAGCTTCTTTGAAGCCTGAACTAATGAAGAAGTTTGCTCTGTGGGGTCTTACCCTTGGACTAGTTCTTCAGTTGCTCTCTGCCTATCTATTTGTTGCTAACGAACAGACTGAAACCTATAGCTTGAGCATGTATCTGCTTTCAGTTTCATTGAATTTCCTAACTGCTCCGCTAATGTCAGTTGGAATTATCGGTGGACTTTGGCTACTAAGCCAAAGAATGAAGTTACCTCTTCTAGTTGCAGCAGGACGTCATTCGTTGAGCATTTACCTTGGACAGTCCGTAGTGTTCTCTACCTTGTTCTATGCTTGGGGATTTGGTTTGTTCCAAGAACTGAACTACTTGGCAGTGGTAGCAATAGCTGCGCTAACTTGGCTAGTTCTCGCTCTGCTTGCTCAGCTAAACCTTAGATACCGCAGCAGAGGCCCGATGGAAGCACTGCTATCTAACTTCTCGAGAAAGTTTGAGCGTAAATCATGAATCTAGAACAACTTGGTTTATTGGGTGTTTTCCTAGGTGGAGCAATCCCTTGGCTAGAGGCTGTCGCCGTAGTTCCTGCTGGCATAGTTCTTGGACTAGATCCTGTTCTCACAGTTCTATTCGCATCAGTGGGAAACATCATCACTATTGCGGTATTTGCTTACGGTGGCGGGGCTCTTCGAAACTGGATTGTTAAAAGAAGAGTTGCCAAAGGCAAAAAGCCTGAGTCTCCAAAATTCGTTAAGGCTCAAAAGGCTTTTGATAAGTATGGGATTTATGGAATGGCACTTCTAGGCCCAATACTTATTGGCACTCAGTTTGCTGCTGCAGCATCTGTGGCTGCTGGGGTAAAGCCCCTTAAGGTGACCACAGTTGTCTCGATAGCGATGGTCATTTGGGCATCCTTGATTGCCTGGGTAGTTGTGGCCCTCGATGTTTCAGTAATCGAAGTGTGATCGCCGTCAAATAGTTTTGATTCCAAGATGGGCGGAAACTACACTGAATATTGACTATAAATCTGAGGAGAAAAATGAACGCTGAACAGCTTAGAAACCTAATCATCGTAATTACCCTTGCAATTGCAGCACTCAAAGTGATTCTGAATGTGTTGGATGTGAGATCTAGTCGAACTGCATTAGCTGGTAGCCCAAGTGCTGAAGTAAAGAAGGCTGTTGAATACACAGCCACCAAGAGACGCTTTGAGTCAACCACCACAGTTACCAGCGCAGTAGTTGTTCTAACCTTACTTGTCCTTGGACTCTATGGTCAGATTCAACAGTCAGTAGCCAGCGCTATCGAGGGTCAAATTTGGCAAGATCTAGTGTTTCTACTTGTGATGGCCCTTGGTCTTTTCGTACTCGGTATCCCAGGTTCAATTTACAATACCTTCGTTATTGAAGCTAAGTTTGGTTTCAACCGAACCACTGTCAAGACTTTTATCCTCGATAGAATTCGAGGCATTATCCTCGGTGTTGTAATTCTTGGCCCTATTCTGCTTGGCTTGCTCTGGGTCTACCAGCAACTCCCGAACCAGATCTGGTGGATAGCATTCCTAGCTATTAACCTCATCACATTCATTACCGCTGCAATCGGTACCAGCGTAATTCTTCCTCTATTCAATAAATTGAAAGAACTACCAGTGGGAGAATTACGAGATAAGATTCTCGCGCTCTGTGAAAAGCAGGACTATAAACTAAAGCGCATGTATGTGATGGATGGTTCTAAGCGATCCTCTAAGACAAATGCCTTCTTTAGCGGTATCGGCAAAACCAAGACGATAGTTCTATTTGATTCTCTAATTGAAAAACACACTGTTGATGAAGTAGTTGGAGTCTTAGGTCACGAAATGGGGCATGACAAACTCGGACACATTCGTTCAATGTTGCTTCTAAGCATGCTGCAGAGCTTTATAGTCTTTGCTCTATTTGGCTGGGCTCTGCAAGAGCCAGCTCTGTCGGAGGCTCTAGGTGGAAATGGAATCCAATTAGTACTTTCACTAATTGCTTTTGGGATTCTCTTCTCCCCGATCAACTTCTTACTGGGAATCTTTAACAATTCCATGACCAGGAAAAATGAGCACGGTGCAGATGTCTTTGCTTCTAAGGTTTATGGCAAAGAACACATAATCTCTGCTCTCAAGAGGCTTAGTACAGATAACCTAGCTAACCCTGCTCCGCATCCGCTTTATGTCTTGGCCTACTATTCTCATCCGCCAGCAAGTAAGCGTGTATCTCACGTCCAGGAGACAAAAATCGCCTAACTGGGCTCTACTGCTAGAGCTAAGGGATCTGACTACAGAGCCTTGAGGATGTCGTTGACCTTGTCCTTAGCATCACCAAAGAGCATCTTGGCATTTGGCTTATAGAACAGTGGGTTAGCAACTCCTGCATAACCAGATGCCATTGATCTCTTGAAGACAATCACGTTCTCTGCTTCCCAAACCTTTAGAACCGGCATACCTGCAATTGGGCTTGATGGGTTCTCAGTTGCTGCTGGGTTCACTGTGTCGTTAGCTCCAATAACTAGAACTACCTGAGTCTTAGCTAGGTCGTCATTAATCTCGTCCATTTCTAGAACGATGTCGTAAGGAACCTTGGCTTCAGCAAGAAGTACGTTCATATGACCTGGTAGACGTCCTGCAACAGGGTGGATTCCAAACTTCACATCCACACCCTTCTCACGCAATCTCTTAGCAAGTTCTGCAACCGGGTACTGAGCCTGAGCTACCGCCATTCCATAACCTGGAGTAATCACAACCGTCTTAGCTGAGCTAAGAAGTTCAGCAACAGAAGCTGCATCAATCTCGGTGTGCTCGCCTGTTTCTTCTTCACCTTGAGGTGCTGCTTCAATTCCGTAACCACCAAAGATAACTGCGATAAAGCTTCGGTTCATAGCCTTACACATGATGTATGAAAGGTAAGCACCTGAGGAACCAACTAGAGCACCGGTAACAATCAATAGGTTGTTACTTAGTAGGAATCCTGTTGCTGCAGCTGCCCAACCTGAGTAGCTGTTAAGCATTGAGACAACCACTGGCATGTCTCCTCCACCAATGGATGCAACTAGGTGCCAGCCAAGAGCTAGTGCCAAAACAGTAACTGCAATAAGAAGAGAAATATCTGTAGTAATTACATAAGCAACAGTTAGAGCAATAAAGCCAACTAGAGCTACTAGGTTTATGTAGTTTCTACCTGGCAGAATTAGCGGCTTTGAAGAGATCTTGGCTGAGAGCTTTAGGTAAGCAACTATCGATCCTGTGAAGGTAATAGCACCAATGAAAACTCCGATGAAGACCTCAGCACTGTGAACAGCCGCGAGTTCTGCTGACATCTCTTTAGCGTGCAGTGCTCCATTCCAACCAACTAGAACTGCAGTTAGACCTACGAAGCTGTGGAAGAGGGCAATTAGCTCTGGCATGCCGGTCATTGCTACAACCTTGGCTCGCCATAGTCCAATAACTCCACCTGCGATAAGTGCTACAACTAGAAGCCCTAAACCAATGAAAGATGTTTCACTCCACTCTCCAGAGAAAGATAGCCAGATGGTTGCTGCCATGGCGATAGCCATACCGGTAACTCCGTAACGAATACCGGTTCTACCGGTTTCATGCTTACTTAGGCCGGCAAGGCTCATGATGAATAACAGTGCAGCAGCAACGTATGCTGCGTTAGCTATAGCTTGAACAGTCATTATTTGTCTCCTCTAGTGAACATCTTGAGCATTCGAGAAGTTACCGCGAAGCCACCAAAGACGTTGATGCTAGCAAGTAATACACCTACTGCAGCAAGAACTTGAATCAAAACGTTAGCATCAGTGATCTGCAGGACAGCCGCCACCACAACAATTCCAGAGATAGCGTTTGTAACGCTCATCAGTGGGGTGTGTAGAGCGTGGTGCACTTTACCGATCACATAGAAACCAATAACCACCGAGAGCATAAGAACAAGGAAGTGCTCTGGTAGTGGAGCTGGAGCTAGAGAAACAAGTCCTACCAATACCGCTAGACCTGCTGCAATTAGTGAAGCTCTAGTTCTAGAAGACATTTTCTTCTTCTCTGGAATTACAACTTCTTCAGCTTTTGCAACAGGAGCTGCAGAGACTTGGACCGGTGGTGGTGGCCAGGTAATCTCACCTGATTTCACAACTGTTACTGATCGCTGAACAACATCTTCGAAGTCAATAACTGCGTTTCCGTCTTTAGCTGGAGTTAGAAGCTTTAGAAGGTTCACAAGGTTTGTTCCATAAAGCTGAGATGACTGAGCTGGCAGGCGAGAAGGAAGATCTGTGTAACCCAAAATAGTTACACCGTTCTCAGTGACAACCTTTTGTCCAGCTACCGATCCTGCAACGTTTCCACCCTGTGCTGCTGCCATGTCAACGATTACGCTGCCTGGCTTCATTAGTGAAACATCCTTGGCTGTAATAAGAAGTGGAGCTGGTCTTCCTGGAATCAAAGCGGTGGTAATAATAATGTCCACATCAGCAGCCTGCTCTGAGTAAAGCTCGGCTGCTCTTTGCTCATATGCCTTGCTGGTTTCTTTGGCATAACCATCACTTGACTGCATCTGCTCTTCTACTTCAACAGCTAGATACTGCCCACCAATTGACTTCACTTGGTCAGCAACTTCTGGTCTTGGATCTGTAGCTCGAACAATTGCACCCAAGCTAGAAGCTGATCCAATTGCTGCAAGACCTGCCACACCAGCTCCTGCAACTAAGACTTTTGCTGGTGCTACTTTTCCAGCTGCTGTTACTTGACCTGTGAAGAAGCGACCAAATTCATGAGCTGCTTCAATCACTGCACGGTAACCTGCGATGTTTGCCATGGAGCTAAGCACGTCCATTGACTGTGCTCTAGAAATTCTTGGAACCGCATCCATAGCCAAAGCAGTAACACCTTGGGCAGCAAGAGCAGTTAGCAGTTCAGGCTTTAGTGCTGGAGATAGAACACCAACTAGGACCGCACCTCTTTTGAGTAACTTGATCTCATCATCTGATGGAGCATTTACTCTGAGCACAATGTCGGCATTCCATGCCGCAGCAGTTGCTACAACCTTTGCTCCTGCTGCCTCATAGGCAGAATCTGGGAAAGAAGCCTTAGCACCCGCACCTGATTCAACAACGACGTCGAAGCCAAGGGATCTAATGACTTTTACTGTTTCAGGGGTGGCGGCTACTCTAGCTTCCGCCTGTGGCTCTGCTACTACACCAATTAGGGACACGTTGCTCCTTATAGAAGATAACTTTTCACCAAGTCTAGTTGTTGTAAGGAGTTAGCCATTTGAGCCGGATTTACTATCCAAAGAAAGCCCTGTGCCTGAAGTGATTTCATGTCTTTGGAAAGACCAGCCACTGCAATCTGGTAAGTGTTGCACTTATGAATATAGTGCTACACTTCTGACATGCCTACCGCAAGACCTAGACACATGATTACCGAGACCGATCAAATAAGCCAGGGTCTTAGCCAAGCGGCCAAACAATGGCCTGAGCTTGCAGAGCAACGCACGCTACTTTTGCGAAAGATTATAGAAGCAGGCCTTCAAGCCATCGAAAACGAAGAGTCCAAAAGAACTCAGAACCGCCTTACCTCAGTAAAGAAGGTAGCGGGGTCCATGGACGGGATCTGGCCAACCAACTGGAAACAAGAAATGGCAGAAGATTGGCCAGAGTAGTAGTTCTTGACGCGAGTGCCCTGATCGCACTTGTTTCCTCCAAAGACATCCACCACCAATGGGCCATCGAAATGTTTAGAGACACTGCAAGTTTCGATTTGCAAATGAGTTCCCTAACTCAAGCCGAAGTTATGGTTCATCCTGCTCGAGCAGGTCAACTTGAAAAGTTCCAAAAGATGGTGAACTCTCTAGGGCTTCAGATAACACCTATCGAGCCGGAAGATTCAGCTTCGCTTGCAACCCTTAGAGCTAAGACTTCTTTGAAAATGCCTGACGTTGCAGTTCTTCGCCAAGCTATGAAAGTAAATGGAACAGTTGCCACCACAGACCAGAAGTTGGCACAGGCTACTAAAGATCTAGGCTGCGGAGTATTTCATCCAAATTAAACCTTGAGTGGCTTAGCCACTGGTACCAAGACAAATGCGAAAGCACTGATAGCCCCAACAGCTAGAAGAGCCATGAGTATTCCTACTTCTTCTCCTAAGAAACCAACTAAAGGTGGTCCTGCCAGGAATGCACAATAACCAATAGTTGAAACAACACTTATTCTGGCTGCTGCTCTCTTTGGATCATCTGAGGCAGCTGACATTCCCACTGGGAATCCTAGACTTGCTCCTAGGCCCCAGATAGCTGCTCCGAAGTATGCTCCAACCGGTCCCCCAAAAACAAATAGCAAACTGCCAATTAGTGCTGCTGCAAACAGAACTCTGAGCACAAGTACCCGACCAAATTTATTGAGTGCCATACTTCCTAGTACTCGACCTGCAGTCATGAATAGCAAGAAAGCTGAAAGACCAAAGACTCCCTGAGTTGCTGTGGTTCCATGCCCATCAACGAAGGCAACCGCAATCCAGTCGTTAGCTGTTCCTTCAGTGAAGGCAGCTGCTAACACAATGACACCAATAAGCAGTGTTCTTGGTTCAGTCCATGCAGACTTTTGCTTGATCTTTTGACCTTCGGCATTCTTATGCTCAACTACTTCAGCAGCAATGAACTTATTAGTTCCCCAAAGTAGAACTAACGCGGTTATTACTGAAATCACTGTAAGGTGAATCGACAGTGGAATCTGAAGTCGTGTTGCTTGCGATCCAATAAGAGCTCCTAGAAGAGTTCCTCCACTGAAGGCAGCATGGAACCAAGGCATGATAGCTTTACCCAGCTTCTGCTCGATTATGGTGCCCTCTAGATTCTGAGCCACATCCCACATGCCAATTCCAAAGCCGACTAGAAATAAGGCAACTATTGGCACTACAAGATCTTGGCTAAAGGTAATTGAAAAGCAGGTAATCAGTAGCCCAACTATTCCAGCAGCAGCTCCAATGCGAGCTGTGTTCTTCGTTCCAATCTTGTCTGCAACTCTTCCAGTGATTGGTAATCCAAAAAGAGAACCGCAAGCCAAAGCTAAAAGAAGAAAACTAAGTGTGCCGGTTCCAATATCTAGCAATTGCTTCACATCAGGAATCCTGGAGAGCCAAGAGGCAAACAGGAAACCACTGGTAGCGAAAGTAGCAAGGTTGCCATTACGGGCACTTAGTGCCATCTTGTGGCCTGTTGCTTCTACACTCATAGCTATCAGACTATTGGAAGATAGCTAGTTACTGACCTAGCCTGAGGGAATCTGCTAACAGTAGCGAACGGCTACTCTTTTGGCTTCTGGTCACGCTTGAATATGCTCTTTAGTTTGGCCACTATCTTCTCAAGACCCTGCATACCCTGCTTATTTACTTCCTGAGCCCATTTGATCTCTAAGGCAAGAATTGAAAGTCCGAAGAAGATAAACAGTAGGCCAGGCCCTGGGGTAACCATCATGATCAATCCAAGGATAAGCAAGATAAATCCGATGACCATGGTCAGCACCCATCTAACTGGGTGTGGAAGTTTAGCTAATAAGCCCTTAATCTTTTCCATGCCTTGACCCCTATCGGTTGATTACATTATTCCACTAGAACCTGAAACTGTTACTCAAATCTCAAAGCATCAATAGGTTCTAGCTTGGCTGCTGTTCTTGCTGGCCATACTCCAAAGACAACTCCAACTAGCAAACTGAAACCTAGGGCTAGCCCTACTGTGTCTAAACGAATTGAGAAGACCCAGTCTCCAATGACTGCCAGGAAGAATGCTGCTATCTCTCCGAGAATGAGTCCCACCACACCACCGGCTAATGAGAGCACTATCGCTTCTATTAGGAATTGGGTGAGGATGTTGGACTGCTTGGCACCAATAGCTCTTCTAACACCGATCTCTCGAGTTCTCTCTCTCACCGAGACCAACATGATGTTCATGATTCCAATACCGCCAACGATCAAGCTGATGGCAGCGATACCGGTAAGTAGCAGACCGAGGGTAGCTGTAATTGAACCAACAGCTGCAATCAAAGATGCTTGGTTTGTGATGGTGTAGCGAGCAGTAGTTTCTGCACCTAAGCCGTATCTCTCTCTAAGCAAGACATCTGCTTGAAGTTGAAGAGTGTCTACCTGTTCAGCCGTGTTTGCTTGAATCACAATGCTTGAGACGTATGGGTATTGGCTAAATAGTTTTCTAGCTGAATCAATAGGAACGTAAACTCTTCCAGAAGTTCCAAACCCAGCTTGATCATCTAGAACTCCAACTAGCCTGAAGTCCTGTCCATTTAGCTTCACTGTCTGCCCAAGCATTGCTTTGGTAAGACCTAAATCATTTGCTGCATCTGCACCAAAGACAACATCTTTAGCTGTTGCTGCAAATGAACTGCTGGATAGGTATGAACCAAGAGCTATTTCTGGTTTTACTGCTTCAAAGTATTTAGCTGACACTCCAACTAGTCGAGCATTAACTCTCTTATCGCCGGTGGCGATAGTGCCCTGGTTCTGAGTTTGAACAAACATTACTGATACGTTCTCAAGAGCTGCTAGCTCCTGAGCATCTTGCTCTGTGAGGGAATCAGGTGCCATAGCTGTGATGTTCAACTGGTTAGTTCCAAGAGTTGCTAATGACTTGTTGATACCTTGCGATGCTCCATCAACAATGGATGTCAGAGCAACAATTGCTGCAACACCAATAACAACTCCAAGCATGGTTAGAAGAGATCTAACTTTGGTAGCCCAGATTCTGTTTAGTGCCAGTGTGGCTGTACCTAAGAGTTTCATCTAGCACCTCGCTCATCGCGTTCAATCAAGCCATCACGAAGGAATACTCTTCTAGGAGCGCTAGCGGCTATCTCTAGGTCGTGGGTAATGAGAACAACTGTTCTGCCATCTCGGTGAAGATCTTTTAGAAGTTCAATAACAGCAGCTCCGGTCTTTGAATCTAAGGCTCCAGTTGGTTCATCAGCTAAAACTATGTCCGGGCTTGTAACAAGTGCTCGGGCAATTGCTACTCGTTGCTGTTGGCCACCAGACAACCTGTTTCTATCAAAGTTCAGTCTGTCTCCAAGACCTAATTGGGTAAGCATCTGTGTGGCAGCTCTCTTTGCCTCTTTAGTGCTCTTACCTTGGTATAGCAGTGGTGCCATTACATTCTCTATAGCTGTTGTGTTGGGTAGTAATTGAAACTGTTGGAATACAAAACCAATTGCTTTAGATCTAAGACTGGTTAGTTGATTGTCATTGAGTTCATTGGTTGAATCTCCAGCAATCTTTACTGACCCAGCACTAGGTCTATCTAAACAACCGATGAGGTTCATCATGGTTGACTTACCACTTCCGGAAGGACCCACGATTGCAACAAACTCACCTCGCTCTATGACAAGATCAATCCCGCCTAGAGCTGTGGTTACCTGATCACCAACTAGATAATCTCTACGAACTTTATCTAATCGAACAACTTCATCAGCCATTGCTTCCAGCTCCACGAGGAGGACCGAATTCGATAGGGGCAGGAACTTGGCCATCTATCCCGGTAATTACTAAGTCGCCTTCTTTAATGCCAGAAGTAATTTCAACCAAGCTATCCCCACGAAGGCCTAACTTGACTTCAACCCATTCAATTGCTTGACTGCCTGAAGCATCTGTTCTAAGTAACTGAACCTCAGGTAGTTCTCCAACTAGAGCGTTCATCGGAACAGCTAGAACACTATCTGCTCTCTCGACTTCAATAACAGCTGTTGCACTCATGCCAAATCTTGCTCCTGCTGGAATTTCAGTTACTTCGACTAAAACTTCATACTGCTTAATTCCGCTCACTGAAGTAGCTACCTGACCAATAGAAATAACTCCACCCTCAAAAACTGCATTGATAGCATCAAGTTCAATTGTTGCTCTCTGGCTTATATCTAGAAGATCTGCATCATATTCGCTAGCGAATACTGAGACAACAGGTTTTGCACTGCCAACACTGACAACTTGACCAGATGTTCTAAGGCCTTCGGCTGTGTCAACTGTGCGAACTACTCCAGCTGCTTGTGCTTCAACTCTTGTTGTTTGACCGAATGCGTTTTTGTAGGTGAACAGCAAATCACCCTTAGCAACTTTGTCTCCCACTGATACCTCGATGCTCACAACTTCAAGACTCACACCGAACTGAGCAGGGATAGCAAGTGATCCATTAGCTGAAGTTAGAACTGGTTGCTCACTAGGGCCATAAGCCAGGAGCTGAGTCTCAGCAAGCTGACCATTAGCAGCCACTGTCTTCACAACAGATGTTGGCTTGACCTCATAGGTCTCAAAGTCAACTTTCTTATTGAGGGCTGGCACGATGACCAATCCAACGACTGTTACTACTGCTAAAGCTGCCCCAGCTATCCAGAACCAACGCTTCTTGGTCATCTTCATAAAACTCCACCATTTCCCTTAGGTCTTTACCCCTAATCTCTCATAGAAACCCGAGAGTTGCCTGCTAGTGAGCCATAAGGGAGCTAAGAGCCCGTTTCTTTTGGAAGGGCTACCTTGCTCTAGTACTCTAGGCGTAGTGTTCTAGACCAATAGGAGTTGCAACCATGCCAACCACATTAGGCAAATCTATAGCTGAGTTCTTTGGAACAGCTCTATTGGTTTGTGTAGTTGTTGGTTCTGGAATCATGGGCACCAACCTCTCCCAGGATGCCGGTGTTGCTCTGATTATCAACACCCTCTCCACCATCTTCGCCTTGGTTCTTTTGATCTTTGTTCTTGCTCCAGTAAGTGGAGCTCACTTCAATCCTGTAGTTTCACTAGTTCAACTATTTAGCAAGAGCCAGAAAGTAAGTGAAACTCTTTCATACATTGTTGCTCAAATAGCAGGAGCTGTCTCAGGAGCACTACTTGCAAACATCATGTTTAGCCAGGAAGCACTTCAAATCTCAACAAGAGTTAGAGAAGGCTTTGGCTTACTAATTGGTGAAGTTATTGCAACAGCAGGCCTCATTGCGCTTATCGGAATTCTTTCAAAGCGTGGACAAGGGAACCTGATTCCGTTAGCAGTAGCAGCATGGATAGGTTCTGCTTACTTCTTCACTTCATCTACTTCTTTTGCAAACCCTGCTGTGACTATCGGACGTGTCTTTAGCAACACTTTTGCCGGTATCGAACCTGGTTCTGTTTTGCCATTCATAGCAGCACAGCTTGTAGGTGCAGCTCTAGGAATACTTAGTGTTAGAGCAGTTACTAAGACTAGTAACTAGTCTTCTTCCTCTTCTTCACCCTGAGCAATATCTAGTGTGTTAGCTCCACTTAGTGTTCCTAGCTTGAAGCTTGCAAGAACATTAGTAGGGCTTGACTCACCACCGTGTTGACCTGTGAAGGCAGAGGTAGCATCCTTTCCACATAGAGCCTGAATAGCTGATGCTCCACCTGGATGTGAAGAGACATAAGAGGTGAGGTTGTAAACCTTTTTGTTGATGATGCTCCAGCAATCAGAACCTGTTTTGTGAGTTGCTACCTGAGCAGCTGTGTCACTCTTGGACGTTGGCTTAGGAGTTGTCTTTGTCGGTGTTGGAGTTGGAGTTGGAGTCGTAGTTGAAACTTCTCCAATCCTTCCAATCTTTAGTGCAGCTAGAGCACTAGCTGGAGCCATCTGACTTGCGTGCTGAGACTCAAATGCAGAGGTGGCATCTTTACCGCAGAGATTAGTTAATACTCCTGCACCACCTGGGTGCTGTTGGATGTATGAAGTTAGATCGTAGACATCCGATTTGATGATTGTCCAGCAGTCGGTTGCTTTGTTGTGTGTTGCAACCTGAGCAACAGTTAGTCCAGTCCCAGTGGTGTCAGTTGGTGTTGGAGTAGGGGTTGGAGAAGCTGTTGGGCCAATGCGTTTTTCCCAGGTTGCCTGAGCACCAGTGTGTCCAACGAAGTAGGTAAGACCTGAAACAGATAGAACTGCTGCAATAGCAACTCCAGCTGTGGTCTGCACCATCCATTTAGGCTTATCAGACTTCTGTAGGAAGTAAAAAGCAACACCGACAGCTAGAAGTCCAACTGCAGCTGGAAATAAAATTCCACCCAGTTCTTCATGCGTTTGAGGTTCTCCCACACGATCTGCCAGCGCTTCTCCGGACTCTCTCGAGATAAAGGTGAAAACAGTTGCAATAGTTAGACCTATTAAGGTAAGGGGAAGGTAGGTCTTTCTCCACCTAGGAACGAAGACTAGAAGTGCCAGAGCCATCGCTGAAAGCGGTAGGAATACAACTGCTACGTGAACAGCAAGCGGGTGAATTGGAAGGCCATCGATTGTGTCAAAGATTGAGGATTGGAGCTGCGCTGTATTCATAATTCCAACATACTCCCCCTTCAGCCCTGCTACCTGTAAAACCTGTGAGGGTTACCTATAAAGACCCTGCATAGGAACAGATCAATAGTCATTCGTGCCTAGGGCTTTGATTGCTCTGCGAAGATAGGACTATGCAGATCTCACCCGAGCTCACTGGCCTAAGCAATCAAGAGGTTGCTTCTCGAGTTCAACAAGGACTAGTCAATAGCCAAGAGTTTGGTAAGAGTCGAAGCATTCTCACAATCCTTAGAGCAAACCTTTTGACTCTCTTTAATGGAGTAGTTGGTGGAGCATTTCTAGTACTGCTTGTCTTGGGATATTGGAAAGATGCCCTCTTTGGAATAGCGGTAATCACAAATGTTCTTATCGGTGTTATTCAGGAATATCGTTCCAAGCGCATTCTGGACAAACTTACCATTCTCAGTAAATCTCCTGTTCAGGTAAGAAGAGATGGAACAACTCAGCTCATTGCAATTGAAGATGTAGTTCTGGATGACTTGATTGAAATCAAGGCAGGGGATCAGCTTTCAGCTGATGTTGTAGTTCTGTTAACCAATGGTCTAGAACTAGACGAATCCCCGCTAACTGGAGAAGCAGAACCAGTAAGTAAGTCAGTTTCTGATGAGCTTCTCTCCGGTTCTATTGTCACCTCAGGTTCTGCTCTAGTAAAGGTAATCCGAGTTGGAGCTAGTACCTACTCAAGCAAACTGGTAGCTGAGGCAAGGGTATTCTCCAAAGTCTCATCAGAGATAAGACGTGCTCTGGACAAAGTGATTGTTTGGATTAGCTGGGCCCTAGGTCCAGTAATTGCAATTGTCGTTTACGGCCAACTGCAGGCCACAAGTAAATGGCAAGATGCCATTGTTGGATCAGTTGCCAGCGTCATAAGCATGGTCCCCCAGGGGCTAGTTCTTATTGTCAGCATTGCTTTTGCTATCGCTGCAACCAGGTTAGCTAAACGGAAAGTACTACTCCAAGAACTAGCCGCAGTTGAAGGGCTAGCTCGGGTTGACATTGTCTGCATAGATAAAACTGGAACCCTAACTGGTTCAGCTATGGAACTAGATCAGGTAATTGAACTACCTTCAGCTAAGGATTACTCTTCGTGGAAATCTATCCTCGGAGAATTTGCTTTTCTACCTTCAGGAAGCTCGACTACTAGAGCCCTTCAAGATTCCTTTCCTTCTCAATCTCTAGCTATTGAAAGAGAAGTTGAATTCACTTCAACAACAAAATTCAGTTCTATTGAGGTGTCTGGAATTCAATGGATACTTGGAGCTCCTGAAGTTATCTCCAAAGATAAAGACTTATTGAAACAAGTAAGTGAACTAGCAAGCAATGGTTCTAGGACTCTATTGCTTGCAGCATCTGGGGCTGAAGCAATACCTCTAGTGCTACTTACATTTAGAGAAGAGATAAGGCCAGAAGCTAGAAGCACTTTGGAATATCTCAAATCTGAAGGTGTTCAGGTAAGAGTGCTATCTGGAGATCACCCAGAAACAGTTGCAGGTGTTGCTAGATCTGTTGGCTTAGATTTTGATGGTCTTGGATTTGATGCAAGAGAGTTGTCGGTCAACATAGACGAACTAGCCAAAGCTCTTGAAGAACATGCTGTCTTTGGCCGAGTAACACCAGAGCAAAAGAAGCTAATGATTAGTGCTCTTCAGAAGCAAGGTCACGTGGTTGCCATGATTGGAGATGGAGTAAACGATGCTCTAGCTCTCAAGCAATCTGATCTTGGAATAGCTATGGGTTCAGGATCTGCTGCTACTAGAGCGGTAGCAAACCTAGTACTACTAGATAACAGGTTCGCATCTCTTCCAGAGATTGTTGGTGAGGGCAGACGAGTCATAGCTAACGTGGAGAGACTATCGAGGTTGTTCTTAACTAAGACAGCTTGGGCGATGATGCTAGCAATTATCTTTGGTCTAACCTTCTGGGAGTTCCCATTCTTGCCAAGACAACTCTCAGCAGTTGATGGCTTCACTATTGGAATACCAGCTTTTCTCTTAGCGTTCTTACCGAACTCTCAGCGCTATCAGCCTGGCTTTCTAAAGAGAGCACTGTTGTTCTGTATTCCAGCAGGACTGGTGACAGGCATTGCCGTCATAGTCCTGTCAGTAATTATGAGATCTGATTCTTCTTGGACTCTGATGCAATCTCAGACCGCCACTGCCATACTGCTCTCAATAACTGGTCTGTGGGTTCTCTCTTCCCTGGATAGACCAACTAACAAGATCAAGCTGGGGATACTTGTAGTAATGCTTGTTCTAGCCTTTGCTTTGTTCTATCTCCCCATCACCACAGAGTTCTTCGGCTTTACTCAGCTAAGCCTAGATATGTGGATTCCAGTGCTTGTTATTGGGCTTGTAGCTGGTGTAGCTACAGAAACCATAAGTTTCATGGTCAGAAGGCAGCCAAGAACGAGATAATACTGTGATAATCGAGCAGCATTATTGTGCCCACTTCTCACCCGTTTAGGTCTAGATTTCCAATATGGCTAGAGAATCTAAAGAAAAGCACAAAGTACTCATCCCAGGCAGATGGGTGGAAAGAGTAGAAGAACTCTTCCACGTGATCTTGGGAGTATTTCTCCTTGGTATTGCCGTTGCAGCTCTCTACTTCTCTGTAGTTAGAGTTTTCGATACCTCGCCCTTCTTTCCTACTGGAATGATCCAGGCCATCAATGACATTCTGTTCATCATCATCATTCTCGAGATCTTAAGAACTGTAGTTGCTAGATATACAGATGGTGTTTTCCAACTACAGAACTTCCTCATCATTGGAGTTATTGCAGCGGTTAGACACATTCTGACTGTTGGTGCTTCTATGACCCTTGCCTCAGGAAAGTCTCAAGCGGAGTTTGATAGAGCAGTAATTGAGCTTGGAATTAGCACAGGAATTGTTGTTGCTCTAGTCTTTGCAATCTTCTTATCTAGGGCATCAAATAACCTGAAGGTAAAGTAGCTCAAAGCCCTCTCAAGTTAGACTTGGTAAATGGGTAAGAACTACACACTCTTAGACGGCGGTCTTGCCACAGCTTTAGAAGACCTTGGTAATACATTCACCTCAGAGCTATGGACTGGTGAATTACTAAAGAGTGCCCCAGATCAGATTCGTGAAGCTCATGCTGCTTTTGTGAAAGCAGGTGCTGAGATCATAATTACTTCTACCTATCAGGTTTCATTCCCTGGCTGTCTAGCAAAAGGCTGGACTCACCAAGAAGTAGTCGATGCGCTAAAAAACTCCATTCAACTTGCCCGTGATGCACACTCCCCAAAGGTAGCTGCATCTATTGGTCCTTATGGTGCTTATCTTGCTGATGGCTCTGAATACAGAGGCAACTACGATGCCACTGAAGAGCAGCTTAGAGAGTTCCATAAAGAGAGATTAGAAATACTTATTGCTTGTAAACCTGACTATCTAGCAATAGAAACTATTCCTGAAATCAGAGAAGCACGAGTATTGCTTCGACTTCTCAAGGATCTAAACAACACAATCCCCGTCTGGATTGCCTTCTCCTGCAAAGATGGGCTTCACCTGAGCTCAGGTGAATCATTCAAGGAAGCAGGAAAGGTATCTAAAGAATTAGGTGCTGATTACATAGGCATCAACTGCACTAGTCCAGAACTAGTTTTTTCACTACTTGAGTCTGCTAAAGAGTATGGACCATTTGTTGTCTACCCAAATGCAGGTCGTACCTGGAATGAAAAACTAAAGCGTCTCGAGGGTTCGGCTGTGAAGCTATCAGATAAACACATTCAACAGTGGGCTGCTTGCGGAGCAACCATTATTGGTGGTTGCTGCGGAATTGGACCTAAAGAAATAGCCCAAGTTTCTCAATAAGTGTTAGTGACCCATTCGGCAGAACTCGTCTACCTTTTGTGTTCTTCCAGCAACAACCATCAAATCTCCCTTTTCAATAACTGTTTCAGGAAATGATGGCTGATATGTTGAATCGGCTCTCTTAGTTGCAACAACTGTGATTCCATGTTCAGATCTGAACTTCAACTCTGACAGGGTCTTACCGTGGAATAGATCTGGTGCTTCTGTTTTGACCATGACGAAATCCTTATCAAGCTCAACGTAATCAAGTGATTCTCCTGAAACCATGTGTGCTACACGCTTACCCATATCCATTTCAGGGAAGATTACGTGATGAACACCAAGTTGCTCAAGGATTCGTCCATGAGCGGTACTTGTAGCCTTTGCCCAAACCTGTGGGATACCTAGCTGAAGTAGTAGTGAAGCGGTCAGAATGCTTGATTCCAGGTCGCTACCGATAGCAACTACAGCTGAGTCAAAGTCTTGAATACCTAGTTCTCGAAGGGCAGCTTCATCTGTGGTGTCTGCCTGAACTACATCTGTGAGTCTGTCTGAGAGGTTTTGAACAATGCGCTCATCAGCGTCAACTCCTAGAACTTCACGTCCGCCCTTGAGAAGCTCTAGAGCTAGAGACGTTCCAAATCGACCTAGCCCGATAACAACGATGCTGTTAGCTTCTAGCTTCTTACCTGCTGTACCTTTTTTACGGTTAGGCAATTGATTCTCCATTCGGGTGTTGACTGTTTTGTTCTCTCACTTCTAAGGACTTAGTTAATACTAGGTTCAATTTAGATGTTTCAAGGTTCTTGAAATTAGCCAATTAGTGGGCTTTCTCTAGGGTATTCAAAGTGTCGCTTGGTTCTTCGCAGAGCTAAAGAGGTTGCTACGACAATAGGGCCAAGGCGTCCAAATAGCATGAGCAGAGACAAAAGGAATTTTGCGTGATCTGGAAGGTCAGCAGTTATTCCCGTGGAAAGACCTACAGTTCCAGCTGCCGATATAATTTCAAACAATAGCTCGTCTGTGCCAAATTCAGTTGTAAATCTCAGCAGTAGCAGTGCACCAATGATGACTAGAGAGTAAATGGTCAGAATTGTGAGAGCCTGACGTTGCATAGATCTAGGAAGTCTACGGTTACCAACGTTTACCGCTGCATCACCTCTAATCTCTGTCAAAACAATGTAGAAGAGAATTACAGCAGTTCCAATCTTGATACCACCAGCGGTTGAAGCACTTGCACCACCGATGAACATCAAAATATTCATACCAATCCAAGAACCTGAATCCATAGCCCCGGTATCAATTGAGTTCAACCCAGTAGATCTTGTCATCGATGAAGTAAAGAAGCTTGTCATAAGTTTTTGGAATGGATCAAGTGCCCCGAGAGTAGCCGGATTGCTCCATTCTGCGAATGCGACTCCAACAGCTCCGGCCACTAGCAAAACAAGGCTTGCCCAAAGGACAATTCGTGAATTGAGCGACCACTGCTTAGGCATCTTATAGTCCGCTTGCTTTCCAAGTTTGGACATAACTTTCAATTTAAGGCGATCTCTGATTTCTGCCAATACAGGGAAACCGAATGAAGCTAACGTGCCAAAAACGAAAATTGAAACGATTATCCAAGGGTCTTTTGCAAATCCGATCATGCTATCGGAATAGAGGGCAAAACCCGCTTGATTAAATGTCATTAGAGAGTGAAAGCCACCATGCGTAAGTGCCTTGCTAATGGAGTACCCATACTCTGTATAGAAACGAAACGCGAGAATTAGAAAGAGGATGACCTGGAAAAAGATCATCATCTTTCCGATGTTCTTGAGAAGTGTTTTAGCATCCGGTTGCTTTGTAGCTGATGATTCTGCGAAAACAGAAATGCGGCTCTTGAGTGAGATTTTTCCTTCAATTAGGTAACCAACGAGAGTTGCGAAACCAATGATTCCAAAACCACCGATTTGAACCAGGAGAGCTATGACCGTATGTCCGGTAGTGGACCAGTATGTGCCAGTGTCAACACTTGCTAAGCCTGTCACCGTAATGGCCGAGGTGGCGTTAAAGATTGCATCAAAGAAGTTAGTCGCTTGGCCCGATGCTGAAGACATCGGCATCATCAGAAGCGCTGTGCCTATAAGAATGAGCACCGTGAAGGCTATTGCAATCGACTGCGTGGCCGATAGCTTTGAAAGAGTTTTCATTGCAGGCTCTAATCTACTCTCTAGATAGAGGTTAAGCCTTGTGAGAGGCGTAATCGCCCAGAACTAGGCTAACTATCGCTGTTGCAGCACTGGTCTTACCTGGTCTAACAGCCTTGATTAGAGCGTCTATCTCCTGCACCTTAGGAGCTAGTTTCCCCGCCTTAGCCAGTTCCAAAGCCTCCACAACCTGCTCCATCAATGACACTGTGTGAGTTGTAGCAGCGGCAATCTTGCCTAGCGGAGAGAACTCCCAGTGATCTGGCTTCTCCCAGAAGATAACTGACTTTCTAGTTACCAAAGGATATTCAGCAATAAATGAAACTCCGTCAGTGATCATCACATCAGATGCAAGAGCTAAAGATGTGAAGGGTCCATCGATGTCTGTAAATGTGTTTGGCAGTGAATCCCATTTCATTCGCCAATCGGTCAGCTCATCAGGAGTCATCAAATCTCTACCAGTCAAAGTTCCAAATAGGAATGGGTGAGGCCTGAGGACTATGTCTATGTCTGGATTCTTTTGAGCATACTCAAGCATTGAATCTTTTTGATTGGTGAAGTGACCGAAATTCAACCAGCTAGCACCATAACTGTGATGAGGTGCCCAGATTACTCTCATTGGCTTTGTGCCAACACTAAGAGTTCTATCTATTGGCCATAGTGGTTCAACTTTGTCTTTAGCTTCTAGAAGTGCATCAATCTTTGGAGTTCCTGTAAGAAATGCATGATCTGCTCTGCCGTTGTTATCAAAAGCTTCTTTAGTATCAGCATCTTGTAGAAAGACCATGTGTGCTTGCTCATGTGTGGGTTGAGTGTATTGATGAAGAGCAACTCCATCAACACCTGGTTCATTTACTAAGGAAGTTGAGAAGTAAGGCACATAACAAACCTTTGTGAACTCAACCAGTTTTTCTATCTGGTAATTCTTCTTGTAATTTCGTTGCCAAGGGTAGTTCAAAAACAAATAGTCTGGAGCAAGTTCTTTTAGTCTTGCTAGACCGTCTTTACTCTTTTTGAACTGGAATCGCTCATGATCAATGCCGAGTGTGTCTAGGTACGAGCTAACTAGTTCCTCATCTCGAAACTTTTCATAACCTGTTAGCTTTCTAGGCATTGTGATAACCATTGGGTCAAACCTAGAGTCAGCTTTCATCTGTCTATAGATATCATCAAAGGCATCCCAAGCTTCAAAGTAGAAGGTAAGGAAAATGACTCTAATTGGCTTAGCCACGTTAGTTAGCTTTCAGCATAAGAACGTACTGACCGCCACCTTGAATGATGTCGACCTTGAACTCTGAGTCAGGTGCAAACCTAGAAAGTCGATCTACTAGCCAAGATGATGCGAGGTCGGCATCTTTACTATCGGCACAGCGGCCGATAGCCTCTTTGCCACCCTTTTTAGCTAACCGCTCTACTGTTGCAATAATCGGAGCTGGCTCAAACACCATTAGATGAGAAGGCCACTGAATAACAGGGTCAATTTTGCCCTTCATGGTGTTGCACGCTCTATGGGCTAGACGCTCATTGGCTTTTTCGCCCTTTTTGGCTTTGACAACAAAGTAGCTATCTGCCGATGGTCCGCGGTCATTGTTGACAGACCCTTCGGCATCTACTGGCTCATCACATATCCAGCAAATCCAGTTATCCCTCTGTCCGACTGCGTCTAGATCACTCATTGGTTAAGGTTACGCCAAAACAGTGCCTTAAAATTAGATGTATCAGTTGAAAGGAAGTCCCATGGCCGAGAAGAAAACAACTGCAAGTTTCACAGCTGCAGAACGCCAGGCTATGAAAGACAGAGCCGCTGAAGCCAAGCAGGCAGCCAGTGGAGAAGCTGATCTAAAAGCTTTCATGGAGAAAGTCAATGAGATGCCAAAGGATGAAAAAGCCATGGCCCTAAAGATTCAAGATCTAGTTGCTAAGAACGCTCCCCATCTAATTCCAAAGACTTGGTACGGCATGCCTGCCTTCTACACTCCAGGCAAGACAGGTAAAGTCATCATCTTCTTCCAAAACGCAGCCAAGTTCAAAACTCGACTTTCAACTCTAGGTTTTTCTGAGCACGCTAACTTGGACACCGGAACATTCTGGCCATCATCCTATGCGCTCACCAAGATAACTCCAAAAGTGGAAGCTGAAATTAAAGCTCTGATCAAAAAAGCAGTTAGCTAAGTCTTAAACAACTAAACCCCCGAAGAGTAATCTTTGGGGGTTTAGTTCTAATCTCTTTTAGTTACTTGACCTTTTTAGTGGTCGACTTAGACATGTTGTATACAGAACCCTTAGAGTTCTTAGCTGTAACCATGACTCTGATGTACTTACCCTTATCAGACTTGCTTAGCTTCAATGAGCTAGAAGTCTTTCCAGAGATTACTGAGCACTTAGCTGATGCGGCTGGCTTTGACTTTAGAGCTGTCTTACCAAGAACTGAACAGCGGTACCAGGTGTACTTGTAAGTGATGGTTGAGCTTCCACTGTATAGACCCTTAGAAGCAGTCAGAGTGACTCCAACCTTAGGTGTCTTAGTTGAAACAGAAGCTGCCTTTCTAACCGAAGGCTTTACCTTTGGTGCTGGCTCTTCTGGGACAACAGGAACGATAGTGATCTGAGGAGTTACTGCTCCATTGACGGCAAGGTTGTCCAAGTAGAAGACTTCGTTTGCTGCTAATACCTGGAAGTCAGGGAAGATAACTAACTTGTCATACTTCACTAAGGCTGACCATCCTGAAGAGGTCGATAGATCGAACTCAATGTTGTTCCAACCAGCATTAGCAGGCTGGGTCATTGAAACAGCCAATGTAAGGCCATTCCAAAGTTCTAATCCAACCGGGCTGCCACCTTTAGGGGAGTAATAGTTGAAGGTCACCTTGGTGTTGGTTGCATCGCTGTATCGGTAAGAACCGTCAAGACTGACTAGTGCATTCACTCCAGACCATTCGGCTCCAGACTTTGTGATAGCCAAGACGTTACCGCCAAGACCTCCGGCAGGTGCTTCTGTGATAACTGCTGAAGCTCCACCAAAAACACCGTGAGGTTGGTCTGCAACGGCTGTTCCTGTAAGGAGCCCGCCGAGAGAATCGTTACCTTCAAAAGTTAGAAGCGTTTCGACTGCTTCACCAGCACCGGCGTTTCCGCCTCCGCCGCCTCCGCCGCCACCGCCACCAGGAATTGATGCACCGACTGCACCATTGAAAGCTAGGTCATCTAGGTACCAAGGGTTAGCTGAACCGTCACCAAGGAAGTCGAAGAACACGATAGCTCTTGGGTAATCCTGGGTTAGGTTGCCACCTACTTCGAAGTTGAAACTATAGGTCTTCCAACCAGCAACGCTAGTCTGTCTAATCTCTACAACTTGAGATGGGTGATCGATGCTTTCTAGCTTCAGCATTATCAGTTTTCCAGACGCTGGAGAATGGATATTGACCTTCACAACAAATGATGAAGCAGAAATCAAAGATGCGGCACGACTCTTTGAAACAAGCACAGTTCCTGCATTGTTGCCTGTTGTGATTACCTTTAGGGCTTTTGTTGAACCGATTGAACCGTCATCAGGAGCATCGTTAACAACGCTTGATGTAGCTCCGTTGAAGTCAACTAGTTCGTAGCCTGATGTGTCGTTTGGCTCAAAATTTAGAAGAGTAGATGGTGTTGAACGCTCTTCTGGAACGACAACCTCTGCTGAATCTCTAAAGCCTGGAAAAGAAATGTTGTCAACATACCAAGTGGTTAATGGTTTAGTTCCGGTTACTGTAGCGCAACCAATGCCCTTGAAATCTGGCATGAAAACGAGTTGGTTGTAATTCACCGCTTGGTTATAGTTCAGTGAGTAGTTGAAAGTAAGTGTCTGCCAACCTTGGACAACTCTAAGGCTTCGCTCTATCGCTCCACCGCCCTCCAGCTTCAGCACAAAGCAGCGGTCTTCTGAATCAGGTGAGTAAACAGAAATTGAACCTGTCTTGTTTGCGTTTGAAATAAAGCTAGAAGTCGCTGGCAAAACTAGTTTTGTTCCAGCCCAAGCTGCCTCTTTTGTTTCTATTTTAAGAGCCTTGCCAGAAGTGAACCCTTCGCCTGCAGGTTGATCAGTAACCAAAGTTCCTACACCGCCATCAAAGTCAACGCCGTCATAGGTGGCCATTGACTCAAAGTTTTGTGTATAAGGGACTACAGCAGCGTTAGCTGCAGAGATGCCTGAGGTGATTAGAGGAAGGGCTAGCAAGCCGGCAATGATTTTGCGAAACACGTAATGCCTTTCAAAAAGGACGCTTCGCACAAAACATCGGTGTATTTCGAGCCTAAAGCCTGGTCGGGGACATCAATGGGTCCTTCTAGGCCTATTTGGTAACGATTTAGACATAAAAAAGTAAACCCAGTGCCACTCTGAATAGGCTTTGAATATCAAGGGAGCGGTGATTTTATGGATACTTGTTCAAAGTGTGGGGCTAAAAGAGTAGCTCAGGAGCGATTCTGCACTAATTGCGGTCAGCCTATCTCTGCAAGGAAACAGAACTTAGTGGGCAAATGGCTGTCTGGATCCGGATGTCTCTTTGCTCTAGCCCCAATTGCACTGGCAATCTTGTCAACCCCAATCGGCGGGAATGTCTTTAGCACTGGTGGCGATGGAGGTGGAGCAGCGCTGTTCTTACTCATGCTGACACTGCCTCTTGGAGGTATTGTCTCAATTGTTGGAATAGTCCTTTGGGCTACCAGCAAGCGCAAATAGCTATCTAGTCGTAGGTAACGCTCTTTAGCTGGACTCTAATAATTCGATCATCTAGGGCATTCTCGCCACCGCTTGACCAGCCACCGCGGCCATCTCTGTTGCTGGTGATGATCCAAAGGGATCCGTCAGGAGCAAGGGTGGCTTTTCTCAATCGCCCGAAGCTACCTTTGAAGAACTCTTGAGGCTCTCCTAGTTTCTTGTCACCAAGAACAGGAATGAACCAAAGCTTTCCACCTCTTAGACAAGCTGAAATTAGTGTGCTCTGCACGTGAGTAATTCCACTGCAGGCAGCTTCTGCTGGGTGCCAAGTCAATACTGGTGGGGTGTATCTAGAGTCTGTTACCAAAACATCTTTGGATGGCATCTCCGGAATGGTTGGTTTAGGTGCAGGACTTTCGGCTGTTCCCTGTGCATCTGAACCTGGGTTGCCAGGTTCAAGTGGAGTCTCAACAAACTTATATAGTCCTTCGGCAATGGGCCAACCGTAGTTCTTACCTTTTTCCAAAAGGTTTAGCTCATCCCAAGTGTCCTGACCAAATTCTGTGGTCCATACATTTCCAAACTCATCCCAAGCCAACCCTTGAGTATCTCTAAATCCTTTAGCCCACACTAAAGAGTTGCGTGGGTTATCTACTGGAACAGAGCCATCTAAGTTAACTCTCAAAACAGAACCAGCCAACTTGTTCCAGTTCTGTGGGGTGGAACCTTTCATTCCAGAATCCCCTAGTGTTACCCAAAGTTTTCCATCAGGACCGATAGCTAAACGTCCACCATTATGTGTAGTTGATTTACCGCTACGTTCGATACCACTAACAATCACTCTCTTATTGGCAAGCGACCAAACACCAGGTTCATCATTGTTGAGGTCATATTTGAGAATACGGTTGTCATTCAAAGTAGTTAGGAATACAAAGAGAGAAAGTTTGCCTCCCAATCGATCCGCTGCATAGGCCATACCTAGAGTTCCACCTTCGCAGAACTTTTCACATGGTGGAGCTGCTCTTGTGAAGCCAACTTTAGAAACCTTGAAATCTTTGCTGATTAGAAGAATGGAACCGTTGTCTCTTTCATCAACCAGTGCCTGTCCATCTGGAAGGAAGAGAAGCTCCCATGGTGCTTTTAGCCCTGTGACAAGATTTTCCGGTTTGCCAGTTGGGACAACATAGCTTCTCTTTACAACTTCAACAACAGGAGGCTTTACTTCTGGCGCAGCCTCAACTTTTTGTGTGTCAGAACTGATGGAAAACACTCCACCAAGCATGATTGCAAAGACCACGACGAACTCAAAGAGAGGGTCTTTCCTGGTCTTTACTGCTTTAGGCATGCTTGGTCCTGATTGCTAACTCAACTGTTTATATAGGCAGAATACTTGACCAATAGCCCGTTCTTACTCAGCCTTGCCGATATGTCCCCACTCAGAAGCAGGCTATGAACGAATAAGTTCGGTTATGCGGTTAGCAGGCTAGCCGAAGTACCTGATGAGTACATATGGCAGGGCCATGGCTGTTGAGACTATGGTCACCGGGATTCCATATTTAGCAAACTGCCAGAAGGTGATCTTGTAGCCACTGGCATAAGCCAGACCTATAGCAACTACGTTTGCACTTGCTCCAACGATGGTCATGTTGCCACCAAAGTCGGCTCCGAAAGCCAGTGCCCACCATAGACCATCGTTGCTGATGGTTGTAATGGTGTCATTGAGTTGTTGCACTACAGGTGCCATAGATGTTACATAAGGAATGTTGTCAACAATTCCTGAAGCTAACGCTGAAACAACAACAATCGCTCCGGCAGCTAGTGCCCCATCATTTCCTACATAAGCACCGATTGCGTCAGCTACCATCTTCAATGCTCCAACGTTAACTAGAGCACCAACCATGATGAATAATGCTGCGAAGAAGACAAGTGTTCCCCACTCAACATCTCGAGCAAACTCATTTGGCTTCAGGTTGCTGATTAAAACAAGAACACCTGCACCAACCATTGCAATTACTGATGGCTCTAGGTGAAGAACAGTGTGTAGAACAAAGGCAAAGATTACTAAGGTCAAAACAACCAGGCTCTTGATTAGCAGAGTTTTATCCTGAATAAAGCTACTTGCATCCAGAGTCATAACATTCTTACGGTCTTCAGCGTTGTTTCTAAGTTCTTTGTTGAACATCAGGACCAGCATTGGAATGATTACTGCCAACACCACAAGCACCATAGGAGCCATGTGGATTAGGAATGAGTTGAAGTCTAGATCAGCTTTAGAAGCAATGATGATGTTTGGTGGGTCACCAATCAGAGTCGCAGCTCCACCGATGTTAGAAATAAAGACTTCAGCCAAGATAAATGGCACTGGGTGAACCTTTAGATACTTGGCAACCATGATTGTCATAGGAACCGCCAGCATGATGGTGGTTACGTTGTCCAATAGTGCTGAACAGAAAGCAACAAGCATTAGTAGATAAACAAATGCTTGACGTGGACGACCCTTAGCTAGCTGAATAGCTTTGATAGCTAGAAACTCAAATAGACCAGTTTTGTGGATGACACCAACAATGATCATCATTCCGAGAAGTAGGAAGATTACATTCCAGTCGATACCGGTTTCGTGGCTATAGAAAGCTGCATCAGCATTGGTTGCACCAATGAGTATCATTACGGCTGCACCAGCACAGACGACGGCTACACGGTTGATTTTTTCTGTTGCAATAAATGCATACGCAATTAGAAATACAGATACGGCGGCAATAGTTAACATTTTTGATCCAATCGGTTAAAGGCGAATTACTTCGCCGACCCGACTTCCCAGCACACCACTATCAGTTTAGCCCATTGGAGTACCCAAATGACCTGCCAACTTAACAGGGTTGGTTAGGCTTCTAAGGTGCCCAAAACCATTTCTGCCAATGAAGGTAAATCTCGTAGCTGGTTATTCAACTACTTTGGTGCTGGACTTATCTGGGGTTCTTCTTTCTTCTTTATTGAGTTTGCTAATGCGTCTCTTTCCCCTATCGGACTAGCTTTCTGGCGATGTGTTCTTGGGGCAACTACTCTCTACATAGTCCTAAGGCTTAGAAAGATAGAGATACGAAAAGACATGAGATTCTTTATCCTCTCTTTCGTGGTGGGGTTATTCAACACAGCCATTCCGTTCACCCTGTTCGCTTTTGGTGGCCACCATGTTTCTTCAGCTTTCTCTGGAATGGCCAATGCCATTACTCCGATTGCAACCATCATCGCCTTACTCACAATCTTTAGAGGCGAGAAAGTTACTAGGAACCAGATCATAGGTTTGCTAGTTGGTGTTATTGGTGTGCTTACCCTGATTGGAGTCTGGGAAGGCATTAGAACAGATTCTTGGCTAGCGGTAGTTGGAATTGTGTTTGCAGCGTGCTGCTATGGCTTTGGTGGTCCATTCATCAGAAAATACATTGAGCCTTTAGGCCATCCTTTAGAAGTAGCCGCCTTTGGTCAGATAGCTGCAGCAGCAGTTCTTCTATTCCCTGTCTACCTAACTCAACCTCCAACCACAGGTCCATTCACCTGGCAATCAACAGGTGCTCTCCTATTTCTAGGAATTGTTGGAACAGGTATTGCCTACACAATGTATTACCCCCTACTTAGACAAGTTGGATCAGCTGTTTCTTCAACAGTTACCCTTATGGCACCACTTGTAGCAGTGTCTCTAGGCGTACTAATTCTTGGGGAAGAACTAACTTGGTTTGAACCAGTAGGTGGATTCATCATTTTGATTGGTGCAGCTATTGCCCAAGGTCTATTTAGAAGACGTAAATCTTTAGCTATGTAATTACTTGATCTTCACATCAAGTCTTAGTTCACCAAAAGCACCTTTAGGAACAGCAGGGCTGTTTGGCTTCACCGGAGCAATCACTCTAAATTCTTTACCAAGTTCAGGACGTGTATCTGACTCACCTTTGTTAGGCCAGAACGCACATGCCCACTCTGCTTGAGCGGCAATGCTGAGAGATGGATTCACTCCTGGGTTAGCAGAAAGAGCAGAACCATCAAGAATATGTAATCCTGGTTGACCAAAAGCCCGAAGGTAGCCATCAAGAACGCCTTCTTTGGCATTAGGAGCAATAACAGATCCACCCAGGAAGTGAGCAGTCATTGGAATACCAAAAGGTTCAGTAACAACAGCTCCTGCAGTTCCATTGAACTGTTCTGCTAGTTCTTTAGCTAGCTTGTGTCCTTCAGGAACCCATGCTGGGTTCACTTCTCCATAGCCTTGGCGTGATGTTAACTTTCTTCCCAATAATCCACGCTTACTGAAAGTAGTTAGCGAGTTATCTCTAGATTGCATAACTAAGAGAATCAGAGTTCGCTCAGGCCATGTGCGAAGGTTATACATACTTGGCAGGGAAGCAAACTTCTTTATAGATGCAACTATTAATCTCCAAAAAGTTGGCTTCTGGCCTTTAGGTCCTGAAGCCATAATGCTCTCCATGATTCCCATGAAACCTGAGCCTCTTCCATATCTAACTGGCTCAACATGTGTGTGTTCATTAGGGAACACACTTGATGTAATAGAAGAACCTTTAGAGAAGTCAATCTCTTTACCCTTAGCAACAACACCAAGTAGAGACTCACTATTGGTTCTACTCAAAGAACCAAGGGTTGAACTAATGCCTAGGAGATGACCTTTACTTCTCACTTTGTGTAAAAGCTTTGCACTTCCTAAAGCACCAGCAGCAATGATTACCTGATCTGCGGTGTAGACATTCTTCTTTACCCATCCTGTAGAAGACGAATGTCTAGCCTGAATCTCATAGCCTGAGCTTGAATCGATGATGTCGGTAACAGTGCTGTTAGCAACAACCTCTGCACCTATCTGCTCAGCAAGATAGAGGTAGTTCTTGACAAGAGTGTTCTTAGCTCCATGCCTGCAACCGGTCATGCACTCACCACAGTTGATGCAACCAGTTCGCTTAGGTCCTACCCCACCAAAGTAAGGATCTTCAACTTCCTTACCTGGCTCACCGAAGTGAATACCGAGAGGAGCCATTTGGAAGGTATCTCCATAACCCAATTTGTCAGCGGCCCTCTTGAGTTCTAAATCTGCTGGTGACATATAGGTATTTACTTCAACCCCAAGCATTCGTTCTGCTTGTGAATAGTAAGGAGCTAGCACCTTCTCCCAATCACACATCTTCGCCCAAGAACCAGTCTTGAAGAAAGTAGTTGGTGGACGATACAAAGTATTTGCATAAACCAGAGATCCTCCGCCAACCCCAGCTCCTGACATCACCATGACATTTCTTAGTAGGTCAATTCGCTGGATACCTCTTAGACCAAGTCTTGGGAAGAAGAGAAACTTCTTTAGGTTGAAGGAAGTCTTAGCAAAATCAGTGTCTTTGAAACGAGCACCAGCTTCTATTACTAGAACCTTGTATCCCTTTTCGGTCAGACGCAGAGCGGAGATGGAACCGCCAAAGCCAGAGCCAACTATGATCACATCGTAGTGATTACCTTTAGAGCTCGACATCGTGCCTCTTGTCTATGTGTTTAGAACGACGGGTCTTTCGTGTGCTATCCAGCTGGATATCTTAGTAAAGCCCATCTTTTCATAAACACTAAGGGCATTAGAAGCATTTTGGGTATCAACACCTAGTTCGGCACGAACGTAGCCCCGTTTAGAGAAGTGAGCCAGAGCTGTTGCAAGAAGAAGTTGACCTAGGCCTTTATCTCGATGTTCCTTTAGAACACCGAGGTGCGCCACAAATCCTCTCGAATCAAATGCGTCCATATCATCAGTCCTGATAAAGCCAGCCGGTTCAGAATCAACATGCAATAGGAAAACACCATCGGCAGGAATAAACTCATCGGCTTGAATTCTCTTTAGCCAAGTATCAAAGTCCTTAGGCGTAAAGCCAAAGTTGTCTGCGAAGGACTGCTGGTAAACCATATGCCAATCTTTGAGATCATCCATGTTGCTAAGGTCCACTGTCCTGACGCTTACGCCCTCAGGCGGAGTTGGATTCTCTAGATTAGGTAGCACCTGTGCTCGAAGTGAGTTGTAATAGCGGATTACCTTGAACTCTCTTGACTCTAGATGCTTGAGGTTCTCCCTGTGCTTTTCATTAATTTCTATTTGAAAAGTAAAATCCGGATACTTCGGATAAGCATCAGCAATCAACCAATCAAGTAGTAATGGATATCTGCTATCTCCTGCTCTAACAGAAAGTGTGAGCTCTAGTTCTTTCGCAGACAAATCTGGATGAAGATTTCCAACACCAAACACCATCGAATCTTCAGTGTCGCTAAACAGCCAAGTTGGCGATGGATCACCTGGGCTATCAATTATCTGCTTGGCAATATCCAAACCAAATACCCCATGAGCTGGATCTACTTCCATGATTTCAGAATTGAGAATCTCCAACACCAACGGTGCATCTTCTATGTTGGCCTGACGAATGAACATGATTGACTATGGGTGTCTTAGCGGGCTTGCTGGTAGACGTTCCTGAGAAACCCACTTCTCCTGGTAACCAGTTGATGAGTTCATGAGATCTAGGAAAGGCTTGGCATCAAACTCTTCAGGACCCATAACTCCAACACCATCCCAAACACCAGTTGCTAGAAGTTCTAGAGCAATTAGCGGGTTGAAAGCTGTTTGAGCAACAACAGCCTGAGCTTCAATAGCAGCCATTGTCACAGCGTTATCCGCTACGTGATATAGATAAGTAGCTCTAGGCATTCCATCTTTACCCTTACCTGTAACTAGAACACCAGCACAGGTCTTACCTGTCATGCGAGGTCCAATGGTTGCTGGGTCTGGAAGAACAGAGACAACTACATCTCTAGGAGCAACTTCAACTGGTCCTTGAGCTGAACGAACACGAACAGGAGCAGTTGAATCAAGTCCAAGCATGTGCAGGGTCTTTAGAACTCCAATGAAGTCTGAACCTAGTCCGAACTTGAATGTGACTCTGCCAACATCCATAGTTCTTGGAATCATGGTTACTTCTTCGTGTTCAACATTCACACACTCAACAGCACCAATACCTTCAGGGAACTCGAAGATCTCTGGCTCGCTGAAAGGCTCTGTTGTGAACCAACCCTTATTCTTTTCAAATAGCGTCGGTGGGTTTAGGCATTCTTCAATGGTTGTCCAGATAGAAAATGATGGAGCAAAGATTTCATTTCCTTCATCATCAGTAACACTCAGGTTTCCACCGTCTTTTACGGATACTTCATCAATCTCACTGAACAGGTGATCAGCTGCATATCTCGCAAAGATGTTGCTGAGTCCTGGCTCAACTCCGATACCGACTAGAGCTAACTTTCCAGCTCTCTCCCATTGCTCGTGAAGAGCGTATTGTGAATCGCCTAGTTTGATTCCAGTCTTGTGGAATGGATCTGCTTCATTCTTTTCAGAAAGGCTCAAAGCCATGTCTAGATAGTGAACACCTGCTGTGTAGCAAGCAGAGAAAATGGTCTGAACGAATTTTGGCTCAACAGCGTTAAGTACGTGAGTGATGTTTAGTTCTGTGATTAGAGCTGCCATTGATGCTGCGTT
>JBIJAF010000044.1:0-2687 GCA_044345905.1 Rhodoluna sp.
CTCTCTTAAGCTTTCCTAAGATACGAGCTGATAGTTCTTGGGCGGTGTATTTCTTACCGTCAACATCAAAGTTCCATGTGGTACCCATGTGACGCTTCACCGAAGCAATGGTGCGATCCACGTTTGTGACTGCCTGGCGCTTAGCGGTTTCACCGACAAGCACTTCGCCGTCCTTTGTGAATGCAACGATCGAAGGGGTTGTGCGGAAACCTTCAGCGTTAGCAATAACGGTTGGTTCTCCACCTTCTAATACGCTTACTGCGCTGTTTGTTGTACCTAGGTCAATACCTACTGCACGTGCCATGTGGTTGTTCTCCTTATTAATGCCCGCCCTTACTGGGCCGCAGCTTTTGTGTCTCAAAACTCGAACTTGAGCCTTGTTGACTCAAGTTTTACAAATCCAAAGCGTTATGTCAAGCAAATAACCTGAAAACTTGATGTGAGTCGGCTCAAGTTCGCTCAAGGCAAACAAACGCAGAATCGTTGTGAAAAAGTACCTAAAACCAGCCATCTTTATCGCTTTTTGCCACCAAACTTTTCCTATGACTAAATCAAGCTCGAAACTAAAGACTTTCTCCTGGATGCTATGGGACTGGGCTGAACAGCCTTACCCAACCATCATGCAGACCTTCATCTTCCCTGTTTACCTGGCAGGTGCAGTAGCAACATCTGCCCAGACTGCAGATCAAGCTATTGGTTGGGCGACAGCAATCGCCGGTGTCATACTGGCTGCGATCGCCCCAGTCCTGGGACGCAGATCAGATGTGAACGGTAGAAGAAAGTTCTGGGTAGTACTTCTTACTCTCATCTTGGTTGCCATCATGATTTCAGCATTCTTCGTGGAACCAAAGCCCGAGTTCTTCTTGTTCGGTTTAGTTCTATACGCAACTGGTTCTCTAGTTCAAGAGTCCGCTTTCATTAACTACTACGCCATGCTCAAAGGCGTAACAACAGAAAAGAACATCGGGAAGATTTCTGGCTACGCTTGGGCCCTTGGTTATACAGGTGGAATTATTCTTCTCCTTATCTCACTAATTGGTTTCGCTTTGCCTGATGTACCTTGGTTCGGCATTCCAACTGAGGACTCACTAAACATCAGATCTATATTTATCTTCGCCGCAATCTGGACTTTAGTCTTCTCAATTCCGCTGCTACTTTTCGTACCAGAGATTGAAAAGCAACCAGTCGCTAAAGAGAGCATCTTGTCTTCATATAAGAAGCTTTGGGCTCAACTAGTAACACTTCGTCAGCAAGCTCCTGAAACACTGAAGTTCCTGATCTCAAGTGCTGTTTACAGAGATGGTCTTGCGGGTATCTTCACCTTCGGTGCAGTGCTTGGAACACTAGCTTTTGGTTTTGATCAGACATCAATTATTTTCTACGGAATCGCCGCGAACATAGTTTCCGGACTTGGTGCTGCTATCGGTGGTGTTCTTGATGACAAAATCGGTTCAAGAACAGTGATCATCGCGTCCCTTGTGGGTCTGATTATTGCCGGAAGTTGCGTGTTTATCTTTGCTGGCTACGGTCAGCCTGCCTACTGGTTGTTTGGTTTGCTTCTATGTCTGTTCGTAGGACCGGCTCAAGCATCAAGCAGAACATTTGTTTCTCGTTTCACCCCGGCAGGTCGTGAAGGTGAAGTATTTGGTCTATATCAGTTCACTGGCAGAGCAGTCTCATTCTTGTCAGGATCATTATGGGCATCTAGCATCGCGATTGCTATCCATCTTGGTGCAACAGGTAACACAACCATCTACGGTATCTGGGGCCTAATGGTCATCCTGGTTGTTGGTCTAGCTCTACTTACAAGAGTTCACCCAAGACCTGCAGTTATTAATTAGTCATTTCTATTCACCGCTTGGGTTTTTCTCTACAGAAGATAGAATAAAGCCATGACTAGAAAACATGGTGAGCTGGAAGCAGAGGTGCTGCATGCACTTTGGAGTCTTGAAGAATCAGGTGCTACCAATATTGGTTCACAAGACATCTTGAGAACAATTGAACCTAAGGGTTCTATTGCTCTCACAACCTTGCTCACAATCTTGAGCCGTCTATGCGACAAAGAACTAGTCAGAAGAAGAAAGCTTGATGGTAAGTCACTGGTGTTTGAATCAGTTCTTAGTCGAGATGAACAAGCAGCTGCTTCACTACTTGAATTACTAGAAGGATCACACAACCCTTCTCTGGTTGTTGCAAACTTTGTTGACTCTCTTTCACCTGAAATCAAAGATGCTCTTAGGAGTAGCCTGCGTAAGGATAAGTAGGCTGTGTCTCTAATTGGCATGTTGCTTCTACTAGACATAGCGCTGTTGTTTTACTTATCTCTAGTTGCCCCTGGCACATGGCTCGGGATGTTCAGAAAGAAACCAAATCTTGGTATTCGCATTTGGGTAGCAACCGTCCTACTCACACTTCTGAGCCTTTTTAGCTCTATAGGTTTAGCTCTGTACGTGGCCCTTGATACCTATGACTACCTAACTAGAGGATCAGTAGGGGATTCCTCCATAGTGACAGTCATTGGAGTAAGCGTGCTGCCATGGGTACTGGTTGCAGGTATCGGTATTTGGATATCTCTCCTGACCATGAAGTTTGAGCCTTTACTCATTGAGGCAAGAGCTCTCAGTGACAAGTTCATGTCGATTGGGAGACAGTCACGAAGATTTCAAGACATTCCTGTAATTCTTGTT
>JBIJAF010000045.1:0-2653 GCA_044345905.1 Rhodoluna sp.
GGGCTCTGATGGGTGTGCGGGGAGTCTCTACACAAGTTCACCCCATTGTCAGGCGAGAGGTTTAGGCTCTAAACGTGTCCACAGCTCTTTATCGTCGTTATCGCCCAGAGTCATTCTCAGAACTCATCGGGCAGACTCAAGTTACCGTGCCTTTGATGGCTGCTCTTCGCCGCGACCGAGTGAACCATGCTTATTTGTTTAGTGGACCTAGAGGTTGCGGTAAAACTACCTCTGCAAGAATCCTTGCTCGTTGTTTGAACTGTGCTGAAGGTCCTACCGATACTCCTTGCGGTAAGTGTGCATCTTGTATTGAGCTTTCAAGAGATGGTGCTGGATCTCTAGATGTAATTGAAATTGACGCTGCAAGCCATAACAAAGTCGAAGATGCTAGAGAACTACGTGAGCGTATTGCATTCGCTCCAACCAGGGATAGATTCAAGATCTTTATTCTTGATGAGGCTCACATGGTAACCAAGGATGGCTTCAATGCCTTGTTGAAGGTGGTTGAAGAACCACCAGCTCACGTAAAGTTCATTTTTGCAACGACTGAACCTGAAAAAGTTATTTCAACTATTCGTTCAAGAACTCACCACTATCCATTCCGTCTTGTTCCTCCTGCTCAGATGATTGAGTACTTAGGTGAAATGATTGCCTCTGAGAAGGCAACCGTTGATGAAGGTGTTCTAAGCCTCGTTGTTAGATCAGGTGGAGGGTCGGTTAGAGATTCACTGTCTCTTTTAGATCAACTGCTGGCTGGTTCAGAGAAGAACCATGTTACTTATGAGCGTGCAGTTGGTCTTCTTGGCTATACAGACTCTGCTCTACTTGATACCTTTATCGACGCCTTTGGTAAGGGCGATGCCGCAGAAGTATTTGCAAGCGTTGACCAGGTTATTCAGAGTGGGCAAGACCCATCTCGTTTCGTTGAAGATTTGCTCGAGAGAATTAGAGATCTAATCGTCGTTGGTTCAGTAGGCGAAAAGGCTAAGACAGTTCTTAGAGATATTCCTCAAGATCAGTTAGACCGCATGAGATTGCAGGTTGAGAGATTCGGCAGAGCTGAACTTACTTATGCAGCTGAGGTTATTGCTGAAGGTCTAACCCGTATGAACGGTGCTACTAGCCCTAAGTTGCAGCTAGAACTTATGGTTGCCAAGGTACTAGTTCCTGCTCAAGATTCAACTGAAACAGGCTCACTGGCTCGTATTGACAGGCTAGAACGACGTATGGGTCTTGGTGGCAACGCTCCTGCCCAATCTCCAGCTACTCCAGTGAAAGCACCTGCGGCTGCTGCTCCAGCGGCTCCTGTTTCTACACAGACTCAACCGGTAGCCGCTGTTGCTCCAATTGTTATTCCAACTGTTGCTCCTGTTACTAACCAGGTTCCTGTTGTTAGCGATGCACCTGCAGTCACTTGGGAAATGATGAAGAACTCTTGGGAAGAGATCAAGAGTACTCTCTCTGGTATCTCTAGAGCAGCTTGGCAAAACGTCTATACACAAACTCCAGTTGCTTTTGATGGTCAGGTTCTAGATATTCTTTTTGCTAATGAACATGACAAGACAGTTTTCCGTGATGGTGGAACTAACAGTCCTAGTGAACTTCTTCGCAAAGCAATCTTTGAAGTACTAGGTGTGAGAGTTCAATATCGTGCAGCTGTATCAACTGCAGGGGAACCAATTGTTCAGGTATCAACTCCTAAAGCAGCTGAGCCAACAGAACCAATTGCTAAGGTTGCTAAGCCTGCCAAAGAAGACAAGAGCCAAGAAGTAAATGAGAACAGAAACAAACTTATCGATGAAGATTCATTGGTAGGGGATTCTGTTCTACGTAATCTATTAGGTGCTGAACCTATTGAAGGAAACTAATTAGATGTATGAAGGTGTTGTTCAAGATCTAATTGATGCTCTATCTAGACTTCCTGGTGTTGGACCTAAGTCTGCTCAAAGAATTGCCTTCTATCTAATCCAGACTGATGATGATCAGGCTCAAGAACTAGCCAAGATTCTTCTTGAAGCTAAAGAGCGAGTTCGTTTTTGTGCAACATGTTTCAACGTTGCTGAACATGAGTTTTGTAACATCTGCAGAGACCCAAGAAGAACTAAAGAATCTATTTGTGTTGTTGAAGAATCTAAAGATGTTCAAGCTATTGAGAGAACTAGAGAGTTCCGTGGTTTCTATCACGTGCTAGGTGGAGCAATTAGCCCTATTGAAGGTATTGGTCCAGATAACCTACGAATCCGAGAGCTTATGTCTCGTCTCAATGACCCTGAGATCAAAGAAGTCATTATTGCTACCGACCCAAACCTTGAGGGTGAGGCTACAGCCACCTACCTAACCAGACTCCTTGTTCCGCTGGGTATCACTGTTAGCCGCTTGGCTTCAGGGCTACCAGTTGGTGGAGACCTTGAATACGCTGATGAAGTGACCCTAGGACGGGCTTTTGAGGGTCGTCGAGTAGTTAGTTAGCAGTAGGCTCTAGGCCCGTAGTGGGCTAAACTTGGTTGAGTTCAGCGTTGAATATTCCCCCCTTTTTCCTAATCTGGAGATCTCAATTGGCGCTAATTGTGCAAAAGTACGGCGGCTCGTCTGTAGGCGATGCTGACAAGATCAAGCATGTCGCTGCCCGTATCATTGAGACCCAAAGAGCTGG
>JBIJAF010000017.1:0-32731 GCA_044345905.1 Rhodoluna sp.
ATGCATTTGTTCTACCAAAAGCTGACGGCAGAACGCCTGCACGACCAAGAGCAAACACGTAACGTGCGTTTGCGTTCTGGAAGGCAAGGAGACCTGCGAACAATGATGAAACAACTAGCCACTCCATTATGGTTACTAGCCATGGACCAACATTCTCACCTACCAAGAAGAACAGCACTGCCGCAGGGTTTGCTCCACCTTCAGAAATCTCTGCAACCTTATCGACAACAGTTGCTGAACCTAGGCCTGTGACCATAGCGAAAGAAACCAAAGCGAAAACAGCAGTGATGATACCGATTGCCCAGTAGGTTGCCCTCGGAACAGTTCGCTTCGGGTTGACTGACTCTTCTCCATAGATTGCAGTAGCTTCGAAGCCGATGTATGAGGCAAGTGCGAATGCAATTGCGATACCAGCTCCACCTGCGAATCCACCAACAAAGATGTTCTCAGGTGAGAATGACGCTGCGAAGTTCATTTCGCCTGCATGGTTTACCAAAATTGCAATACCGGCAATTAGAAGTGAAAGAACTTCAAGACCCATCAATGCGCCAAGAACCTTAGCTCCAACATCAACGCTTAGAAGTGAAAGAGCGGTAACAACTACCCAAGCGATAGCTGCCCAAACATACCATGGCATATCGATACCGAGAAGAGCTGCTCCTTGACCAGCCATAATTCCGCCGAAGAAACCATAGATGGCTAATTGGATAGTTGTGTAGGCAACTATCGAGACAAAGGCAGATCCGGTTCCCGCATTTCTGCCAAGCCCCCGACCGACATATGCAAAGAATGCTCCTGCGTTAGTTACTTTGCTAGTCATAGCGGTGAAACCAACGCTGAACAATATGAGAACTAATCCAACAAGTAGATATGCGCCAGGAGCTGCTGCTCCGTTACCAGCGAGAATTGCTACCGGTACAGCCCCAGTCATACCTACTAGTGGTGCAGATGCTGCAACTACGAAAAATACGATCCCCAGGATTCCCAGTCGGTTTTTCCTAAGGGAATTATCTTGTTTGTCTACTGACATTACTTACTCCTAGTCGAGATTGGAAATCGTTCGGGTATGAACGACCTGCATCTAGATTGGTGCAAAATTCACAGGAAAAACGCATTTTCTGTATTCCGTTACCTGATGGTTGTTTAATCGTTATCTCTATCGTTATAAAGAGTCATTCGGACACGAATGGTTCGCTAATCTAGTCTTTATGAGCGAATTACATGGATTTATGGCCCCAAAGACCCCAACCGGCAAATCGGCAATCATCCCGAATATGCCTTGGTTTTATTCAGGGACTCTTCTAACCGTTGAGTATCTAACAGATGAAGCTAACGTCAGAGCAATACTTCCACCAGAGCTAGATCTAGCCGATGAGCACCCAGGTGCTGTTGCTCTTATCTGGGCTGACTGGCAGTCCTGTTCAACCGGTGGCGAGGAACTTCTTGATCCAGTTCGTTCACAATACCTAGAAGCATTTGTTGTGGTCAGATGCAAATACCAGGGGAAGACATACTCACGCTGTGTTGCTATCTGGGTTACCAAAGACTTCGCTATTGCGCGCGGTTGGTTCCAGGGCTACCCAAAGAAGCTAGGCAATGTTGCAGTGACAAGAATCTTCAATCACGGTAAGGCAACTCCAAAACTAGAAGCTGGAGCAAAACTGGGTGCATCACTTGCAGCCTATGATCACAGACTTGCCTCAGCTGTTGTGACACTTCGAAAGCCTGCTGATTCAAATGGTTTTGTTAACGGACATCCAATGATTCACTCAAGATGGATGCCATCGATTACTCCAGGTCTTGGTAACTCCATGGATCAACTTATCACCATGGGTGGCGTTGACGCTGATCTAGGTACGCCTTGGGTAGGAGAGGCTGAACTTACTCTCTCTGATTCCCAGTGGGATGAACTAGCTTCAATACTTCCTGTTAAAGAAATACTCGGTGGTTACTATCGCGAAGTTGGAGTTACCTTCAACGGTGGAACTCTGCTAACAGATAATTCAAATCCTTCGATTTAATAGTCTTCGAAGTATTCCTGAATCTCCCAGTCCGTAACATCTCTAGTTGATGGGTCTGAAACAGCCGCTTCATATCTCTCAATTTCATCGCGCTTCATTACCAAGAAGATGCCAATAAGACCAGTTGACATGTGCTCACGCATGCGCTCGTTAGTTTCAAGAGCATCAAGTGCCTCTGTAAATGTTGCCGGAAGAGTTGGCGCAGCTTCATTGTCATAAGCCATGCCTTCAGCAGCTGCAGGAACATCCAACTTTCGAACGATGCCATCAAGAGCAGCGGCCAAGATACCTGCAATAACCAAGTAAGGGTTAGCAGCTCCATCACCAACACGAACCTCTAGACGAGTTCCAGATCCACGTTCTGGTGGAATACGAACCATGGTGCTCCTGTTGTCATAACCCCAGTTAGCCCTGTAAGGAGCGAGGGTGTCTGGACCTAGCCTCTTGAAGGCGTTCACGGTTGGGTTAGTGAAGGCAGTTAGCGCATTAGCGTTTTCGCATAGACCTGCGATCATTTGCTTAGCAACCTCGCTGAGCTCAGCTCCGTCATGCATCAGGTTCTTGCCTGCCTTATCAGTAACTGAGAAGTGCAGGTGAAAACCAGATCCACCCTCATCACTCCAAGGCTTACCTAGGAAAGTTGCATGCTGACCTTCACGGTGAACAATGTCTTTGATTGAAGTCTTGAAAAGGAAAGTTCTGTCCGCTGCATCCATAGCCTCTGAGTGCCAAAGGTTAATTTCATACTGACCAGGTGAGAACTCGTGGTTACCTGCAAATACCCCGATATTCATTTGATCAAGCATGCGGATCAAGTGAAGGAAAGTTCCCTTTGGGTCTACTAACGAACCGCTGGTATAAACCCGACCGGTTCTCTCTAGCGATCTCTTGAAGCCACCGCCCTCGACTCGGTCAGCGATATAGAACTCAAGCTCAGGTCCAACAACTGGAACCAGCCCTAGCTTCTCGTACTCAGCGATAACTTTTCTCAGAACTGTTCTTGGAGAGAACATGTTTGGAGACAAATCTGGATTCAGTGCATCACCAATAGCGTATGCAACTCCTGGTTCCCAAGGCATTTCATGAATGGTGTCTGGGTCTAACTGAGTGACTAGGTCTTGAAGTCCATCTCCTGCGATGCTTTCTGCATCGAGCACCCCACCTTGTGTGTTGGTAACCCAAACTCCCTGGCAAAAAGCTGGGCCATGGTTAGCTGCTTTCTCCAACTGGCTAACAAGCAGATCTTTGGAACGGGTGATTCCTAGAACATCTGAATAGATGACTCTAAGGACATCGATGCCTTGCTCCTGAAGTTTCTCTCTTAGAGCAGTGAGGTTGGTGCTCATTGCAACTCCTTTGTTACATTTCATTAGGGTTCAAACGATATTTGAATGCTACTTGCTAGTAGCGTTAGAAATAGCCATGGAAACCGAAAAGTTATGAAGGAATTATGAAAGCGCTCTTTATTCAACATGACCACGTCAGCCCAACCGGCTGGGTAGGTGAGGCTTTAGCCCGCCATGGCTTTGAAATGACTGAAGTTCTTGTAGTTCCTGAAAGCTCTTTCCAGAACCCTAACGTTTCCTTTGAATTCCCTGACTTTAATGACTACGACCTCCTAATCCCCCTCGGATCTCCATGGGGCGCTTGGGATGATGCCTGCATAGGTAACTGGTTGCAACCAGAACTTGCTTGGATCAAAAGTGCCTTAGAAGTTCACAAACCAGTTCTTGGAATTTGCTTCGGTGGTCAACTAACGGCCAGAGCCTTAGGCGGATCTGTAGCCCCAGGCCCTAAAGGTGAAATTGGTTGGACCAACATCTGGTCAGATAGAAAAGACTTAGTCAGCCAAGGACCTTGGTTCCAATTTCACTATGACCGCTGGGTAGTCCCACCAGGTGCAGTGGAGATTGCTAGAAACCCAATTGCATCACAGGCATTCATCTATGACAGGTCTTTAGCAGTGCAATTTCACCCTGAACTAAATGCAGCAGCCCTCAAGGGATGGTTGGATTGGGGCGGCGCTAAGAAAGTTAGCGAAGACGGTCAAGACCCTGAAATCATGCTTGCTCAAACTATTGCTGAGGATGATGCAGCAAAGCAAAGAACTTTTGATTTAGTTGATGCCTACCTCAGAGATATAGCGAAACTTATCTAAGCGTTACCTTCACTGGGAATCTCTTGATTCCATTAACAAAGTTTGAACGTAAGTAATCGATGTCTCCAAGTCTTTCAACCTTGTCAACGCGAGATAACAGATCTTCAAACATGATGCGAACTTCTAGACGAGCTAGTGAGTTACCCAAACACATGTGAGGTCCGCCTCGACCAAAAGCCATGTGCTCATTAGGGTTCCTCTTCACATCCATTTTGTATGGGTCAGTGAAGATGGCTGAGTCTCTGTTACCTGAAGCAAACCAAGGAACAACCTTTTGGCCCTTCTTTATTTCAGTACCTTGGAACTCAACATCTTTAGTAGCTGTTCTTCTAAAGTGATATACAGGGGATGCCAAACGAATGAATTCTTCAACAGCCCAAGGAATAAGTTCTGGCTCTGCTTGCAATAGAGCCATCTGCTCAGGATTGTCGATTAGATAGTTCATAGTGTGTGAGATGGTGTGACGAGTTGTTTCGTTACCAGCTACAACGAGAAGCAAGAAGTAAGTGTTGAAGTCTCTCTCTGACAAAGGAATACCGTCTGACGGTACTTGGTTAATCAAAGTTGAAACTAAGTCTTTACCGTCTTTGCCTCTGCGTTCATTGGCCAGATTCTGGCCGTACTCAAATACTTCTAGAGCTGCTGGAGACCTGAATGGAACCAGGCGATACTTCTCACTTTCAGGATCATCTAGCAAAATATCAGCGTGTTCAGGATCGGTGTTTCCAATCATCCTGTTACCCCACTCAATCAACTTGTCAGTGTCATGATCTGGAACATCTAACATTCGAGCTAGAACACGAATAGGGAAATCAGCAGCAACTTCTTCAACGAAGTCGAAGCTTCCCTTAGCAAAAGCGTTATCCAAAGTAGTTGCGGTTAGTCCTCTTAGGAATGTCTCGTAACCTGAAACGGCCTGTGGAGTGAACTCTCCCTGCAGCAATCGTCTAAGTGCTCGGTGACGAGAACCATCGGTTTCTAGAAGAGATCTTCTAGCCTCTTCTTGCTCAGCATCAACTTCTTCTAAGTTGGTGAAGTGCGTTGAGGTAAATGTATCTGGATCGCGAAGGACCTTGACGATGTCCTGATAGCGAGTAACTGACCAGAAACCACTGTTTGGCTTCTCCTCTGCATCCCAGTGAATTGGGGACTCAGCTCGAAGTTTGTCAAAGATGTGCCATGGAGCTCCACCTTCGAATAGGTCTAGGTCTGCAAGGGTTAGGTCTGACAACTGTGTCATTGTTTCTCCGATTGTTAGGATACGAATCATTTTTAGATTACAACGCTAAAGGCCACAAAACGCCTTTGTGCCCTAAAAGTTATTTAGAACCTAACGATTGGTGGAGAATAGAAGAACCTATTTAGGAGGTAACCCATGGCCGGTCCACATACCCTCGCCGAGACAGAACGGCAGGTAAATGAGAAGCTTGTTCACAAGAACATCAACTTCGAGGCCATGGCCGTTACCTCAAACCTTTTTAGAGCGGCCAACTCAGTAAGAAACCACCTAGAAAGAACAGTGCTAGCCAAATCAGACCTTTCTTGGACTGCTTTTGTGGTCATGTGGGTTACCTGGATCTGGGAACCAATTGAGACTCGGCAGATAGCGATAGAAGGCGGTTTCTCTAAAGCAACTCTTACCGGTGTGCTTTCGACCCTGGAGAAGCGAGCACTGATTACTAGAAGCAAGAGCAAAGACGACGGAAGACTCGTAATAGTTCAGCTGACCAGCAAGGGTAGAAAACTTATGGACACCCTTTTCCCCGCTTTCAACGTCCAAGAAACCGCTGTTGCAAATGTTGTTGCCCAATCTAAGCAAGGCCAACTAGCAGATCAGCTAAGGGCAATAACTAAATTTGCGGAAACTACTTCTTAGCAGATTCTGAAACAAACTTTGTAAAGAGCTCCATCTGCTGTTGGTTTGTTGTGTAGTTGTCTTCTGGATGCCATTGCACTCCATAAGACCATGCCTTAGCTTCAATCTTGAAGGCTTCAATGTGACCTTCTTCGGCTCTTGCCAATACTTCTAAGCCTTTTCCTAGTTCTTTGATGGCTTGGTGGTGGAAGCAAGAGCTTTCTAGGACTGGGTTTGTTAGACCAAGACCTTCTGAATCTTTATCAATCTTGATTGAGTGAATGAAGTGTCTGTGATCTTTATCCATGTGTTGAACAAGTGAGCCGCCCATGAGCACATTCACGAGTTGGAAGCCTCGGCAGATAGCCAGGACAGGTATTCCATTATCAAAGGCGTATCTTGCGATAGAGAAATCATTCTCGTCTTGGAGATCATCGACTCCGTAGAGCTCCTCGGTATCTGGCTCTTCGCCATACCACTTTGGGTCTATGTCTCCACCACCTGGGATTAGCACTCCTCGAATGTCTTGTAGTCTTTCTGCCCAGTTAGGGTTCTCAACCGGTAGAAAAGTAATTGGTTCTCCCCCTGCTGCCCAGACTGCCTCTAAGAGCCTGCGGGCAGAGACTACGCCAAGGCTCCTGATTGCAGAGGCATGTTCGGTGAACCTGCCAACGATTGCTATCTTTGGGCGGCTAGCCATGACCTTACTCCTTGCACGAATCGTTATCAAACATGGGGTTTCTACCCCTTAAGTATGCCCTAATATTAATCGTTAGTATCCTAATGAATAGGCACAATAAAGGACTAGACCAGTGAACACCATAGAAGTTGTTGGTACACAGATAGAAACCCGCCATTACATTGGTGGACAAAGAGTCGCCTCTTCTGAGACATTTACTAACACTTCCCCCGTTGATGGTTCTTTCCTTGGTGAAATATCTAGAGGCTCTGCCCTAGAAGCTGACCTGGCTGTTGCTGCAGCAAGAAAAGCTTTCCCTGCTTGGGCTGCTCTTGGCCCTAAGGGCAGAGGTGAACTTCTCTTGAAACTTGCTTCATTAGTTGAAGAGAACATTGAGACTCTCGCTCAGCTTGAAACCATGGATAACGGTTCACTTCTTAGATCCCACCGCCGCGGAGTTATGCCAAGAGTGGCCATGAACATTCGATTCTTTGCTGAATGGGCGATGAATGAGTTACAACATCCTGATTTTGAAACCAGAGGCCACGCCAACAAAATTTCTTGGGACCCATCAGGTGTTGCAGTTCTGATTACACCTTGGAATGCTCCTCTTATGCTCGCTACCTGGAAGATCGGGCCTGCTCTTGCATCTGGTGACACTGTCATTCTTAAACCTGCGGAATGGACTCCGTTGAGTGCATCGTACTTTGCAGATCTAACTAAGCAGGCTGGAATACCTGATGGTGTTTTCAATGTTGTTCAAGGTTTTGGTTCTGAAGTTGGAGCAGCACTGGTTGCCCACCCTGGTATCTCTCGTATTTCATTTACCGGTTCTGTGCCAACGGCAAAGATTATTGGAAGATCAGCAGCAGATAACCTAACTCCAGTTTCTTTTGAGCTTGGTGGCAAATCTCCATGTGTTGTTCTGGAAGATGCCGATGTGGATCTAGCAGTTGAGCTAGCAGTAGAGCAGTACGACAATGCTGGTCAAGTTTGTTTGTCGGGAACCAGAATCCTTGTTCACGAAAACATCGCTGAAGAGTTTGCTCTGAAGTTCAAGGAAAAGGCTCTGCAGATTATTCAGGGTGACCCAAGAGATGAGGCAACTCAGATCGGCCCTCAGATTCACCAGGTTCACTTCGATAGAGTAAAGGGCTTTGTTGACAGAGCTAAAGACTCTGGTGCCAACATCGTTATGGGTGGTGAGCCTAACAGTGACTTAGGTGGCCTCTATTTCCGCCCAACTTTAGTCATGAACCCAGACCCAACCTCAGAGATTGTTACAGCAGAGGTATTCGGGCCTGTTCTTTGTCTTCAGACTTTCAAAACCGATGAGCAAGCGATTGAGATGGCTAACTCAACTGAGTTTGGCCTGGCTGCAATATTGGTTTCAGGTAACAGAGTAAGAGCAGACAGGGTTGCTAAGGAATTGGTAGCAGGAACCGTTTGGGTTAACTGCTTCTTTGTTAGAGACCTACGAGCACCTTTTGGTGGCTCAAAGAAGTCAGGTATTGGCCGTGAGGGCGGTAACTGGTCATTTGACTTCTACGCAGATGTGAAAAACACAGTGGTATCACCTAATGGATGGAAGGAATAGATCATGGGAGAAGTAGTAGGGGCTGCATTATTAGCTCACGTACCAACAATCATGTTGCCTGAGGCGGTTCGATACGACATCAATGATGGTAAAGAGCTCTCACTAGTTCCAGGACTGAAGAAACTTCGTAAAGATGTCTTTGAGACTCTGGACTATGACACAGTAGTTGTTCTAGACAGCCACTGGGCAACAACAGTTGAGTTTGTCATCACCTCTGCCGCAGAGAGATCAGGTTTGTTTACCTCTGAAGAACTTCCAAGAGGAATGTCCCAGATTCCTTACGCAATGAAGGGTGATCCTGAATTAGCTAATGCTGTGCACAAATATGCAGAAAAGAACGGCACCTGGGTCACACCTATTGCTGACCCGCACCTACCAATCTTTTATGCAACAGTAAACCTTTGGCACTACCTAGGTAGAGGCCTAGATGACAAGAAGTGGATCTCCATGTCTGTCTGTCAAACTGGAACACACGAAGATTTCCTTCGTGCAGGTCGTGCACTCGGTGAAGCAATTAGAGACAGCGACAGAAAAGTTCTGCTACTTGCCTCTGGTGCTCTTTCACACACTTTCTACAAACTTCGTGATCTACGTAAGCACGAAGCGTCTGACCCTAAACACATCTACTCCGATCTAGCTCGTGAAATGGATTACGAGAGACTGGAATGGATGAAAAACGGGGAACACGGAAAAATTCTAGAAACTATGCCTGAATTCTCTAAGGTAAAGCCGGAAGCTAACTTCTACCACTGGCTAGCTATGGCTGGTGCAACAGGTGAAGAGCTAAACACAGCTAAGGGTGTTTTGTATTCAGAGTATGAAAATTCAATTGGCACAGGCCAAGTTCACGTTTACTTCCCTAAGCCAGAAGGTGGCTTCCCTAAGGCTAAGGACTTGGTGCTATCCCGTGACTGAATATAGAAGAATCCTGATTGATGGATACCCGACCCTAGTAGAACGCAAGGGTGAGGATTTAGTTGCAGGGGATGGACGCGTGGTGGCTATCAAGGATGCTGTTCACTTGTCTCCTGTTGAGCCAACCAAAATCATTGCCGTGCACCTGAATTATGACTCTAGAACTCAGGAGTTCATGACAAAGCTACCTGCTGCTCCAACTTACTTCCACAAGCCAATCACTGCTCTTAACTCACATAACGGTGCTGTGGTTCGACCAGCAGGACTTAAGTGGTTGAACTATGAAGGCGAGATCGTAATTGTTATTGGCAAGACCTGCAGAAACATCTCTCCTGAGGAAGCTGGCGAATACATAGCTGGCTACACCATCGGTAATGATTTTGGTCTTCATGACTTTAGAGATACCGATGCAGGTTCCATGCTTCGAGTTAAAGGTTCAGACACTCTAGCTCCAGTTGGACCAGGTCTAGTTACTGACTGGGACTTCAAAAACAAATTCATAAGAACATATGTGAATGGGGTTGTGAAGCAAGAAGATAACACCGACAACATGGAGTGGGATATGCACTACCTAGTTGCCGATATCGCAAGAACCATCACCTTGGTACCAGGCGACATGTTGTTCTCAGGTACTCCAGCTAACTCAAGACCAGTCGAACCAGGCGATGTTGTAGAGGTTGAGGTAGAAGGTTTAGGGAAACTAACTAACCACATCGTTGAAGGTCCAACAAGCATCCGAACAGATGTTGGAGCTCAACCTACTTCTTCTGAAGAAGTGGTTTCAACAGCTCTGGGAGGAGACTGGGAGTTCAGAGGTATTCGAACACCGTCTAAAGATCTTTATCCGTCGACCGTTGTAGAAAAGGAATAGCAAATGATCAAAGTCGAAGTCGATATGTCTAAGTGCCAACACTATGGGCAGTGTGTATTTGAAGCGCCAGACATCTTTCGTTTGAATTCTGATGACAAGCTTGAATACACGGCAGAAGCCGATGATTCAGAGCGAGCAAACATAGAGGCAGCAATTGATGTTTGCCCTATGCAGGCCATTCGTATCGTCGAATAGAACATGAACCATCCCGTAGTCATCGTTGGCGCATCCATGGGTGGATTGCGAACAGCAGAATCACTACGACGTTTTGGCTACGCCGGGCCAATCACAATCATTGGTGAGGAAGCTCATAAGCCATACAACAGGCCTCCCCTATCTAAAGAAGTCCTAGCCAATGAGGTGACTCACGAGGCTGTTGCCTTTGAAGAACGAGCTGCAACAGCAGATGTGAACTGGGTCTTAGGAACTAGAGCACTATCAGTAGATCTACAACACAACACCGTCACAGACAGCTCAGACATGGTTCATCCATACTCTGCCCTAGTGATTGCCACTGGGCTTAGACCTAGAAGACTAAACCTTGCTAACGGTGATTTAGCCGGTAGGCATGCCCTAAGAACTCTAGATGATGCCATCAACCTCAGAGCAGAACTAACTCCTGGTGCAGATGTCGTAATCGTTGGTGGAGGCTTTATTGGTTGCGAGGTAGCAGCCACAGCAGCCAAGTTGGGTTGTGATGTGACTGTGGTGCATAACTCTGCTCATCCAATGCTTAGACCTCTAGGCACTGAACTGGCGCGGCAGATGCAACTTAGGCATGAAGCCGAAGGTGTCCGTTTTCTTCTAAATCGTTCTGTAGTAGGACTCACAGGAGACACAAGAGTCCGCGAGGTTCAGATTGATGATGGCAGCAGTATCAAGTGTGATGTTTTGATCGAAGCCGTGGGGTCTCATTCAAACACTGAGTGGCTAGAAAGCACCAGCATCGACCTAAGTGACGGTGTCTTAGTTGATAGCGCTATGAGAGCCATTAGCTCTTCAGGAAGTGTTATCCCCAATGTTTATGCCATCGGCGACGTTGCTAGATTCGCTAATCCAATATTCGATAATGTCCCAAGAAGAGTAGAACACTGGAACATACCAACAGAAACTGCAAAAAGAGCTGCTGCAGTGATAGCTGCTCAACTAAACGCAGATGAGAAGTTTGAATCACTTGTACAGGACCAGTTCAAGCCAGTACCATCGTTCTGGAGTGATCAGTACGAGATACACCTGCTAGCTTTTGGTTCACTTGGGCTAGCCGATAAAGTGACTTTGGTTGCCGGTGATGCAACCGATGAGTGCGTGTTTGAATATCACCGTGGTAAAGATTTAGTTGGTGTGTGTGGCATAGGCATGAGAAGTGTTATTCAAAGCTACCGAGCGAAGTTTGTTTAGGAGAGAAAAAATGTCTAATGATTTTGATCTAGATGTGACTTTTGATGAGGGGGAACCAGATATTTCTAGTCTGAGTAACAAGCAACTTCAGGACTCGGTGAACCAACTACCTGCTGCGATTCGAGCAGTAGCGCAAGGACTACTAATTGAGAAACGGAAGATGAGTGATGTTTCTCAGGATCTAGGGATTCGTCAAGCAGAGTTGGTAGCCAGGCTTCACAGAGCCAAAAAGATTATTGCTTCTAGCTATGGTCTGTAATTCAGATCACTCAGCGGCCACTGAATCATTAATTCGCTTTTATGCCCAAGCGCGGAAAGCGAATAGTCAAATCTAGTTACTCGATTAAAATCAACTATTGCGACTCAGCAAGATCCATAGCTGCCGTTTGGCGCTGGGCAAGTTCGTCTCTGAAACGACTAGGCAATTCGTCCCCGAAGCCATTGAAGTAAATTTCAATTGACGCTAAATCTGCTATTACTGACGAGCGGTCAACAGACAGGAGTTGAGCTTGGTCGACTTTAGTGATTCCTAGCTCCGAAACGCCTAGATCCTTTAGGTAAGGCAATGAACCTATCGCTGTTTTGTTGGACTTCACTGTGTCGTCAACTCTCTGCACTATCCAGCGAAGCACTCTGGAATTTTCGCTAAAACCTGGCCAAATGAATTTACCCTCATCGTTTTTGAGAAACCAATTGACTTTAAAAATCTTTGGAAGAATCAGATTGTCTTGGTCAAAATTAAGCCAGTGATCCCAGTAGCTTGCCATGTTGTAACCGCAGAAGGGTATCATTGCGAAAGGATCTCTTCTTTCTTCACCAACCACACCTTCAGCGGCTGCCGTCTGCTCGCTTGCCATGGTTGCGCCTAAGAAAACACCATGTTGCCAGCTATCACTCTCAGTTACAAGTGGAACACCATTACTCTTACGGCCACCGAATATTATGGCATCTAGTTCAACGCCTTCCGGAGAATCCCAATCCGCTGAAATGGTTGGGCAGTTCTTAGCAGGTGATGTAAATCTGGCATTAGGGTGTGCAGCAGGTTTGTCCGAAGCGGGGTCATAAACATTTCCCCTCCAGTCGATTAACCCTGCAGGAATCGTTTTGCTCATACCTTCCCACCAAACATCGCCATCACTGGTTAGTGCGGTGTTAGTAAAAATAGTGTCCTTGCTAACAAGTTCCATCGCGACTGGATTTGTGTGAATTGAAGTTCCAGGGGCGACACCGAAGAACCCATTCTCAGGGTTTATCGCCCTTAACCTTCGATTGGAATTTGGCGATATCCAAGCGATGTCATCTCCCAGAGTCTCGACTTTCCATCCTGGAATAGATGGTTGCAACATGGCCAAATTCGTTTTGCCACAGGCCGAAGGAAATGCAGCACTCAAGTGATACTTTTTACCTTCAGGGCTGATTAGCCGCAGTATTAGCATGTGCTCTGCTAACCAACCTTCCCTTTTGGCCAAGACTGATCCAATCCGCAAAGACATGCATTTCTTACCTAACAGAGCGTTACCCCCGTAACCAGACCCAAACGACCAAACTTCTAAGGTTTCAGGGAAGTGAGCAATATACTTCTCGTCATTACACGGCCAAGCTGAGTTATCATTTGGAGCTCCGACTGAGTGCATAGTGGCAACCCAACTGTTTCCAGCATGAATCCGATCAATAACGGCTGGAGTGACCCTGGTCATGATATGCATGTTAGCCACAACATATTCGCTATCAGTTATCTGAACGCCGAAACGAGCCAAAGAAGAATCTATCGGCCCCATTGAGAAAGGAATTACATACATGTTCCTGCCGCGCATAGAGCCAGCGAATAATCCTTCAAGTTTATTCTTCATGCCTTCTGGAGACATCCAATAATTGGTGGGCCCAGCCTGAACTTCTTCTGTGGAACAGATAAAAGTGCGCTCTTCTACTCGAGCAACATCTGTTGGGTTGGTCCTAGCTAAGTAGGAATTAGGTCTTTTCTGCGGATTTAACCTAATCAGGGTGCCCATGTTGAGCATCAAATCAATCATCTGATTGTATTCATCGTTTGAACCATCACACCAAACGATTCGGTCTGGTTGAGTTAGGTCAGCCACACGATTAACCCACTCGTCTAGTCCAACTTTTTGTGGGACGAGGTTACTAAAAATGCTCAATCCAGAACTTCCCTTCGTCATTGAAAGAATTCCTATGCTGTTTACGCTACCCCATGGACCTTGAACTATCAGTTGGGCTTGCCGGAACGAGGAATTTGGGTGGTTGACTATGCTCGCCTCAGATTAAAATGGCCACCACTTTGTAGGCAGCAAGTGTTCTTTTGGCAGTTAGAGATTTGATCTCCGCGGGGTTCTAGCCTGTTTGAATTCAATTTTCTTCGTTGAAGTGATGCAAGATGTCCCGTCCAAAAATAAATGGCAAGCTGTCCCGCGATAAGTCTGAATTGATAAGGGGCACAATTTCTATTTCGGTGGATTCTTTGCGTTTATTCGGATCTAGGCTCAGCAGAGATAATTCCCAAACGGCGCAATCTATCAAGAGCGCCATCTTCAATTGGTGAATCTGGGCCTATAAGTGTTTGAAGGGCCCTTAGCGCAACTCTAGTCACAGGAACAACGAGCCACTTAGGCAAGGTTCTAAGACCCAACATCTTTCTGTGCTCGGGACGAAGGGAAACTACCGCTGCAGCAAAGAGCAATCTGTAAATCGGTCTAACTAGAAGTGGTAAACCTGGCTTTCTGATGAATTGAATAACTTTTCTAGTGGTGTCATCAACTCGTAGTTCGTTGCGATCAAAGAAACCTTTGAACTCAGCATCGAGCTCTGCTTTGGTGTGAGGAACTCTAGAAAGACCTAGTGGCTCAACTGATCTTGCCCACTGATCCACATAAGCATCCGCTCCACCAGGAATCTCACGCCAGGCATAATCTAGGTGGCAGGTTAGAAATGAATCAGTGAAAGCGACATGAACCCAAAGCAGTAGGTCAGTGTCTTTGGCTTTGTAAGCAAGAGTTTCCCCTGAAGTCTTGGTGTATTCACCTTTTACGCGATCGTGCAATCTGTTTACTCGGCTAGCTTCTCCAGCGACAGCTTCATGAGACCCAAAGGTAGTAACAGTAAGCCATCGGATTGTTCCTGCGAGTCTCCCCAAAGCATCTTGCTCATATCTTGAGTGCTGAGCGACTCCAGCAAGAGTCCCTGGGTGAAGAGCTTGCAAAAGTAAAGCTCTGATTCCACCAACTAAAGTTCCGAAGTCTCTATGAACTATCCAAGGAGCATCGGTTGGCATGAACAAGCCACCAGTTTCACCTCGAGCAATCACATCCAGCCAAGGTGGTGTTCCTGTTGGTTCGTTTGAGAGAAGTGCTCTAAATCTTTTGGAATATGCTTCTTGAAATCGATTGTTTGGCATTGGGCCTAGCAGGTCTTTTCTGTTTTAGGGAGTTTGCCATTGATTAGGAATTCATCGACGGTATTTGAAATACAACTGTTTGTAGAGCCGTAAGCTGTGTGTCCCTCTCCATCGTAAGTCAGAAGGTAGCTCTTCTCCAAAACCTCCTTAGCAAAATTCTTTGCCTGAGAGTAAGGAGTAGCTGGATCGTTTGTTGTTCCGATTACCAACATGGTTGGTGCGCCTTTTGCAGAGTAGTCGCTTGGTCCTTCGACAATATCAAACGGCCATTCATTGCATGCCAACCCGCCATACTGCCAGTAACGTCCGAAGACCTTGCTGGTCTGTTTGACCAAGTCGTTCTGAACTTTCATGTCTGCTGGCTTGTCAGACTCACGGCTATCAATACATGAAATGGCTTTGAATGCCTCATTTGAGTTTGCAGTGAACTTTTCGGAGTCAGGATTGTATGAGAAGTATGAGTCAGCTAGCACTAGGAAAATCCTGCCATCTGGCTTTGTCTTACTAAAGAACTCATTGAACGCCTGAGTTAAATACGGCCAAGACTGGTCTGAATAGAGGGCAGCAATCATGCCTGTGAACCCTGAGTTGAGAGTCAACTTCCTCTTGCCTTCGGAGGTGTAGACAGGCTTCTTTTCTAATACCCCAAGGAAATCCTTGCCGACTTTGTCCATAGCCTTCTCAACGGATAGTCCTGTGAACGGGCATTCAGCATCGTTGTCAATGCAGTCCGTTAAATACGACCGCATGGCTGATTCAAATCCGATTAGTTGGTTGAGTGAATCTTGTGAAGGGGTAGAGGTCGGATCAACAACTCCATCTAGAACAAATCTGCCAACCTTCTTAGGGAAGTAGCTTGCATAGGTTGCTCCAAGTAATGTGCCATAAGAGAAGCCAAGGTAGTTCAGCTTTTCACTTCCCAGCACTGCTCGGATGATGTCCATGTCTTTAGCCGCTGACGAGGTGTCAATGTGTCCAAGAAGTGGTCCTGTGTTTTCTAAACAGGCAGCACCAAAGTCAGCAATAGATGACTTTGAGTATTCAAGGTCTTCTGTGCTCGCATAATCGTATGGAGACTGGTCGTAGTAGAAACTGTATAGTTCCTTATCGTCATAGCATTGGACAGCCGAACTCTTGCCAACACCTCTAGGATCAAATCCAACAATGTTGTATTGAGCTCTAAGTTCTTCAGTGCCTAGTGAGTCAAGGTATTCAGTTACCCACTCCCTTCCGCTTGAACCAGGGCCACCTGGATTCATCAGTAGGTAAGGGGAATTCTCAGGATCTCTTGCTGGGTTTATTGCAACCGCAATCTTTATTCCGCCCTGTTCAGGTTTATTCCAATTCAATGGAACTTGAACAAAACCACACCTCGCATCATTGTTCCTTCCTTCACAATCACTCCACACAGGAGTCTGTGAATAGAAGCCTTCAAGACTTGTTGGTGTTGCTGTATCCCCTGGATTAGTTGCTGAAGGCTTTGGTCCATCAAACACTGAAGGGAAGATTATAGATGTTGCGGCAACCACACCTGCAACAATGCTCAAGGTTAGAACGGTTGTATTCAAACGGCTCATTTTGAGGCCTTTCTTCTAAATGTCACAGCTAAAGAATCCAAGAGGTAAATGTCTCGTACGTTTCGCTCCATGCGGTTTCTAACCTTTTCAATTTCTTCAATATTGTGAATTGATTGTGCTTGAGTGCTCTCGTTAGCAAGTTTTGTAATTTCTTGAACTAAGTCAACGTTGATTAGAGGTTCGCCTGCTCCTAGCTGAACTGTTAGAACATCTCTGTAGAGCCCCATCAGGTCAATGAGGATTCGATCCAAACCATCACGTTTAGACCTAGTTGCTCTTCTCTTCTGAGACTCTTCCAGTCTTCTGAGTTGGGCACGAGAACTTGGGTTTAGTTTGCTCTCCTCACTAACCCCCATGGCTAGAAAGAGTGCCTTCCTTTCAGCTTCATCCTGCTCTGCAGTTAACTGAGCCCCATCACTTTCCGCCAACTTAGCTAGGGAATCCGAGACTGCCATGGCTGAAGGAATGTCTGTGATTGAAAGAACTGCTTTGAGGGCTTGAGATCTTCTGTCTCTCGCCCCTGCATTACTAGCCAATCTTCTAGCCATGCCAACATGGCTTTGGGCTTGAGCAGCACTCTGCTGAGCCAGTTGAAGACCAATGCCATGCTTCTCAACCAGTAGTTGGGCAACAGCTTCAACATTAGGAACCTTTAGCTGAACGCGACGAACTCTAGATCGAATTGTTGGAAGCAAGTCAGCTTCACTTGGAGCACAAATCATCCAGATTGTTCCCTTAGGAGGTTCTTCTAGAGATTTCAGCAATAGATTGCTTGTTCGCTCTGACATTCGGTCAGCATCTTCAATAACCATGATTCGGTACTTACCAATAGCTGGCATTTGAATGGACTTCTCAATGAACTCAGTCACTTCATCAATGCTGATGAGAACACGCTCAGTGTTGAGGACCTGCACATCTGGATGATTTCTTGACTGAATCATTTGGCAGGAGTTGCAAGTGCCGCAACCACCATCAGCACACAACAGAGAAGCTGCGAATGCTAAAGCTAGCTGAGATCTGCCAGATCCAGGAGGTCCAGTAAATAGCCAAGCGTGATGAACATCATTGCCATGACCAATTGCACCTAAAAGTTGTTCAACAGCCTCAGGCTGGGAGACTACATCTCTGAAAACTTTTGGTGGAGTAGGCATTGAACTAAATAAGTCCAGCTACTCGTTCACGAATAACTTCTTGCATTAGTTCAACCGATGCAGACGCATCAACAACTAAGAACCGCTCTGGTTCTGCCTTTGCCAAATCTAGGTATGCAGATCTAACAGTTTCAAAGAACTCAGTCTTTTCTTTTTCTAAGCGATCTGGTTCTGTTCCAGATGAGTTTCTTCGAGCCCTTGCTTCATCAGCAGGTAGATCAAGCAGAACGGTTAGATTCGGCAGCAGTCCGCCAACGGCCCATAGAGATAAATCTCTAACTTCAGTTCTTGATAGATCTCTGCCGGCTCCTTGGTAGGCAACGGAAGAATCAAAGTAGCGGTCAGTGATTACAATCTTTCCCTGCTCAAGTGCTGGACGAATCTTGCTAGCAACATGGTGAGCTCGGTCAGCTGCAAACAAGGCCGCTTCTGCTCTAGGAGCTAAATCACCTTTGTGGTGCAGAAGTATCTTTCTAATCTCAACGCCAACATCAGTTCCCCCTGGTTCTAAGGTTCTGACAACTTCTTTATTCTGCTCTGTTAGCCAAGCTTCTAGAAGATCTGCCTGCGTTGATTTACCAACACCATCAATGCCTTCGAAGGAAATGAAAAGACCTGACATTAGCCGGCTTTCTTTCTTGTGCCACCCTTTTTGACAGTTCTCGCTGGAGCAACGCTCCTGCGCCCTGCCTTGGAAACCTTAGGGGCGGGAACTCCTGGCTCTAGCCCTAGCTTTTCTCTTCGGATAGCCAGTAGCTCGAAAGCTCGCTCAGGCGTTAGCTCATCCAGTGGCTCGTCTTTCGGAACAGTTGCGTTTAGAACACCATCTGTTACATAAAGACCAAACTGACCAGACTTAGCAACAACATTAGTCTTTGCTGCTGGGTCTTCACCGAATTCCTTCAATGGAGTTGCTGCAGTTCTACGGCCACCGTACTTAGGCTGAGCAAAGATTTCTAGAGCACCAGCAAGATCCAAATCAAAGATCTGTTCCTCAGCTTGCAAGCTTCTAGATTCTTTACCCTTGAGCATGTATGGACCGAACTTACCGTTTTGAGCAGTGATGTCTAGCCCTGTTTCAGGATCCTGTCCAATAACTCTTGGAAGAGAAAGAAGCTTTAGAGCAACATCTAGATCAACAGATTCAGCCGACATGGTTTTGAAAAGAGATGCAGTCTTTGGCTTTTCAGCTTCTGGATCGTCAATCAAAACATAAGGTCCGTATCTTCCATCCTTGAACAAGATGTTGTGTCCAGATGCTGGGTCAACACCAAGAATGCGATCTTGAAGAATAGGTGCTTCAATAAGCTCGTGAGCCTTCTCAAGAGTTAGTTCATCAGGAGCTAGGCCCTCAGGAATATTAATGATTCTTCGACCATTTTCATCTGCACCTTCAGCATTTGGTTCGATGTAGATCTCCATGTATGGGCCGTACTTACCCGTGCGAAGAGTAATTCCATCGCCTAGGTCGAGTGAGTTCAAAGCCTTTGGATCGATGTCCCCAATGTTTTCAACAACGCTGTGAAGACCTGGGTTATCGCCTGCACCAAAGTAGAACTGCTTAAGCCATTCACTTCGCTCAATGTTTCCATTGGCAATCTCATCTAGATCTTCTTCCATGCGAGCGGTGAATGCGTAGTCAACAAGACGTGAAACATTCTGCTCAAGGAAACGAATAACAGTGAAGGCAATCCACTCAGGCACTAGAGCCTGTCCACGCTTTACTACATAACCCTTGTTCAAGATGTTGCTAATGATTGCTGCGTATGTTGAAGGTCGGCCAATTCCTTCTTCTTCAAGGGCTTTGACAAGGCTTGCTTCTGTGTAGCGAGGAGGAGGCGAGGTCTGGTGGTTCTTAGCGTTGACCTCTAGAACCACTAACTTCTGCCCTACTGCTAGGTTTGGAAGCTTGCTTTCCTTCTCAACTGATTCTTCTTCGTTACGGCTCTCGTCTTGGCTTTCCTCATAGGCAGCCATGAAGCCACGGAAAGTAACAACGGTTCCACTGGCTGTGAATTCTGCTCTGTCGCCATTGGCTAGAGGGAAAATTGCAATCTTTGCAGTGGTGGTAGAAACCTTTGCATCTTGCATCTGGCTAGCAATAGTTCTCTTCCAAATTAGGTCATAAAGATCTAATGCTCTACCTGACAGTTCTCCGGTTAGTTCGCTTGGCTTCTTGAAGATTTCTCCAGCTGGACGAATCGCTTCGTGAGCTTCTTGAGCGTTCTTATTCTTTCCCTGATAAATACGAGGAGCACTTGAGACAAATTCTTCGCCAAACATTTCTTTAGCTTGAGCTCTAGCTGCTGTGATTGCCTGAGTTGAGAGCGTTGGTGAATCTGTTCTCATGTATGTGATGTAACCCTCTTGGTAGAGGGACTGTGCAACATCCATAGTTTGCTTTGCTGAAAGTCTTAACTTACGAGAAGCTTCCTGTTGCAATGTTGAAGTTGTGAAAGGAGCAGCTGGTCTTCTCGTTGAAGGCTTGGCTTCAACAGAGATAACTTCCACTGGCACGTTTGGAGCTTTGATAGCTCCAGCTAATGCTGTTGCTTTTTCTTCATCCAGAAGCAGAACCTTTGCAACAAGTTCACCTTTGTCGTTGAATGATTCTCCAGTAGCAATTCTTTGCCCGTTATAGGTATGAAGTTTTGACTCAAAAGTTGGTTCACCAGTTTTCTCGGTGTCAAACAAAGCCTTGATATCAAAGTAAGCACCAGAAACGAAAGCCATACGCTCACGCTCGCGCTCAACTACCAATCGCACTGCAGGAGACTGAACACGACCTGCACTGAGTCCTCGAGCAATCTTTCTCCATAGCACCGGAGAAATCTCGTAACCATACAGGCGGTCAACAACTCGACGAGTTTCCTGAGCTTCAACTAGATCATCATCAATGGCTCTAGTGTTGGCAACCGCAGCCTGAATGGCCTCTTTGGTGATTTCATGGAAAACCATGCGGTGAACTGGAACCTTTGGCTTTAGGACATCTAAAAGGTGCCAGGCAATTGCCTCACCCTCGCGGTCCTCATCCGTTGCTAGGTAGAGTTCATCTGCATCTTTGAGAGCTGCCTTGAGCTCTGAAACTGTCTTGTTCTTACCTGGTGAAATTGCGTAGTAAGGCTTGAAGTCGTCCTCAACGTCAATCGAGAACTTGCCGATTGTGCTCTTTTTCTTCAGTTCAGGAGGAAGGTCCTTTAGGTCGATTAGATCGCGAATATGCCCCACGGAAGCGAGTACGCGAAACTCATCGCCCAAGTACTTTGCAATGGTCTTTGCCTTTGCCGGTGACTCTACGATGACTAACTTTGAACCTGAACTCACGAATCTCCTTGCTTGTGGTGCCTAACTCGGGGTTGCCCGAGCATGAACTCTTTGTACTATACCTAAAACTTCCGAACGCACACTTATATAGAGGTCTAAATTGACTTTATGGCATTGTTCTAGGGTCCCGCCAAATCCTTGCACAATCTCCTCAGCCGTTTCGCAGGGAAAACCTACGGCTAAACCCCGCAAAACATCCTCTGCTGCAACAGCTGCGTTGTCTGTTTGGGCCTGAAGCCTAGCAATTGCAAGGCTTTGAGTTGTAATGCCCAAAGATAGGGTCATTATTCCCAAAACCATGAATATCAGTCCCAAACCCAGAATTGTGCCCGCACCTGAATCGTCTAACAACCTCATAAACCCCCCTTTCGTGCACACTGAACTTCTTTGACTTCAATGGGAAACAAACCTCCAAGAGCCTGAATTTGATGTATTTGAGCCACTTCAACGCATACTGCAAGATCTCTAAAGCTTGATTGGAACGAAGAATTGGGACCAAGTTCATAATCCACAAGAAGTTGAGAAACAAGCTGTTCTGATTCCCCACGAGCAAGTGCTCTAGAAGCTTCGGCCGCTACTTCAACAAGAGCCATTCGACTTGCTTGAAGGCTAAGTACAGACAGGGCCAGAAATAGAACTAGCATCACCCCAGGCAAGACAATAGCGAATTCGGCTGTTACCGAACCTCTGTCTTCTAAGGGGATCCGCTTACGGTCAAAGCTGACTTTATTAGGTCCATCAGCATTTGCCTCACCTCTTGAGACCGCAAGATGGTGAGTAGCAATCCTGCGAACCCGACTGCTGCCAGGGTGATGATTGCGTATTCGGCGGTGCTGGCACCAGTTTCGTCCAACCAGATTTGTTTCATTGTTTTCCTCTTTCTTCAATTTGCTCCCAAAGTAGTAACCATTAGCGGAACAATCGCTAAAAATACAAAGGCAGGCAATACTCCTAGCCCTAAAGGAACCATTAGCTTGACCCCTAGTTTTTCAATCTTCAACTCAGTTGCCTGCTGGGCCTGTTCTTGCATCAACTTTGCCTGTTTGCGAAGAAGCTCATTTGCTCGTGCCCCTTTTTGCTCAACAAGATCGGCAACCTGTTCCATGACCGCAAGTTCTTCTTGAGGTGGTAGGCCATCAAAAGTCTCTGTGTAGATTTCTGTTGCTCGGCTCTGAGCTAGATACAAGTTGGTACCGCCTGATATCTGCAAAGCAACTCCTAGCAGATAGAAGCCAGCGAAACTCTCCGCAGGCTTCGCCCTCTTGAGAAGACCCGAAGTTATGACTTTGGAGATTAGGAGAAGAGCCAGTCCAAGAAAAATGCTCAATGTAATGATGGGTCGTTGGGTTAGTGAACCTAATACTCCCCAGCCAAGAAACTCAGCCATACCCAAAATCAAGAGTGGCAGCAAAAGCATCAATCGAGCGGTTGACTTGGGGCTAGCATGGGCGATCTCGATTCTCTGCATGTTTCTCTCTCGTGCAGCGAAGAGCTCAGAAACAAACTCCAGTTCCGATGCAACAGCAGATCCTGAATCTAGAGAAACTTGAAGTAAGTATTTAAGTCCCTTAGGACTTTGATCAGCTCCACCTATTTGCTCGATAGATTGCTCGAGACTCACTCCTGCTTTCAAGAGTCCTACAAACTTTGTGAGGTTTAGAGAGTCAGACATTGAGTGATCTCAATCTTTGGATGGCGGAAATAACCCTTTTGCCACAGACTCTCTTCACTTCAATCACCCACGTGATTGAACTTTCGATTAGCAGTTGAGCGAATTCAATGCTTACGCCAGCCCCAACCAAAATACCTAGCAATCGAGGCCAAGCGTCTTCAACAGAGTTGGCATGAAGAGTAAAGCCAGAGCCGTTATGTCCAGTGTTGATTGCTTGAAGTAGGACTAGTAGTTCTTCTCCACGTGCTTCACCAATCACTAATCGATCCGGTCTCATCCGCAGAGCTTCGCGCACTAAATGCCCAAGAGTAACCTGGCCTATGCCTTCATGGTTACTGGATCTAGTAATTAGAGCAACGCTGTTCCCACTTAGATTTAGCTCAGCCGCATCTTCAATAGTGACTATTCGCTCATGCGAAGATTCTTCTAGCATCGCTTTGAGCAGAGTAGTTTTCCCGGTTCCTGTGCCACCAATAACCACAAAGTTTTCACGTCTATTCACAATCTCTAACAAAGTATTTAGCTGTTGTTCTGCGATGGATTCATTACGCACTAGATCTCTAAGCGAGAGATTAGATGTCGAATGTCGCCTAATTGATATTTGTGTTCTCTTTGAACACTCACCGCCCAACACTGCATGCACTCGAAGCAATCCGTAGTTTGACTCGAATGTGGCCTCTGATATCGGCCTTGCTATGTCTAATCGAGAGCCGTGCAACTTGAGAAGGTTTCTGATCCACGACACAACTTCTAGTTCATCTTGAAAAGGATTTGGTGCAGTTTCTAAACTTCCACTTCGCTCAACTTGAAGAGATAGATGTCCGTCTATGAGCACATCGGTCACTAACGGATCTTCAAGAAGATCTTTGAAGACAGCTAATTCAGACATGTCTCAATACTGAATAGTGTGCTGTTGGCTTAGGAGAAGTGATTTGAAAATGGGGATAAGGAACGAGTATCTGGGCTGTGTAAAAGTGCCAGTTAAATTAAGGGGCCCCGGTCTCTGGGGGGAGTGACCGGGGCCGGTGATACATGATTGGGGGAATCGATGTATCACAGGTCAGCCGAAGCTGACTTGGATAGCATAACAAGAACGCAGCAGGCTTCGCAAGAAAAACGGCTTAATTTCAAGTACGCTCAGGAAGAATTATTTGGGTGGTCTAGATTCGAGCCTTTGGGCTAGGTTTCTCCCGATGATGTAACGCTTTTTGGTAAATCGGTCGCTGCAGTCTTTGCACCTATACAATCCAAAGTATGACCAGCAATTCAAAACATCAACTCTACGATGCCGCTAAGGCAGATAGATTAGGTTTCTGGGCTACCCAAGCCAACCAACTGAGCTGGCACAAGCCCTTCAACAAGACCCTGGATTGGTCCAATCCCCCGTTCGCTAAGTGGTTCGAAGACGGACAGATAAATGCCAGTTACAACTGCCTAGATAGACACGTTCTTGAAGGCAGAGGCGATAAGACCGCAATCCTGTTCGAAGGTGAACCAGGAGACACCAAGACTTACTCATACAGTGAACTACTTGCTGAAACTCAGAAGGCAGCTAACGCTCTTCTAGATCTTGGTATCAGATCTGGGGACCGAGTAGCAATCTACATGCCGATGATTCCTGAAACTGTTATCGCTATCTTGGCAGTTGCCCGTATTGGAGCTGTCCACAGCGTGGTCTTCGGTGGTTTCAGTGCTGACTCACTTAGAAGCAGAATCACTGATGCTCAAGCGAAGCTAGTCATCACAGCAGATGGTGGTTTCCGCAAAGGAAAAGCCCATGGCTTAAAGGAAGCAGTTGATCAAGCTCTTCAAGACAACAGCTGCCCCTCGATTGAACATGTTCTAGTTGTTGAAAGAACTAAAGCTGATGTTTCAATGTCTGAGAAAGATATTTGGTGGCATGATGCTTTGGCTAAGGCATCTCCTGAACACGAAGCAGAAGGATTTGATTCAGAACATCCGCTGTTCATTCTCTACACCTCAGGAACTACTGGGAAACCTAAAGGTATCCTGCACACAACAGGTGGCTACCTAACTGGAGCTTCTTATTCACACAAGGTTGTCTTTGATTTACAAAGAGATACTGATGTTTATTGGTGCACCGCTGATGTTGGTTGGATCACTGGTCACAGCTATGTGGTTTATGGCCCATTAGCTAATGGCGTAACTCAAGTTATTTATGAAGGAACTCCTGACTCCCCTAACTTTGAGCGTTGGTGGGAAATCATTGCCAAATACAAAGTGAGTATTTTCTATACCGCTCCAACCGCCATTAGAACCTTCATGAAAATTGGTAGAGCAGTCGTTGATGGTCATGACCTAACTTCATTGAGAGTTCTAGGTTCCGTTGGTGAACCTATTAATCCAGAAGCATGGCACTGGTACCACGATGTTGTTGGTGGATCTAGGTGTGAGATTGTGGACACCTGGTGGCAGACAGAGACCGGTTCCATCATGATCTCTCCTATCCCTCATGCATTCAAGACAAAGTCTGGTTCAGCTCAAAGAGCTCTACCTGGCATCACAGTCGGAATTGTTGATGAGAATGGTGTACCGGTCAAGAAGACAGCTGATGGCAGCGAAGCTGGCTATCTAACTATCGATGAGCCATGGCCAAGCATGCTTAGAGGTGTTTGGGGTGATCCAGAGCGCTACGTTGAAACCTACTGGTCAAGATTCAAAGGTAAATACTTCGCTGGCGATGGGGCACGCTTTGATAAAGATGGTGACATCTGGCTACTTGGTCGAATTGACGATGTGATCAAAGTGTCAGGACACAGACTCTCAACGGCAGAGATTGAGTCAGCTCTAGTTGAACACCACTGGGTCGCGGAAGCAGCTGTTGTTGGAGCTAAAGATGAAATTACAGAGCAGGCCGTAGTTGCCTTCGTAATTCTTCGTCAAGATGAACTAGGTGATGCGCCAAATGAAGAAGAGATAGGCAAGGTGCTGAGGTCGTGGGTTTCCGAAAAGATTGGTGCAATTGCAAGACCTAGACAGATCATGGTTGTCTCTGAACTTCCTAAGACAAGATCTGGCAAGATTATGCGGAGACTTCTTAAAGACGTTGCTGAAGGAAGACCAGTTGGTGACACCACAACACTTGCTGACTCATCAGTGATGACTGCCATCAACGACAAACTACATGATGGAGCTAATGACTAGTTGAACTCAACAATCAGTTCAACTTCAACTGGAGCATCTAGTGGAAGTACTGCAACACCAATAGTTGATCTAGCGTGAATACCAATATCTCCAAAGACCTGACCTAGGAATTCTGAAGCGCCATTGTTTACTGCAGGGTGTCCTGTGAAGCTAGGGTCGCTTGCAATAAAGCCATTTACTTTTACTATTCTTGTAATTCGATCAAGATCCCCAATGGCATACTTCACAGCAGCTAAGCAGTTCAATGCAGCTATCTGAGCAAGCTCTTTAGCTCTCTCAGGTAAGACATCTGAAGGTACTTTTCCTGTTTCAACCAACTTGCCATTAACCATAGGTAATTGACCAGCGGTCATTACTAGGTTACCTGTGGCAACAGCAGGAATATATGCCGCTACCGGAGGTACAACCTCAGGAAGGGGAAAGCCCAATTCGATTAGTCTTGCTTCAACTTTTCCAGTCATATTTATGCCTTAGCTCTCTTCATATAAGCAACATATCCACCCTCGGGGCTGGTAACTACCTGAACGAGCTCCCAGCCTTGTGCACCCCAATGGTCCAGTATTTGCTTGGGATTGTGGGGTGGAAGGGGGGTTACGGTGTATTCCCAGATGACCATATTTATGGTTCCTCTCAAAGATAGAAGGTAACCTTGAGTCTATGGCTGACAAGGGCAAGAAAAATCAGAAAAAGGCAGGTTGGCTGGGACTTTTTGGTCTTAGCACCGTAGCTGGAATCCTAAGCATGGCACTGGTACTCCCAGTAGTTTGGTTGGGTGGACTTGGAGCCAGCGCTACCGTCTCTATCTTCCAGAGCCTTCCTGACTTCATCAAGCCTGTGAACGCAGCCGATGCTTCGAACATCTACGCTATGCGAGATGGCAAGCCAGTCCAGGTAGCCAGATTCTTTGCCGAGAACCGCATCTCCGTCGACTTCGATGAGATCTCTCCAAACATGATTCGTGCCGCTATCGACACTGAAGACCCTCGTTTCTATGAGCATGGTGGAGTTGACTGGATTTCATTCACCCGAGCAATTGTCAACAACGTTGCGGGTGTATCTAGGGCTGGTGGTTCAACCATCACAATGCAGTTTGTGAAGAACAACCTTCTTGAAGCAGCTGTTCTAAGCGGTGACCAAGAAGCTATCGATTTACAGACGAGTAGCAAATATGCTCTCGAGAGAAAATTCCAAGAAGTTCGCCTTGCTCTAGCTTTGGAACAGGACTACAGCAAGCAAGACATTCTTGCCGGTTACCTAAACCTTTCATTCTTTGGAACCAACATCAATGGTGTTGAAGCTGCATCTGAGTACTACTTTGGAATTAAGGCCAAAGACCTCAACGTTCCACAGGCCGCAATGCTCACCGCAATGCTTAAAGGTGCAGAGCTTTACAGACCAGATGTGGAAGAGAACAAAGAACGTGCTCTAAGTAGACGAAACCTTGTAATTCAAAATATGGCAAACGCAGGTGACATTACTCAGTCAGAAGCAGATGAATATAAGGCTTCAGAGATTGAACTTAACATCCAGAAGATTCCTGTTGGTTGTGAAAGCGATCAGACCACTGCTTTCTTCTGTGACTATGTAGTTTGGAACATTCGTAACAGCCCAGAGTTTGGTCCTACCAAAGAAGATAGAGAAATCCTTCTCCGTAAAGGTGGCCTAGACATTTACACAACCATCGACCTCAAGCTTCAAAGAGTTGCTGACAAGGCAACCAAGACTTGGGTTCCACCAACAGACAAATCTAAGGTTGGTGCATCAAGCGTGTCAGTTCAGGTTGGTACAGGAAGAATCCTTGCTCTAACTCAAAACAGGATCTATGACCAAACAGATTCGGGTCTTGAGGGCCACACATCAGTGAACTACTCGGCTGATAAGAATTACGGTGGATCTTCTGGATTTCAGAGCGGTTCCACATACAAGATCTTCACTCTTGCTGAATGGCTAACTAAGGGCTTCAAGCTCAATGACCACGTTGATGGTCGAGTCAAAGAATGGAATGCAGCTGAGTTCAGCTCTCGCTGTGGATCACTGGTTGGAACCTGGGCTCCAGGTAACGACGCTGCTGCTCCAGAAGACCTTAGTGCCCTGAAGGCAACATCGATGTCTGTGAACACTGCCTTTGCTTCTATGGCGAGCCAGCTAGATCTCTGTGACATTAGAGATATGGCAATGCGCTTCGGAGTTCACAGAGCAGACGGAACAGAGCTAGTTTCTTACCCTGCATCGATTCTTGGAATTAACGAAATCGCTCCTCTATCCATGGCAGCAGCTGTTGCAGGAGTTGCTAACAAAGGTGTTTACTGCTCTCCTATTGCAATTGACCGAGTGGTCTCCAGAGAGACTGGATCTGAACTTCAGGTTCCTAAATCTATTTGTTCTCAAGCTGTTTCTCCTCAAGTAGCAGCCGGTATGACTAGAGCAATGCAGGCAGTTATAAACGGTGGTACCGGTGGTGCTTCATCTACTGGAGATGGAACCCCTCTTGCCGGTAAGACTGGAACAACAGACTCTGGTGTTCACACCTGGATGACTGGTTTCTCTTCTGCTGTTGGAACAGCTGTATGGGTTGGAAACGTATCAGGTAATACTTCACTTAGAAAAATTACTTTGAACAAGCGACCTGGTGGAACTGTTCGTCACGAAATCTGGCGAACAATCATGAAAACCGCCAACAAAACTTACCCAGGTCAGAAGTTTGATGCTCCGCCTCAGGACATGATCGATGCCACAATGATTGAAATTCCTCAGGTGTCAGGTCAGGTTCCTGACGTAGCTGCTCAGAACATTATTGCTGCAGATCTAAACGCAAAGATTATGGTTGCTCCTGTTGGTTCAACCAAGCCTGCGGGAACTGTTGCCTACATCAATCCAAAAGCTGGCACTGTAATCCCTCGAGGCAGCATGATCAAGATCTACATCTCGAAGGGTGGATTGACTAAGTTGCCTAATGTCAAGGGCATGACTGTGGCAGAAGCAACAGCGGCTATCAATGCCGCTGGTTTCCCAACGGTTAGCGTTCCTCAGCCTTCGCAGACACAACTCTTCGTCAATGACCCTACTGTTCCTGAGGGTAATGTAGTTGGCACATTGCCTGCTGGAGGAAAGTCTGTTCCTTCATCAAGTGCAATCCTGCTAATCATTAGCAAAGGCCCTTAGTGGAGTTTTTGCTTTACCTTGGAGCCGCTGCCTTAGCTGTAATTATCTGGGCTACCTGCATCGAAAGATTCTGGTTCGCAATCAGGAGAAGTGAACTAAAGGTATTACCTCAAGGCAGTAAAGACATAGTTGTGCTTCACATCAGCGATATCCACATGGCTCCTTGGCAGAAATACAAGCAGCGTTGGATTAGGACTCTTCAATCTAAAACAAACCCAGATCTAGTCATCGATACAGGTGACAACCTAGGCCATGCCCAAGGCATAAAACCAGTACTGGAAGCTCTGAATTCCTTGACTGGAGTGCCAGGGGTGTTTGTGAATGGTTCTAACGATCTCTACGCTCCTTCAAAGAGAAACCCTGTGAAGTATCTGATGCGTCCATCAGATCGTCATCGTGAAGAGGATGCTCCGCTAAAGCTAGACACTGATTCGCTAAACGCAGGCTTTAGTTCTTTTGGTTGGGAGAACCTAAACAACACTGCTAAGACCGTTAGCGTTAATGGAATTCGTATCAACTTCTTTGGAACTGATGACCCGCATGAACTTAGAGATGATGCAGCTAAAGCAAAGGGTGATCTAGGTAAATTACCTAAAACTGATCTGCTCATTGGTATCACCCACGCTCCATACCTTCGAGTATTAGAAGAGCTAAGTGAAGCAGATATGGTATTTGCAGGTCACACACATGGAGGTCAAGTATGTTGGCCATTCTGGGGAAGAGCACTTGTAACTAACTGTGATCTGCCAACAAAGTTTGCAAGAGGATTACATCAAGTGCCACTAAAAACTAAGAAGCTTTGGGTAAATGTTTCTGCTGGCTTGGGGCATTCAATTTATGCTCCAGTTAGATTGGCTTGTCGACCAGAAGTAAGAGTTGTAACTCTAAAAGCTAAAGACTAGTTACCAAACCCAAAGATTTCAGAACCTAGAACTAAGTACTGACCTTGGGTGTTGTCACATCTAGCTACTGTTTCTGCAGCAAAACAAGTTATGTCGCCAACGACAATCTTGCTTCCAGAAGGAAGGCTATAAGCCTCTTCAGGATCTGAATACAAACCACTTGAACAGAACCAATCAGCTACTTGACCCTCTGATGGCAGGAATCCCCAGAGTCTTGCCTGGTAACCCCAAGCACCTTCACAACTAGCTGGAGCTTCTGGAATCTCATAGGCAACATCAACATCTCTGTGCTCACAAAGGGCAAAGCCAGGAGTTGTGTTGATTGTGCACCAAACAGTTCCACCGCCAACTCGGAAGATGTAACCTCCGTAGCCATCGGCATAATCTGCTTCATTAACTACCGGAGTTTCAACAGGAGGCTTTTCAGGGAGTTTGATCTTTGCTTCAGGAGCAGTAGTAGAACATGAAGACAAAACCAATGCAGCAATTGCTGCTATAACTAATACCCCGAACTTGCGCATGTATTCAGGTTAGCCGAGCGAATTAGAATTCGCTAGCAACCAGCTCCGCTATTTCATAGGTGTTTAGAGCAGCACCCTTACGTAGGTTGTCGCCAACCACGAACATCTCAATTGAGTTGGTGAAGTCTAGGGACTGTCTAACTCTTCCAACATAGGTTGGATCTTGACCTGCCACCATGTTAGGTGTTGGCCATAGGCCATTGGCAGGATCATCAACAAGCTTGATTGTCGGCTCTTCTTCTAGAGCCTTGTGGACATCAGCAACTGTTAGTGGGTTGGCAAAGGTTGCATGAACGGTTAGTGAATGGCTCACAAGTACAGGAACACGAACACAGGTCGCTGCAACCTTAAGGCTTGGAATACCTAGAATCTTTCGACTCTCATCTCTAACCTTCATCTCTTCGCTAGAGAATCCGCCAGCTTTTAGAGACCCAGCAAAAGGAACAACGTTTAGAACTACCGGTGCTGGGAATGGAGAGTCAGAAACCTGTAGACCCGAATTGCCTAGAAGAGCCTCAACATCGCCACTTAGCAAACCCGCCTCGCTACCTGCAACAGCACTGATCTCATTACGTAATCTTTCAATACCTGCAGTACCTGCTCCTGACACTGCCTGGTAGCTAGAAACAACAAGCTCAGTAAGAGTCCAGTTTCTGTGTAGTGCACCGAGAGCTGCCATCATGGTCAGAGTCGTGCAGTTAGGGTTCGAGATGATTCCCTTAGGTCTATTTCTGGCCTGCTCAGGGTTTACTTCAGGAACAACCAGAGGAACTTCTGGATCCATTCTGAAAGCACCTGAATTATCAACTGCTACTGCTCCACGAGCTGCTGCTATTGGTGCCCATACTTCTGATACTTCATCAGGAACATCGAACATCGCAATGTCGATTCCATCAAATGCCTCTGGAGTTAGTTCAACAACAGCAAGTTCTTCACCGTGAACAGTAATCTTCTTACCAGCTGATCTAGCAGAAGCAATAAGTCTAATTTCACCCCAGATGTTCTCACGATTATTGATGATGTCAATCATTACGGTGCCAACGGCACCGGTTGCACCAACTAGAGCAAGATTAGGTTTTGACATTAGATATCCTTTAGCGTCCGGTGCCAGCGTAGACAGTTACTGGGCTATCGCCATCTAGGTCGAAAGCCTTGTGAACAGCACGAGCGGCATCATCAATCTGATCAAGGCTAGTGATAACCGAAATACGAATCTCAGAGGTAGAAATCATCTCTACGTTGATTGAAGCTTCAGCAAGAGCTCTGAACATAATCGCTGAAACACCGGTGTGGGTTCTCATACCAGCACCAACAATGCTTAGCTTGCCAATCTCTTCATCGCTTTCAAGTTCGCGATATCCCAAGACATTCTTGTTCTGAGCTAGAGCATCCAGAACCTTCTTTAGTTCACCCTTAGGCAAAGTAAAGCTGATGTCGCTCACAGAGTCAGTTACGTCAGAACCAGTTGGAGTGTTCTGAACAATCATGTCGATGTTTGCTCCAGCTTCAGCAACGGTAGTGAACACAGCAGCTGCCTTACCAGGTACGTCTGGAATACCAATAACGGTAATCTTCGCTTGTGACTTATCTGCTGCCACACCTGAAACGATTGATTCTTCCATTTGCTTTACTCCGTCTTCATTAGAGATAACTTTGGTACCTGGGTCATTGCTGAAAGTTGAACGAACTCTTAGATCTACTTTGTGTCTACGAGCAAACTCGACCGCACGAATGTGCAGAATCTTTGCTCCTGCAGCAGCTAGTTCCAACATAGATTCGATGTCGATGACATCTAGTTTCTGTGCTGTTGAAACAACTCTTGGGTCAGCTGTGTAGATACCATCAACATCACTGTAGATTTCACAAACATCTGCCTTTAGAGCAGCTGCTAGTGCAACAGCTGTTGTGTCAGATCCACCTCTACCCAAAGTAGTGATGTCTCTAGAGTCTCTGTTGAAACCTTGGAAACCAGCAACGATTGCAATGTTTCCTGCATTCAATGCTTCAGCAACTCGGTCTGGAGTTACTTCAGCAATACGAGCATTACCGTGTACTTCATCAGTAATGATTCCTGCTTGAGAACCTGTGAAGGAAAGAGAAGGGGCACCTAGATCATTAATTGCCATAGATAACAGAGCCATAGAAATACGCTCACCTGAGGTCAGAAGCATATCTAGCTCCCTACCCTCAGGGTTAGCTGATACTTGGTTGGCTAGATCTAGAAGTTCATCGGTTGTGTCACCCATGGCTGAAACAACAACACAAACCTGGTTGCCAGCTCTTTGGGTCTCAATGATACGGGCAGCGACATGCTTGATCTTGTCAGCATCGCCTACAGACGAGCCGCCGTACTT
>JBIJAF010000033.1:0-9396 GCA_044345905.1 Rhodoluna sp.
TTTGTTTGTAGCGGTGACAATAACTTGATAGTTCTTACCCGCTTGAAGACCACTCAGGGTGCAAGAAACCCCTGTTGATGAACAAGTTGATTTCGATGAATCTGAAGCTGCTGCCGTTACTGAGTAATTTACAGGCAAACCACCACGTTCGATAGAACCTTGTGTAACCCACGTAATCAAAGGATTACTCGAGGTAATGTTTCCAGGTGATTGAAGGACCGGGGTTTGAGGGACTGCGGTCGGCATCACTTCTGCAACCAATGAGTCTTTGCTGATGGCCATGTACTTTGAGTTAGCAGTCTTTGTGATTGTAGCAACCTTAAAACTTGCTGGCTCACCAGCAATGATTGCATTGGTAACAGCTATGGATGTTGCCCTACTCTTTGTGTTGCTAACAATGACTACATATTTTTCTAGAACTTTGTCGTACTTACTAATTCGATAGCCCCATAGGAATCCCCCGTTTAGTTTCTTAGGAGCAACCCAGCTCAGGCTCACTTTTGCTTTGGTGGGAGAACTCGACGACCAGCTGTCTTTAGCGGTCACTTTTGTTGGAGCAGCACTCGCTTTTAGATTTGAGAGCTTTGGTGTTGCCAAGTTGTAGCGTGCCTTGGTGAGGAGATGATCTAGATAGACGGCCTCAACACTTGAGCTCTTTGCTACCTTGTTAGCAATAGCAAGAGCTTCTCTCTCGGTAAGTGGTTTTGGAAACTTAGCAGTGTGAAGACCAAGTCCAACATCTACTCCTGGCTTTAGTTCTTGCTCCGCAAGATCGAGCGCAACCTGGTTGCCGAAGATATCTATTGGGACAACGCCATCGCGATACTTGATAACTAAGCCAACTACCGGCTCATCTTTATATGAACTCTCGCTGGAAACTTTTGCCAGCCCTGCTGATGAAACCATTGCTGTCAGGTAGCCGAGTGCTAACAGCACGACAAGTGCTATTGCCGTGAATTTGACTACTGGCTTCATGCTTTTACTCTAGACCGTGACACTGACAGGATGCTGAAGTTAATCACAGACTTTTCTGTAAAAGAATTGTCCCTAACCAGCGATTGAATTTGAAGCCAACCTTAGCCAAATGCCCTTGCTTCTTAAATCCAAATGCTTCGTGCAGAGCAATAGAGGTGTCTGCACCTTTATCGCTAATGACAGCAACAATTTCCTTGACTCCAGCAGCCTTAGATCTATCAATAAGTTCAGCTAGGAGTTTTGTGCCAAGTCTCTTCCCGATAGCTGCAGGACGAAGATAAATGGTGTTCTCGACTGTTCGTCTATACGCAGCTTTTGCTCTCCATGGAGCTACATAGGCAAAGCCCAAAACATTGCCTGAAGCAGATTGAGCAACGATGAATGGTAAACCGAGACCATTTAAGTACTCAAGTTTGTCTAGCCAGGTTTCTTCTGTGCTCTTCTCAATATCAAAAGTAACTACTGAATTGATTACGTAGTAGTTGTAGATCTCAGTGATGTGCTTAACGTCATCAGATGTGGCTGCACGCAACTCAATAGCCTCAACGGAGATATCTTCTTGAGCACCCTTGGACTTGAGCAACCTAACTAGTCGCCAACGTGATTCTGAATCTAGAGGCAAATCATCACTTCCTTACAAAGACCAATCTATCGGCTCTAAACCTAGAGCAACTAAATGTTCATTAGTTTTACTAAAAGGCTTAGACCCAAAGAACCCTCGGTAGGCGGATAGCGGAGATGGGTGTACTGATTCAATGAACCTGGAGTCCAATGCCGATTGAGAAACTTCCCTACCCAGTGCAATGGCAGGTGAACCCCAAAGAATAAACACCACCTTGTTTCGCTGAGCAAGTTGGATGAGAGCTTCTCGTGTGAACTCCTCCCAACCAAGTTTGGAGTGAGCTCCTGCTTTACCAATTTGCGTTGTGAGTGTCCTGTTCAGGAGTAGCACGCCTTGGTCACTCCATCGAGAAAGATCAGCTTGAGTCTTAGCCTCTACACCCAAATCATCACCGAGTTCTTTAACTATGTTGACTAGGCTCCGAGGCATCTTGCTTTCAAGATTCATTGCAAAAGCCAAGCCAATTGCATCACCTAAAGTCGGGTAGGGATCTTGCCCCAGGATTACCACCTTTATATTGGCTGGATCCATTTCGAAGGCTCGCATTACTTGATTCAGAACAGGAGTTACTTGAGTCTCTGTCAACACTTTCTGTTGTATAGCTTCAAGCATCGGCTTTTGCTGGACTAGCCAGGTCTGCCAGGTGGGATGCATCGCTTCAAAGAACATAAGTAAATGGTAGGCATAAACTAATGACCATTTAGTGCCAAGATAGAAATACCTCAAGAAAGAAGAGAAGTCATGGACCAGAACCAGCTCAAGAGCCAAGCCAATGCCAAGCAGGAGAAGCTTGTCTCTATAAGACGCGCTTTGCACCAGGTACCTGAGTTTGGACTAGATCTTCCTAAGACTCTGGCGATTGTCTTGAAAGAAGTAGAGGGTCTTGGTGAGGTAACTCTAGGTAAAGGTATGACTGCTGCTGCAGTTGTAATTAGAGGTAGCCAGCCAGGTCCAACTGTTCTTCTAAGAGCAGACATGGATGCTCTAGCTGTTGAAGAAGACACTGGTTTAGATTTTGCTTCAACCAATGGCTACATGCATGCCTGTGGTCATGACCTACATATGGCAATGGGTATTGGTGCAGCCCAACTTATCGCTGAGAACAAAGATCAACTAAAAGGAAATGTTGTGATGTTCTTCCAGCCAGGTGAAGAAGGTCATGATGGAGCAGGAGTAATGCTCTCTCAAGACATGCACCTAGCTTCTGGTGAAATGCCTATTGCTGCATTTGGTCTGCACGTATTCTCTATTCCTGAACCAGGACTATTCCTATCTCGCAAGGGAACCATGATGGCTTCTGCTGGAGATCTACTTGTGACCCTAAAGGGAAAAGGTGGACATGGTTCAATGCCATGGGCCGCTAAAGACCCAATCACCGGAATGATTGAAATCCTAAGTTCGCTGCAGTCATACATCGCTAAGAACTTTGATGCTCTAGACCCAATCGTTCTAAACGTTGGTTGGATCAAGGCAGGTAATGACCACACCACCAACATCGTTCCTGAGTCTGTGAGCTTTGGAGCAACAGTTAGATCTTTCTCTAAGAAGGGTTACGACGATACCCGCACCAAGATTCCAGCATTTATCAAGAACATGGCTGCTGCCTTCGAACTAGAAGCAGAGATTGAATTCACCCCGGCAACCAAGGTGCTTATCAATGACCACGGTGCCGTTGACCGTGTTGAGCGAGTGACCAAGAAACTCTTTGGAGAAGCTCGATACATGAACATGGATCAGCCAATCCCAGGTGGTGAGGACTATGCCAGCATCGTTGAAGTTATCCCTGGTGCATTCGTATTCCTAGGTGCTGCCTACCCTGGCACTACCCCAGGAGAACGTGAAGCAAACCACAGTAATAAGGCTAAGTTTGATGATGGAGTGCTTGCCGATGGTGCCGCACTTCTGGCAGCCCTAGCCTTTGACACCTTGGATGAGGCTGCTTCTAAGTAATCCCCCTCTGGTCAATGACGTCCAGGTAAACAAAAGTTACCAAAAGTTTCAGGCCTAGCTTGGCCTAAATCTTGTTTGTACTTACCCTTGAGACACACACCAAAGAGAGAGAAAAACCATGAGCAACCAACCTTCTGAATGGGGCTTTGAAACGGCACAGATCCACGCTGGTGCAACCCCAGATCCAACCACCAATGCAGTTGTTACACCTATCTATAACACCACTGCCTACGTCTTCAACTCATCAGAGCATGCAGCCAATCTGTTTGGTCTAGCTGAGTTCGGTAACATCTACACCCGCATCATGAACCCAACTCAGGATGTTGCTGAGAAGAGAATTGCTGCTCTTGAAGGTGGCACAGCGGCCCTACTACTATCTTCTGGTCAAGCTGCAGAGACCTTTGCGATTCTAAACATCGCTCAGGCTGGGGACCACATTGTTTCTTCATCATCTATTTATGGTGGAACATACAACCTCTTCAAGTACACCTTGCCAAAGCTAGGTATCGAGACTACTTTCGTTGAAGATCAGGATGATGCAGCTGCTTGGGCTGCTGCAGTTAGACCAAACACCAAGGCATTCTTTGCTGAGACTATTGGTAACCCTAAGGTCAACATTCTTGACATCCAGAAGGTTGCTGATGTTGCTCACGAAGCTGGTGTTCCACTAATCGTGGACAACACAGTTGCAACTCCGTACCTAGTCAAGCCACTTGAGCACGGAGCAGACATTGTTATTCACTCTGCTACCAAGTTCCTTGGTGGTCACGGAACAGTAGTTGCTGGTGCAATTGTTGACGGTGGAAAGTTTGCTTGGTCTATGTCAGACAAGTTCCCAGGCCTAACTACTCCTGATGAGTCTTACCACGGTGTTAACTACACAGCAGCTCTTGGTGATGGCATTGCTTACATCATCAAGGCACGTGTTCAGCTACTTCGAGACCTAGGTGCAGCTATTGCTCCAGCATCAGCTTGGCAGTTGCTTCAGGGTATTGAAACTCTGAGCCTTCGTATTGAAAGACACGTTGAGAACGCTAAGAAGGTTGCTACTTGGCTAGAAGCTCACCCACAGGTTGAGTCAGTGAACTATGCAGCTCTTCCCTCATCACCTTGGTTCGATGCAGCTAAGAAGTATGCCCCTAAGGGTCCGGGCGCTATCGTCTCATTCGAAATCAAGGGTGGCCGTGAAAAGGGATCCAAGTTTGTTGATTCACTAGAGCTCTTCTCACACGTTGCCAACATTGGTGATGTGAGATCTCTGGTTATTCACCCAGCATCAACCACACACTCTCAGCTAACTCCTGCTCAGCAGCTAACAGCTGGTGTGACTCCGGGTCTAATCAGATTGTCTGTTGGTCTTGAGTCAATCGATGATCTCCTTGCAGATCTAGAAACTGGCTTTGCAGCAGCAAAGTAAGGGCAGTAGCCTCTAACTAAATGGAATTTCAAACACCTGAGGACACCGTCCCCTCCGAGCTCATTACCGAAGAGCTAACCCGACAACTAGTCGGGAAGCCTAAGGCAACTGGAGCATGGAGGGAAGGTGATCCTTCTGGTGATAGATCTTTCGCAAACCTAAATCCCCTAACTCTAGAATCTGGCAAAGAACTATTTGGTGCCAAGATAGCTTTTGAATCTTGGGGTGAACTAAATGCAGATTCCTCTAACGCAGTTTTAGTTCTTCATGCTCTTACCGGTGACTCTCACGCGGTAGGCAAAGCCAGCAAAGAACACCCAACTGAAGGTTGGTGGAGTGAACTAATTGGTCCAGGGCTTGCACTTGATACCAACAAATACTTTGTGGTTGCACCAAACATTCTTGGTGGTTGCCAGGGTTCAACAGGACCTGCTTCTCTAGACAAAACAGGTAGAGAATACGGCTCAAGATTTCCTTACCTAACCATTAGAGATCAGGTATCTGCTCAGGTTGTTCTTAGTGATGTTCTGAAGATTGACTCTTGGCATGCAATCATCGGCGGCTCTATGGGAGGCATGCATGTTCTGGAATGGGCAATTCAATACCCAACAAGAGTGCAAAGAATTGCTGTTATCGCTGCCCCTGCTGTTACATCAGCAGATCAGATTGCTTTGAACTCTGTTCAAGTTGAAGCCATCAAGACAGACCCAAACTTTGCTAAGGGAAACTACTATGACGCTAAAGCAGGTCTTGGCCCTCATGCTGGTTTAGCGCTTGCGAGAAGAATGGCTCTACTTAACTACCGCTCCCCTAGTGAACTAAATGAACGCTTTGATAGAACTTGGCAGAGTGAAATAAATCCTCTTGGCGAAGGGGGCCGTTTCGCGGTTATCTCTTACCTAGATTTCCATGGCAATAAATTCACCAGAAGATTCGATGCCAATTCATACATCACACTTTTGGAAGCTATGAACTCTCATGATGTTGGCAGAGGTAGAAAGTCAGCGAAAGCAGCACTCGGCAAGATAAAGGCAAAGACCATGGTTATCGGTATCGATAGCGATCGACTCTTTCCTATTGAGAATCAGAAATTTATTGCTGAGAACCTCAACGTTGATTTAGTTGGTGGCAAGCTACACACCATCAAGAGCTCTTTCGGTCACGACGGCTTCCTTATTGAATATAAGAAGGTCGGGCCCCTTATAGCTAAGCTACTTCGCTCTTAGCCTTATTACCCAACTTAGTTAGTTGGATGTTTGCATAAACCAGGATTGCAATAAGCCCTAGGTTCTTGAGGATTAGAAGTGTTACTCCAAGCGCTTGACCATCAAGTAGCGAACCATAGAACACTGGGAAGATAAGCCAAGTAATGGCTGAGGTGAAAATGGTTAGCCAAACAACTAACTTCCAGTTAGCTGTCTTAGCCAAGATTCCAAACAACACCGCAGCAACTATCCAAAGTTGATACTGCGGTGATCCAACCTTGTTGAAGACAATCAAGTCCATAGTTGCAGTTAGGAACATCCAAGCAAACAGAGTGTTTGTGTCGGCCCCTTGTCGTTTAGCTCTAAACCCTAGGAAAACTGTGATGGCTAGTGCTCCGAATTGAACAAGAGTCATCAAGCTAGCAATCTCCGCTACACCTGCTCCTGATACTTGGAAGGTAATAATGGTGTTGTCGTAGTAAACATCAGCACCAGGAATCTGTAACAAGATTTGAACTAGCCAGATAATGGCTACTGTTGCTTCCACCTGAATACCACGACCAGATTGCATGGTGATAAAACTAAACATGTTTTCATTGCCACCAAGAAGTAGCCCAATAAGAACTAGTACTCCAGTACCTATTGCCATGTGGATTATGAATCTGAATCTTCTATCTGAAACTACAAAACCTGTGAAGATTCCAGCCATTGGTGAAACCTTGATCCAGGTTGCCAGGCTAAAGAACTGCATAGATAGAGATTCTCTTTTCTTCAGGAAAGAGACAACTGCTAGAACACAGAGAGCAAGGCTGAACACTTCTAATCTGCCAAGAGCTACAGGACCGGTTAGGAAGATGCAGGCAATTAGGAACCAAGCACCTTTGACTCGGTCCATCTGTCTACCCCAGCCCAAGAGATATGCAATCAGAAGCATGTTTACATTCACAACAAGAATGAACCATCCGGTCATATAGCTAGCTGGCCAAATCCAGTCAACAAGCATGATTGGGATGTTAGCTAGATATGGATAGACCCATGGCTGATTAATGCCAAGTATTTTGCCATCTGTGAAGCCTGCATTAGCCCAAGCTGAATATGTGTAGCGAACATCACTGTATGGATCACCGCTTAGAGAACCTGCCCAGATAAGGATCATTTGAGCTGCCAAAGCAACTGCCATAACGAACCAGAACTTACTAAACAGCAGCTCAAGGCGTGGCAATAGATTTGCTTTCAACTGAGTTCTCCTTGATTGTCCCTTTTGCAATTCTAGGCGCGAAGCTTTCTAGCCTTGACTAGGCTGGGGCTATGACCAAGCTATTTGAACCAATAACCATTCGTAGTAAGACCTCTAGAAACCGCATCTGGATTGCTCCAATGTGTCAGTACTCATGCGAGAACAAGGATGGTATGCCATCTTCATGGCATGTTGTACACCTAGGCTCCAGAGCTGTTGGTGGAGCAGGTCTAGTCATGTGTGAGGCAACAGCGGTTAGCCCTGAAGGACGCATTAGTCCTTGGGATGCGGGAATTTGGAATGATGAGCAAGCTAATGCTTGGCGTGAAGTTACAGACTTCATCCGAGAGCACGGCTCTCTAGCAGCAATTCAACTAGCTCACGCTGGAAGAAAAGCTAGCAACTACAGATCTTGGTCAGGTCAAGGAGCAGTTTCAATTTCAGATGGTGGTTGGGAACCAGTTTCATCAACCAGTGAAGCTTTTCCTGAATCTAATACTCCTCATGAACTAACTACCGAAGAGGTTTACTCTTCTATCCAAGATTGGGTTGATGCAGGCGTTAGATCAATCAAAGCTGGTTTTGATGTCATTGAGATCCACGCCGCTCACGGTTATCTAGTGCACCAATTCCTCTCGCCCATCACTAACCAAAGAACAGATGAGTTTGGGGGATCTATTGAAAAGCGTGCCAAGTATTTAGTTGACATAGTTAAAGGCATAAGAAACGCAGTTGGTGAAGATATTCCAATCATCGTTAGATTCTCCGCTACCGATTACCGTGAAGATGGCTTCACAGTTGAGCAGTGTGCTGAGGTAGCAAAGCTTTGTGAAGATGTGGGTGCTGATGTATTTGATATCTCAAGTGGAGGTTTGACTCTGGGAGTGAAGATTCCATTTGGTCCTGGCTACCAAGTTCCTATGGCTAATGACATTGCTTTAGAAGTTGATTCACCGGTAGCCACTGTTGGTTTGATTACCGAATCTAAGCAAGCAGAAGAAATACTTCAAACAACTGATGTTGAAATAATCATGATTGGAAGGCTGTCTCTAAGAGATCCTTATTGGCCACTAAGAGCAGCTCATGAACTAGGTGTTGAGGTTGACTATTGGCCTAACCAATACATCAGAGGAACTTATCCTGCTTAGTCACGTCTTGTAGCGTCTTGAACTTCACCAACAAGTTCTTCAAGAATGTCCTCAAGGAAAAGTAACCCAACTAGTTTGCCCTCATCATTGAAGTTAGCCATGATGTGTTGCCTGTCTCTCTTCATCAAAGCAAGAGCATCTTCTAGTTCAACAGTTCCACCAATTGACTTCACAGTTCTTAGGAGCTTGCGTTCAACTGGTTCATCAGCTTCTTCTTCATCACTGTCAATGACATCTTTGAGGTGAAGGTAGCCTTCCATGTCACCTGACTCATTCAGGATGATGTAACGGCTAAAGCCGTGCTTGGCAACAGCTTGTTCAATATCTCTAGGTGTGACATCAAGATTGAAAGTAATCAGGTTCTCAATTGGAACAAGTATGTCTTGAACCTTCTTATCAGTGAACTCGAAGGTATTTCCAATAGCACCGGTAGCGTCAATTAGAACACCTTCACGGGTTGAGTGTTCAACAATGTTTTCAACCTGATCTAGTGTGTAAGCGCTGTTTGTCTCGTTTACAGCCTTCACCCCAAATAGTCCAAGTACAACGTTAGCCAAACCGTTTAGTACAACAACTACTGGCTTCAATACAAGTGAAAGTCCATAGGCAATAGGAACTAGAACTAGGGCTGCTCGCTCAGGAATAGAGAAGGCAATGTTCTTAGGAACCATCTCACCAAGAAGCACGTGCAGGAAAGTAACAACCGCAAGAGCGATAACAAATGAGGTTACATAAGTAGCATCTTCGCCAAGTCCTAGAGCGTAAAGCGGACCCTTAAGAAGTTGCTGAACACTTGGCTCAACAACAATAAGAATCAAAAGCGCACAAATAGTAATACCTAG
>JBIJAF010000034.1:0-8968 GCA_044345905.1 Rhodoluna sp.
TAGGCTTTCGGAACCTCGAATTCGACCCTGTGGCCTGTGCTTTCGGCAAATGGCTCACGTATAGCAAAGCCCAGTAAAACGCTGATACCTGAGGCTATTAGGAGCACTGTGGCTATAACAAAACGCATAATGCTCCTTTCAGGCTAAACTTGGGTTGATTGACGACCCCGTCTATTCTACCCAAGCCCCAGGAGAGCACCCTTGGCAGCCGATGAGACTGATTTCCCGCTAGTGATGCGTGGCTATGACCGCGGTCTAGTCGACGACTCTATAAGGGATTTCCGTAAAGAGCTTATAAATCTGACCAATCTGAACAATCAGTTGGCTGCAGAGCTAAGAGAAGCCCAGAATCGCCTAATTGAGCTTGAAACAGACGTTCAAGAGGCAAAAAGCCCTAGTTATGCAGGAGTTGGAGCAAAAGCTGCGCAAATCCTAAGTAATGCCGAGGAATTGGCCCTCCGATTAGTGGCCGATGCTGAAGCAGAGCGCAAAGGCGTCCTAGATGGTGTCACTGCAGAACTTGACCAACAGAAGACTGATGGTCAGGAATACTACGACGAGCTGGTAGCAGAGGCTCAGCGTAGATCAGAAAGAATCCTAAACTCAGCTAAAGCTGACTATGACGAGACTCTGGCCAAAGCAAATGTTGAAGCTCAAAGACTTATTGAAGACGCAACTCGTGAAGCGGGAGCTATCCGAGGTGCTGTCTCTACTGAGGTAGCCCGAATGAGAGCAACGGCTAAACGTGATATTGAAGTTAGAGAAGCAAACTCAGCAAGAGAATTAACAGAGCGAAGACTGATTCTCGAACGTCAACTAACTCAACCAATTAGCCCAACACTGACCTCTGCGCTACTTAGCGAACAGGAAAGAATCGATCTAGATCTTGAACTAACAGCCAGAAGATCAGAAGCGGAAGCTAGTTATCAAAAGAAGTATCAAGAGGCGGTTGCTCAAACTCAGCGTTACCTAGATGATGCCAATGCTCAACTTTCAACCGCCCTAACCAAGGTTGCAACTGCTCGCTTGGAAGCAGAAACGCTTGAAGCAGCTGCAAGGTCTATTAATAAGGCAACCACCGAAGAAGCTAGAAACAAGGCAGAAGAAATTATTGTTGCTGCTGAGAGTGAGGCGAGAGCTATTCTTACTGCTACTCAAGCAAAGGTTAAAGAACGACTTCACATCATGGAAAGCGCTGAGCGAAAACTAGCTCAGGAACGTGAGAGCATAATGGTTTATCTCGGTAACCTAAAGCAGGTTATTGACCAGGTCAGTAAAGACATCAAGTAGAGCTAAGGAGCGGTGATGCAAGAAACAAAGAACACCAGAATCACCCACGCATTTCAAGTTGGTTTCTTAGGTGCTGTTGGAGTTCTAGCAGCTCTTGCCCTTGGAAGCGCATTTGTTTCTCTTGCCGGAATCATAACTTCAATAATTACTGCTTTGTTTATAACTCTTGGGCTAGAGCCAATGGTTCAGCTACTCCAGAAGAGAGTAAAAAAGCGTGGGCTTGCAATAGCAATAGTTGCTGTTGGAGTCTTTGCACTTTTAAGTGCAGTTATCTTCGCAATTCTTCCTCCACTGGCATCCCAGGCTGGAAGTTTCATCGCAAACCTCCCTGAGTTAATGAGAGAGTTTGTAAAGCTTCCTTGGGTTGAAAGCATTGACTCAAGACTAGGTGGAGCTATCGGCACAGCACTTAATGGTGCTGGAGAGTTTTTAGTAGATAACAAGAACTGGCCAACACTTCTTGGTGGAGTGGTTCAGGTGGGTCTGTCAATCTTGAACGGTGCAGTTGGATTCCTAACTGTGACTATCCTTACCCTCTACTTCATGGCTGCTCTGCCAAGCATCAAGAGAGTTGGTATCACTCTTGTTGCTAAATCATCAAGAGAAAAGCTTGAAGGCATCGTTGACAAGGTGATCAGCTCAGTTGGTCGCTATGTGATGGGACAGGTTGTTGTTTCATCTATCAACACCTCTATCCTTTTCACAGTTCTAATGATTGCCGGTGTTGAATTTGCTGTAGTTCTAGCATTCATCAACTTCTTACTTGTGCTTATCCCAATTATTGGTTCTATAACCGGAGCAGCAATTGTGATCCTGATTACAGCAGCAACCTCACCTGCGGAGACAACTATCGCCGTCGCAGTAGCTCTCTTGCTCTACATCCAGATTGAAGCCTACGTAGTAGCCCCAAGGGTGCTGAAGAAGGCAGTAGATGTGCCAACAGCCGTAATCATTGTTTCTGCCCTTATTGGTGGCTCTTTGGCTGGAATCCTAGGTTCTCTACTGGCTATCCCAACAGCTGCAACCATACTTCTGGTTATTCGTGAAGTATGGGTTCCTAGGCAAGACAAACTTTAGGCAGGATAAAACTCAGGTAGTGGAAAACTTCCTGGGTTAGTGATTTTCACTATCTCGTCGAGCACTGTCTTTGTAGCACTCTCCCCTACCCAAAGGTGTTTAGCATCTGCAATGTTGATAAGTTCAATATCTTTGATGACTAAGAATCTAACTGCTGCTTCATCAGGCTTTAGATAATCATCTAACTCAGGGATAAGTGCAACGAGTTGTTTATCTACTTTGTTCCATCTCTGAAGTTCATCGACTCTTGTTCTATGAAGTGGTGGAGATAGAAGTATTGCTCCTAATACAGCTAGATCAGGGCCATACTTCAAAGCTAGTTCTGTTCCAAATGACCAGCCCACTAGCCAAATGTTTGGCAGATTATTTTCAATTGCATAGTTCACTGCTGCTTCAACATCAAATCTTTCTGAAACTCCCCCGTCAAATGATCCTTGACTGGTTCCATGGGGAGAAGTAGTGCCACGGGTATTGAATCTAAGAATTGCTAGATCTGCAAGAGCTGGTAATCGATTAGCTGCTTTGCGATAGATATGTGAATCCATAAAGCCACCAGCAGTAGGTAGCGGATGCAGCATAATCAAAGTTGCTACCGGAGCTTTATCAACTGGCAAGGCTAACTCTGCAACTAGCTCTAACCCGTCGGCTGTTCTTAGGGTTAGCGGTTTTCGGTTAGAAGGTAATTCAACCGATGAACGTATTTCTATTTGGCTCAAAATAGCCTGCCTTGAAACTTATTCCAACATTGATTGTGGAAGTGACGTCTCTTCTCAGGACCGTAGGCACTCTCCCAGGCAACAACGTGAGCGATACCTGTTCCAAAGGTTAGTGAACAGAAAGGACAGATCCACTTCTTGGATTCTTCAGAGTTATTACCTGAAGCGGTTTGAACATAGAACTCAACACCGTTTTTGATTTCTGTTCTCTTGATGCCATCTCTTAATCTAATGATGTCCATAGGCTCATCATCTTGCTCAGACTGCTTGAAACCTTTAGGTTTATTGTTTCTACCCACTGATTAGTACCAGTTGAACTTGTTGGAGTGAGCCATAGCTCCACAAGGAGCACCGTAACGGTTCTTGATGTAGTTCACACCCCAGCGAACCTGAGTCTCTGGGTTAGTTACCCAGTCAGCTCCCATCTCAGCCATCTTCCTACCAGGAAGTGATTGGGGAATTCCATAGGCTCCAGAGCTTCTATTTAGAGCATCCCATCTCCAGTTAGATTCTCTCTCCCATAGGGCTACTAGACAGGAATACTGGTCTCTTCCCCAGGAGTTGGATAGAACAAGCTCATAGGCAAACTCTTTGATTGTTCCAGTTTCAGGTGTTGCTGCGTTCGCTACATAGATGGCTGCTGCTTCATCGCCTGTGACGATAGACCAACCACCACGCTTGAAACTAATCTTCTGCTGGGCTGTAAAGCCATAAATCTGATCTTCTTCACCTGTGTTCGAGTAGGTGGAGTTGTAGGCGTAAGCGGAGTTTAGAGCCCCCCCGTAAGGGTCAATAACTGTGACCATGGCATAGCCTGCAACGAATGAGATGGCTACAAGGTTGGCAATAGCAAGCTTGAATTTCTTGGCTATTTGAAGTTCTTGTAGTTTAGGACTGAAGCTCTTCCCGAAGATACGCTGAATAATGCGTTTAGAAAGAGATGGTCTAACCAGCTCGTATCTACCCATTTATTCACCGCCTATGCTCAAAAACTCAAGTTTACCTCAAGGGTGTGATTCGGGCTATAGAAAGGCCAATTAGCCCTTAGGAACCAGTTGTTTAGGGCATGTCTTGAGCACTCTGGACATTGAATCTCGCTCTGCTGAGGTTACCCAAAGCTTGTATTTGTGCTTTACAGCTATCTGTCTAGCCACAAAAGAACACCAGTATTTTCGATTAGGTGGCAACCAAGACGCTGCATCGCTATCGCTCTTGCTCTGGTTGGTTGGACCATCAACGGCTAGAAGATTTAGCGGGTCGTTATAGAAGGAATACCTTTGGCTAAATGAGAGCTTCTGGGCACCTTTCTGCCAAGCATCACTTACAGCAACAACGTGATCAATCTGCACATCATTAGAGGTGCTCACACCTCTAACAAAGTAAATCTTCCTAGCGGTATAAGGGTCATTGAGAATTCCTGTTGCAACTGTGCAAGGTGGTGATGCCTTCCAAGTAATTGACTTTAGGTCTCTACGAAGAATGAAGTTCCGAGCATCACACTCGCCGATCTTGCCCCAGCCATCGCTAAATAGATCCCTGTCATAACCTGTCTTAGGCGCTCTACCTTTTACTGGAAGTTTGGACAAGAGAGCTGTTGCTTTTGTTCCTGTGGCTGCAGCAACAACTGCAGTTTGAGATATGGCAGAACTTAGACCAAGTAGAAGTGAAAGAGTTAGAGAACTAGCGATTACTCTTTTGAATCGCTTGTTGGCGTTGGATGCTTTCAACAACCGACTCAAGGAATGCGTCGACTTGATATTCTGCATAGCCACCTCTCTTGGATTTGAAAGTAGCAGTTCTTACTTCCTTTACTGACAAGTCTCCCTTAGTTTCTAAGGATTTCCCCAGTTGAGAACAGAATTTATCAACCTGTTTGACGTTATAGCCCTTATTTGGATACTTACGCTTAGAGAACTTCTTCTTGTTACCTCTACTACAACGAGCAACCAGCTCCTTTCGAAGGTTGTCTAGATCTTCCTCGAACTCAAAGAAACCTTGTGAACGCACTTCTTTGCTGAGCTCTGAGGCTGCGAATGCATCTTCAAGCTTTTCTAAGGCTGCATCAACGACTGAGATTGAATAGCCGTTCATGACTAGTTTGAATCGGATTGATCTAACATCCAATGAGCTAACTAGCTGCCTTGAAGGGTCGTTGTATTGCTGTCTAGCAAGCTCTAGAAAGGCATCAACCTCTTCAAGTGCATAGCCAAGTTTCTTCTTACCTGATTGAACGAATGCGTAACTCACTTGTCTATTCTCTCAAGTCTCACTAGAACAAACGGACACTTAGGGCCATTAACAGGTAGGAGCTAAGAGCAGAAGGAAGCATCGAGTCAAGGCGGTCCATAATTCCACCATGCCCTGGGATTAGAGAAGACATGTCCTTGACCCCAAGATCTCTCTTGATAAGAGATTCAGCAAAGTCACCAAGAACAGCAGACATTATGAGCACTGAGCCAATTACCATTCCAAACCACCATGGCAGCTGAAGTAGCCAAACTGTCTGAACAGTGGCACTTGCCAAACCAAACAGAGCGGAGATGGCAAAGCCTTCCCAACTCTTTTTAGGGCTAACCTTTGGAAGCATTGGGTGCTTACCTAGTTTCCTTCCGAAAAGGTAGGCACTGCTGTCAATCAGAATGACGGTAGTAACAAAGGTGATAATCCAATATTTACCTTCAACAAATCCATTGTGAGCTGGTTCTCTAAACAAAAGAGAAGCGAAGCTCATAGTCAGTGGGAGGTAGATAACAACAAAAGCAGATGCGGAGAAATCCTTGAAGGCTTCAGAGAAAGATCTCTTTAGAGTGCCACGCTTGATTAGAAGTTCAAGGCTTCGCCAGGCAACTAGTGCTCCAACAATGGCCAATACGCCTAGCCACTGAGCGCGCTCCCCTCCGTAATAAGTCAATGGAATAACAATCAGTGAACCAATAGTCACTGGAATTCTAGGAACATGCCAATTCTTTTGTCTAAGAGCGGTTGATAGTTCCCAAGCACCCACGGCAACAGCGGTAGCCAGAACGAATATGAAGAGTTCTTTAACGATAAGTACCGAAGCTAAGAACAACGCTGAGAGCAATAGCCCAAATATGACGGCTTGGGATAAAGATCTACCTTTAGCTTCCTGAGTACTCAACTAGACCTCGAGAAGTTCTGCTTCTTTACGCTTCAGCGCTTCGTCGATGTTGTCAACGTTGGTCTTAGTGATGGCTTCAAGTTCTTTTTCAGCACGAGATAGGTCGTCATCTCCTGCTAGACCATCTTTCTTTAGAGCATCTAGATCATCTTTAGCCTTGCGTCTGATGTTTCTAACAGCAACTCGGTGATCTTCAGCTTTAGTCTTTACAACCTTCACATACTCTTTGCGACGCTCTTCAGTTAGATCTGGAAGAGTAACTCGAACCAGTGCACCATCGTTAGTTGGGTTTGCTCCTAGGTTAGGCATGTCTCTAATTGCTTTTTCAATAGCAGCAAGAGCACCTTTGTCGTAAGGAGTAACAACGATTGTTCTAGCTTCAGGGTTAGCAATTGAACCAAGGGCAGATAGAGCGGTTGGTGTGCCATAGTAATCAACCATTAGCTTCTGGAATAGAGCAGGGTTTGCTCTACCAGTTCTAATAGTTGCAAAGTCTTCTTTAGCTGACTCGACAGCTTTACCCATCTTCTCTGTGGCGGTTGCCAAGATCTCGTTAATCATGTTTCTCCTTGTGTGTGAATCTAAAAAATTACGCTCTTACGCGTGTGCCGATGTTCTTACCTAGAAGTGCCTTGGTGATGTTACCTTCAGGCTTCATACCAAAGACAACCATAGGCATGTTGTTATCCATGCAAAGACTGAAAGCAGTTGAGTCAACTACTTTTAGCTTCTTGATTAGAGCCTCCTGGTAAGTGAGTTCCTCAATCTTCTTAGCCTTTGGATCCTTCTTAGGATCTGCTGAATAAACTCCATCAACACCGTTCTTTGCAACAAGAACCTCAACTGCATGAATTTCAAGTGCTCTTTGAGCTGCAACTGTGTCGGTTGAGAAGTATGGAAGACCAGCACCCGCACCGAAGATTACAACTCTTCCCTTTTCCATGTGACGGATAGCTTTTAGAGGAATGTAAGGCTCGGTAACCTGAGCCATAGAAATAGCTGACTGAACTCTAGTGTCACAGCCCGCTTGTTCTAGGAAGTCTTGAAGGGCAAGAGCGTTCATGACTGTACCCAACATACCCATGTAGTCGGCACGTGATCTATCCATACCTCGCTGGCTTAGTTCTGCTCCTCTAAAGAAGTTTCCTCCACCAACAACAATGGCAATCTCAACCTTCTTGGCTGCATCTGCAATCTCTTTAGCAATAGCTGAAACAACATCTGGGTTCACTCCCAGGTTTCCAGCTCCGAAGGCTTCACCGGATAACTTCAATAAAACGCGACGTGGGGTTGATGGCATGCTTATCCCTCTCAAAGACCTGTTCTTATCTAGTTTAGGCCCGCAAATGAAAAGGCTCGGTCTTTACAGACCGAGCCAATTCAATTTCAAGCTATTTGACTTATGCACCTACGCGGTAACGTACGAAAGCAGAGACGGTTAGACCGTGCTGCTCTAGAACCTTAGCCACGCTTAGCTTGTTGTCCTTAGCAAAGTCCTGCTCCAAGAGACAGTTTTCCTTGAAGAAACCCTTTACGCGTCCTTCAACGATCTTCTCTAGTGCAGCCTCTGGCTTGCCTTCGTTACGAGCTGTTTCTCCTGCAATGCGACGTTCGGTCTCAACGATTTCCGCTGGAACATCTGCTGCAGTTAGGTATGTTGGGCTGAAAGCTGCGATGTGTACTGCAACATCGTGAGCTGTTTCAACGTTTGAACCCTTGAATGCAACTAGAACACCAACCTGTGGAGGTAGGTCCTTTGATGTGCGGTGAAGGTATGCGTCAATGTTGTCATCAGCGATAACTGAGATACGACGTAGCTCAACCTTCTCGCCCATGATTGCAGCTTCGTCAGTGATTGAATCGCCAACAGTTCTACCTGCTGCAGGAGCTGCTAGAGCTGCTTCAACAGTCTCTGCACCAGCTGCTGCGATAGCGTCAGCAATCATTTCACCAAGTGCTACGAACTTGTCTGCCTTAGCAACGAAGTCTGTCTCACAAGCTAGTTCGATTAGGTAACCTTTGCCTGAAGCAACACGAGCAAGAACGATACCGTTGCTTGTGGTTCTTCCTTCACGCTTGGTAACACCCTTTAGGCCCTTAAGGCGAAGGAATTCCATCGCCTTATCGATGTTGCCATCAGCCTCATCAAGAGCACCCTTGCAGTCCATCATTCCCGCGCCTGAACGGTCGCGCAGTGTCTTTACATCTGCTGCTGTGTAGTTAGCCATGATTATTCAGCTTCCTTTGTAGTTTCGGTTGATTCAACAGCTTCTGCAGTCTCAACAACTGCTGCTTCTGCTGCAGGTGATTCAGTAGCTGCTGCTTCCTTAGCTAGGTACGCTTCCTTCTGAGCTGCGTTGTCTAGAAGTGCTTGCTCCCAGTCAGCTAGAGGCTGTGCAGTCTCTGGCTTTGAGTGACGTTCCTTTAGGCCTTCTGCAACTGCATCAGCGATAACGCGGGTAAGTAGGTGAACTGAACGAATTGCATCGTCGTTTCCTGGAATACCGATTGTTACATCATCTGGATCACAGTTGGTGTCTAGGATTCCGATAACAGGAATACCAAGCTTCTTCGCTTCAGTGATTGCTAGGTGCTCCTTGATTGTGTCAACAACCCAGATCGCTGAAGGAACCTTAGTTAGTGTGCGAACACCACCAAGAGTCTTTTCTAGCTTTACCTTTTCACGGCTAAGAATCAAAAGTTCTTTCTTTGTGTATCCGCTTGTCTTCTTGTCGTTGAAGTCCAT
>JBIJAF010000018.1:0-30101 GCA_044345905.1 Rhodoluna sp.
TGAAGAAGTTGCACCTAAGGGTCTACTTCGTGCTCAAGCCGCAGCTAAAGAAGCAGCAAAGGCAGGTGCCTAAAATGGCAGCACGTCTAAAAGTGACCCAGGTTAAAAGCGGTGTTGGCAACAGCCAACGTCAGCGTGACTCACTTCGTACATTAGGTCTGAAGCGTATCGGCGACATTATTGTCAAAGACGACAGCCTAGTAGTTCGTGGTTTGGTTCGTGCTGTTGCGCACTTAGTAAAGGTTGAGGAGATCAACTAATGAGCGAAGAAAAAAAGAACGTCGAAGGTGCAGCAAAGCCTGCAGCTAAGAAGCCAGCAGCGGCTAAGCCTGCTGCAGCTAAACCAGCTGCCGCTAAGCCGGCTGCTGCGAAGAAGCCTGCTGCTGAAAAGGTAGAAGCTACTGAGAAGCCAGCTGCTGCGAAAAAGACTGTTGCTAAGAAGCCTGCTTTGGTGCAGGAGAAGAGCAACCTTCTAAAGCTGCACCACTTGCGTCCAGCTCCTGGTTCTAAGAAAGACCGCACTCGTGTTGGTCGTGGTGAAGGATCTAAGGGTAAGACCTCTGGTCGTGGTACCAAGGGAACCAAGGCACGTTATCAGGTTCGCCCAGGCTTCGAAGGTGGTGGTGTTCGTCTAGTAATGAGAACCCCTAAGCTTCGTGGTTTCAAGAACCCATTCCGCGTGGAGTACCAGGTTGTAAACCTAGAGACTCTAGTTGAGCTTTACCCTCAGGGTGGCGAAGTGACTGTAGCGTCACTAGTTGCTAAGGGTGCAGTTCGTAAGAACGAGAAGGTCAAGGTACTAGGCCAGGGAGAACTTAGCCTTAAACTTGACGTCAAGGTCGACAAAGTGTCTGAGTCTGCAAAGGCAAAGATCGTTGCTGCCGGCGGAACTGTAACCGAGTAATTTACCTAACCGGTATTTAGCCACAGGAGACAAATATGTTTAGTGCGATCAAGAGAGCTTTTAGTACTCCAGATTTGCGCAACAAGCTTATGTTCACGCTTGCTGTAGTTGCAATCTATCGTTTGGGATCTTTCATCCCTGCGCCATTTGTTAACTACGGTAACGTGCAGCAATGTTTGAACACTGGTAACACCAGCACTTCAGGCATCTATGAACTTGTAAACCTATTCTCCGGTGGAGCTTTGCTTCAGCTATCTATCTTTGCTCTGGGAATCATGCCTTACATTACGGCTTCGATTATCACCCAGTTGCTTCGAGTTGTAATTCCTCGCTTTGAAACTCTTCACAAAGAAGGTCAAGCAGGTCAGGCAAAGCTAACTCAGTACACCCGCTACCTAACTATTGGTCTTGGTCTTCTTCAGTCAACAACTTTGATTGCAGTTGCTCGTCAGGGTGCACTATTTGGTTCAAACTGTACAGTTCCAGTATTCAGCGATAACTCATGGTGGGCTATCTCACTAATGGTTATCACAATGACTGCTGGTACCGGTGTAATCATGTGGCTTGCTGAAATGGTGACTGACCGCGGTATCGGTAACGGTATGTCGCTATTGATCTTTGCTTCTGTTGCTGCTGGATTCCCTGCAAGCCTTGGCCAGATTGCTCAAGAGCGTAACATCGAAACATTGTTAGCTGTAATTGCTGTCGGTGTCGTTATCGTTCTTCTAGTTATCTTGGTTGAGCAGTCGCAGAGAAGAATTCCTGTTCAGTATGCAAAGCGCATGGTTGGTAAGAGAACTTACGGTGGACAGGCTACATACCTTCCTATTAAGGTGAACCAGGCCGGTGTTGTTCCAGTTATCTTCGCATCAAGCTTGCTATACCTACCTGGTTTGATTGCTCAGTTCAACGGCCCAGACACTGCAGGTAAGGTGCCTGATTGGGTTATTTGGATCAACAACAACCTAACTCAGGGTGATCAGCCGCTATACATGGTCATGTACTTCCTGATGATTATTGCTTTCACATACTTCTATGTATCAATTACCTTCAACCCAGAAGAAGTAAGCGAGAACATGAAGTCTTACGGAGGCTTCATCCCAGGTATCCGTGCGGGTCGTCCAACAACTGAGTACCTTGAATATGTTCTAAGCAGAATTACTTTGCCTGGAGCTATCTACCTAGGTCTAGTTGCTTTGATTCCCCTGGTAGCTCTAACACTTTTGAACGCTAACCAGAACTTCCCATTCGGTGGTACTTCGATTTTGATCATCGTCGGTGTTGGTCTTGAGACTGTGAAGCAGATCAGTGCTCAGATGCAGCAGCGAAACTACGAAGGTCTTCTGAAATGAGTCGGTTTCTCTTGATCGGCCCTCCGGGTGCCGGCAAGGGAACACAGGCTGCTCTGTTAGCTAACGCATACAGTATTCCTGCTATTTCAACAGGAGATATCTTTAGAGCTAACGTCAAAAACGAAACCGAACTTGGCTTGAAAGTTAAGTCGATTATGGATCGTGGCGAATATGTTCCTGATTCTCTAACGAATGAACTAATCAGAGACCGTTTGTCACAAGCAGATGCTGAAGCTGGTTTTCTTCTAGATGGTTACCCAAGAACTAATGATCAGGTAAATGAGCTTGATGACATTCTTGTTTCACAACACAGAATCCTAGATGCTGTGATTCTTCTAGTTGCTGACACTGATGAACTAGTTCGTCGTTTACTAAAGCGTGCTCAAGAACAAGATCGTGCAGATGACACCGAAGATGTTATCCGCCACCGTCAGAATGTTTACCTAGAGCAGACCCAACCGCTAATCGAAATTTATTCAGCTAGAAATCTAGTTGTTGAGATTGATGGTTTAGGTCAGGTTGGCGAAGTAACTGAACGAATCCTCAACGCACTTACTGCTCGTGGCCTAAGCCCAGCACTTTAGAGGTAAAGACATGGCACGCGAGCTCATAACGCTTAAATCAAATGCGGACATTGTCCTAATGCGTGAAGCAGGACTAATTACAGCTGCTGCTCTAAAAGCAGTAAAGGATGCAATTGCCCCAGGAATTTCAACTCTCGAGCTAGATGCAATTGCTGAATCAACCATTGTTTCAATGGGGGCTAAATCCAACTTCAAGCTTGTTGCCGGCTATAAGCACACCATTTGTTCTTCTGTAAATGATGAGGTTGTCCATGGAATCCCTTCAAAGGACAAAATTCTTGCTGCTGGCGACATTATTTCTGTTGATTGTGGCGCAATTACCCCAGCTGGCTGGAATGGCGATGCTGCTTTCAGCATGGTTGTTCCAGGTGGAGATCCTGAGCTTATGGCTCAAAGACAGCTAATTAGTGATGCTTGTGAAGGTTCACTTTGGGCTGGAATCGCGGCTTTTGCTACCGCTAAACGCCTAAATGAGGTTGGTCGAGCAGTCGAAAAGAGCATTAAGGCCTCTGGCAGGTATGGAATCCTCCAGGATTACATAGGTCACGGGGTTGGCCGCTCAATGCACGAAGATCCAGCTGTTTTCAACTACCAAACCCGTGATTTAGGGCCAGTTATTGAGCCTGGGCTGGTTATCGCGATTGAGCCGATGATTACCGCAGGTGGGCAGGCAGTCAAGATATTGGCTGATGAATGGACAGTTTCTAGTAAAGATGGGTCAGATTCAAGCCATTGGGAGCACACTGTGGCCCGTCACAGCGGGGGAATCTGGGTTCTAACCGCCGAAGACGGTGGGGTAGCTGGTTTGGCTAAATATGGGATAACCCCAGTTCCATTGGAATCTTAACTACCATTATTTCCTTATATGTCCTAGGATTGAGTCTTGGTGTTTCGGCACGTAAAAATCCCTTTTTTAAGTCGGTCTTTTTGCGTGTGTTTGAGGCAACAAGTGAATAAAGATAAGTGAGTTTATGGCCAACAAAGACGGCGTCATCGAGATCGAAGGCACAGTTTACGAGGCTCTTCCGAACGCGATGTTCAGAGTTGAGTTGACTAACGGGCACAAGGTTTTAGCGCACATCTCGGGAAAAATGCGTCAGCATTACATCAAGATTTTGCCTGAAGATCGCGTGATTGTTGAGCTTTCAACCTACGACCTAAATCGTGGGCGAATCATTTATCGATACAAGTAAATCGGTTTTGTAAAAAACCACGAACAGAAATAAAGAGACATGAAGGTTAACCCAAGCGTTAAAAAGATTTGCGACAAGTGTAAAGTCATTCGTCGTCATGGTCGCGTCATGATCATCTGCGAAAACCCACGCCACAAACAGCGCCAGGGCTAAGCACTCAAGATTTGCACCAGCTCACTTAGGTGAGTACAACTAAATAAAAAACAAGGCAGTGTTCAAGATTTATTTCTGGCACCTCTCGGAAAGGCGAGAGCCTGAATTTATTCAGGACAACACTGCTGCAGACCTTTCATAACAAACAGGAGAAATCCAATGGCACGTATTGCCGGAGTCGATATTCCACGCGACAAGCGCGTTGAAATCGCCCTAACCTATATCTATGGAATCGGACCAACACGAAGTGTTAAGGTTCTAACCGATACCAACATCGACAAAAACATCCGAGTAAAAGACCTAACTGATGATCAGTTGGTTGCTATTCGTGACTACCTAGACGGAAACTACAAAGTCGAAGGTGATCTACGTCGTGATGTTGCAGCTGATATTCGCCGCAAGGTTGAGATTGGTTCATACGAAGGTATTCGTCACCGTAAGGGACTACCTGTTCGTGGTCAGCGCACCAAGACTAACGCTCGTACTCGTAAGGGTCCAAAGCGCACCGTAGCCGGCAAGAAGAAAGCAACGCGCTAGTAGCCCGCCGGCTAATCGCGTTCGATAAGGATTCAGGAGAAAACTCATGGCAGCACCTAAGACCAAAGCAGCAGGCTCAGCCCGCAAGCCACGTCGTAAAGAAAAGAAAAACGTTACCCACGGTCAGGCTCATATCAAGAGCACTTTCAACAACACCATCGTCTCAATCACTGACGACACCGGTGCTGTTATCTCATGGTCATCATCAGGTGATGTTGGCTTCAAGGGTTCACGTAAGTCAACTCCATTCGCCGCACAGATGGCAGCAGAAGCTGCAGCTCGTAAGGCTCAGGAGCACGGTTTGAAGAAGGTAGATGTTTTCGTAAAGGGCCCAGGCTCTGGTCGTGAAACAGCTATCCGTTCACTTCAGGCGGCAGGTCTCGAAGTTGGATCAATCTCAGATGTGACCCCACAGGCTCACAACGGATGTCGTCCACCAAAGATTCGTCGTATCTAGTTTTAAAAGCTTCAAGTAACACACAACTTAATACAGCTGTTTAGTGGCCACTGAATAGCAAACCCAACAAAAGAGATATCAAATAGCGGATGTCTCAGTGAAAGGAACCAACGTGCTAATTGCACAGACTCCAGTTCTTAACGAAGAAATTGACAGCAATTTCCCGAACCGCTCACGCTTCACCCTAGATCCACTAGAGCCTGGTTTTGGATACACCCTAGGTAACTCACTTCGTCGTACCCTGCTTTCATCTATTCCAGGTGCAGCAGTAACAAGCATCAAGATCGAAGGCATCAGCCACGAATTCGGTCCTATCGATGGTGTTAAGGAAGACGTAACTGAGTTGATCCTAAACATCAAGGACCTAGTTGTTTCATCTGAAGCAGGTGCTCCAGTTGTACTAGAACTTAAGAAAGGCGTTGGAGTAGCAACTGCTGCAGACATCGTTACCAACGAGAGCGTAACTATTCACAACCCAGAGCTAGTTCTAGCAACTGTTACCAAGGGCTCACTACACATGTGGTTGACCATTGAAGCAGGTCGTGGATACGTTCAGGCATCTCAGAACCGTCAGCCAGACATGGCTAACAACTCAATCATTCCGGTTGACTCAATCTATTCACCAGTTCTAAAGGTGTCATACCGTGTTGAGGCTACTCGTGCGGGTGAGTTCACAAACTTCGACAAGCTAATCGTTGATGTTGAAACCAAGCCATCTATTTCTCCACGTGAAGCAATTGCTTCTGCTGGTATCACTTTGGTTAACCTATTCGGTCTAGCAGCTGCTCTAGATGAAAATGCAGAAGGTATTGACCTTCCAGTTTCAGCTGTTGCAGTTGACCTGCCACCAGCACTAGCTAAGCCAATTGAAGAACTAGATCTAACAGTTCGTTCATACAACTGCCTAAAGCGTGAAGGCATCAACACTGTGAACGAGCTAATCAACCTAACTGAAGATCAGTTGATGAACATCCGTAACTTCGGAATGAAGTCAGTTGATGAAGTACGCGACAAGCTAACTTCAATGGGACTACGTTTCCGTGATTCAGTACCAGGTTTTGATGCTGCATATTTCAGCGCAAACTTCGATGAGGATGACCAGGCTTAGTCCTGGCTCTAGATAAGTAATAGGAGAAACAAATGCCACGTCCAACTAAAGGCCCTCGCCTCGGAGGCGGTCCTGCTCACGAACGTTTGATGCTAAACAACTTGGCTTCATCACTGTTCATCCACAAGGCGATCACTACTACTCAGACCAAGGCAAAGCGTATGCAGCCTGTTGCTGAGAAGCTAGTATCACTTGCTAAGCGCGGAGACCTGCACGCACGTCGTCAGACCATGGCTGACATCACTGACAAGAACGTTGTTCACGAGCTATTCGCTAACATCGCTCCTCTAGTTCAGGACCGTAACGGTGGTTACACAAGAATCACAAAGCTAGGTTTCCGTAAGGGCGACAACGCTCCTATGGCACTTATCGAACTAGTTCTTGAGCCAGTTGTCGCTAAGCCTGCAAGAGCAAAGGCAAAGGTAGCTAACGCTGTCAAGGCAACTGCAGCTGCAGTTGTTGCTGAAGAAGTTGTTGAAGAAGTAGCAGCAGAGCACACTGAGCCAGAGACTGTAGTAGACGAGAACATCGTTGAAGAAGCTCCAGCAGAAGTTGTAGAAGCTCCAGTTGAGGAAGTTGTTGAAGCAGCAGCTGAAGAAGCTGAAGTTGCAGAAGCAGCAGCTGAAGCTCCTGAGGCTGACGAAGCTAAGTAATTTCAAACAACAAAGATCTCATGAATCAAGCCGTTGACCAGTTGGTTGACGGCTTGATTCGTTATCGGCTGGATCTTGCCTACGATGGCACAGATTTCGCTGGTTGGGCTAAGCAGCCAAAACTAAGAACGGTTCATGGCGAATTACTAAAAGCCCTAATTACAATCTTTGGTCCAACTAAGAATGACTTTGCTCTTCGAGTGGCTGGCAGAACAGATGCTGGAGTTCATGCAGAGCACCAGGTTGTTCATTTAGATCTAACTCCTGCTCAACTGAAGAGACTGGGCAGATCTAACGACCTAAAAATGAAGCTAAATGCCATTTTGCCTACCGATATCAGAGTCAGTAACGCAGCAGAGGCCCCAAAGCACTTCCATGCTAGGTACGCAGCTACCCATCGCAAGTATCGCTACACAATTGCTGATGCCACCAGTGGCTGGAACCCTCTAAAGGCCAGATTCAACCTTTGGATTAAATACCCTTTGGATTTAGAAGCTATGCAGGAAGCCAGTAAAGAGTTCCTGGGGCTTCATGACTTTGCGGCTTTCAGTAAGCCGATGCCTCATGGCACAACAATCAGGCTTTTGAGGTCTATTTCAGTCAAGAGAAATAAGGCTCTAGGGGGAGTAATCGAAATAGAGCTCCTAGCGGATGCTTTTGCCCACAATATGGTCAGATCTATCGTTGGGGCTCTAATCAAGGCTGGGGCTGGCAGGACTACAGCTGCAGACATAGCCAAAGCCCTGAAATCTAAGTCCAGAATTGGGCATAACTACAAGGTTGTTACTCCTGAAGGATTGAGCCTTATTGAGGTCGGATATCCAGCAAATAAGGACCTAGAAGCCCAGGTCACGATGACCCAGCACACCAGATCCTTAGAAGATGATTAGGTGAATTCCCCTAAATCTTCGGGTTGCATATGTATCTAGTTTCGGGCTAAACTTAGGCTTCGTGCCTGAAACCATTTGGTTTAGCACATGTTGATGAATTACTGATTCATCGCCAATCCGATAAGAAATAGAAGGCAATTTCGTGCGTACTTATTCACCGAAAGCTCATGAGCTTCAGAACGACTGGCTAGTTATCGACGCCACCGACGTGGTTCTAGGTCGTTTGGCCGCAACTGCAGCTGCGTTACTACGTGGCAAGCACAAGGCAACTTTTGCTCCACACATGGACAACGGAGACTTCGTTGTAATCATCAACGCAGAGAAGGTAGCACTTACCGGATCTAAGTTGCAGAAGAAGAACGCATACCGTCACTCTGGTTACCCAGGTGGTCTAACTGCAACTACTTATGCAGAACTTTTGGAGAAGTCACCAGAGAAGGCTGTTGAGAAGGCAATCCGCGGAATGCTTCCTAAGAACACTCTTGGTCGTGACCAGCTTTCAAAGCTTAAGGTTTACCGCGGTGCAGAGCACCCACACGTAGCACAGGCTCCAAAGCCTTACACAATTGGTCAGGTAGCGCAGTAAGCGCTTAGAAGGAAAGACAACAGATGCCAACTAAGAAAGCTGAAGCGGCAGAAACTGCTGCACCGGAGAGCTACACCACAGAGACTCCAGCAGTTGCTGAAGTAAAGACTGCTAAGTCACGTGGTCCACTAACTGTTCCAGGTGCAGGTCTAGGTCGCCGTAAGGAAGCCGTTGCACGTGTTCGCATCAAGCCAGGTACCGGAGTGATCAAGATTAACGGTCGCGACTTGGCAGAATACTTCCCAAACAAGTTGCACCAGCAACTAGTTACAGATCCTTTCAAGGTTCTAGGTCTAACTGATTCTTACGACGTGACTGCACGTATCCAGGGTGGTGGCGTTGCTGGTCAGGCAGGTGCACTTCGTCTAGGTATTGCTCGTTCACTAAATGAGATCGACAGAGACAACAACCGTCCAGCTCTAAAGAAGGCTGGATTCCTAAGCCGTGACGCACGTGTTATCGAGCGTAAGAAGGCTGGTCTTAAGAAGGCACGTAAGGCGTCTCAGTTCTCTAAGCGTTAACTCGCTTCGAGCAACTGCTCGTTTATTCTTAAACCATGGCTCGCCTATTTGGTACCGATGGTGTTCGTGGAGTTGCGAATCGCGACCTCACAGTTGCTCTATCCCTTTCGCTAGCTCAAGCTGCCGCATCTGTTTTGGGTGAACACGCAAGAAGTGAAGGCAGAAGACCAATCGCTGTCATCGGACGCGATCCAAGAATTTCTGGTGAATACTTAGCCGCTGCAGTTGCCGCAGGACTCGCATCTTCTGGTGTTGATGTTTTCGATGCAGGTGTTGTTCCAACTCCTGCAACCGCTTTTCTAACGGCAGATATAAAAGCAGATTTCGGTGTGATGATTTCTGCATCCCATAACCCAGCTCCAGATAATGGAATTAAGTTCTTTGCATCAGGTGGACACAAGCTTGCTGATGAAGTTGAAGACCAAATAGAAGCAGCGCTTTCTAAACCTTTCCTTTCGCCACTAGGTGCAGGCATTGGTCGCGTGCAAAGATTCGCTGATGCTGAAGATAGATACATCGTTCATCTTCTAGGTGCTATCTCTGATTCACTCGAGGGTCTAAAGATTGTTATTGACTGTGCTCATGGAGCAGCGTCAGCAATCTCACCCCAGGTATTTGCTGATTCTGGTGCTGAAGTAATTGTTATTGGTAACGATCCTGATGGTCTAAACATCAACTCAGGCTTTGGTTCAACAAGCATGAGTGCTTTGCAAGCAGCAGTTCTAGAACATGATGCAGACATGGGCTTTGCTCATGATGGTGATGCTGATAGAGCACTTGCTGTTGATGCCAATGGTGCAATCGTTGATGGCGATCAACTTATGGCAATACTTGCTTTAGCTTTGAAGGCCAAGGGAGAGCTTGCTCGCAACACATTGGTTGCAACGGTGATGAGTAACCTAGGTCTTCGTATTGCCATGAAGGATGCTGGCATCGACATGATTGAAACCAAGGTTGGTGACAGATATGTCTTGGAGCAAATCCGTGAAGGTGGCTTTACTTTAGGTGGCGAGCAGTCAGGACACATTATCTTTAGTCGCTTTGCAACAACCGGTGATGGCATCCTTACAGGTCTAATGATTGCCTCTGAAGTAAAGAGAACAGGCAAGTCTCTTCAGGAACTAGCCGCTCAAATGAAGACCTACCCTCAGGTACTCATCAACATCAAAGGTGTTGATAAGAGCAGAGTGAACTCAGATAAAGGCTTACAAGAGATAGTTAAAGAAGCTGAAGCAGAGCTAGCAGGCACAGGACGTGTACTGCTTAGAGCATCAGGCACAGAGAACCTAGTTCGCGTAATGGTTGAAGCTGCCGATGAAGGAACTGCTCATTCCTGGGCTGAGAGTATTGCTCGTGTTGTTGAAAAGAACTTAGCTATCTAAGTTAGATCTTTCTAAGCAGAACTCTTTCAACTCTGTGCTTAGGACCTTTTTGTAAAACTAATGTGGCTCTTGACTTAGTTGAGATTATGTTCTCCATCAGGTTAGTCAAGTTTATTGTTCGCCATATTTCCTTGGCTCTATCTAGAGCGATGGTTTCATCCATCTCCGCATAGCGGTGGAAGTATGAAGCAGGATCCCTGAAAGCTGATTCTCTTAGTGCTTGGAATCTATCTAGGTACCAAGACTCAATTTCTTCAGTTGGAGCATCAACGTAAATCTTGAAATCAAAGTAATCGCTCAGAGCCACTTCTTGACCTAAGGCTGGTGGCTGCAAAACATTCAAACCTTCAATGATCACAACATCTGGGGAAGAGACCACAATGTTTTCACCTGGAACGATGTCGTAGGTGAGGTGAGAGTAAAGAGGCGCTGAGACTTCATCTTGACCGGATTTAATGTCTGCAACAAACTTCAATAACGCTAAACGATCGTATGACTCAGGGAATCCTTTTCTTTCCATAAGACCACGTTGTTCGAGAACTGCGTTTGGGTGGAGAAAACCATCTGTAGTGACAAGTGCAACTGTTGGAGTTGATGGCCATCTACTAAGTAGTTCTTTTAGAAGTCTTGAAACTGTTGACTTGCCTACTGCAACTGATCCAGCCACTCCAATAATGAATGGAATTCTCTTATTGGTTCTATTTAGGAAAGCATCAGATGCAGCATGTAACTCTTGAGTCTGAGTGACATATAAGTTGAGCAGCTGGCTAAGCGGAAGATAAATGTCTGAAACTTCAGCCATATCTAGGAAATCTCCCAAACCTCTGATCTTTTCAATCTCTACTTCAGTTAGGGGAGATGTTGAGCTTTTAGCTAATTCAGACCACTGATTACGGGATATCTCATCAAAAGGGGAAACTGGTGCCTCATCTGAGGTACTACCAAGGGGTAAGCCAGTCACATAAGCCATTCTGCCTTAAACTAGAGTCATGTGTGGAATCGTCGGCTATGTGGGACCTAAGTCAACCGTTGATGTCCTCCTAGGCGGGCTAAAGCGCCTTGAATACCGCGGTTATGACAGCGCAGGTGTTTCAGTTATCAATGAGGCTGGAGTTCTAGAAACTCGTAAGAAGGCTGGAAAGCTCGGCATTCTGGTTGAAGACATCAAGGAGCACCCTTTAGGTCAATCACACATCGGTATCGGGCATACCCGCTGGGCAACCCATGGAGCTCCAACAGATGGCAACGCTCACCCGCACCTAGGTGGAGCAAGCCACAAACTAAGCCTGATCCATAACGGAATTATTGAAAACTTTGCTGAACTCAAGGCTGAGCTATTAGCTCAGGGGACAGTCTTCTCTAGTGAGACTGATTCAGAGGTGGCAGCTCATCTAGTGGCAACAGAATATGCCCACTCAGGTAATTTCCTTGAAAGCTTTAGAACGGTAGTCAAAAGACTTCATGGAGCCTTCACTATTTTGGTTATCCATCAGGATGAGCCAGGGGTAGTCCTAGCTGCAAGAAGAAATGCTCCCCTAGTTATTGGTTTGGGCGATGGCGAGAACTTCCTAGGTAGCGATGTTGCAGCTTTCGTTGAACACACTAAGCGAGCTATTGCTGTTGGCCAGGATGAAATTGTAATTCTCAAAGCAGATAGCGTCTCAATAGAAAACTTTGAAGGTCAGAAAGTTACTGAAGAAGAGTTCACTGTTGACTGGGATGCAAGTGCAGCTAGCAAGGGTGGCTGGTCTTCATTCATGGCTAAAGAGATTGCTGATCAGCCTCAAGCTGTTGGCGATACTTTGATGGCTCGTCTATCAAGCGATGGAGTTGTAAAGCTCAAAGAGCTAGATTCACTTTCAGAACTTATTCAAAACATCGACCGCATCATCATGATTGCTTGTGGAACAGCTGCGTATGCATCAGAGATTGGCAAGTATGCAATTGAAAGCTGGGCCAAGATACCTGTAAGCGTAGAGCTATCTCATGAGTTTAGATATCGTCAACCAATTCTTACTAAGAACACTTTGGTTGTTGCTGTTAGCCAGTCTGGTGAAACCATGGATACTCTGATGGCTACTCGTTATGCCAAAGAAGCAGGAGCAAGTGTTCTCTCTATCTGCAATACCCAAGGAGCAACTCTTGCTCGCGAAGCAGATGCAGTTCTTTACACTCACGCGGGACCTGAAGTAGCTGTTGCTTCAACTAAAGCTTTCACAGCACAAATCACAGCCATCTATCTACTTGGTCTTCACTTAGCAACAGTTCGGGGAGCTCACTCAAAGAGTGAACTTGAAGTTATCGGTCGTGAACTACTAAAGGTTCCAGGAGATATCTCAGATGTTCTTGCCGATATGGATCAAACGCGTGCCATTGCCAAGAAGTTTAAAGATGCCAGTTCAGTACTATTCCTAGGTAGACACGTAGGATTCCCTATTGCTCTTGAAGGTGCGTTAAAGCTCAAGGAGCTTGCCTACATTCATTCTGAAGGCTTTGCTGCTGGTGAACTAAAGCATGGCCCAATCGCTCTTATTGAAGAAGGCCAACCGGTAATAGTTATTGTTCCTAGCCCAAGTGACCCTGATGCACTTCACGCCAAGATAGTTAGCAACATCCAAGAGGTAAGAGCTCGTGGAGCTCAAGTTATTGCTATTGCTGAAGCAGGTGATCTTGAGGTTGCTAAATATGCAGTTGAAGTTATTTACATTCCAGCTACCCATAAGATGCTTGCTCCAATCTTGAACGTAATACCTCTACAGATATTCGCTATGGAGTTGGCAGCAGCTAAGGGCTTGGATGTGGACCAGCCTAGAAACCTTGCCAAGTCGGTTACAGTCGAGTAATCATGATTGTGGGCATAGGTGTGGACCTGGTTGATTTGAATCGTTTCGAATCTAAACTCAAGGAAACCCCTGCTCTGATTGAAAGAATCTTTACCCCAAAAGAGCGTGAAAGATCTGCGCAATCACTAGCTGGAGTTTGGGCTTCTAAAGAAGCAGTAATTAAAGCACTAGGTAATCCGGTTGGACTTAGTTGGCAAGATGTCACAGTTGCTAAAGACTCACTTGGCAAACCTCATTTAGAAGTATCAGGTGCTACCAAGGAGCGTTCAGAAGAAATGGGAATCTCTTCTTGGCATCTTTCAATAACTCACGATGGTGGCATGGCTTGTGCTTTTGTTATCGCGGAAGGAAACTAACCCATGCGTAAACTCACCATTGATCTAAACAACGTAGCTCATAACTTAGACACGATGAGGAAGTTAGTTAACTCATCAGGCAAGCAAGTAAAAGTTATGGGTGTAGTTAAAGCTGATGCTTACGGACATGGCATGCTTCAAGTTGCTAGAAAGATTGAAGCCGAAGGTGTTGACTACATAGGTGTTGCCGATTTAGCTGAAGCACAAACACTTCGTGCAGCTGGAGTAAAGACTCGCATTCTTGCTTGGCTCCATGATCCTCAAGATGACTTTACATCAGCAATCAAACATGAGATTGATGTTGCTGTTTCTTCACAAGAGCAGTTACTACGAGTGAAGAAGGCTGCAGCATCAGCTGGAACGCCTGCTCAGATTCATATCAAGGTTGATACCGGTCTTAGTCGTAATGGTGTGACCATCGATGAACTTGAAGATTTACTAACGGAAACTAAGGCTGCTGTTGCTGAAGGCTTAGTTCAAACAGTAGGAATCTTTAGTCACCTTTCTTCAACCGGTGTGAAAGAAGACCTTGCTCAGATTGAAAGATTTGAATTAGCTCTTGCGATGGCAGCAAAGCTAGGTGTTGAGTTTGAACTTAGGCACCTAACCGCAAGCGATGGAACTCTTAGTTACCCACAAGCTCACTACGACATGATCAGAGCAGGAATTGCTCTTTACGGGCTATCACCATTCAGCGATAACAGAGCGGCAGAGTTTGGTTTGAAGCCAGTTATGACAGCAGAAGCAACTGTTGTTCAAACTAAGCGAGTTCAAGCAGGTGAAGGTGTCTCCTACGGGTACCTCTACAGAACTCCTAAAGAAACTACTCTGGCTCTAGTGCCAGTTGGTTATGCCGAGGGACTACCTCGTAATGCTTCTGGCAAAGCAGAGGTTTGCATAAACAACAAGTTCTATAAGATTCTTTCTCGCATTGCTATGGATCAGTTTGTAGTTGATGTTGGTGATGCTTCCATTTCTCCAGGTGACCGAGTAGTCATTTTTGGCAATGGCGGGCCATCAGCAGATGATCTAGCAAGCGCTGCTGGCACTATCAACTACGAGATTGTTACTCGAATTGGTTCTAGATTCAACAGAGAATTTATCGGCTAGAGAATTGACTGACCAACACCCAATCTTTGAGCAAGTCATCGCAACTAGCGAAGACATGCACTTACTCGGCGTGAAGGTATCCAAAGTTCTAAGAGCCGGAGACCTAGCAATACTTATCGGTCCACTAGGAGCAGGAAAGACTACCTTTACTAGAGGTGTTGGTGAAGGTTTAGAAGTTGAAGGCAATGTTTCTTCTCCTACCTTTGTTGTTGCTAGAACCCATAAGCGTGAAGGTAAATCACCTTTTGTGCATGTTGATGCCTACCGACTAGGTTCACCTGGGGAACTAGATGATCTAGATATTCCTTTTGCTAGCTCAATAGTTTTCGTTGAATGGGGCAAAGGTCTAACGAACGACATTTCAGAGAACTGGCTAGAAGTTGAAATAGCTAGAGATACTACCGGTGCAACAGCAGACCGTCAGGTCAAGATAACTGGATTTGGGGATAGATGGGCAGGTGTTTCAATCTAATGAAAACCTCTGCTGCCTCTACCCGTATAGCGGATTACTCTCTGGCTATTGATACCTCAGCTGGCACTACCGTAGTGGTACTAAGCATGGGATCGGTGATTGCTGAGCTTAACTACCTAGAACCGATGACCCACTCTGAACGCATTGGATCAGCAATAGAGAAGGTGTTAGCCGACTCAGGTATCCAAGCCAATCAGATCTCTACTGTTGTTGCAGGTGTCGGCCCAGGACCATTTACTGGTCTAAGAGTTGGCTTGGCTGCAGCTAGGTACTTTGCAATTGGAGCCCAAGCTGAGTTAGTTGGTGTTTGCTCATTGGATTCAATTGCCTTGGATTTCTATACTGCTAATCCAGCTGCTGGAAATCTATTGGTGACTACAGATGCTAGAAGAAAAGAAGTCTTCTGGGCGACCTACTCTGGGGTAGTTGAAGGTGTTCCAGTTAGAACCCATGGACCTTCGGTCAACAAGCTTGAAGACATCGCTGGCTTCATAGATGTTAGTAGTCATGCAACTACTCAGTTAGGTGTGAGAGCTGGAGCTCTTGGTCAGATTGCGTTTGCTCAAGAACTAGCAGGAGTAGCCAATCGCAAAGACATCACTCCGATTTACCTTCGTGAACCAGATGCTGTTCCTAGTAAGGGTAAGAAGGTGAGTGGCTAATGGCAATAGAGATTAGACAAGCCACAGCGCTGGATCTTCCTGAGATTATGAAGTTAGAAACCGCTAGCTTTGCTAATGATGCTTGGCCTGAAGAAACTTTCAAATCTGAATTAGCAGCGAAGCACACTTATTACATTCTTGCTCTGGAAGACAACATAGTTGTTGGGTATGCAGGGTTGAGTAAATTACCTGGTAGCGATCAGGCCGATATTCAAACTATTGCTGTTAGAGAAGATAAACGTGGTCTTGGTATTGGTAAATCATTGATGGACACCTTGACGCTGCAAGCAACTGAATTAGGTGCAAAGGAAATCTTCTTAGAGGTTAGAGCCGATAACTCCGCTGCGCAGAAACTATACAAAATTTTTGGTTTCAAACAGATTGGCACACGCAAGAAGTATTACCAGCCAGATGGTGTTGATGCTTTCATTATGAAGACAGACGTAAGGCTTAAGACAAACAAGGAACCTGTGGTCTTAGGTATCGAAACATCCTGTGATGAAACTGGTGTTGGGATTGTCAGAGGTAATCAGTTGCTAGCTAACATCATCTCTTCCAGCATGGACAAGCATGCAATCTTTGGTGGAGTTGTTCCGGAGATTGCAGCTAGAGCGCACCTTGAAGCGCTAACACCTGTTTTGGATGAAGCTCTTGAAAAAGCAAACCTAACTCTTGATGACATTGATGCTATTGCTGTGACAAACGGACCGGGACTAGCTGGAGCTCTAATGGTTGGAGTTGGTGCTGCCAAAGCACTAGCTGTTGCAACCGGTAAACCTATCTATGCTGTGAATCACCTAGTTGGTCACGTAGGGGCAGACATTCTTGACAGAGGTGAATTGAAGACTCCTACCATTGCTCTTTTGGTATCAGGTGGTCATACCTCTCTACTACTAGTTAGGGATCTACTGAATGATGTTGAACTACTTGGGGAAACTATTGATGATGCTGCAGGTGAAGCCTTCGATAAGGTTGCACGCGTTCTAGGGCTTAGTTACCCAGGTGGACCTGAAATAGATCGAGTGGCTAAAGAGGGTAATCCAAATGCCATTAGATTCCCTAGAGGCCTTACTCTGCCTAAAGACATGGAAAAGCATCGTTACGACTTCAGCTTCTCAGGGCTGAAGACAGCGGTTGCTAGAAATGTTGAACTAGCTGAATCAAAGGGCGAAGAGTTTTCGATTGCTGATGTTGCAGCTAGCTTCCGAGAAGCAGTAGTTGATGTTTTGATCAAGAAGGCAGTTAGTGCCTGTAAAGAATTTGATATTCCAAGGCTTCTTCTTGGCGGTGGGGTAGTAGCAAACGCAAGACTTCGAGAGGTAGCTAAAGAACAATGTGAAGCCAATGGGATTGAACTTAGGATTCCACCATTCTCACTCTGCACAGACAACGGAGCAATGATTGCTGCTATTGGTGCTCAACTGATAATGGCTGGCAGAGCACCAAGCACACTCAACTTCTCAGCAGAGTCAACTCTGCCTGTGACAACTGTTCAGTCCTAGAGGGGCTTGACTACTAGAACTCTGTGAGCTCCGTCAACTCTTGTGACTATTAGAGTTGCTGATTCAGAACCTCTAGGGTCTAGTTCTCTTCTTAGCTGTTCAGGAGTAATGTCTGCTCCACGCTTTTTTATCTCTAGAGTTCCAATGTTTTTTTCTCTCAAGTAAGCCTTCAGCTTCTTTCTATCAAAGACCAGGTTCTCTAATACTTCATAACCTTTAAGCCAAGGTGAACTTACTTGCCTATCGCCAGATAGATAAGCAATTTCGTTAGAGAAGATATTTAGTCCTAATTGTTCTGCAAGGTCACCTACGAGGTGAGATCTAATAACTGCAGCATCTGGTTCGTAGAGATACTTACCTAAATCTCCAATACGAGCATCTAGTCTTTCAATGTTTTCACTTGTAATTTCATGGGTGCCAGTTGGTGTGAGGAGCAGCGCTGCTCTCTTTACGTTTTCTCTTCTTAGAGAACCGAAGTAGAGAGTTAGCTCTACTAGGTCACCATCATCTGATACCCAAACTGCTTCAGCGTCATCAGGGATATCTTTATGGTCCATACCTGGACCAAGTTTCACAATCGTTGGTTTTGCTCTTGCGGCTTTCATAACAAAATCAAAAGAAGGGCTGAAATCATTGATGTCGTACTTGCGTTTATTTATGTTTGTCTTTGAATCTTTGAGGTCACGTCTGGCAGGATCTAGAAACAAACCTTCGAACTTATCAAGGTTCACTTTTGTGACATCACCTTGTTCAACAGTTACATTGTCAAAACCTGCAAGGTTATAGGTAGCGATAGCTGCTGTTACTTCATCAAGTTCGATTGCTGTGACATCTATATCTAGACTGGCGAAGGCTAGAGTCTCTGCCCCTATCCCACAACCCAGATCGGCAATCTTTGTTATGCCACTAGATCTAAATCTGCCCGCATGGATGGCTGCGACTTTTAGTCTTGAAGCTTGTTCTAGTCCTTCTTCAGTAAAGAACATGCGTTCAGCAAATTCTCCAAACTTGGCCTTGGCTCTTCTTCTGAGTTTGACCTGGGTTAGAACTGTTGCAACTAGTTCAGCGGGGTGACCTTTTCCTCTTAGCTTGGAAACGACTTTGACCATGTCTGCTTTGGAGTCGATTTCTCCAACTTCGGCTAGGAGAGCCTGCCCTTCGGGGCTGATGAGGCTCAAAAAGCCGGTGCGGTCCATAAACTAACGCTAACAGCGAAGAGTTAGCACTCTGGTTGCATGAGTGCTAAAAAGAGATAAACTTGTGCCGAAGGTGTGTTTTTCACCTAAATCCAGTCAATAAAGAAGAGGTTCACGTGTCGGTTTCAATCAAGCCACTAGAAGATCGTATTGTCGTTCTCCCAGTTGAGGCAGAGCAGGTTACTGCTTCAGGTCTGGTAATCCCAGATACCGCTAAGGAAAAGCCTCAGGAAGCCGAAGTTGTTGCAGTTGGCCCAGGCCGCGTTGATGACAACGGTAACCGCGTCCCACTGGACATCTCAGTTGGAGACCGAGTTATCTTCTCAAAGTACGGCGGCACAGAGCTAAAGTACAACGGCAAAGAGTACCTAGTGCTTTCAGCTAGAGACGTTCTAGCCATCGTAGAGCGCTAAAGACCCAATCTAAGCCAAAGAATAACCTCGAGCTAAGCTCGAGGTTTTCTCTTTAAAGAGGTATACGGTTAGTAATTATCTGTAAATAATTGAGGAATAACCAGCATGGCAAAACCAGAGGAACTCGTAAACGACGATGACGTCGTGGCGGTGCCCCTAAGACACCCATGGCGCTGGATCTCAGGAATAGCAGCTGTACTTCTACTTTTGAACTTCATTTATTCAGTAGTTTCAGCCAAGTCCATCCAGCACGACATTGTCTCTAAGTACCTCTTTGATGTCCGCATCCTAGAAGGTGCTCTCGTCACTGTTTTGGTAACAGTAGTTTGTATGTCAATCGGTACCGTTCTTGCAACACTGCTTGCAATTATGAAGCTAAGCGTGAATCCACTTTTGCGTTGGCTAGCTACCGGTTACATCGAATTCTTTAGAGGAACACCTTTGCTATTGCAGATTGTGTTCTGGGGATATCTAGGAATCATCTTCCCGGAACTGTTCTTAGGTATTCCTTTCACCGACATAGTTTTCTTTAGCGGTGAGACAAGCGACATAATTCCAGCAATTGTTGCCGGCGTCATTGCTCTTTCCCTTAACGAAGCCGCCTACTCAGCTGAAATTGTTAGAGCAGGTATCTTGGCTGTTGATCACGGTCAAACAGAAGCTGCGAAGTCTCTCGGTATGTCAAGCAAATACACAATGCGAAGAATTGTTCTTCCACAAGCAATGCGAGTGATCATTCCACCAATGGGTAATGAATTCATTGGTATGTTAAAGAACACCTCATTGCTACAAGTCATTGCAGTTGCTGAACTCTACACACAGGCAAGCACTATCTCCTCCGCGAACCTAGCTCAGATCGAACTTCTAATCGTCAGCGGATTCTGGTACTTGCTCATGACAACAGTTCTAGGTTTCCCTCAGCGAGCACTAGAGAAAAAGTACGGCAAAGGTTTTGAAGCTGTAGGCGGTAGACCTGCTCCTAGAACATTTAAGGTAGGCAAGCGCTAATGAATCAAGTAATGGTGGATGCAAGAAGCGTTCGTAAGAGCTACGGTTCTAATGATGTGTTGAATGGTATTTCTCTAACTGTTGAGCAAGGTGAAGTGCTCTGCATCATCGGTCCTTCTGGTTCAGGTAAGTCAACTTTCCTTAGATGCTTAAACCACCTGGAATCAATTAATGGTGGACGTATCTATGTAAACGGTGAACTTATGGGTTACCGCCAGGTTGGCAATGTTCTATATGAAATGAAGTCAAAGGATATTGCTAAGGCTCGTCAAGGTATTGGCATGGTGTTCCAACGCTTCAACCTTTTCCCTCACCTAACTGCTCTGCAGAACATCATTGAAGCTCCAATCGGAGTTGCCGGAATGAGCCCTGAAGAAGCAAAGGCTCTTGGCTTAGAACTACTTGAGCAGGTAGGTCTTGGAGACAAGGGAGACCACTACCCTTCTCAGCTATCAGGTGGGCAGCAGCAGAGAGTTGCTATTGCCAGGGCACTAGCCATGAAACCTAAGCTGATGCTCTTTGATGAGCCAACCTCAGCCCTTGACCCTGAACTAGTAGGGGATGTGCTGGATGTTATGAAGAACTTGGCTAAAGCAGGTATGACCATGATCGTGGTTACCCACGAAATGGGCTTTGCCAAGGAAGTAGCGGACAAGGTGGTCTTTATAGATAAGGGCCAGATCGTTGAATCTGGCTCTCCTAAGCAGGTTTTGGACAACCCGAAAGAATCAAGAACTAAAGCGTTCCTAAATAAAGTCCTCTAGAGTTATCCCAAGTAAAAAACCAAACAATAGAAAGAGAAGACAAATGGCAATAAAGAAACTAGGTTTCGTAGCCGTAATGACAGCTGGCCTTCTAGTGCTAACTGGTTGTGCAAGCGGACCAAACAACGGTGTTGACCAGTCAAAGGTTGACAAAGCAGCTCAGGCACTTTTGCCAGCTGAATATCTTGAGAATGGTATCGATGTTGCTAGCGACATCCCTTACGAGCCATTCGAGTTCTACGATGAAGACGGCAACCTAACCGGTGTTGACGTTGAACTAGGCGCGCTAATTGGCCAGAAGCTTGGAACAGAACTACGTTTCAACAAAACAGTTTTTGACACCATTATCGCTAACCTTGAGGCGGGAACTAACGACATCATCATCAGCTCAATGAGCGACACTGTTGAGCGTCAGGCAAAGGTTGACTTTGTTGACTACCACATCGGTGGATCACAGATGATTGTTGCTAAGGGTAACCCAGAGAACATCACTAACCCAATGAGCCTTTGTGGCAAGACTGTAATCGTTCAGAATGGAACCATTCACATCGACCTAGTTGGCACAATGTCTGAGAGCTGTGAAGTTTCAGGCAAGAAGGAAATCACTATCACTCAGCTACCTGACTCTCCAAGCATGCAGAACGCACTTCGTGCAGGCCAAGGAGACGCAGTAATGATGGACTCATTCGTAGCCCAGGATGCTGCTGCTAAGGCTGGAAACGGCGAGTACTTCGATGTAGTCAACGACCCAGACGCTCCTAACGGATATGACGCTGGCTTTGTGGGTATCGCAATCCTGAAGAAGGACACTGATCTTCGTGATGCAATCCAGGCTGCTCTTCAGTCACTAATTGATGACGGACAGTACCAGGCTCTACTAGACAAGTGGAACATGTCTGATAACGCTGTTGTAAGCGCAAGCATCAACGGCACCAAGGAATAATTAGATTCAAAGTTAAACGGGTCGGCATGCAAATGTCGGCCCGTTTTTCTTTGCCTGTTGAAAACAAAAGCACAGATCCTCTTCTCTCCTTATTCTCTTGAGATGAGAAAAACAAAAAGCATAGGAGCAGCACTTCTGATAACAGCAGGAGTTGTTTACCTTGTTTCCACAGGTAACGCTAAACCTTTAGCTCCAGCACTCAAGGTTGGAGTTTTAGTTTCAGATAGTGGCGCTTTAGGGTTTGCGGGTCCCGTTCAAAGAGCTGCTGCAAAGATAGCCACTAGAGATCTAGCAGCTGCGGAAGAGCCTGTGAAGGTGGAGGTTAGTTATGCCGATGTCGGAGATACAGAAACTGAAAATAAACGAGCAATAGCAAAGCTCCGAGCATTAGGAGTAAATGTTCTACTTGCGCCAATAGAATCTGAGTCAGCTGGGGTGCTAGTTCAAACCAATGAGAAGAAACAGATTCCAATCATTTCAATAGCTCCTCTTACCGATGACTTAGGTGCAACAAACTCAAAACACTGGTTTTTTAGATTGGTTACTAGTCCGAGCCAGGACTCTTTTGCCTTGGCAAAATTCATTACAAATTCTGCTTCAAAGAGCGTGCTTATAGTTTTCGGTTCCCAGCCTCAGAACAAGGAGCAGATGAAGTCTCTATCCTTCGGACTAGTCCTTAACGGAATAAAGGTTCAAACAGCAGGGATAAAGGATGTGAAGGCAATTGCCAAGACCAAGCCAGACGCTCTGGTTCTGCTGTCAATGGAAGAGTCTCTGCCCTTCTTTAGTTCTCTTTCTGATTGGGTCGCTCAGGTTCCGCAAATTTATCTAGTGCCTAGCAATCTGGGGGATTACTCTTCATACCCATGGGCAAAGGCTCTCAGAGGAGCAAAGGCTCTAAGCCCTAAACACAAGATAGATCCTGAACTGAGATCCGCCCTTTCGAAAGAGCTTGGAAATCTATCTTTGGTGGGGCCTCGTTCACTGACTTTGCTGAGCTTGGCCCAGCGGACAAGTGACGCTATTCAGTTGGCAGCCGATGCGTTTAGAAACACAAAGAGCGATAGTCCTGAGAAGCTGAGACAGGCATTAGCTGACACAAAAGTCAGGGGGAAGGATCTGTTCACAGAGCACGGGTTCCTTGAGCAAAGGCAGTATTCGGTCTTTAGATACGGGAGTACAGGGACCTTTTCACAAGGCTCAGTCTTCAGCCCAAATTGACCCTAAACAAGAGTGAAGTAGTCAGGGTAGAATTGGCTAATCTAAACTCCTGACAGGTTGAAAATGACTGAAAATGACCCATTTGGCTTCACTGGTCTCACTTATGACGACGTATTGCTCATGCCCGGCCAGTCTGATGTTGTCCCAAGCCAGGTATCCACTGCAACTCAGGTAACCAAGCGCTTATCCATCAACATCCCTTTGCTGTCTTCAGCTATGGACACTGTTACTGAAGCTCGTCTCGCTATCGCTATTGCCAGACAGGGTGGTCTAGGTGTTCTACACAGAAACCTTTCTATTGACCAGCAGGCAACCCAGGTTGATCTAGTCAAGAGATCAGAAGCTGGAATGATTACTCACCCAGTTACTACCCACCAGCTTGCAACTTTGCAAGAAGTGGATGCTGTTTGTGCAACTTACAGAGTTTCAGGTCTTCCAGTTATTGATGAAGACGGCACTCTAGTTGGAATTGTTACCAACAGAGATATGCGTTTTGTGAACGAAGTTCAAAAGACCACAACACTGGTTAAAGATGTAATGACTCCAATGCCCCTGGTCACTGCCCCTGTTGGAGTTTCGCCAGAAACAGCTATTGCTATCTTTGCTCAGCACAGAATTGAAAAACTTCCACTTGTTGATCCAAGCAACAAGCTAAAGGGTTTAATCACTATCAAAGACTTTGATAAGAGTGAGAAGTATCCACTTGCAAGCAAGGACTCCAAAGGTCGTTTGCTAGTAGCTGCTGCAGTTGGTGTTGGAGATCAGGGTTGGGAAAGAGCAATGGCTCTTGTTGATGCAGGTGTAGACATTCTTGTTGTTGACACCGCCCACGGCCACAACACAGCAGTGTTAGATATGGTTGGCAAGCTAAAGGCAGAACCAGTAGCTAAGCATGTTGATGTAATTGGTGGAAACGTTGCAACTCGTGAAGGTGCTGCTGCTCTAGTTGAAGCTGGTGCTGATGGAGTGAAGGTTGGAGTTGGCCCAGGTTCTATTTGTACAACTCGTGTTATCGCAGGTGTTGGTGTCCCACAGATCACTGCTGTTTATGAAGCAAGTTTGGCTTGTAAGCCATTCGGTGTTCCAGTAATTGCTGATGGTGGTTTGCAGTTCTCAGGAGATATTCCTAAGGCACTAGTTGCTGGAGCAAACGCTGTGATGATTGGTTCTCTGCTTGCTGGTACTGATGAAGCTCCAGGAGATATCACATTCGTTGGTGGCAAGCAGTTCAAGACTTATAGAGGTATGGGATCTCTCGGTGCAATGCAGTCTCGAGGAGAAGCAAAGAGCTACTCAAAGGATCGCTACTTCCAAGATGATGTGCTTCGTGAAGACAAGCTAGTTCCTGAGGGTATTGAAGGAAGAGTTCCTTATCGTGGAACCGTTGGCACAGTTGCTCACCAGCTAATTGGTGGACTAAGAGCAGCTATGGGTTATGTCGGAGCAGCAACTATTGCGGAGCTTCAGGCTAAGGGTAAGTTCGTAAGAATCACTCCTGCTGGTCTCAAGGAGAGCCACCCACACGATATTCAGATGACCGTTGAAGCACCGAATTACAACAACCGCTAGGAGATCAAGATGAGCGAAATAGAGATTGGTCGCGGAAAGCGCGGTAACCGTAGTTGGGCATTTGATGACATTGCGATTGTTCCTTCAAGAAGAACTCGTGACCCTAGAGATGTTTCAACAGACTGGAACATTGATGCCTACAGCTTCCAGCTTCCTGTTCTAGCAGCTCCTATGGACTCAGTTGTATCTCCTGATACTGCTATTGCTATTGGCAAGCTAGGTGGCTTGGGTGTTCTAGACCTAGAAGGTCTATGGACTAGATACGAAGATCCAACTAAGCAGCTTGCAGAGATTGCTAACTTGTCTCCTGACGCAGCAACAGTTGCAATGCAGAAAATGTATTCAGAGCCGATCAAGCCAGAACTTATCAAAGAGCGTATTGCTTACATTCGTAAGTCAGGCGTTACTGTTGCTGGAGCTCTTTCACCACAGAAAACTAAAGAGTATGCCAAGGCGGTTATCGCTGCTGGTGTTGACCTCTTTGTTATTCGTGGAACAACCGTTTCAGCTGAGCATGTTTCAAAGACTCAAGAAGCACTGAACCTAAAAGAATTTATCTATGAACTTGATGTTCCAGTAATCGTTGGTGGAGCAGCTACCTACACAGCAGCTCTTCACCTAATGAGAACTGGTGCTGCTGGTGTTCTAGTTGGTTTCGGTGGAGGAGCAGCTTCTACTACACGTAAGGTTCTTGGTATTCACGCACCTATGGCAACAGCAGTTGCCGATGTTGCTGGAGCAAGAAGAGATTACATGGATGAATCAGGTGGCCGTTACGTGCACGTGATCGCAGACGGTGGTCTTGGAACTTCTGGAGATATCGTTAAGGCAATTGCCTGCGGCGCAGATGCTGTAATGCTTGGCTCAGTTCTTGCTAAAGCAGATGAAGCTCCTGGTAAGGGTTGGCACTGGGGAGCAGAAGCTCATAACCCAGAACTACCTAGAGGAGAAAGAGTTCAAGTTGGAACTGTTGGTTCTCTTGAGCAAATTCTTCAAGGCCCTTCAAATTCAGCGGATGGTTCAACTAACCTAATGGGTGCTTTGCGCAAAGCAATGGCGACAACCGGCTACTCTGACCTAAAAGAATTCCAAAGAGTTGACACAGTAGTTGCTCCTTACGGCGCATAATCTATGCTCAAACTTGCTCTAACTGCTAGGTGGATAACCGCACTAGTTTTGTGTTTGCTACTTGCTGTCGCTTTTGCCTTGTTAGCGCAGTGGCAGATAAACAGAACCTTCATTGAGAGCGCATCTAATGAAGCCTGGTCTGAAGTTAACGTAGTTGACCTAGAAACTGTTGCAACACCAAACTCACCTTTCACTTTCAATGAGATTTCTCTTGAAGGTGAAAAGACTGTTCTTACCAAGGTAAGAGCAAAGATAACTTTGAATCCAAGTAGAGCTCTTTTGATAGCAAATCGAATTCAACTAAATGGCGATACTGGCTACTGGGTAGTAGTTCCAACCCGCACAGAAAAAGCAGAACTTTTCGTTGCTGCAGGATTCATTCAAGGTGAAGAAGAAGCTAAACAAGCTTTAGCTCAGATCAAGCAGCTCTTCACAGTTCAAGCATTTATACCAATTGAAGGAAGACTCTTACCTAGTGAAGCACCTACTCAATCTCTTGGCAAAGATTTGTATTCCACTTTGTCTGTGCCACAGCTCATCAACAATGTATTAGATGAGGGCTCTGAGTCTGCTACCTACACAGGCTTCCTCGCTCTAACTGATCAGAACATCTTTAGTCAGATTGAGGGTGTCCAAGAGCTAACTATTGGAATGCCTAAGACTGATAGCGAAGTGAACTGGCTAAGTGCCTTCTATGCAATTGAGTGGACTGTCTTTGCGGGGTTCGCAGTGTTTATGTGGTGGCGACTTCTAGCCGATGCCTATAAGAAGCAGCAGGCTGCTCTGCTGGCTGAATAGCGCTCAAAGCCCAAGTAAAATAGGGACATGATTCCCAAAGAACAAGCAACCTCAGCTCTGAACTTCTATAGAGTTAGCTCTAAAATCACCGGTGTCTTTCTGATCCTGGTCGGTGTTGAAATGGTGCTCAAATACTTCTTTGGACTACTAATTTGGTCAGGTGGATCAGCAGGTTTTATAGGTCTAGTTCCTGACTCAGTTGATGGCACAGGACTTCCAGTTTCAGGAGTTGACATATCAAAGCTGCTATTACAGGTGCACGGAATCCTATACATCGTTTACCTGTTCGCTGATTTCCGCATCTGGAGATTAGCGAATATGAAATTCCAAGACTTCTTGATTATCGCCATGGGTGGAGTGGTACCAGTATCTGCTTTCTTTATTGAGAAAAAATACGAGGCTAAGTTTGTCCAGATCTTTGGGCTTGAAAAGACGGGTGCTTAGCCATTAACTCATCAGTTGAAAACAGACCTGTCCTGGTCGTTGATTTCGGTGCTCAATATGCCCAGCTAATCGCACGTCGTGTAAGAGAAGCTGGTGTCTATAGTGAGATTGTCCACCACAACGTAACAGCAGAAGAAGTAAAGACTAAGAATCCATTAGCCATTATTCTCTCTGGTGGGCCATCAAGTGTTTACGAGCCTTCCTCTCCTCAGCTAGACAAAGCAATCTTGGAACTAGGGATTCCTGTTCTTGGCATTTGCTATGGGTTCCAGATTTTGGCTTCTGCTCTTGGGGGTCGAGTAGATAAGACAGGTCTTCGTGAATATGGAGCAACTGAACTTAACGTAGTTGCCGGTGGAGAAATCCTTGCAGGTCAACCAGGAGAGCAGATCTGCTGGATGAGCCACGGTGATCAGGTTATGAAAGAACCAGCAGGCTTTGAAGTTCTTGCCTCTACAGCTACCACTCCGGTTGCAGCGTTTGCTAACAGTGAGAAGAAGATCTATGGAGTGCAGTGGCACCCAGAAGTAAAGCATTCACAATTTGGTCAGAACGTTCTAGAAAACTTCCTACATAATGCAGCAGGTATTCCTTCTGACTGGAATAGCGAAAACGTTATTGCTCAGCAGGTTGAAAAGATAAGAAACCAAGTTGGTAACGACAGAGTTATCTGTGGTCTATCTGGTGGAGTTGACTCAGCTGTAGCTGCTGCACTTGTCCACAAAGCAGTTGGAGACCAACTTGTTTGTATCTTTGTGAACCACGGTCTGTTGCGTGAAGGTGAAGTTGAACAGGTAGAGCGCGACTATGTTGCCTCAACCGGTGTTCGACTAATCACTGTTGATGCCGAGAAGAAGTTCTTAGATGCGCTTGCTGGAGTAACTGACCCTGAAACCAAACGGAAGATTATTGGTAGAGAGTTCATCAGATCCTTTGAAGAGGCTCAAGCCCAGCTGATTGCTGAGTCAAAGGCAGATAACAGGCCAATCAAGTTCCTAGTTCAAGGAACTTTATACCCAGACGTTGTTGAATCAGGTGGTGGTGTTACCGCAGGAATCAAGAGCCACCACAACGTAGGTGGGCTTCCTGAAGATCTCCAGTTTGAACTAGTTGAGCCTCTTAGAACCTTGTTCAAGGATGAAGTTAGAGCCATTGGTTATGAGCTTGGTCTACCTAAGGAAATTGTTGGGAGACAGCCATTCCCAGGACCTGGTCTTGGTATTCGTATTGTTGGTGAAGTTACTAAAGAACGTCTAGATCTTCTTAGGTCAGCAGATGCGATTGTTAGAGCAGAACTATCTGCTGCAGGTCTTGATGGTGAAATCTGGCAGTGTCCAGTGGTTCTTCTAGCTGATGTTAGATCTGTTGGAGTTCAGGGAGATGGCAGAAGCTATGGTCACCCAATTGTTCTTCGTCCAGTATCAAGTGAAGACGCTATGACAGCTGATTGGTCAAGGGTTCCTTATGACTTTCTTGCCAAGATCTCTAACCGCATTACCAATGAGGTAGCAGGAGTAAACAGAGTAGTTCTAGATATCACCAGCAAGCCACCTGGCACCATTGAGTGGGAATAGTCTTGCATCCCAAAGTCATTGCCCATCGTGGAGCTAGCGGTTATAGACCAGAGAACACTCTTGAAGCGTTTGAACTTGGACTAGCTATGAAAGCTGATGGCATTGAGTTTGATGTCATCAACACTAAAGATGATGTTCTCATCATTCGCCATGAGAATGCATTGAGTGGAACAACAGACATAGCAAATCACCCTGAACTCAAATCTCTCTATAGAGAAGGTGTTGTTGAAGGAAGAGGTCTTCAAGACTGGTTCTCTGAAGATCTAACTTACGAGCAGATAAAGACTCTTAGGGCAAATGAGCGTCTTGCAGATCTAAGACCTGGCAGTGCCAAATTTGATGGCCAATTTCAAATACCGACTCTTAAGCAAATTCTTGAGTCTGACTTTATTCAGGACAAGATTTTAGTTGTCGAGCTCAAGCGAGGATCTCACCTTTCTGCTTTGTCAGAAACTATTGGCAAGCTCACAACGGATGAGATAGTCGCTTCAAATGTTGTCGGCAAAGATGTAATTCTCATCATTGAATCTTTTGAAGAAGAGATTTTGCTTGATGCTAAACAACATCTAGTTGCGGCAGGTATTGCAGCTGAGTACTTCTTAGCTATTGATTCAACCAAAATGGTTGACTGCAATATTGAGGAGTTGGCAGCCAAATGTGATGGCCTCTCAATTGCTACCCACATGTTGTTATCTAGCGACCCTTGGGTTCCAACCTGTCATGCTCTTGGGCTCAAAGTTTGGGTCTATACAGCCAGAGCCGAAAAGGCAACCACCACCATCGAGGCCTATTACGAAGAACTTATCCAAACTGGTGTGGATGGCATATTCGCTGATCAGCCAGACCTTTTGCGGCGTGTGTTGACCGAGCGTGTCTAATCTGTCGGTCGAGCAACCTAAAATTACTTAGTCATGTCTTGGATTGAACCCACTAACCCGTCAAAGCTCCTTGAAGGTCTAAACCCTCAACAAGCTGAAGCCGTCCTCTATAGAGGCCCGGCTCTATTGATTGTGGCTGGAGCAGGTTCGGGTAAGACCAAGGTGCTTACTCACCGTATTGCGCACCTGCTAGAGCAAAGAGAAGCCTGGCCATCCCAGATTCTGGCAATTACCTTCACTAATAAAGCAGCCAGTGAGATGAGAGACCGAATCAAGCTACTGGTGGGAGACCCAGAAGGAATGTGGATCCGCACCTTCCACTCCGCTTGCCTTCAAATACTTAGAAGAGAAGCAGAACGTTTAGGGCATAACTCAAACTTCACTGTCTATGACACGGGTGATTCCAGAGCCCTAATCAAGAGGCTCATCAAGTCAGGTGGCCATGACATCGACAGCCTCAAAGCTCAGGTTGTCGCTTCTGTAATTAGCAAGGCTAAGAATGAATTGCAGACAGCTGAAGACTTCGCAGCCAACATCGATACCAAGAACCCTAAGTCTCAAGCTATCGCTGAAGTATTCCTCGCCTATGAAGCAGAGAAGAAGAGAAACAACGCCTTTGACTTTGATGACCTAATCGGTGAGACCGTCTTCTTACTCAGAGCATTCCCTGAGGTGGCAGCTAACTATCAACGTAAATTTAGACATGTCTTAGTTGACGAGTATCAGGACACTAACCATGCTCAGTACGCACTTATTCGTGAACTTACAAAACCGATTGATCCTAAGTTTGCACTTCCTGAAGGTAAAACAGGAGAACTAGTAGGACCAGCATCACTAACAGTTGTTGGTGACAGCGACCAGTCCATCTATGCCTTCCGTGGTGCTGACATTAGAAACATC
>JBIJAF010000019.1:0-29290 GCA_044345905.1 Rhodoluna sp.
CAGCCATGCGGTCAAAGTCGTTCTTCTGGTCACCTTCAAGGTTGAAGCCAAGAGCACCCTTAGAGATGTCCTTACTTCCCAAGTTGGTGGTCATGATGATGATTGTGTTCTTGAAGTCAACAACACGACCCTGGCCATCGGTTAGACGACCCTCTTCAAGAATCTGAAGAAGAGAGTTGAAGATGTCTGGGTGAGCCTTCTCGATCTCATCGAATAGAACAACGCTGAATGGCTTGCGACGAACACGCTCGGTTAGCTGTCCACCTTCATCGAATCCAACGTAGCCCGGAGGAGCACCGAACAATCTAGAAACTGTGTGCTTCTCTGCGTACTCGCTCATGTCTAGTGAGATCAGTGCACCTTCATCTTCGAAAAGGAATTCAGCCAGTGCCTTAGCAAGCTCTGTCTTACCAACACCGGTAGGACCAGCGAAGATGAATGAACCTGAAGGACGGTTAGGGTCCTTCAAGCCAGCACGCTGACGACGGATTGCCTTAGAGATAGAGTCAACGGCCTTCTTCTGACCAATAACTCTTCTGTGAAGTTCTGCTTCCATGAAGATCAGCTTCGCTGACTCTTCTTCGCTTAGCTTGAATACTGGGATACCAGTAGCTGCTGCTAGAACTTCAGCGATAAGGCCTTCATCAACAACACCGTGAGCAGCAACATTTCCTGAACGGAACTGCTTGGTCATCTTTGCTCTTTCAGAAATTAGTTTCTTCTCTGAATCACGAAGCTTGGCTGCACCTTCGAAGTCTTGAGAATCAATTGCCTTCTCTTTATCAACACGAACACCAGCAATCTTCTCTTCAAGTTCACGTAGCTCTGGTGGTGAAGAAAGGATAGATAGACGAAGTCTCGCTCCAGCCTCATCGATAAGGTCAATTGCCTTGTCTGGTAGGTAGCGGTCTGAGACGTAACGATCTGCAAGCTTTGCAGCAGCAACGATTGCGCCATCGGTAATTGAAACCTTGTGGTGAGCTTCGTAACGATCGCGAAGACCCTTCAAGATGTTGATGGTCTGTGGAACGCTTGGCTCGTTGACCTGGATTGATTGGAATCTACGCTCTAAAGCGGCATCCTTTTCAAAGTACTTTCTGAACTCATCCAAAGTAGTTGCACCAATAGTTTGTAGTTCACCACGAGCAAGCATTGGCTTCAAGATAGATGCAGCATCAACAGCACCTTCAGCTGCACCTGCTCCAACTAGTGTGTGGATCTCATCGATGAAAGTGATGATGTCTCCACGGCCCTTGATCTCCTTGATGACCTTCTTCAATCTTTCTTCGAAGTCACCGCGGTATCTAGAACCTGCGATTAGGGAACCAAGGTCTAGTGTGTAAAGCTGCTTACCCTTAAGTGTTTCTGGAACGTTGCCAGCAACAATTGCTTGAGCAAGTCCTTCAACAACAGCTGTTTTACCAACACCTGGTTCACCAATAAGAATTGGGTTGTTCTTAGTTCTTCTTGAAAGAATCTGCATGACTCTTTCAATTTCTTTTTCACGACCGATAACAGGATCTAGTTTTCCTTCAGCAGCAGCCTGAGTTAGGTTCTTACCAAACTGGTCTAGAACCTGTGAACCCTTTTGTGGAATAGCTTCGCCACCAACGGTTGCTGATTCTTTTCCTTCAAATCCTTGAAGCATCTGCTGAACCTGTGCACGAACCTTGTTGGTGTCAGCACCTAACTTTGTTAGAACTTGAGCTGCAACACCTTCACCTTCTTTGATAAGACCTAGTAGAAGGTGTTCAGTTCCAATGTATGAGTGACCTAGCTGAAGAGCTTCACGAAGTGAAAGCTCAAGAACTTTCTTAGCTCTAGGAGTGAAAGGAATGTGTCCTGTTGGAGGCTGTTGTCCCTGACCGATGATCTCCTTGACCTGGTCTCTAACTGCTTCTTGAGAAATACCGAGTGCTTCTAACGCCTTAGCGGCTACGCCTTCGCCTTCGTGGATCAGACCGAGCAGGATGTGCTCTGTGCCAATGTAGTTGTGGTTTAGTGACTTGGCTTCTTCTTGAGCCAATACAACTACCCTGCGGGCCTTATCGGTGAACTTCTCGAACATTTGCTTCTCCTTCGACACTTTTAGTGCTTACAAAGAAGATAACCTTCAAAAGACCCATTTGTTAGGGCTGTTCGCCAATGGGAGAACTAAAGAAGGCCGTAAGGGCCTTTGGCCTACTCGGCGTTGGTCTTGGCGGCTAGCTTGGCCCGTTCCTCAGCCTCTATTTGAGCTCTAACTTTACGCTCTTTAGCGTCTGAACCAATGATTGATTTGAAGAGGATGTAGACGATAACCGCCATGCTGATTGGAGGCAAGGTGGCTAGAAGTGCATCGAGAAAGACCTGCATGATTACTTCACCAACGGGAACATGATTGTTTCACGGATACCAAGACCGGTAAGGCTCATAAGCAATCTGTCGATACCCATACCCATACCTCCAGTTGGTGGCATACCGAACTCAAGAGCCTTTAGGAAATCTTCATCTAGCTTCATCGCTTCTGGATCTCCAGCAGCAGATAACTTAACCTGAGCCACAAATCTTTCACGCTGAATAACAGGGTCAACTAGCTCTGAGTAGCCGGTAGCTTGCTCATACCCTCTGATGTATAGATCCCACTTCTCAACAACTCCTGGCTTTGATCTGTGGTTACGAACTAGAGGAGAAGTGTCAACTGGGAAGTCCATAACAAATGTTGGCTTCTGTAGGTCACCCTTTACAAAGTGCTCCCACAGCTCTTCAACATACTTACCGTGAAGAGGGTGATCAATTTCTAGACCTTCTTTATCAGCAAGCTTCTTTAGAACTGCAATGTCTGTCTCTGGAGTGATTTCCATTCCAGCTGCTTCTGATAGAGATTCAAACATTGAGATGCGAGCCCATTCCCCTGATATGTCATTAACTTCACCGTCTTCAAGTTCAACCTTTAGAGTTCCAAAGACATCCATAGCTGCATTCTGAATTAGTGCTTGAGTTAGTTCAGCCATGGTGTTGTAGTCACCGTATGCTTCATAAGCTTCAAGCATTGCAAACTCTGGAGAGTGTGTGCGGTCAGCACCTTCGTTTCTAAAGTTTCTGTTGATCTCATAAACACGATCAATACCACCAACAACAGCTCTCTTTAGGAACAGCTCTGGAGCAATACGTAGGAACAGCTCTGTATCAAAAGCATTTGAATGTGTCTTGAATGGACGAGCAGATGCTCCACCGTGAATTGTCTGAAGCATAGGAGTTTCAACTTCAATGAAGTCATCTTTAGTAAAGGTATTGCGAAGAGACTGCATTACCTTGCTTCTAATCTGAACAACTTCACGTGCACGATCACGAACAATCAAATCAACGAAGCGGTGACGAACTCTGTACTCTTCACCTAGTTCATTGTGGAGGTTAGGTAGTGGTCGAATAGTTTTAGCAGCCATTGACCAACTATCAACAAGAATAGAAAGCTCTCCGCGCTTAGAAGTAATAACTTCACCGGAAACGAACAAGTGATCACCAAGATCTACTAGTTCCTTATATTCTTCAAGGCTTGCTTCGCCAACCTTGTCCAGAGAAAGCATTACCTGGATACGAGTTCCAGTTCCAGACTGCAATGTACCAAAGCAAAGCTTTCCTGTGTTTCTTTGGAACATTACTCGACCAGCAAGAGCTACTTTGTCTCCTGTTGCAACATCGATCTCTAGATCAGGGTACTTAGCCTTTACCTGATCGATGGTGTGGGTAATAGGAAGGCTGACAGGGTAGGCATCAACACCAGAGGCAATAAGTCGCTCACGCTTAGCCAAACGAATAGCAATCTGCTCAGGCAGGTCCTGTTCGTCTTCGTTTGGGGTTACTTGCTCGTCGGTCATGCCGGCTCCTGAATATAGAAAGTTATGTTGTCAATAAGGCGGACACCTGAAACAACAACAGCAACAAGTAGTTGGGCTTCGCCATGGAACCCATCGCTTATCGGTGAAAAGGTGCTCTTATCAACTAAGACTAGATAATCAAGTTTAGCCAGCGGTGGGCTATCTAGGTCACTACTAGCCGAAGCAAGAGCAACAGAAGGCGGTTCACCATTAGTTATCTGCTCTTGAACTTGCATCAACGTAGCAAACAGAGCAGGAGCAAAGCTCCTGCCATCAACAGTTAGGAACCTGTTCCTACTAGATCTGGCTAGGTAGTCTTCTTCTCTAATGGTCTGAGCCTCAATGATCTCAATCGAATCATTGAATTCCCTGTGAACCATTCTCTTGATCAAGAACAGCTGCTGAGCATCCTTAGCTCCAAATACAGCAACCTCAGGCTTAACGACCCCAAAGAACCAAGAAACAACATGGAGCATCCCCTCAAAGTGCCCAGGTCTTGAAGCCCCTTCAAATACAGAACCTAAAGCACCCGCTCGTGGCTTTAAAGGAGCATCCATTCCATCTGGATAAACCTCTTCAACTGAAGGAATAAACAGTAAAGCCGGAGGAGTATTCAAAGCAGCAAGTGCCTTGATGTCACTCTCAATAGTTCTTGGATATCTATCGAAGTCTTCGCCTTTACCAAACTGGGTTGGGTTCACGAAGATGCTCATAACTACAAAGGCATCGGCAACTTGGTTACCCTCCTCAATTAGAGATAGATGACCTTCGTGCAAAGCCCCCATAGTTGGCACAAACACAACGTTCTTGCCACTTGCCTTAGCGGCAGCAATCTCTTGCTGAAGATGGCTAACAGTCTCAACTAGTTTCACTGATTGTCATCCTCAAGTAAATCTGCTGGATCAATCTCAACAACAGCACTACGAAGAGATTCTTCTAAAGCTGAACGCATGATGCCTGAAAGTATCTGTCTTGATTTATCGATGTTGGCATCTTCTAGAAGAGTTACTGCTTGTCCAACAATCAGAGAAGTAAATGAAGATGCAACGGAGATGGCTTCTGCATATTTAGCTCTTGCTTCTGCAGGAACATGAACAGGTTCTCCACCTAGTTCAATAGCCAGTGTTTGAACAACAGGAAGAACTGCCTTGGGTGAATCAACAGCGATGTATGCATCCATGAGTCTGGTTCTATCGACAGAACTAATTCCTGTGAAACGTATTGCTGGATGAATAGCCATTGGCACAACACCTAGAGACAATGCTTCATCAAATACTTCATAACCATAATCAGGAGATGTATGAGCAACTAGTTGCCCTCTAGCGAAAGACTCAGTCTTGACTAGTCCTGAAACTACAGAATCAAGCTCTTGACCAGGAATCGCAAAGATAACTAAGTCAACTCCTTGAACAGCATCAATGACAGAAGCTACCTTGATGCCGGGCAGAACAGCACTAACCTGTTCTGCTCTGGCTGGATCTGTTGTTGCTATCGCCATTATGGAATGACCTGCATCTGCGATTGCTTTAGCCATGGCTAGACCTACAGGGCCTGCACCAATGACAGCAACCTTTAGTCGGCTACTCATCTTTGCTCTTATCGCTAGGTAGCTTACAGATTTGTTCCACTACAAAGCCAACGATTAGTAGCAGTACTGCTGCCATAAGGGCAGTGATGTTAGGAGTGGTCGCATCTGTCACAACAACAGGAGCAGTGAACTGCTTAACTAATACCCCTGCATGCCAACCAATAAATATTGCACCGGTGATAGCTGCTGCTTTAGAGAGCAGCAGAACACGAACAGCATAAAAAGGATTTACTGGAAGAAGCTTGTTTGTTGATGTTGCTAACTTGATTAGATTTCTTTTATATTTCCAGATAGGAACAGCAAGAGCGAGAAGAATAATTGCGATCAAAGCAGTAGAAATAGAAAGGGAGATTCCAGTTATTGGAATCTCCAGACCATTGTTAACTGCATAGGTGCTGTAGCCGAAGGAGATTACTCCTGTAGCAATTGCCCATAGGACAATCATGATTGGACTGATTGGTTTCAATTGAGTTCCACCTGATCTGCAAATCTTCTAGCTAACTTCTTTATTCTGCCAACTCCAGGAAGCGTTGCCTTCTGATTCATTAGATACCAAGGAACAATGACGAATGCTCTGTTCTTAGCCTCTGGATGAGGAATAACTAAATCAGAAGAACTCAACACTGTCTTGCCATAGGTAATGATGTCGATGTCTATGTTTCTATCGCCCCAACGCTCTTTACGTTTTCTACCTAGTTCTGATTCAATGGCCTGCAGTTCTTTTAGTAACTGCTCTGGCTCTAGTGGAGTCTCTATCTCTGCCACACAATTCAAAAAGCTTGGCTTAGATGAATCCACTCCAGACACAGTTAGAGCCTTTGATTCAACAACAGGAGAGATGTCTATTAGGTAGATGTCAGGAGTAGTTGAGATCAGAGCAAGGGCTTTTACTAGCCATTCACGCTTATTCCCTAAATTACTTCCAAGAGCTAAAACAGCTGTTGTCATTAGAGGGGTCTCTTGGCTTTAACAGTGATGCTTACATCCTCAAATTCATAAGGGATAGGTGCTCCTGGCTTATGAACCGTAATCTTCGCCTTTAGGACTTTGCCCCCACCGAAGTTCAATGCGTAATCAAGAAGTCTTTGAGCCAGGGTCTCTAATAGGTCAACTGGGTTGTTCTTGGTTAGTTCAACTAAACCTTTAGCCAAATCACCATAGTGAGCTGTGTGGTTGAGATCATCTGAGAAGGCTGCTTTATCCCCATCAACCCAAATACTGGCGTCTATATAGAAGTCCTGACCGTTTTGTCTCTCAAAGTCGAAGACTCCGTGGTGCGCGAAGACTCTAAGGCCGGTAATGGATATTTTGTGACGCATAGGTCAATTCTGCCCTAGGAAGACTTCTTATCTGCTTCACCCTCGTGCAAAGCCCCAACAATGCTGATGGCATCGGTAGTTGCTAGGACATTGTGGACTCTGACTCCCCACAGCTTTCTCTGCATCAGAAGGGCTGTTAGGACAGCTGTAGCAACATCTCGTCTCTCATGAGACACAGAATTAGGTTCTTCCTGATCTAGAGCTCCAGCTATGAATCTCTTACGTGATGCTCCAACCAGGATGGGTAGCCCAAGCTTCTCTAGCTCATCTAATCTGGCGACTAGTTGCCAGTTCTGCTTCATGTCTTTAGCAAAGCCAAGACCTGGATCAATAACAATCTTGTCTAGAGATACTCCAGCAGCAACTGCCCGCTCAACTCTCTCTTTGAGTTCATTGGCAACTTCAAGAGCTACGTTCTGATATGAACTCATGGTGTCCATGACATCAGCATGCCCACGCCAGTGAGAGATAACTAGAGTTGCTTTTGTTTCAGCAGCAACTTTGAACATGTTCTCATCGGCTAGTCCACCTGAAACATCATTGATGATGGTCGCTCCAAGTAGTACTGCAGCTAGAGCTGTTTCTGAATTCATGGTGTCAATAGAAATGGCACAACCTAAATCAGCATCAACAATCTTGCCAATAACTGGAAGCACTCTCTCTTGTTCTTCTTCAACAGAGATACGGATAGCACCTGGTCTTGTTGATTCGCCACCAACATCGATGATGTCTGCTCCAGACATCTGTAATAACTTGGCGTGATCTAGTGCTGCTTGAAGTTCGAGGAATTGATTACCATCACTAAAACTGTCTGGTGTGGTATTCAATACACCCATTACTAGTGGTCTTACTTTAGGAGCAGTTGGGTTGTATTTCATTTTGCTATTAGAGCCATAACTTCTGCTCTGTTTGCAGCTTCGCTATATTCACCTCGTGTAGCCATAGTCACTGTGTTGGCTTCTGGTTGTCTTGCTCCGCGAGATGCAACACAGTGATGTCTTGCTTCAATGACAACGACTACTCCTCTAGTTCCTAAACCTTGCTCTAAAGCATCAGCGATCTGAGCGGTTAGGTTCTCTTGGAGTTGAGGTCTAGCTGAAAGTATTTCAACTAGCTTAGGTAATCTTCCTAAACCAATTACTCGATCACTTGGAAGATAAGCGATGTGTGCAACACCTGTGAAAGGCAAAAGGTGATGTTCACAAATACTCACTAGTTCAATGTCTTTGAGAATTACAACGTCATTGTGTTCAGCAGGAAAAGTTTCATTGAGGGCTTCTAGTGGATCAACGCCAACACCTGCGAAGAAACCTTTGTATGCATCAGCAAACTTTTGTGGAGTTGCTTTTAGTTCTTCACGGTTAGGGTCTTCGCCGATAGCAGAGATAAGCTCAACTACTGCTTTCTTGATGCGTTCGGCGTCCACCATAACTAAGCCTTTTTAGCTCTAGATGTTTTCTTTGCAACAGGCTTCTTAGTTGCTGCCGCCTTCTTGGTAGCAGCATTCTTGGAAGCAGTTGAGCCCTTCTTAGGAATAGCGATAGGGCCTTGCTTAGGCTTTGGTCTGGTCTTCTTTGAAAGCCATTGAGCACGCTTAGGAAGTTTCTTAACTGGCTTGAAGATAACTGCAATGTCTTCAGCGTTTAGAGTTTCTCTCTCCATCAACTCTTTAGCCATTGCATCTAAAACCTTGCGGTTTAGGTTGATTGCTTTGTAGGCCTCATCGTGAGCTGCATCAAGGATTGCTCTGATCTCTTTATCAATGTTCTGAGCAGTTACATCGCTGTATTCCTTGGTGCTCGCCATGTCTCTACCAATGAATACTTCGCCTGCTGTGCCATAGGCAACAGAACCAACCAGGCTAGACATTCCGTATTGCATGACCATTGCCTTAGCAATAGAAGTTGCCTTCTCGAAGTCATTAGATGCTCCAGTAGTTGGGTCTCCGAACACAACTTCTTCAGCAACTCGACCACCCATTGCATAAGCAATCTGGTCTAGTAGCTGGTTACGAGTAACTGAGTAACGATCTTCTAGTGGAAGCACCATGGTGTAACCAAGTGCTCTACCTCTAGGAAGGATGGTCACCTTAGAAACTGGATCGCTGTGATTTAGAGAAGCAGCAACGAGTGCGTGACCTGCTTCGTGATAAGCAGTATTCAATCTCTCAGTGTCCTGCATCAAACGAGTCTTCTTTGCAGGTCCCCCGATAACACGATCGATTGACTCATCCAAAGTTGAGTTAGTGATTTGCTTCTCACCCAAACGAGCAGTTAGCAATGCAGCTTCATTCAAAACGTTAGCTAGGTCGGCACCAGTGAAACCAGGAGTTCTTCTAGCAACAGTTGCTAGATCAACATCGGTTGCAACTGGCTTACCCTTAGCGTGAACCTTAAGAATCTGTTCACGACCAATTAGGTCAGGAGCAGAAACACCAATCTGACGATCAAAGCGACCAGGACGAAGAAGTGCTGGGTCTAGAACGTCAGGACGGTTAGTTGCAGCAATAAGAATTACGTTGGTCTTTGAATCAAAACCATCCATCTCAACTAGCAACTGGTTAAGAGTTTGTTCACGCTCATCGTTACCGCCACCAACACCAGCGCCACGCTGACGTCCAACAGCATCAATTTCATCTACGAAGATAATCGCAGGTGATGCAGCCTTTGCTTGTTCGAATAGATCACGAACACGAGATGCACCGACACCAACAAACATTTCAACAAAATCAGAACCTGAGATTGTGAAGAAAGGAACTCCAGCTTCACCAGCTACAGCCTTTGCCAGAAGAGTCTTACCTGTTCCTGGAGGGCCATAGAGCAAAACACCTCTAGGAATCTTCGCTCCAACAGCTTGGAACTTCTGTGGCTCTTTTAGGAAGTCTTTAATTTCTTCTAGTTCTTCAATTGCTTCATCAACACCAGCAACATCAGCAAAGGTAACTTTAGGCATGTCCTTGTTGTAGAGCTTTGCTCTTGACTTACCAAACTGCATAACCTTGCTGTTGCCACCTTGAGCATTTGACATTAGGAACCAGAAAAGTCCGAAAATCAAAATGAAAGGCAAGATTGAGAACAATAGGGATAGGTACCAAGGAGTGCTGGTCACCTGATCGTTGAAGCCACCTGTAATAGCTGCTTCAGAAATAACAGTTGCTACTTGTGTGCCACGAGGTGTGACATAGAAGAACTGAACCTTGTCGCCATACTTTGAATCAGCGGTGTTGAGAACAACGTCTACACGTTGTTCATTCTCGATAACTAGAACAGACTTAGCTGATCCATTTTCAATAAACTGAAGACCGACTGAGGTGTCCACCTTGGTGAAGCCTGATGTGTTTACTGAGTTCAACCCAATGGTTAGAACAGCAAAGGCAACCAAAATCCAGATAAATGGACCTCTAAAAAGTTTGCGTGATTTCATAAAAGAGGCTCCAGCCCCTACCTTCCTAATACAACAAGACCAAGTAATAGGCTACAAGCCCAAATGGCTAGGTCAAACCCCGAATGGGGCTTGTTCGCAGAGAGATTAAAGGGGATTTAGCTGTAAACAGCTGGGGCTAGGACCCCTACATCCTTGAGGGTGCGGTAGTGCTCGGCATAATCAAGGCCATAACCAACAACAAACTCGTTAGGGATATCAAAACCTACCCAGGCAACATTAACCTCAACCTTGGCTGCATCTGGCTTACGAAGAAGGGCTACAACTTCTACAGTTGCTGCTCCTCTGGCAGTTAGGTTGCTCATTAGCCATGACAAGGTCAGACCAGAGTCAATAATGTCTTCAACAATAAGTACGTGTCTGCCTAGAACGTCTGCGTCTAGATCCTTAAGGATTCGAACTACACCAGAGGATTGGGTTCCTGATCCATAAGAAGAAACAGCCATCCAGTCCATGTTTACTGGCAGTTGGATTGCTCTTGAAAGATCAGCCATGAACATGACTGCACCTTTTAGAACCCCAACAAGAAGAAGGTCTTTACCTTCATACTTCTTTTCTATTTCGCGAGCTAGCTCTTCAATTCTTGTAGCGATCTGTTCTTCGGTAACTAAGACCTTAGTGATGTCCTTCTGGACCTTATCGAGGTTCACCTAGCATGCTCCTGGCTTCATAGTTTTAGTGCTTTTGAGAATAATCTCTTGGCCCTTTCGCTCTACTCTAACGGAGGGAAGGGTCAAAGGTTTTTGACCATGCCAATTATTTACTAAGTCCATAACAGCATCAATCTGAACCTTGGCAGGTTCTGCCCCCATAAGGGAAAGAGACTTGTGAATGACACGAGTAGCAAGAGCTTTAGGTAACTTCTCAAAAGCCGCAACATCAATCAACACTGAGTTGTTAGTTGTCTTAGCAACTTCTTTGAAAGCCTGATCTGCTTGGAGTTCAAGATAACTAATGTCCTCCTGAAGAATCTCTGCTGTTCTAGAAAGAGCTTGAGCAATGCCAGGGCCTAGTTCTTCTTCAAGAACAGGCAAGACCTTTAGTCGTGCCTTCACTCTCGAGAATTTAGTGTCTAGGTTTTGAGGATCAGACCAATACTCCAACCCTGAATCTTCACAATAAGAAACTGTTTCTTTTCTTGTAATTCGAAGCAGCGGTCGAAGATATTTTCCATCCGCTGAAAGTGTTGGCATGCCAGCCATTGACTTAGCACCAGAACCTCTAGCTAAACCAAGCAATACTGTCTCTGCTTGATCATCGAGCGTGTGACCTAACATCGTGAACGTTGCACCATGCTTTTCTGCAGAGGTAGCTAATGCTTCATAACGAGCATTTCTAGCTGCTGCTTCCATGCCTAAGGAGTTCTGTTGGACAATTACATCCATGATCTCTGCAACCTCATAGCCAAGCTCGGTTAGAAGTTCCTTTGTTCTCAGGGCAACATCTTTAGAGCCTTCTTGGAGATTGTGATTCACAATCACAGCAATGACTTTGATCTCTGCTCTATTTCCCTCAAATAGAGCAGCACTAGCCAAAGCTAGGGAATCTGCTCCTCCGGAGCAGGCAACAGCAACAGTTGAGCCCTTAGCTAGTCCTACCTGATCCCAGGCATCCCGAATAGCACGACGGATATCCGCCATTGCTGGGGAGAGCCTAACTCGCTCGGACATTGTCGCCTTTCGGTATTCTTGTAGTAACTAGCCTATTTAGGAGAAGCATGTCTATTGACGCCATCATCGAGATTCCTCGTGGAAGCCGTAACAAATATGAGGTTGACCACGAGTCAGGCCGTGTCCGTCTGGACCGCGTTCTGTTCACACCTTTTGTCTATCCAGTTGACTACGGATACTTTGACAACACCCTAGGTGGCGATGGAGACCCATTAGACGCACTAGTTCTTCTGGAATATCCACTATTCCCAGGTGTAATCGTTGAAGTAAGACCAGTAGGTGTATTGCCTATGGAAGACGATGGCGGTATCGACGAGAAGATCCTTTGTGTTCCAGTCAAAGACAAGCGTTGGGCGCACATCCAGGACATCAACGATGTGCCTCAGCAGACCAAAGATGAGCTAGAGCACTTCTTCACTCACTACAAAGATCTAGAGCCAGGCAAGTGGGTCAAGGTTGGTAAGTGGGCAGGTAAAGAAGAAGCTCAGCGTCTAATCGATGAATCTATTGAAAGATTCAAAGCTGAGGGCGGGCACCAATAGTCGTAACTGCTTTTGCAGCAGTCTTTGTTGCATTTGCAATTGCACTATGAAGCTCAACACCTTTTGACAGGTTTGCAATTAGTGAACCAGCAAAGGCATCGCCAGCACCAGTTGGATCTATCGCATCAACCTTCTCTGCTGCAAAAGAATTAGTTTTTATTCCTTCTATATGGAGATCAACACCGTTACTACCTTTAGTGACGATGGTTATGTGTGATGGTTCTGAAGATAGAAGTTCAAACTCTTCTTCATTCGGCAAAAGAATATCTACGCCATTTACACAGGCCTTGAATTCTTCAACACCAAAGTCTTGGATGTATCCAGATGAACCAGGATCAATTGCTAGTAGTGCCCCAGCATCTTGAACCCTAAATATAAAGTTCTTAATCTCAGCTTCTGATCTTCCAAACAGCGTGTAGCCAGATAGAAACACATAAGAGAAATCACTTAGATAATCAATAGTTAGATCTTCAAGAGATAACTCTTTGTTTGCTCCCCTATCGGTGAGCATGCTTCTTGAAGCACTTTCAACTAAAACAACTAGTGAACCGGTCTTTAGAGTTTCACTTGTTTGTAATTGGGCATGAACACCAAAGCTTTCAAACTCTTTAGAAACTCTGTCCTTATCAGAAGAACCAACACAACCAATGAAGGTTACTTCTGCTCCTTCATGAGAGGCCCAGCTGGCCATGTTGCTAGCTGATCCACCGAGTGTTTGGGTGATCTGGGCATTGGTATCAGTATTGGCTCTTACCTGTCCCTCAGGGACAACAATGATGTCATCAATGACATCGCCAACAACTAAAACTCTTTCCACTAGTTCACTTTCGACCAGGATGTTGCAATCTGACCTGCAAGCTTGACGTTGTTTCTAGCAAGATCAAGATTTACTTCAAGGCTTCTACCCTTTGACTCTTCAACAATGAAGCCGAGAAGGAATGGTGTTACAGCCTTACCGTGAACACCGGCAGCATCTGCTGCTTTGAAAGCAATTTGTAGAACACGGTCGTGCTCTGCTGGATCCCACTGCAGTCCAACAGGTATTGGATTAGCAATAACAATTCCTTGGTTGTGACCTAGTTCATCCTGAGCCTTCATAGCCTGAGCAATCTGGTCTGTTGTGTCTAGTGACCAATCAATCTGCAGGCCAGATTGGTTTAGCCAGAAGGCAGGGAACTCTTTGGTCTGCCAACCAATAACTGGAACAGAAAGAGATTCAAGTCTTTCCAGTGTTGCTGAGATATCTAGAACTGATTTCACACCAGCACAAACAACAGTGATAGGTGTAACAGCAAGAGTTGATAGGTCAGCTGACTCATCGAAAGTTGTGTTAGCGCCTCTGTGAACTCCACCAAGACCACCAGTGGCAAATACTCGAATGCCAGCAAGTGAGGCTAAGTGAGCAGTAGCAGCAACTGTTGTTGCTCCGCTTTCTTTACGAGCAGCAAGGATAGGAATATCTCTAACGCTGGCTTTAGCTAGATCTTCATTAGCAATACGCTCAACACCGACTGAATCCAAACCAATCTGAGGAACTCCATCCAAAATGGCGATAGTTGCAGGAGTAACTCCCTGCTCTCTAAGAATCTCTTCGAATTCGATAGCAGCAGCTAGGTTCTGAGGTCTTGGTAGACCATGAGAAATGATTGTTGATTCTAGGGCTACTACCGGCTTGCCTGCATCTAGGGCAGCAGCTACTTCTTTTGAGATTTGGAAAGGTTTCATACGTCAAGGTTAACCCACCTCTATAGGGGATAGCATCAAAGCATGCAGAGCCCACTAAGTTTCCTTGAAGGTGTTAAACACCCTGAAGCCTTCCACGGTAAAGGCAAAGCCAGCCCCTTCTTTGAAGGCTGGTATGTGAAGTTAGTCTCAGCTGATCTCTCTCAAAGATGGGCTGTTATCCCAGGCATATTTAAGGGCATTGATAAAGCTGACAGCAATGAACGTCAAAGTAAAGATGAAGCTTTTATCCAAGTTCTTGATGGTTCAACAGGAAGAAGTTGGTTTCACTCATTTGATAGCTCTGAGTTCAAAGCAGCCACCGACAAGTTTGAAGTTCAAATAGGAAACAACTTCTTCAGTGAAACTGAAGTAAGGCTCGATCTTCCTCAACTTCAAGGAACCATCTCCATCACAACACCATTTGTTCCATGGCCAGTGACTCTTAGAAGTCCAGGCATCATGGGATGGTATGGACTAGTTCCATTCATGGAATGCTTTCACGGCATTGTGAGCTTTGGTCATCAACTAGAAGGTGCTCTAAAGGTTGAAGGCAAAGAACAATCTTTCTCTAAAGGCAAAGGTTACATAGAAACTGATTGGGGCAAAGGATTCCCATCTGGATATATCTGGATGCAAACCAACCATTTTGATTTCAACAAAGAAACATCTCTTATTGCATCTTGTGCAATCATTCCTTGGATTGGTAAATCATTCAGAGGTTTCATCATGGGCCTCATGCACGAAGGAAAGCTTTATAGCTGGACTACTTATAACGGTGCTAAAGAATTAGAACTAAGAGTTGATGACACTCACGTGTATTGGAAAGTAACTGGTCCTGATGGAACTCTAAATCTAAAAGCCGAAAGAACTCGTGGTGGTCTTCTTCACGCACCTCTACATAAAGACATGCATAGAAGAGTCGAAGAGACTATGGATTCAACAGTTGAGATCACTCTCACTGACAACAACGGAAAGCAGATTGTGTCTGGGACTGGAACAGCTGCTGCTCTAGAGATCTTTGGTGAACTAGAAAAACTTCTTGCTTACAAGAAGTAAGAACTAAATTCCCCCTCCGCCGCCGCCACCGCTACCGCCACCTGCAGAACCGCCTCCACCAGAACCACCTGATGAATCAACGCTCAGTGACTGGGCAAGAATTCGATCAAGGCTTGAGAAGCTCTCAGAGAATACTGGTGCTCCAACAAACCAAACCGGTGCTGATTCCTTCGCATAGAGATTACCTAGAACAGCATTCCATTGTTTGTGGAGCCCGAGAAGAATTGCCCAAGGCAATACCTCTTCATAGAGCTTCAATACCGTTCTTCCCTCAATTTCTGAAGGCTTTAGCCCTGCACCTTTGGGGGACTGGAGAAAATCTAAGCGATCCTTCTCTGCAAGTTCGATATACATTTTCATGCCCTTGAGATAAGCATCCGCCTCAACGCCTTTTGCAGTCATCACTCGCTTAGAAAGTATTAACCAATAGGTCACTAAGTAAGGCATCCCCAGTAGCACTGGCACAGCCGAAACATCGTAAACACTGTCTGAAGCGAGACCTAGTGCAGAAGCGATGTGTCCAATAAGGGTTGCAAGAGCTCCAACGAAAACTAGTGCTGGAATACCAAGAGCCCTTTTCTTGAAATAACCACCTGAGTTAACCTGACGAGTAATCTTGCTTTTCACTGCAAGTAGCCTCTTTGAAAGAGCCGCCTGTTCGGTTGCGTCCATGACTGATGACAGGTTGACTTCATCCCCTGCTTTAGAAAGTCCAAGAGCGGTTAGTAGTTCTAGCTGATTCGGGTTCGTGGCTACTTCAGAAGTTCTTCTAAGTATGAAGTTATCTTTCTTTGACTCGGCAACTTGTTCAATCTCAATCAGATTTTTGATAGCTAGCTCGATAACACATGCTTGATTTAGGTGAGCAGACTTTCTAGATACAAGCGCTGACACAGCTAAGTCAGGTGACTTGGGTGGTTGATACTGAGGAACAATGATTGAGATTTTCCCTAGATTTCTAAGTTGAGTCACCCGATAGAAAATAGCCCAGATCAATATCGCAACAAGTGCGAAAAGAGTTAGCAGGAACCAGATGAAGTAAGGGCTGTCAACTGCCTGAGGGCCATCTACGTTTGCGACACCGGGGTTAAAACCAATCGCGATTGTTTGGGTCTGGCCTGACTTTAAATCAACCGAGCTAAAGACATAAGTGTTCTCGCTAGGTTGAGAGACCTTGCAGGAACCGGTTGCCCCGAAATTACCTTCGTAGCAGCGCACTGATTTCGGGATCACATTCTGGCTTAGGGCTTGATCAAGAATCACAGTTGCTGAAACGCGACCAAAGCTTTGAAGCCAACCATTGCCATTAATGTCCCAATAGAACTCGCTTGGCTCTTTGTTGCGGTCACCGCTCTCCCAGTTAGTGATAACCCAATTCTGTTTGTACTTGATTACGTAGGTTTGTTTACCAAACACGTAAGAGTCATCTTTTGACTTGATTGCTAGGTGCAGAAACTCACTGTCCGTGGTCTGCTCAAAGTCTCTTGCTTTACCTGCTTCATCTGTAACTGACAAAACTTCAATAAGACCTGGAAAGAGTTGGTAGCTGATTAGAGGAATACTTCTTCTTATTCCTCTGTTTTGTTCAATTAAAGGAAAGTTGGCAACAAGCTTTTCAGTGACAACCATCTCTGATCTTTTGTCTTCTTCCTCATTTACTGAGATTTCATATGTTGCATCAAAACTCTCAAATGAGAAGTCATTTACATCAGCAGCACTTGGGCTAAGTGGAGTGAGAACAAGAGCTAGAAAGAGCCCAATCAGGAGCTGGATTGTTTTCTTCATTATCTAGGCATCTTGCAAGCAGGTGTTCCGCCAGGCAGCTTCTGGCGATACTTAGCTACCAATGCATAACCAGGCTTTGCTAACCAAACTAATGGCGGAATCAGGATTAGATTTCCATAAGCTCTAAGGAAAACATTGTTTTGAATCTTGAATAGGTTCGCGAAAGCCTCATGCCCTGCATAGTTCTTACCATCAACAACTAGATAGACCTTTGCCTGTACTTGCTCAAGTGTTAGCCCATGTACAGCTGGATCTATGAACTGAAAAGGCGTTGCCTCAATAGGAGTTGTTGTGTGTTTGAGAATGTAATTAGTTGCTGTCGTGCAGAAGCCACAGTCACCATCAAAGATAAGTAAAGGCTTTGCTTGCATATCTAAAGACTAACTCAAGGCTAGATAAAGGGCTAGATGGTCCCTTTATCTAGGCCCTTTAGAACTACCTTGGCTCGTTCTCTAAGTTCCCCAAGATCAGATAGACGGTCTAAACCTTTGAGCTGCTGAGCCATACGGTGATTCATCTTGAATGTTTCTCTATGTCTATCTAAGAAGTCCCAGTAAAGAGTTGAGAAAGGACAAGCGTCATCGCCCGATCTTTTCTTCGGGTCATAAACACATGTTTTACAGAACTCAGTCATTCGAGAGATGTAGGCACCACCTGCTGGATACGGTTTGGTCATTAGCTTTCCACCATCGGCATATGTCCCCATACCAATGATGTTTGGAACCATTACCCATTCGGTTGCATCAATAAAGTTCTCTCTCATCCAGTCCAAGAACTCTTGCGGATTCACTCCAGTAATCAGTGCCAGGTTACTTAGGATCATGAGTCTTGGAATGTGATGAGTCCAGGCACGTTTCTCAATGTCTCCAACAACTCCTTGAACACAGTTCATTGAGGTTGCTTTTGAATTCTTGAAGACAGTCAGAAGTGTTCTATTAGCTTTCAGAGCATTTGCTTCACGATATTCGTAACCTAAGAACCAGTACATTCCATTGATGTATTCACGCCAACCAATTACTTGCCTAATGAATGCCTCAACAGACTGAATTGCATAATCATTCTTCTCATAAGCCTTGATGGTTTCTGAAATTACTTCAGCAGGATGCAGTAGCCCATTGTTTAGATAAGGACTAATCAATGAGTGGTGCATAGCCCAGTTGTCTTTAGCAACTGCATCTTCATAAGGACCAAATGCATCCATGTGGTGTTTTAGGAAGTGCTTTAGTTGAGCTAGTGCTCCTGCTCTTGTTGTTGCCCATGTAGTTGAAATCTCAAGATCAAGTTCTTTAGCAACTTCAATATCTATTGAGTCTCTGGCTTGCTCAAGATAAGCAGGCCAGGTGTAGTTCTTTGGTGGTGGAAGTCTGTTGTCTTGATCAAAGTTCCATTGACCACCAACTGGCTTGCCATCTTCAACCAAGATGCCAAGACGTGTTCTCTGAAGTCTGTAGAAATTCTCCATAACGAATGACTTCTGCTTTGAAGCCCATTCTCTAAAGAGATCTCTTGGAGTTAGGAAGAAGTCATTAGTTACGAACTCAACACCATAGTTCTGTAGTTGTTCAAACTGAATGATAGAGGAAGGTTCGGCACAAACAATTGGCACCTTATTCTTCAAAGTCTTTTGAGCTTGCTCAAGCCCAGCTATGGTGTTCTCTGCCTTTATGTAGTGAACTTGGAAACCTTTAGCTTCTAGCTCTAAGACAAAGTGTCTTGCTGAAGAAATCATGAAGAACAAACGTTCTTTGTGCCAATCCCTGCCAGAAACCATTCTCTTGCTCTCAACTAGAACAACTAGATCTGCCTTAGGGTTTGCTTTAGCTAAAGCTCCATGGCTTAGATTCAGATGGTCAAAGGGAACGTAAATGATTCTTTCAATCATGCTGATTTACACTTCTTGGAGCAGTAGAGCACGTTGTCCCAGTCTCTTTCCCACTTCTTGCGCCATTCAAAAGGCTTCTTGCAGGTAACACAAATCTTTGGAGGAAACCCTCCTTTAGTTTGTGCAACTCTAGCCATGAGGCAAGACTATCCGCTGAGAATTGCATGGCTAGAATACTTCTGAATCCAAGTGAAAAGGTGTTTATGAGATTTCTAATTGCCGTGATAGATGACAGAAGCAATTCAGCAGATTCCAACGAGATGGCTGCAATTGATGAGTTCAACGATCATCTCTCTGAAAAAGGTCAGTTGATTATGGCCTGTGGGATTGAAGACCCAAGTTCAGCAAGTGTTCTAGATAACAGAGCAGGTGCAGGTCTAACCAATGCAGGCCCTCTTCATGACAATAAAGAGTTCATGTCAGGCTTCTGGATCATCAAGGCAGAGTCTGAAGCTGAGGCTAAAGAACTAGCTGCCTGGGGCTCTAAGGCTTGCAATAGAAAAGTAGAGCTTCGCAAACTTCACGGCTAGTGCTCTTGGTAGCCTAGAGACATGATCAAATCTAAAGATTTCAGCGAGTTCCTTGCCAGTAGAAGAACTACCCGTTCCTTCAAGTCAGCTCCAGTTGACAGCAAGATCATCGATGAAATCATCGAAGATGGCCTAACCGCTCCTAGCTGGAGCAACACCAGACCATTCATGGTGGCCGTGGCCTCAGGTGAGGTTAGAGATCGTATTTCTAAAGACATGCTTGAGCGTTGGGCTGTTGGCTCAGGTGTGACAAGCGGAAGCTTGAAGGACAAGATCAAGTTCCTATTTACCCCTAAAGCTTGGCCTCTAAGTGATTACCCAATCATGAAGGCCTACCCAAAATCTCTCCAGCCTCGGGCTAAAAGAGTAGGTAAAGAACTGTATGGGATGTTGGGCGTGGCCAGAGGAGATAAGAAGGCTAGAGATGCCCAGTGGGCTAAGAACTATGAGTTCTTCAATGCTCCGGTTGAGATCTTTGTCTTTATCCATAAGGGGCTATCGGTATTCGCCGCCAATGATGCCGGTCTATTTGCCGAGAACCTCATGCTTAGTGCTCACGCTAAAGGATTAGGCGCTTGTGCTCAGGGGGCAGTAGCTATCTGGCCTAAGGCTGTCCATGAAGAATTCAACATCCCTAAGGGCTACAAGCTCATCTATGGAATTGCCATTGGTTACCCGGATGAGGCTGAAGTGAACACTTTTAAGGCCAACCGCATTGGTGCTGAAGAAATCAAGATAAAGACAAGCTAAAAAGCCCGAATATCGGGCTTATGTTTGCTTTTTGAGCTGCTTTTGGGCACTCTGTAAAGATTTGATAACACAAAAGCCAAATTCCGCGAAACCGCTTTCGCGAGGGAATATTCGGGTTTACTCTTTCTATTAGACGTGTGTGCGCGCGTATAACGAAGTAACAGTTGAAGGGTTTCCCCTTCAACTGGGAATTCCACATCGTAATGAAAGGCACACATGTTTCTTAACAAAGCGAAACTACGTAAGGCTTCCAGCCGCGTAGCTCTCCTGTTGGCAACTGGTTCACTCCTTGCAACAGGCATCACTCCTGCTCATGCAGCAGATGCAACTCCTCTTTACATTAACTTCGAATCAAACGATCCGCTAAGAGCTCTAGCTATCAGCGGTGATGGTCCATTTTCCGGCACTTCAACCGAAATTAAGGCCAGCACAAACCTAACTTCGGGCGACTCTCTGCACGTCACAAAAAATGGAGATCCATGGTCTGGTGTAAACATCTTGGGTGCAACATCAACTCCTTTCGGTTATACATCTGCAGACAAGAAGGTCGTTACTTTTGATTACTGGTCGCCAGATGCAGGCCCTTCACCTGTGATGCTAAAGCTTGAAGCACCGGCTGCAACTTATAAAGCTGTGCAAGCTCAGCCTGGACTCAATACAATCACAGTTGATTTCACTGGTGTGTCTAGTTGGACTGGTGACTACACCAAGCTCATCATCTTCCCTAACTTCAGAGAAGGTGCGGACTCAAGCTATACAGGTGCAGCTCCTGTACCTAATACCGGTCAGGTTTACGAGATCGACAACATCTCAATCAACGGTGGAACTGCGGCTGACGTTTACGTTCCACAGGCTATTGCATTCAGCACACTGGTTACTTTTGAAGCTAACGACACTCTTGGTGCCGGCGCGGTTGGAGAACCATCAGGCGCTAAGAAGCAAGGTTCATTCGCTGGTACTGTAACAACTATCGAAAACGCTCCTGCTGGAGGTAACGGTGGGAAAGCACTGAAAATTGTTAAGAACGGTGAGGTATACGCTGGAGTAAACGTTCTAGCATTCGACGCAGTTACTGCTATGTCGAACACTACTCGTGTGACCAATGCAACTCACAAGACAGTAACTTTCAACTACTACTCACCAAAGGCTGACTCACCAGTTCGTATCGAACTTAGACCTTCCCCAAATGCACTTGGCAAGACTGTTACAGCTCCTCTAGGTTGGTCAAAGATCACTGTTGACTTCACCGATGTTGCAGGTTGGACATCTACCGAAGAGTTCTTGAACGTTATCCTGTTCCCTGACTTCAATGTTGTTGCTGCTGGCGACGTTTTCTATGTTGACAACCTAGGTATCAACGGAGCAACAACACCAGCTATTCCAGTTGGTAGAACAGCAACATCTACATTGTTGACATTCGAAACCGGTGACACTCTTGGTGCTGCCGCTGCAGGTCCTGGTTTTGACGGTGCTGTATCTGTAATCAAGGATGCTGCTGCTGGTGGTAACGGTGGTAAGGCTCTAGAGATTGAAAAAGCTGGCCAGCCTTGGGCAGGTATCAATCTTGCAACTGCTCCGGCAAACTTGAAGTTCCTAGACGCTACTAACAAGACTGTGACTATGAACTACTACTCACCACAGACTGTTGCCACTCCGGTTCAGTTCCAGTTCGAAGCTACTGATGGTTCAAAGATTAACCAAGCAGTTGAGGCTGCTCCAGGTTGGTCAAAACTAACCATCGACTTCACAGCTTCTTACAACGATGCTAAGCAATACACAATTGCTCGTATTTACCCTAACTTCGCTAGCGCAACAGACGTACCTGGTTACACCGGTGCTCCAGCTGTTCTTCCGTTGGCTCCGGTGAAGTTCTACTTCGTCGACAACGTAGGTTTCAACGGAGCATCAACTCCAGGGATTCCAGTTCCAGGTGTAGCGACAAGCACTCTTGTTACTTTTGAAACTAGCGACACTCTAGGTGCCGGCGCAGTTGGAGATGCATCAGGAGCTAAGAAGCAAGGTTCATTCGCTGGTTCAGTAACAACTATCGAAGACGCACCTGCTGGAGGTAACGGTGGTAAAGCTCTAAAGATCGTGAAGAATGGTTTAGCCTACGCAGGTGTAAACGTTCTGATTTTCGAGCCTGGCACCATTCGAGTAACTAACGGAACTCACAAGACAATCACATTCAACTACCACTCATCAAAGGCTGACTCACCGGTTCGTATCGAACTAAGAGGCTACCCAAATGCTCTTGGTAAGACTGTGACTGCTCCTCTAGGTTGGTCAAAGATCACTGTTGACTTCACCGATGTTGTTGGTTGGACTTCTACAGAAGAGTTCCTTTCTGTAGTTCTGTTCCCTGACTTCGACGTTCCTGCCGCTGGAAACATCTTCTATGTAGACAACCTAGGTATCAACGGAGCATCAACTCCAGGAATTCCAGTTCCAAGTGGAGCTACAAGCACTCTTGTTACTTTTGAAACTAGCGACACTCTAGGTGCCGGCGCAGTTGGAGAAGCATCAGGAGCTAAGAAGCAAGGTTCATTCGCTGGTTCAGTAACAACTATCGAAGACGCACCTGCTGGAGGTAACGGTGGTAAAGCTCTAAAGATCGTGAAGAATGGTTTAGCCTACGCAGGTGTAAACGTTCTGATTTTCGAGCCTGGCACCATTCGAGTAACTAACGGAACTCACAAGACAATCACATTCAACTACCACTCATCAAAGGCTGACTCACCGGTTCGTATCGAACTAAGAGGCTACCCAAATGCTCTTGGTAAGACTGTGACTGCTCCTCTAGGTTGGTCAAAGATCACTGTTGACTTCACCGATGTTGTTGGTTGGACTTCTACAGAAGAGTTCCTTTCTGTAGTTCTGTTCCCTGACTACGACGTTCCTGCCGCTGGAAACATCTTCTATGTAGACAACCTAGGTATCAACGGAGCATCAACTCCTGCGATTCCAGCTCCAGTAACTCCGAGAGAAGCAACGAACACATTGCTTACTTTTGAGTCTGGTGACGTACTTGGAGCTGCAGTTGAAGGTGCACCAACACCCCAGAAGCCGACAGGTGGATTCGAAGGTGCAACTACTTCAATCGTTGCTGCACCTGCTGGTGGTAACGGTGGAAACGCGCTAAAGATCACAAAGAACTTAGGAGCTCAGATTTACGCTGGAGCAACCCTAATCAAGTTCGGAACTGACAAGCGCGTAACCAACGGAACTCACAAGACAATCACATTCAACTACTACTCACCGAAGGCTAACTCTCCAGTGAACGTAGAGCTACGTGCATATCCAAATGCACTGGGCAAGATTGTCAACGCTCCACTTGGTTGGTCAAAGATTACTGTTGACTTCACTGCCGTAGTTGGTTGGACATCCACTGAAGAGTTCACTCTTCTGTCGATCTTCCCAGACTTCAACCAGCCTGCTGGTGACGTTGCCCAGTCATACTATGTAGACAACGTTGCATTCAACGGTGCTGTAACCCCCGAGATCCCTTCAGTTCCAGTAGTTAGAGACGCAACAAGCACTCTAGTTACCTTTGAAACTGGAGACACTCTTGGTGCAAAGGTTGACGGAGTTTCAACTAACGCTAAGCCAGAAGGTGGTTTCGAAGGTGCACTTACAACCATCGAAAATGCACCTGCTGGAGGTAACGGTGGTAAGGCTCTAAAGATCGTGAAGAATGGCGCAGCCTATGCAGGTGCGAACATCATCAAGTTCGGTGCTGACAAGCGAGTAACTAACGGAACCTACAAGACGATCACATTCAACTACTATTCACCAAAGGCTAACTCGCCTACACGTGTAGAGCTAAGAGGCTACCCTAACGCTCTTGGTAAGACTGTGACTGCTCCTCTAGGTTGGTCAAAGATCACTGTTGACTTCACCGATGTTGTTGGTTGGACTTCTACAGAAGAGTTCGTTTCTGTAGTTCTGTTCCCTGACTTCGACGTAGCTGCCACTGGTGCAATCTTCTACGTAGACAACTTGGCATTCAACGGAGCTACAACTCCTTCGATTCCAGTTGTTGTAGTGAAGGTGAAGCCATCTGTAAAGACTGCAGCAACTGTTGCAGGTACTGCTAAGTCAGCTAAGACTCTTACCGCAGGTAAGGGTTCATGGAATGGCACAGCAACAATCGCCTACACATACAAGTGGTACCGTTGTTCAGTTTCTTCAACAAAGACTGCAACAGCTGCACCTACATCATCAGCTAAGTGTGCAACTATCTCAGGTGCCACAAAGTCAACCTACAAGTTGGCTTCAGCAGATGTTGGAAAGTACGTACGTGTACTAATCACTGCAAAGAACTCAGCTGGAACTGCTTACTCACTAAGCAAGACAACTTCAAAGGTTGTCAAGTAACAGCTAGGAACTAAAAATGTGGCCCTCGGTTTTCCGGGGGCCGCATTTCTTTAAGCTACAGATTTACTTTTTGGTTCTCAATGTCTTTAGCCAAGCAATAGCTCCAGTTGAATACAAAGCCCAAACAACAAGAAGCGGTTGGAAGAAGAGTCTGATCAACCTGGCTTCATCTGTGTTCAAACCAAACGCATCTGTTTGGGTCACCCACTGAGAAATGTTGCCTGGGAAGATTGCAATAAAGAATAGAGCTGTGATGGTTCCAGCTATTGGTGCTTTGAACCCGGTAAGCAACCAGAGCCCTAGAACTATTTCAACTAGACCGCTTGCGATAACTACGAAGTCTGCATCAAGAGGCAACCAGGTTGGCACCTGTGCTCTGAATGTTTCTCTAGCAACACCTAGATGTGAAGAGCCGGCAAACGTAAGCGCTAAACCAAGACCTAGTCTGGCTATAGTGCGAATGATTTTCATAGTAGGCAGTCTACTTAAAGGTCAAGTAGCATGATTACATGCCAACTCAAGAATCGTTGAAAAACAACCTGCTCACAATCGGTCTAGTAGCACTTGCAGCTGGAACAGGAGTGTGGGGATATTCCTTAGGTGAACCTTCGGATTCCAATAAGAGCCTGACTGAAGAAGTTGTAGTTATCGGCACACTAGGGGCAGTTTTGTTATCTCTGTTCGTGGGTCTTGGTATCAAGGGCAAACCAACAGCAATGATCAATCTCAACAGATTACTAGCTTGGCCAATGGCTTTCGGATACATCTGGGTTCACTACGCATATCACATGGAGCATGGCCAGGCAGGTGGCCTACAAGCCCTTGATGTTGTACCTAGAGTTTTCTTTTTAGTGTCATTTATTTGGATTGCATTCCACGCTGGGGTTGCTTACAAGATGTATGGCGCTCCTTGGAAACTCAAGTTGAGAACGCTTCATGAGTTCTATGTTGCTTCTGCATGGTTAGTGCTCCTAGTTACCATCCCAGTATTCTCAGTTCCAGCTCTAGGAGCTATGCCAATAGCCATGGCACTTGCCTGGATTATCTTCGCTCCGCACCTTGCAATCAACGTATTCCATATGGCCAAGCGAGTGCCGATTGATGCCATCTCAAAGAAACTAGGACCTTGGATTGTTAGCGGTATTTATCTAATCGCCATCGTCAACGCTGCCGCTCACAGTTTCCCAAAACTCTAAACAAGACGAGTTCGCCTACAAATGGCTGGTTCAGCAATCACAGGTAACAGAAGACAGCAGAACTGCAAGGGGGTCTTTCTCTCTAAGAACAAGTCCTTCGCTTTTAACTACCGGGCTTATTTCTTAGCATTTAGGGACTCAGCCCCGTCTGGTATCCTTGGACTAATTAGACCTGTTATCTGTTTCAATCTTGAATGAAGGAAGAAATGACTGAAGAAGCTAAGTGCCCAGTTCCTCATGGCGTAGGAACTACACCAGCCACAAACACCAGGTGGTGGCCGAACCAGCTAACTACCAATGCTCTTATTCACCACTCAGAGAAGAGTGATCCTTTCGGAGCAGACTTCGATTATGTGGCTGAATTCAAGTCTTTACCTCTGGCTGAAGTAAAGAAAGACATCATCTCAGCCATGAAGACTTCACAACCTTGGTGGCCTGCTGACTACGGTCACTATGGTCCTTTCTTCATTCGTATGGCTTGGCACTCAGCTGGTACCTACCGCGTAAGCGATGGTAGAGGTGGAGCAGGTCAAGGACTACAGAGATTTGCTCCTCTTAACTCATGGCCAGATAACGTCAACCTAGACAAGGCAAGAAGACTACTCTGGCCTATCAAGCAGAAGTATGGTCGCAAGCTGTCTTGGGCAGATCTAATGATCCTTGCTGGAAACGTAGCTCTTGAAGATATGGGTTTCAAGACCTTTGGTTTTGCTGGCGGTAGAGCTGACGTATGGGAGCCAGATAACACCTACTGGGGCCCTGAGACTGAGTGGTTAGCTAACAAGCGCTATGACGCTACCCGTGATGCAGGAACCCTAGAGAACCCTCTAGCTGCTGTTCAGATGGGTCTTATCTATGTGAATCCAGAAGGTCCAGATGGCAACCCTGACTTCCAGTTATCAGCAAATGACATTAGAGAAACCTTTGCTCGTATGGCTATGAACGATGAAGAGACAGTTGCTCTTATCGCTGGTGGTCACGCATTCGGTAAGGCTCATGGCGCTGGAGATGCTGCTCAAGTAGGACCAGCTCCTGAAGGTGGCGAACTTCACCAGGTAGGTCTAGGTTGGGCTAACAGCCAAGGTAAGGGACACAGCGAAGACACTATCTCTAGCGGTCTAGAAGGTGCTTGGACTCCAACACCTATCAAGTGGGACAACACTTACCTAGAACTTATCTTCAAGTACGAATGGGAGAAGACCCACTCACCAGCAGGTGCAGTTATGTGGCATCCGATTGATTGTGAGAGAGCAGACATGACGCCTGATGCTCACATCCCAAGACAGATGAACCTGCCTGTGATGTTCACAACAGATCTAGCTCTACGATATGACACAAAGTATGAAGAGATTAGCCGCAAGTTCCTGGCTGACTTTGATTACTTCTCAGATCAGTTTGCACGTGCTTGGTTCAAGCTAACTCACCGTGACTTGGGTCCTCGTGCTCGTTACCACGGTGATGATGTTCCAACTGAAGTATTGCTATGGCAAGACCCAGTAGCTGCAGGAAGCACTGACTGGACTAAGAGCAAGGATGAGATTGCATCAGCAATTCTTGCTACCGGTCTATCAACAGCAGATCTAGTTAAAGCTGCTTGGCGTTCAGCATCAACATTTAGAAACAGCGACAAGAGAGGTGGAGCTAACGGTGCACGCATTGCTCTAGAGCCTCAGAGAAGCTGGGAAGTAAATGCTGATGTTATGCCAACTATCGACAAGCTTGCTGAAGTTAAGAACAACCTAAAGGTTGACATCTCACTTGCAGACCTAATTGTCTTCGCCGGTAACCTTGCAATCGAAAAGGCAGCAGGTGTGAAGGTTGAAGTTTCTAGCGGTAGAGGTGACTCAACTCAAGATCAAACGGATGTTGAATCATTCAACTACCTCAAGCCAACAGCGGATGGATTTATAAACTGGGCGAACGGAACTGAAGAGACTGCCGAACACTTACTACTGGAGAAAGCTTCATTGCTTGGATTAACTCCTCCAGAGTTAACTGTTCTTGTTGGTGGTCTAAGAGCACTTGGTGCAACAAGTTCAAACACTCAGCTAGGTGTATTGACTTCAACTCCTGGAGTTCTAAACAACGAGTTCTTCAGAAACCTTCTAGATAACAACATTGCTTGGGCTCCAAAGTCTGGGCAAAAGGGTATCTATGGTTCACACGCATATGCTGATGGAGAAAGAAAGTGGACTGCAACTAGAGCAGATCTAGTCTTTGCTTCTAACTCAGTGTTGCGTGCAGTTGCAGAAGTTTATGCAGCTGACGATGCTAACGAGAAGTTTGTGAATGACTTTGTCGCTGCTTGGACCAAGGTAATGAAAGCGGACTTGTTCTAGAACCTAGAAATTAGGCAAGGGTCTTATCGACAATTAGACCGATTAGAGCGTTCCAGATAATTGGATCCATCTGGTTGTCCACAACATCATCAACAATCTTGCCTAGGGTGTAAGCCTGGATTAGAACAGCAGCTGCTCTAGGGTCGAAGGACTTATTGAACCAGCCACGTTCCTGAACTTCTCTGAATTGTTCTGTGAAGAGATCTGTTAGACCTTGCTGAACTTCACCAAGGGCCTTTCTGAACCTCTCGTTCTTCTCAGCCATTCCTAGAATGCGGGCACGCTCGTAGCGGTTAGCTTTTCTAGCTGGGTCCTGGGTTATCTCTGTGACATGAGCGAGTCCTTCGAAGAACTGCTCTTTGGTGTCACACTTTTCTAGAAGTTCGCGGATTACACCGCCACTTTTCTCAACGAATCTTGAGTATCTAACTAAGTATGCCTCTTCAATGAGTTCACCGATAGAAGGCCAGAAGTGATACAAAGAACCCTTGGCAATGCCTGTTCTACGAAGGATTTCAGCTGCTGAGACATCTTTCTCATTCATCTCATCTAGCATTTCGACAGCAGTGAGTAGCAGCCTATTGCGTGTTTCTTTGCCTGCATCACTCATTGGGTAAGTCTAGCAATGCGAGAAAAACTATTTGTTTCTCGCCAAGGTTCTATTTACGCTTTACTACCGATCCCTGCCCGTTTAGCTGCCAAGCATGAACATAATCAATCTCTGTCTTGCTTTCAGACCAACCACTGTAGTTTCCACCAAAGCCAGCCGAGCCTTGAACAGCGTTATTCAAGATCAAGAAGAATGGCTTATTGAATGACCAGTAGCCCTGAACGTTGTTTGGGGTAACAGTCCAGAACAGTTCTCTATCAACGTAGAATTCCATTCTGTCTGGTTGCCATGCAAGCCCATAGGTATGGAAATCGCTTTGGTAGTTAGCCTGATTTACTTCTTGACCCCAGACGTATCTGTGTCCGCCACCAAACTCATTTACTGAGAAGTGAACTGCAGCTGAGTTTCTCATAGGTAGGTTTCCACCTTGCTCAGCAATGTCAATTTCACCAGCTCTAGGCCAACCAACATCACTCATAGCATCACCTAGTGCCCAGAATGCTGGCCAGTTACCGCCACCAGCTGGCATCTTGATGCGAGCTTCAATGTATCCGTACTGGAAAGAAACTTTCTTCTGAGTATCAAAACGCCCACTTGTAAAGCCACACTGAGGATTCAAACAG
>JBIJAF010000035.1:0-7641 GCA_044345905.1 Rhodoluna sp.
CCTTTGCTTTAGCAGCAGAGCTAGCTGTTGCAGAACTAGAAACAGAAACTAAAAGACTCTCTGCTCTACGTGACCGTTTAGTTCAAGGTGTGTTGGCACTTTCCCCACTTGCTCACCACACAGCATATGAATCAAAGCGTATGCCACACAATGCACACTTCACCTTTGAGGGATGTTCAGGTGATTCATTGTTATTCCTTTTGGATCAACAAGGTGTTTGTGTATCTGTTGGTTCTGCCTGTCAGGCTGGAGTGAATGGTCCTTCTCATGTTCTTGTTGCTATGGGTAGAACAGAGCGAGAAGCACTTGGTTGTATTCGCATGACTCTAGGTAAAGACAGCACTGATGCTGACATTGATGCAGTGTTAGCTGCATTACCAAAAGCACTTGATGGTGCCGCTCGTGCCGGACTAACGAGTTGAGAGAGAATTAGGTCATGAAGGTATTAGCAGCAATGAGTGGTGGCGTTGATAGCGCTGTTGCTGCTGCTCGTGCTGTTGAAGCAGGACATGAAGTAGTCGGTGTTCACCTAGCTCTATCTAGAATGCCTGGCACTTTAAGAACTGGTTCTAGAGGTTGTTGCACAATCGAAGACAGCATGGATGCTCAAAGAGCAGCTAACGTTATTGGCATTCCCTATTACGTCTGGGATTTCAGCGAGAGATTCAAGCTAGAGGTAGTCGACGACTTCATCAGCGAGTATGAAGCTGGTAGAACCCCTAACCCTTGTATGAGATGTAATGAGCGCATTAAGTTCGCAGCTCTTCTAGAAAAAGGTTTAGCACTTGGTTTTGATGCAGTCTGCACAGGCCACTACGCCAGCATCTTGACTGATGATGAAGGCAACCTAGAACTGCACAGATCAATGGCTTTAGCTAAAGATCAGAGCTATGTCTTAGGTGTGCTAACTGCTGAGCAACTACAGCATTCAATGTTTCCTCTAGGTCACACAGCAAGCAAGGACTTAATCAGAGCAGAAGCAGCAGAACGTGGACTATCGGTAGCTGCTAAACCAGACTCGTATGACATCTGCTTTATTCCTGAAGGGGATACCCAAGATTGGCTAGCTGATCGTCTCGGAAACACAACAGGTGAAATTGTTGATATGCAGGGCCATGTTCTAGGTGAACACAAAGGAGCTCATGGCTTCACGGTTGGTCAGAGAAAAGGTCTTCAGTTAGGAAGACCAGCTGCTGATGGCAAACCTCGTTATGTATTAGCGGTAGATGTGAAGACAAACAAAGTAGTCGTTGGACCTCAGCAGGCTCTAGCAGTAGTTGAACTTACAGGTAATAAGTTCACTTGGTGCGGCAAGCCTAAGGAAAACCCAGAAGTATTCTTCCCAGCCCATGTCCAAGTAAGAGCTCATGGCGAACAGGTTGCTTGTGAAGTAGCAGTTGTTGATGGAGCCATGGTCATTAGATGTGATGAACCTATCTATGGAGTAGCTCCAGGACAAACTGCAGTGATTTACCTAGGCACCAGAGTCCTTGCACAGACCACAATTGATCACACAGTGTCTGCTGTTGACTCTTTTTCAACAGCCTCGGCGAGTATTGGCTCTAGTGTCAATGGTGCTGTTTAGGCTTATCAGGTGCCAGAGAAACCAGCTACCCGCATCGCCTTTTTAGTAGACGAAATCAATAAGCACCGTCGCGCCTACTATCAGGAGAACACGGTTTTAATCAGCGATGCTGAATATGATGCCTTGATGGCAGAACTTGAACTTCTTGAATCAAAACATCCTGAACTTATCTCTGGAGATTCTCCTACACAGAGTGTTGGCGGTTCAGCCAATGAGGCTTTCTCACCAGTTGAACACCTTGAGAGAATGTGGTCATTGGACAATGCATTCGATGATGAGGAGCTAAAAGCTTGGGCAAACAGAGTTGGCCAAGACCGCTTCCTTTGTGAACTAAAGATTGATGGCTTGGCAATCAACCTTCGCTATGAAAAAGGCGAACTAGTTTCAGCGGCAACTAGAGGTGATGGAGTTGTTGGTGAAGACGTTACAAACAATGTCAAGACCATCAAACAAATACCACACCGACTAAAGGGATCAAAGATTCCTGATGTTGTTGAAATTCGTGGAGAGATCTTCTTCGGAGTCAAGGACTTCGCAAACCTCAACGCAGGACTAGTAGCCGAGGGTAAAGCACCTTTTGCTAACCCTAGAAACTCAGCGAGCGGATCGCTTAGGCAAAAGGATTCATCTGTGACTGCAAGCAGACCACTGCAGATGTTGGTGCACGGAGTTGGTGCTTGGCCTGATGCTCCCTTCAAGAACCAAAGTGAGCTTTATGAACTTCTAAAGAGCTGGGGCCTACCTACATCTACTAGATACGAGGTAGTTGACTCCATTGAAGGCGTAATCAAATACATTTCCAGGTTTCAAGCTCAACGACATGATCTAGAGCACGAGATTGACGGCGTTGTTGTGAAGGTAGATTCACTTGCTGCTCAGAAAGAGCTCGGCTTTACCGCTCGTGCTCCACGTTGGGCTGTTGCTTATAAATACCCACCTGAGCAGGTAAACACCAAGCTTCTAGATATCAGAGTTTCAGTTGGCAGAACCGGTCGAGCAACTCCTTATGCAGTTGTTGAGCCAATCAAGGTAGCTGGTTCAACAGTTGAGTTTGCAACCCTACACAACCAGGATGTTGTAAAGGCTAAGGGAATTCTTATCGGGGATACCGTAGTGCTTCGCAAAGCAGGAGATGTTATTCCTGAAATCCTAGGTCCTGTAGTTGAACTTAGAACAGGCAAAGAACGTGCCTTTGTTATGCCTACCAACTGCCCAGACTGTAACGGAAAGCTTGCTCCTTCAACCGAAGGCGATGTTGATCTTCGTTGTCAGAACTCAGAGCACTGTCCAGCGCAGTTGCGTGAACGAGTTGCATACATAGGTTCTAGGGGAGTGCTTGATATCGAAGCACTTGGTTATGTTGCAGCAGTTGCTTTAACTCAACCGGTGGAACCTAAGGTTGCTCCATTGACATCTGAGGCAAATCTATTCAACCTCACTATGGAACAGCTGCTACCGATTAAAACCTATGTTCTTGATCCAGACACTGGGCTGCCAAAGCTGGGTGAAGATGGAAAACCTAAGATTGTTCAGTTCTTTAGTAAGACTGTCAAGAACGACACAGTTCCTTCAGAGGTCGCCATCAAGCTTCTAAAGAATCTTGAAGAAGCAAAGACCAAGCCGCTATGGAGAATCATTGTTGGTTTGTCCATAAGACACGTGGGCCCAGTTGCAGCAAGATCTCTTGCCACTCACTTCGGTTCTCTTGATAACATCTTCAAGGCCACCGAGGAAGAACTATCTCAGGTTGATGGAGTTGGCACTATTTTGGCTCAATCACTTTTGGAATGGATCAAGGTTGATTGGCATAAAGACCTGGTTGAGTCTTGGCGTAAGTCAGGAGTACTACTTGAGATTCCTGGACATGCAGGACCTGGAGCTAACGTGGTTAGAGATGGAGTCTTCACAGGGATGAGCATCGTTGTTACGGGAACTCTGCAGAACTACACACGCGAAAAAATCGAAGAGTTGATTATTGCTAATGGTGGCAAAGCAGCATCTAGTGTTTCAAAGAACACTGCTTTTGTAGTTGCTGGAGCAAATGCTGGATCAAAGCTCACTAAGGCTGAAAGCCTAGGTGTACCAGTAATCTCTGAAGAAGAGTTTGCTAAAAAACTAGACTAATTACTTAGCTTCGTCGATTTCTGCCTCGTCAACTGAAACCATGCTCTCGGTTGACATTAGCTTGCTCATTGAATCTAGGAAGTCTGCAACCTCTTCACGCTCTTCAGAGAGCTTGTTTAGACGTTCGCGAGAATCCTTGATTGCGTTTTCAGCATATCCCTGAGCCTTGCGAGACAGGATCTCTGCACGACGACGAGACTGGTTGATTAGATCAGTTGAACGCTTCTGTGAATCAGAAAGAATCTCATCACGAGTAGCTCTTGCTTCTCTAGAAACACGTTCTGCTTCAGTAAGAATCTCAGATGCTCTTGCAGAAGACTCTGCAAGTGAGCGGTTAGCTTCTTCAGTAATTGCTTGAGCCTGTCCAACAGCAGTCTGGTAGATGCGAAGAGCTTCCTGCTCTGCTTCATCACGCTTTGCTTTTAGTTCTGCCTCAAGATCAACTCGAGCCTGAGCGGTTCTCTGGCTAAGTTCGGTTGCAAGAGCTCTAGCTTCTTCAGTCTCACGGTGAACCTGTGAACGGAGTTCAGCAGCGTATCTTTCACCATCAGACTTGATAGCAGAGGCTTCTCTTTGAGCTGTTTGAATTCTTTCGTTTGCTTCGCTCAGGCTTGCTGATGCAGTGTTCAGCATCTCGCCGTGGCGTCTATCTGCTTCAAGACGAGCTTCTTCCATCTTGATTTCAGCTTCTTGAACGACTCGGTCAGCCTTGTCTTTAGCACTTCTCTTAAGAGCATCTGCTTCACCCTTGGCTTCTTCACGAATGCGAAGAGCATCTTGGCCTGCGTCGGCAATCATCTTCTTAGCTTGCTCTTCAGCAAGGCGTAGGGTCTGCTCGAACTGAGCACCTAGGGCTGCATAGCCGTTAGGGCCACCCTGTTTGACCTGTACTTTTAGATTCTCTACTTCGGCTTTGAGGATGGTGATTTCTGAGGCAGCCTGCTCGTTATAGGTAGCCTGGTGCTCAATTTCTAGACGCATCTCTTCGATGGTCTTATCAACCTGATTGCGGTCATAACCGCGCATCACAACATCGAAGTCTTCGCGATCGGTACCGCGAACGACGTCTTCGAAGTTCTCTTCTTCAGCCATTTTGTATTCTCCTGAAACGTACTTAGTTCAAAGCCCCTTTTGGAGGCCCAGCAACTATGTAAGTTTAGTCCAGTAAGCGGGATTGGGTAAGCCCCGATATACTTATAGGAGATAACAACAACCACAGTTTTGAGGAACCCCATGTCAGATGTGACCCCTGATTTAGTGCGACATCTAGCCAATTTGGCAAGAATCGAGCTAGATGAGTCCGAAGTCGTTCGCTTTACAGAACAACTAGGCGTTGTTTTGGATTCAGTGGCAAAAATCTCGTCAGCTATTGATGAAAATACGCCCTCTACAAGCCATCCAATTCCTCTTACAAATGTTTTCAGGGAAGACGTAATTGAGCCTTCTCTAAGCCAAGAACAGGCCCTTTCTGGTGCTCCTGATCAGGGGCAAGGCCGTTTCCGCGTAGCTGCAATCTTGGACGAGGAGTAAGTCTGATGTCTGAACTTATTAGGAAAAATGCCTCTGAACTCGTCGATCTTCTAGCCAAGGGCGAAGTTAGTGCCGTTGAAGTCACCCAGGCTCACATTGACCAGATCTCAAGCGTTGGCGATGCCGTTCACTCTTTCCTTCACCTAACAACTGACAAGGCTCTAGAAGTTGCCAAGGAAGTTGACCGCAGAAGAGCAGCAGGAGAGAAGCTTCCTGCACTAGCTGGTGTTCCTATTGCAGTTAAGGACAACCTGACAACTACTGATGCTCCAACCACAGCAGGATCAAAAATTCTTGAAGGTTGGATTGCTCCTTACGATTCAACCGTTGTTACCAAGCTGCGTCAAGAAATGATGCCTATCCTGGGTAAAACTAACCTTGATGAATTCGCTATGGGTTCATCAACCGAGTTCTCTGCGTATGGACCAAGCAAGAACCCTTGGGATCTAACAAGAATCCCTGGGGGTTCTGGTGGTGGTTCTTCATCTGTTGTTTCTTCATTCCAGTCACCTCTGGCAATTGGTTCAGACACCGGTGGTTCTATTCGTTTCCCAGGAGCGGTAACTGGAACTGTTGGAATTAAGCCAACTTATGGAGCTGTTTCAAGATACGGACTAATTGCTCTAGCTTCTTCACTTGACCAGATTGGTCCAGTTGCTAGAAACGTTTTGGATGCTGCTTATCTGCAAGATGTAATTGGTGGCTATGACCCAAGAGATAGCACCTCACTTAAAGACTCACTTGGTTCAATGGTTGAAGCGGCTAAGAGTGGATCACTCAAGGGTAAGAAGGTTGGTCTAATCAAGCAGCTTTCAGGTGCTGGATTCCAACAGGGTGTTCAGAACCGATTTGCTGAAGCGTTGAAGCTCATCACCGATGCTGGTGCAGAGATTGTTGAAGTTGACTGCCCATCATTTGAGTATGCAATTGATGCTTACTACTTGATTCTTCCTGCGGAAGCATCAAGCAACTTGGCTAAGTTTGACTCAGTTCGATTTGGAATGAGAGTAACTCCAGAAGGTAACCCAACCATTGAACGAGTAATGGCTGCTACCCGCGAAGCAGGCTTTGGTCCAGAAGTGAAGAGAAGAATCATTCTTGGAACTTATGCACTATCAGCTGGTTCATTCGACAAGTTCTATGGAGCTGCCTTGAAGGTAAGAACTCTCATTCAAAGAGACTTTGATGCAGCCTTTGCTCAGGCAGATGTTCTAGTTTCACCAACTGCTCCAACAACAGCATTCAAGTTTGGCGAGAAGGTAGCTGATCCGCTAGCTATGTATCTAAACGACATTGCTACTATTCCAGCTAACCTTGCTGGAATCCCAGGTATCTCAGTTCCGATCGGTCTTGCTGATGAAGATAACCTGCCAGTTGGTATTCAGTTCCTAGCACCTGCTCATAAAGATGCTGCTCTGTATGAAGTAGGGGCTGCACTTGAGGGAATCCTTGAAGGCATCTGGGGCAAGCGCATGATGGACTTCGCACCAAAGTTGGAGGGTAACTAATGGCTAAAGCTAACTTGATGGACTACGAAAAGGCTCTAGAGCTTTTTGAAGTAGTCATTGGTCTTGAAGTGCACATTGAACTAAACACCAACACCAAGATGTTTTGTGGTTGTAAGAACGACTTCGGTGATGAGCCAAACACAAACGTTTGTCCAATCTGTATTGGTCTACCTGGATCTCTTCCGGTTGTGAACCGTAAGGCTGTTGAGTCTTCAATCTCAATTGGTCTAGCTCTTGGCTGCCAGATTGCACCTACCGGTGGTTTCTCAAGAAAGAACTATTTCTATCCAGATCTAGCTAAGAACTACCAGACTTCGCAATTCAGAGACCCAATTGCTTTTGAAGGTCAGCTAGATGTGGAGGTTCCAAGTGGTAATAAGTTCACTGTTCAGATTGAACGAGCTCACATGGAAGAAGATGCTGGAAAACTAACCCACATTGGTGGTTCAACCGGTCGTATCCAAGGAGCTGAATACTCACTCGTTGACTACAACCGCGCTGGTGTTCCACTAGTCGAAATTGTTACTAAGCCTGTATTTGGAGCAGGGGCAGAAGGTCCTGAACTAGCAGCGGCTTATGTTCGTTCAATTAGAGAAATCGTTAAAGCCCTAGGTGTTAGCGATGCTCGTATGGAGCGTGGAAATGTTAGATGTGATGCCAACGTTTCTATTAGACCGCACGGTCAAGAGAAACTTGGTACCAGAACTGAGACTAAGAACGTTAACTCACTTAGATCAATCGAACGTGCAGTTAGATATGAAATCCAGAGACAAGCAGCAATCTTGGCTGCTGGTGGAACCATCACTCAGGAGACTAGACACTGGCACGAAGACAAGGGTTCAACAAGTGCCGGAAGACCTAAGTCTGATGCTGATGACTACCGTTACTTCCCAG
>JBIJAF010000036.1:0-7467 GCA_044345905.1 Rhodoluna sp.
CTATCGCAACTGGCGTTAAAGATGGGATTCCATCAGGGAGCGAAGGCATTTTGGTCGTACGCCTGGGCCAAACCAGCACAAGCCGTTAAGGAGTTCCCAATGTCCCAATTACCACAGGAGTTCAACTCTCCACTTTCCGCTACAGATCCAGAGATTGCTGCTGTTTTACAGGCAGAACTAGATCGTCAACGCAACTTCCTGGAGATGATTGCTAGCGAAAACTTTGTTTCCAGAGCAGTTCTTGAAACTCAGGGTTCAGTTCTAACTAACAAGTATGCAGAAGGCTATCCAGGTAAGCGTTACTACGGCGGCTGTGAAGCTGTTGACGTAGCAGAGAACCTAGCTCGCGATAGAGCGAAAGAACTATTTGGTGCCGAGCACGCAAACGTTCAACCACACTCAGGAGCAACTGCTAACGCTGCTGTCCTTCAAGCTTTTTGTAAGCCAGGAGACAAGATTCTGGGGCTAGAACTTGCTCACGGTGGGCATCTAACCCACGGCATGAAGTTGAACTTCTCAGGTAAGACTTACGAGGCTCATGCCTATGAACTAAACCCAGAAACTTTCCTGATGGACATGGATATCATTCGTAAACGTGCCCATGAAGTAATGCCTAAAGTTCTAATTGCTGGATGGTCGGCATATTCTCGCCATATTGACTTTGCTGAGTTCAGAAAGATTGCTGACGAAGTCGGCGCCATTCTCTGGGTGGATATGGCTCACATTGCAGGTCTAGTTGCAGCAGGAGTGCACCCGAACCCAGTTCCATATGCAGATGTAATTTCAACTACAGTTCACAAGACACTAGGTGGACCTCGATCAGGTTTGATTCTGTGTAAAGCAGAGTACGCGAAGAAGATTGATTCAGCTGTTTTCCCTGGCCAACAGGGCGGACCATTGATGCACGTTATTGCTGGTAAAGCAGTTGCCTTCAAAGCAGCAATGGGGCAAGAGTTCAAAGAAAGACAACAGCGCACAATTCGTGGTGCTCAGATTATTGCTGAGCGTCTAATGCAAGCTGATGTTAGAGCCAACGGTGTTGATGTTCTAACCGGTGGAACAGATGTTCATCTAGTTCTTGTTGATCTTAGAAACTCTCCAATTGATGGCAAGACCTGTGAAGATCTTCTTCACGATGTTGGCATCACAGTGAACCGCAACTCAGTTCCAAATGATCCAAGACCAGCTCTAGTTACATCAGGTGTTCGTATTGGTACTCCGGCTCTAGCTACCCGTGGTTTTGGTGATAAGGAATTCACTGAGGTGGCTGACATCATCGCTCACGCAGTTATGCCTAACCCTGACATTGATGCCCTAGCTGACAGAGTCCGTGCATTGACAACTGAATTTCCGCTTTATAACGGCCTAGAGAACTGGTAGTCCATTGGTTGCCCAGATACTTGATGGCAAGGCAGTAGCGAAGGCAATAAAAGCTGAGCTAACGCAGGACGTCATAGAACTAAAGAAAAAGGGGATTACCCCTGGCCTTGGCACTCTTCTAGTTGGAGATGACCCAGGTTCACACAGCTACGTTTCAGGTAAACACAGAGACTGTGCTGAGGTTGGAGTGCACTCAGTACGCATTGATTTGCCAGCTAATGCTAAAGAAGCTGATGTTAGAGCAGCAATCAAAGATCTAAATGATGCATCCGATGTGACCGGATATATCCTTCAACTTCCTTTGCCTTTTGGATTTAATGCCAATGAAATGCTTGAGCTAATTGATCCAGATAAAGATGCCGATGGTCTTCACCCAATCAACCTAGGACGTTTAGTTCTTGCAGGCTCAGAAGAGATGACGTCACCACTACCTTGCACACCTGCAGGAATCCTTGAACTACTTCATCGCTACGACATCAATCTTAAAGGCGCTGAAGTGGCGTTAATCGGTAGAGGCATCACCGTTGGAAGACCTTTAGGTTTACTTCTAAACCGGAAGGGTGTTGACGCAACCGTAACATCTCTTCACTCAAGATCTGCTGACATTGCTAAATCTGTTAGACAGGCAGACATAGTTGTTGCTGCCCTTGGAGTTCCTCACTTTGTGAAAGCTGAGTGGATTAAGCCTGGTGCTGTAATTCTTGATGTTGGTATTACTCGTGTTGACAGCAAGGGGGAAACAACTCTGGTTGGAGATGTCGACCCAGGTGTATTCAATGTTGCTGGTTTTGTTTCGCCTAACCCAGGTGGAGTAGGCCCGATGACTAGAGCGATGCTTGTTAGAAATGTAGTCAGATCCGCGGGGCGAACCAACTAAAAACTATCTCTTTGGCGACTTTGTTGGTGTCGGAGCAGGGATAAACAAGCTTGGCCTTGGAGTCGGACTTTGGAAGAAAGAAGGAGTCGGTCTTGGGTTCCCAGTTGCAGTTGGGAATGGTCGAGGTGAATTGGTCGGTCTTGGTTCGTAAGTCGGACTCGGGGAAGAAGTAGGAGTCACGTAGATAGTCCTTGTAGGTCGAGGAGTTGCAGATTGCTGCGGTGACTGAATAACAGTAATTGTCGGAATCGGCTTAGGGGTTGGAATATCGACATTGGTTACAACGTAAAAAGTTGCGGTGCAAAGAAACGCTTCAGCATTTCCAGATGTTCTCAAGTTCTTAGATCTGAACGATGAATATTTGCTGCTTCCAGAGTAGACATCTTGAGTTGATCCACACGTACTGTCGCTAGCTGAATAGCCAGAAGATAGGTAGGTCATGGTGACTTTTTCATACTCAATCGGGCTAGTTGCAGTAGCGGAGGCACCAAGGGAAACTCCAGCTGATGAAATCATGGCAATAATGCCACATACAAACATCGGTAATGCGAGTCTTTCAGTCATTTTCTTGGCTACCATTTACATCTCCTAGGTTTTGAAATTCTTTTTGAACATACTAATTTGAGGCTCTGACACGGGACTAGTCAAGCATTTGGGTCGCAGCTAATTCCTTATAAAGTGGGGTGGATCTCAGCAACTGTTTGTGGGTTCCAGAGCCGATAACCTTACCGCCATCAATAACTATGATCTGGTCGCTATCGACAACAGTTGAGAGTCTGTGGGCAATCACGATCATGGTTCGGTTCTTGGCAACAGCATCGATAGCCTCACGCATACGTTGCTCATTGATACCATCCAGGCTAGAAGTCGACTCATCCAATAAAAGAATTGGCGGGGCACTCAGCAGCGTTCTAGCAATAGCTAATCTTTGACGTTCTCCTCCAGAGAGCATAATTCCTTGCTCTCCAACTTCAGCATCCAGGCCTCGCTTGTCTCTCTTGAGAACAGTCGTTAGGTTAACTTCAGCAAGAACTCGCTTCAGGTCCTTCTCTGTTGCATCAGGTGAACCAATTAGAAGGTTCTCTCGAATGCTTCCAGCAAGAACTGGTGCATCTTGTTCGACGTAACCAATCTGGGCCCTTAGATCAGATCTGAGCATAGAACCAACTGACTGACCATCTAGCAGAATGTCTCCACCGGTTGACTCATAGAATCTCTCCATCAAACTGAAGATGGTTGACTTACCAGCTCCTGATGGACCAACGATGGCAACACGTGTGCCACGTTCAATCTTGAATGAAACTCCTTTTAGAACATCCTTAGGTTCGCTCATGATTGGCTCAGCACCTTCAATTGGTTTGCCATTGGCGTCGAGAGCTACTTCTGGTCTTGCAGGGTAGCTGAACTTAACTTTCCTGAATTCAATAGCTGTCGAGTTCACGGCTTTTCGTCTAGTAACTTGAGCTCTTTCGGCATCAGTATCTTCGAGAGGGACATCCAAGATTTCTTGGATTCGGGCAAGAGCTCCAAGAGCTGACTGTACAGATGAGTATGCTTCGAAGAATTGCCCAACTGGCCTTAGCAACAGGAACATGAGAAGAATGAATGTGACTAGAGATGCAACCTGGGTCTCACCAGTTGCAACTCGGTATCCACCCACACCAATAACAGCAATTAGCGCTCCGTTGGCAGCAATTCCGCTAATTGGAAGAACAAAGGAGTTGATCTTGGCAATCTTTACACCTTGCTCGTAAGCATCTTCAGCGTCCTTTTTAATCTGGGCAGATTCTCTACCTTCTGCTCTTGCAGCTCTAATGGTTCTAACAGCAGAAAGGGCACGTTCAACAGAAGCTGACATGTTGCCTACACGCTCCTGAGCCTTGGTTGTTGCTGCCTTGATTCTTCTTGCGGTTAGGCCGATAGCTGCAACAGCGATTGAAATCATACCGAGGGTAAGAACTAGAAGTAGCCAGTCAATAATTGCCATAGCAATAACCGAGCCGATGAAGATAAGAGCACCACCGGCACCATTGACTAAACCTTGGGTTAGAGCCGCTCTAAGCAGTGTCGTGTCTGAACCCACTCGAGAGACTAAGTCTCCAGTTCTTCTGAGGTCATACTCCGCAATTGGCAATCTAAGTAGGCGAGTAGCAAGTGATGTTCTAGCTGAAAGCACAACGCCCTCTCCTGCTTTGGCAAGAACCAGATACATCGCACCGCTAAGAAGAGCGCTAAGCAATGTGATGACTATTAGAGCAATAGCGAGAATGAGAACATCTTTACCTGCCTGAACAGTGCTAATAATCTGACCCACCACAAGAGGTTGAGCCAAGTTCACACCAGCAGCAAGCACGCTAAAAATGACAGCAAAGGTGAGAAGACCTTTTTGCTCTTTCATGTATGGAAAAAGTTGACTGAACTTAGCCTTAGGTCCGGTGTCCATAACGGCTGGTCCTCGTCCGCGTCTGCCTGTCATGCTCATTCTTTACTCTCTCATTTAGCTAGGGATGGATCGCCTAGTATTTCTTCGTTTAGTAGAAATCTAATCTCTTGCAGGGACAATGCCTCTGTATAAGCGGTATTGCGATAGAACTTACTGAAATCCACTTTTCTAAGCGCAGGAAGTACTAGTTCATCGTGAATCTTGAGAAACATAACCGTACTGTTGGGTTTGCGGTCAAACTCTGTTCGAACTAGCCCACAGCTATAGCCAAAAACGGTGATTGCCACATCCGCTTCTTCAGGGCTCACCTTCGAGACTAGCCCTAAATCCTGAACCTTGATTAGCTCTCTTTCAGTGTCTTGTCTCTTCCATAGTTGAAAGCAGGTTCGAAGGTTGGATTTCTGCCAAACCATTTCACCGAGGTCATCGACATAGTCAATGCTCAGATCTTCGTCATGAACTAGGTGGAAATTTCGATCCAGTCTGTTAATCACAGACCATTTACGCCAACTTCTAGGAACAATGAATGCGATGTAGTCACTGTGCTTAGCAGCCTTGTTAAAGAAGGGGATGCTCAAAGAGTTGTTTCTTCCAAACGGTGGATTAGAGATGGTAATTGCTCCATTTATACCCTCTAGATTTGACTCTAGAAAGTCACCTAGTTGGACTCCATCTGACTTGGGTTCAATATCGAAACTCAGGACCTTGGTGGCTCCTAATTCTTTGGCTGCTTTGATAAAGGCACCTGTGCCTCCGGCTGGCTCTATGACTAACTTGCCCTTTAGTCCGCCTACCAGCGGCTCAATCTGCTTGGTTAGCCTTAGGGCTAGATCAGCTGGGGTATAGAACTGCTCTTTCCCGGTCACCCTGCGGTTGCCTGGGCGAACCTTGTCAGTCTGAGCAGGGGTCATAACCTAAAGGATATCACTGCCAATCATTAGACTTACAAAGTTGAGCATCTGATTATTTCAAAGAGGAAAGACAGTTAATTTGGCTAAGAAAAGCACCAGTCCAGAGGCAATGATCATTGCTAAGGGGCTCACAAAGGTTTACGGGGACTTTAAAGCAGTTGATGGCATTGACTTCACAGTAACTAGGGGAGAGTCCTTTGGATTACTAGGACCTAATGGTGCTGGTAAATCAACCACCATGAAGATGATTGCTGCTACCAGCCAAAGAAGCGGTGGCGAGCTACTTATTTTGGGTAAAGACCCTAACGATCAGGGCCCTGAGATTAGAGCTCACCTGGGTGTTGTTCCTCAGCAAGACAATCTAGATCGTGAACTAAAGGTTTGGGAAAACCTAATGATTTATGGTCGCTACTTCGGACTAAGCCGTAAGTGGTTGAAGGTAAAGATTGAAGAACTTCTAGATTTCGCTCAACTAGCTGATAAGAGAAACAGCAAAACTGAAGAGCTATCTGGCGGTATGAAGAGAAGACTCACTATCGCTAGAGGTTTGGTTAATGAACCAGAGATTTTGATGTTGGATGAACCAACCACAGGTTTAGACCCACAAGCAAGACACATTCTCTGGGACAGATTATTCAGACTAAAAGAACAGGGTGTGACCCTGGTTATCACTACTCACTACATGGATGAAGCTGAGCAGCTCTGTGACCGTTTGATGGTTATGGATAAAGGCAAGATCATGGCTGAAGGATCTCCAGCTGAACTAATCAAGAAGTATTCATCAAAAGAAGTTCTTGAAGTTCGTTTCGGAAGTGAAAACAATGCTCAGGTTGCTAAAGACCTAAAGGGCATTGGTGAACGTCTAGAGATCCTTCCTGACCGAATTCTTGTTTATGCCGAGAACGGTGAGAAGTGTTTAGAGCAGATCATCAAAAAGGGACTACACCCTGTTACTTCTTTGGTTAGAAGATCTTCTCTTGAAGATGTTTTCCTTCGCCTAACCGGTAGGACTCTGGTCGACTAATGGCAATGGAAGTTGAATCTAAAGTTGCAATGACTTGGACTGGAGCAGCCACACTGGTTGATCCTAGAGTCAGCATGAAGCGCGGAGCTTTGTATATCGCTGAAAACAGGTTGCTGAACATGTTGAAGTGGTGGAAGTCCATCATTGCTTTTGGTTTAGGTAACCCAACTCTGTATTTACTATCTATTGGAATCGGTGTTGGTGCACTGGTTGATTCATCTCTTGGCGCTAATGCTATTGATGGTGTTAGCTATCTAACCTTCCTAGCCCCAGCTCTACTAGCTACCGCTGGTATTCAAGGGGCTATGGATGAAGTTACTTGGCCTACCCTGCAGGGCTTTAACTGGGATAAGACATTCTTCTCAATGAATGCAACTGCCATAACAGGCAAGCAGATTGTTAATGGAATTCTGCTGGCAGCTATGGCAAGAGCAGTACTTCAGGTATTTCTCTATGGTCTTTGTCTCTTGGCGTTTGGTGCTGTTACTTGGGCGTCACTGCCAATTCTTGTTCTTGTCTCAAGCACTGCAGGTCTTGGTTTTGCAGCCATCATGCTGGGCTTTGCGGGAAACATCAAAGAAGATGATGGGATATTTGCTTTAGTTGGCAGATTCATTGTTACCCCGATGTTTATGTTCTCTGGAACTTTCTACCCAATCACCTCAATGCCTCTTTATCTTCAATGGATTGGTTGGATCTCTCCGCAGTGGCATGCAACCAACCTTGGTAGAGCTCTGTCTTATGGAATGCCAATTGAAACCTGGCTATTGATCCTCCACTGGGGAGTTATGGCTCTAATGACCGTATTCGGAATGCTTTGGGCACACCGAGT
>JBIJAF010000037.1:0-7464 GCA_044345905.1 Rhodoluna sp.
CATTTACTACTCCTCTTGCTGCACCTAATGTTCCTCGAAGTCTTTCAAGTAGTGCTATCACTTCAACTTCTTTAACTCTTTCCTGGTTGTTACCTTCCTCTAATGGTGGTTCAGCTATCACTGATTACCGGGTTGAGGTGTCTAGTAACTGTTCTACCTATACATCTATCAATCGAGTTGTTTCTTTGAATTTAGGTTTCAAGGTAACTGGTTTGAAGGCTGGAACTAAATATTGTTTCCGTGTTGCCGCTAAGAATGAGATCGGCTTCTCAACTGTTTCATCTATTCTTCAAGTCACTACTGTTGGTAATGCTCCATTAGCTCCTTCATCGTTGAGTGTGAAGGCTGCTAAAACGTCTGTGACTTTAGGTTGGAAAGCTCCTGCGGTTACTGGTGGTAGTGCTATTAGAAACTATGTTGTCGAATATTCTAAAAACAATGGTGTTTCTTGGTTGAAAGTCACTAAAGCTGTATCTACTAGCCGTTCTTTGATAGTCAAGGGCCTCAAAAGCAAAACCAGTTACCTGTTCCGTGTAACAGCTGTAAACGATGTCGGTAACTCACCAGCCTCAAAGAGACTAAAGATTGTAACCGGGTAGCTGAAGCCCGAGGGATCAGTCTTTTATTCCTGACGCTTCACTCCCTACCATTGATTAGGCTGTCGCGGCAGGTCTAACTCTTTCAGTGCACCAAGCACAGGTGGTTACAGAACGGAAAAGGTCCTGTTTCTGACCCTTTTCTTAGACCCCATTCGGCCCCTGACTCTATTCAAGAACCGTAGCCTCGGAGCGCTCTATGCTGAGCCATTTTTGGGGCGTTTGCAAGGCTAAATGTCCGCTAAATCGAATAGTCAACCCCTAGGCTGTTGCTATTAGTCAACCGAAGATTGGGTCTAAGTATGAAAATCAAGAGTATACAAAGTTCGCTGCTAATAACCACACTGGCTCTAATGGGCATAGTATTCACCCCTACTATTGCATCTGCAGATCCAGGGCCACTGAATTCTGCAACGCAAGTTGATCAGAACTGCGGAACTCTTGAGATACCATCGCCATGCACTTCAAGCAGCATTGCTGGCTCAAACACAACAAGAAGAATTGCCGTTACGTCGGACGGAACTATCTTCGTTTTGTTTACTGGCCCTGAGGGAATTCGAGTTTCACGCAGCACTGATAGAGGACAGAACTTCGGCTTGTCATCTCTAGTTAGCTCTGATCAGATATTTGGTGGGGCAGAGATTGCAGTTTCATCAAACGACATCCTTTATGTGGCCTGGAGTTTTTACGACCCAGATCAATTAGTTGCTGTTGGTCGTTTCTCTAGAAGTCTTGACCGTGGTGCAACATGGTCAGAACCAATCTCTAGTCCACAAAATGGTTTTGGAAGCATTCACATGGCGGTTGATGGAGACCGCATTTACGCCATTACCAATGATGGTCAAACTTTCTGGACAAGTTCGGATCAAGGACAAACATTTAACAAGATTCAGACTAATTTCGGATATTGGGTTTATTCAGATGTTGTTGTGGACAGAGTAACGCACGACGTATATGTCTTTGTAGATAAGCCAGATGTATCCTGGTTTCGAAGTACTGACTATGGAGAGACCTTCTCCGCTGAAGTAGTAACAGGGCAGTCAATTCACTTTTCCGTAGCTGGGATTTCAAGTAACCCTCAAAATAAATTTCTGTATATGGCCGGTCAGGAAGCCACCTTGGTTAAGGTTGACTTACTTGATACGAGCTCAGTATCTACAACTCAGATAGCTCCGAATGAAATCCAGCAACAAGGTAGATCTCTTGCCGCTGATGATAGTGGGAATGTTGTTTCTGGTGTGATTGGTGAGGGATCAAGCATTAGTTTTCAAGTGAGCAATGACTTTGGTACAACTTTCGGGCCTAGCGTGACAGTTCTTGCCGCTGGAACTGAATTCCAGACTTGGGCCAACGCTGCCATTAACCCAACTACAGGCGACCTAATGTATCTGTATCAGAATGGCGAAGACATCTTTTTCCAAACCTTTACTGGATATCTAAACGGCTATGACCTTGAACTCAATTTGAACGCCATAACCTTGGGGTACGCGGGAGAGATCAAGTCTTTAACTCTTACCAACAAAGGAATTACGAGCATTGTCTTCGATAATCTTGGTCTTTCAAACTCAGTATTTCAAAGTTCAACTTCTTGCGGAAATGTGCTAGCTGCTGGTGAGTCTTGTAACTTCACTGTTTCGGGATTTAACGCAGGGGATGCGAACATACTCATTTCCGCGAGTACCGCTAACCAGAGTATCTCAAGAACAATACCCGTTTCCTTGGGCTCGATAGCTGCTGAGATAGCGTTTGATCCAAACTGCCTCGACATCAGACAGAACATTGTAATTTCTGGAACCTCTTGTGAAGGCGCGGTAATTATTCCTGAAGGTGTTACTCAAATTGGTAAAGCTTCATTTTATTCGAACGAAAACATCTTTACTCTGTCTCTTCCAAACTCGCTAAGGAGTATCGCAGACTTTGCATTCGTAGGCACAGTAAATCTCAAAAGCATTGACTTCGGTTATGGAATCCAAAGCATTGGAGCATTAAGTTTTTACAGAAACACAGCATTGATGTCAATCTCATTCCCAAACTCTCTAAAGTCAATCGGAGAGCAAGCATTTGACACAAACTCAAGCCTCAGAGAGATTGACTTTGGTAGTTCCGTTCAGTCAATCGGCGATTCAGCTTTCTACGGGGCTACAAGTTTGACATCCGTATCTCTTCCTAACTCTGTGAAGAGAATCGGGACCAGGGCTTTCTTTGCCAACAGTCGACTTAGAACTTTAGATCTAGGTACTGGTGTTGATTCAATCGGTAATCTTGCTTTTGCAAACAACCCTGATTTATTGTCTGTGTCGCTGCCGAATTCATTAAAGACTTTGGGCAACTCAGTTTTCTATGGGGCCTCCGGGCTTTCTGAAATCGATTTTGGAAGCGGTATTCAAACAATTGGCGAAGAGGCGTTTTTCGCAACCAAAATTTCGACGGTGTCACTGCCGAATTCAGTAAAGAGCATAGGTTCCCAAGCCTTCGCGTACATTCCTGAACTAAGAACTATTCATCTTGGAAGTGCCATTCAATCCTTATCAGCTAGTGCATTCCAAGGCTCCGAAGGCCTGGTTTCTTTTGAGTATTGTGGAAGTGTTCCTAGTGTTATCGCAACGATGACCGCCACTAATGCGAGCCGAACTACTCTGTTTTGTAGCCAAGGTCCTAAAGGCGACCAAGGTTTACAAGGCGACCAAGGTTTGAAGGGTGATCAGGGTGATCAGGGTTTGAAGGGTGATCAGGGTTTGAAGGGTGATCAGGGTTTGAAGGGTGATCAAGGTTTGAAGGGTGATCAGGGTTTGAAGGGTGATCAAGGTTTGCAAGGTGAACAAGGCCTCAAAGGTGAGCAGGGTGCCGCAGCACCAATCGCCCCAGCGAATCAAACCGTAAAGGCTTTTGCAACAAAGCTTAAAGTAAAGAAAAGCTTGACTCTACCTGCGAAAACAGTCCAAGGAACAAGGTTGGTATGGGTTTCATCTACCACCAAGACTTGTAGCGTGGCTAAAGGAAAACTTGTGGCAAAGAAAACTAAAGGCGTTTGTTCGCTAACTGGCAAGGCTGCAGCCAAGGCAGGATTCAAACCACTCTCGAAAGTTGTTAAAGTTACCATCAACTAACGCTTGAGGTAAAAACTGCTCTTAATTTCTGGTTTGTGATTTGGCAGAGTCGGTTCGTTGCTTCTAAAACCGAGCGCGATACATTAGGACCGTGCAGGCGGCAAAAGCAATGGAGTTTTGAAATGAGTATTAACGTGCGCCAGATTAGAGAAGCGGACAAGTCTTCGTGGCTTGAACTCTATCTTGCCTATTTGAGGTTCTACAACGCTTCCCCTGATGACATGGACTCTGAACTTTTATGGGATCGCCTAACTAATTCAGATCCGCAGATTCAAGGACTGGTAGCAGAATCTAATGGCATTGTGGTTGGAATAGCTCACTTCCACTATCAACTCTCTACTTGGAGTGATACCTCTCATTGTTATCTTGAAGATCTGTATGTAGCTGAAAGGGCTCGAGAGAATGGAGTTGCTAAAGCTCTTATTCAACAAGTTCAGGAGGCAGCAATCAAGCAAGGCTGCACAGAACTATTCTGGATAACCAAAGAGAGTAACAGTACTGCCAGAAAGCTCTACGACAAGGTCGCAAATCTAAGTGATTTTATTCGCTATGAAAAGAAGCTCTAACAGTAATCACAAAGAGGTTGAAAACATTTGGTCTATTGTTTCAGCATCAAGGACATATTCAATAGCCATGACGCTTGCCCCAATGATTCCAACCTCTTTTCCTGCTTTGCTTTGAACTATAGATAGGCTCTCGCTTGCTAATGGCATGGATCTGCTATACACAGCTTCTCTCACTCCAGCTATTAAGTGCTCACCTGCTGAGGCCATTGATCCGCCAATTACAATCACTGATGGGTTCATCAGACTTACGCAGGTGCTTAGCACTTCACCAATGTCACGTCCTGCTTGTCTGACTGCTTGTATGGCTTCCACCTTTGATCGCTTGGTTGCATCAATGAGATCAGACATGTTTCTAATTGGTAAGCCCGCTTCATTTATATTCTTGATAACTGCTGGTGCACCTGCAACAGCTTCTAGACATCCGTAGTTACCACAGCGGCAAGCAATGCTATCTCCGCGAGAAACTCTTACGTGTCCAATGTCTCCTGCAGTTCCTTGCGATCCCCTTTGCAGATGACCATCAGAGATAATGCCAGAACCAATTCCTGTTGCAGCTTTCAAAAATATTAGGTGATTTACATCTGGGTAGTTGAGGTGACGCTCTCCTACGGCCATTACGTTAACGTCATTGTCTACTAAAACTTTGGCAGCGAGATCTTGATTTACTCTTCCAGGAATATCAAACGCATCCCAGCCAGGCATGATCGGTGGATTAGCTGGCATACCGGTTTCGTGTTCAACAGGGCCTGGAACTCCAATGCCAATTGCAAGCAAACGGTCTTCACTTAGACCAAGGCCTGATAGCAAGTGTTTGATTTCTTCAATCATCCAACGCAAGCAAACCTCAGGGCCATCAGAGATCTGGCGCTTGGTATCGATAGAAACTAGAATCTTGCCGCTTAGATCCGCTAACGAGGCAACTGCGTGGGTCGCACCAAAGTCGACGCCTGCGACAACAAAGGCCTCTTCATTGAGCAATAGGCGAGCCGAGGGCCTACCCCCAGTTGATGTAGCACTTTTGGCGGGAGCTATGAGACCAAGTTCAATAAGAGGGTCTAAGCGAAGAGATATTGTGGACCTGGCTAGGCCTGTAAGTTCGGCCATTTCAGCCTTGGTGTGGGGCTGACCGTCCCGAAATAGCTGTAGAAGTCGACCGGAACTAAACCCGAAATTCAACATATTGATATCAGCCACCTCTAAAGCATAGACAATAACTTGACTCGGCTTTCGAGAAAAGATTATCACAAGTTTATAACAAGGTGTCGAAAATCGACAAAAGTCTCACGAAAAGGAGCATTATCTACTTAGGAAGTATAAATCGCATGAAAGGTACTGAAGTGAAGTTTGGTTATTCAACAATTACTTGGGGCGGAGTTGTAGGCCACCCTGGCGGTGTTACTAGCATCAAGGATCTCTTCTACATGACCCATGGAGATACAAAGGCTGCCGTTAGGGACATTGCCGCAGCTGGCTATCAGGGGACTGAAGTTTTCGATGGCAACCTAGCTGAGTTTGCAGACAACCCGGAAGAACTACTTTCAGTTCTAAAAGAAACAGGTGTGCAACTAGTTTCTGTTTACACAGGAGCTAACTTCATTTACGACGAGATTCTTGACGATGAACTTTACAAGATTGAGCAAGCAGCATTGCTCGCGAAGAAGTTTGGAGCTAGCCGTCTTGTAGTAGGTGGTGGAGCAAAGCGTCCACAAGGCCCACATGCAGATGACTTTAAGAAAGTTGGTCGTGGTTTAGACATGGCTGCCGACATCGCTAGAACACATGGTCTTGAAAGTAGCTTCCACCCACACCTAGGAACTATCTCTGAAACATTAGATGGCTTCCACCAAATCATGGATAACTGTTCAATCGGTTTCTGTCCAGACACTGCTCACCTAGTTGCTTCTGGTATCGACCCGGTTGCTGCGATTGACCGTTACGGTGATCGACTAAAGCACGTTCACTTTAAAGACTTATCAACTAAGACAAACCAATTCACCCCACTGGGTGAAGGGGACATAGATTTCGTTGCGGTATTAGCTGCAATGAGAAGAGCCAGCTATGACAGTTGGCTATTGGTAGAACTCGATGCCTATGCAGGCGATCCGAAGACTGCCGCAGAAATAAGCAGGAGCTACCTAGAGCGGCTATTTGCTAACTAGAAATACCATCCATCCATCAAAAAGAAATAACCAAGGAGAGCAAAAATGAAGAAACTGATAACAAGCATTGGAGTGAGCGCAGCATTAGTGCTTGCCTTCACCGGATGCTCGTCCAGCGGAACTAATGGGCAAGACGAAGGTATTGATAGTGCCATCGTCGCTCAGGTAGACGCTGCACTTGCTGCACTAGAAGGCCAGGTACTAAGCCTTGGCCCTAACGGAGAAACACCTTCTGGATTCGATAGCACAGAGCTAACCGATGAAGAAGTAGAACAGATCAAGGCTCAAAAACTAACAGCAGCAATCGTTATGCACTACTCAGGTAACGACTGGTCAACCGCGCAGATCGAAGGCCTAAAGGCTGAGTTCGCACGTTTGGGAGTTGAAGTTGTAGCTGTAACAGATGCAGACTTCAAGCCAGAGAAGCAGGTGTCAGACATTGAAACTGTTATGGCACTAAAGCCAGACATCATCGTCTCAATTCCAACTGACCCAGTTGCAACATCAGCTGCATTCAAGAAAGCTGCTGCTGCAGGAATCAAGTTGGTCTTCATGGACAACGTTCCAGCAGACATGGTCGGTGGACAGGACTACACAGCTGTTGTCTCAGCGGACAACAAGGGTAACGGTGTTGTTTCAGCTCACCTCTTTGCAAAAGCACTTAACGGTAAGGGCAAAGTTGGTTTGATCTATCACGATGCAGACTTCTTTGTAACCAAGCAGCGTTATGACGGTTTCAAGGAAACTCTTGCACAGTACCCAAACATTGAGATTGTTGAAGAAAAGGGTATTGGCGGTCCAGACTTTGCTGGTGATGCTCAAGCAGCTGCAACAGCAATGCTAACCAAGCACGCAGACCTAAATGGTATCTGGGGTGTTTGGGATGTTCCAGCAGAAGGAATCATGGCAGCAGCTCGCGAAGCTGGACGTCTTGACCTAAAGATCGGAACTCAGGACCTGGGTACTAACGTTGCAATTCAGCTTGCCAAGAAGGAACTAATTGTTGGTCTTGGCGCACAGCGTCCGTACGATCAGG
>JBIJAF010000020.1:0-26373 GCA_044345905.1 Rhodoluna sp.
GGTGGCTCACCGTTTGCCATCTTTGCAACAAAGTAAGAGGCAACAGCACTCAGAATAATTCCAATTCCACCCATGCTTGGAGTTCCACGTTTTGTAAGGTGAGCTGAAGGACCATCAACTCGAACTATCTGACCCCAACCAATTTTTTTGAACAGCCAAATCAGAACGGGTGTGATGACAAGAGAAAGCACCAGCCCTAAAAGCCCTGCAAGTAGTAGTGCTCTCATTAGTTCTCCTTCAAGAGGTCATCGCCAAGAAATCTTAGATTCGCTGACTTTGAAGATTTCACCAAGACGATTTCGTCTCCTGTAAGCATTTCACGCAGATAGGCCAGAGCGTTGGAGATTTCATCGAAATACTGAGATTCCCCATCCCATGAACCCTCTTGAGAAGCTCCCATGTGGATCAATTTGGCACTTTTACCTACAACAACTACCTGGCCTAGGTTCAATCGCACAGCTATTCGACCAATAGCATCATGCTCATGGGCTGAGAACTCCCCTAGTTCGGCCATCTCACCCATAACAGCAACTGTCTTCTTACCTGAGATTCTCCCCAATTGAGCAAGAGTCTGAAGTGCTGCTCTCATCGAGTCTGGACTTGCGTTGTAAGCATCGTTGATCACTGTTACTCCAGATTCAGCGATAGCCAATTCCATGCGCCACTTCTCCGCTAACTTCATGCCTTCGATAGCTTCAATTGCTAGTTTGCGGTCAACACCAAGAATCTCACCGGTAGCTAGAGCAGCAAGTGCGTTATAGACATGATGCTCACCAAGTATCTGAAGATTTACCTTTGACTTGGTTCCATCAGGTGTTGAATATTCAAAACTTGTTCCAGACAAATTGATTGCTACATCAGATGCTGAATAGTCACTGCCCTCACCTAGACCGAATGTAATCACTTTTGCTTTAGTTCTACTGACCATGTTCATTACACGTTCATCATCAAAATTTAGAAGCGCTATTCCAGTTGGAGTAAGTTCTTCAACTAGTTCTGCCTTAATGTTTTCGGTAATCTCAATGCCACCAAATTCACCTGCGTGAGCAAGACCGACTTTAAGTTCAATACCAAGATCAGGTTGACACATCTGAGCCAGGTACTTTATTGTTCCAATCCCACCAGCACCCATCTCAACAACTAGGAATCTAGTTTGCTCATCAATCTTGAGCATGGAATATGGTGCACCAACTTCGTTATTGAAAGACTCTTCTGGTGCGATAGTTTTACCGGCAGTGGAGAGAACCTCTCGCAACATGTTCTTAGTAGTTGTCTTACCGTTTGATCCAGTTACCCCAATTACCTTCAAGTGTCCAAGTGCTTTTACTCTTGCAACTACATGCTTGGCAAGTAGTCCAAGGGCATGAACTGAATCTTTCACAACTAACTGAGGAACAGGACTACTAACTTCATGTTCAACTATTAGAGCTACTGCGCCATTTGCTATTGCACTTGAAACAAACTCATGCCCGTCTGTCACTTCACCTGGTTTAGCAACAAATAATGATCCAGCTTTGATGTGTCTTGAATCTGTCTCAACAGAACCTGAAACAACAACTGTTCCATCGCCTATAAGTTTGGCTTCTATGGCTTCTGCAATCTCTTGCAAGCTCATGGCAATCATTTGTAGCCTGCTTCCTTGAGTGCTTCTCTAGCCTCAGATCTTGCAGAGTATGGAGTTCTCACTCCCTCAATGTCGCGGTAGTCCTGATGACCAGGTCCTGCCCACAAAATTGCATCCCCAGGACCAACTAATGAAACAGCTAAACGAATTGCCGCCTCTGGTGGAGATACCTCATGGATCTCAAGTTCTGGTCTGAATTCTCGTGCAGCTTCAACAAGCGCTTTACGAATAGAAACTGGGTTTTCAAATCTTGGATGATGATCGGTAATCACAAGTAGGTCACAGCCAGCAGCAGCCACTCTTGCCATCTCAGGTCGCTTAGAAGCATCTCTGTCGCCATCTGCACCAAAGAGCATGACAACTTTTCCCTTAGTTACTTTTCTAACGGCAGCAAGAGTGTTAAGGAAAGCATCTGGACTATGTCCGAAGTCAACATAAACGAAAGGTGCACCAACCGGTGAAACAAGTTCGGTGCGACCAGGTAGATAGGCATCAATGCCATTTGCTAGAGCCTTAGCGATATCTTCGAAATCATACCCAGCAGTTACAGCCATGACGATTGCCAATCCAGCATTAGAAGCCATGTGAGCTCCAAGTATTGGAACACTGCTCACAAGGTGTTCTCCTTGAGGACCGGTTAGTTCAAACTCTGTTTTGCCAGGAAGTTCCGCCAAGATTCTTACATTCCAGTCAGCACCATCTTCAGGGTTCATAGAGATTGTTGTAACTGGAACTTCACTTCGTTCAGCAATTCTCTTTCCGTAAACAGTGTCTAGACAGACAACAGCTTTCTTGGATTTCTCTTTAGTGAAGAGTTTTGCTTTTGCTGAGAGATAGTCATCGAAACCGTCATAGTCATCGAAGTGATCGTGGCTTAGGTTTGTAAATCCAGCAACATCAAACACCAAGCCATCAACTCTTAGTTGGGTTAGCGCTTGGGCTGAAACCTCAATGGCAACATCGGTAACACCTTTTTCACGCATTCTTGCGATGAGTGCCTGCATCTCAGTTGATTCAGGAGTTGTTAGACGGCTAACAATAACTTCACCCGCGATGTGTCTTTCAGCAGTAGATGTTAGTCCTGTGGTTCTACCAAGCTGACGAAGTATTCCTTCAAGAAGGTAGCTCGTTGATGTTTTACCGTTTGTTCCAGTCGTCCCAAAAAGAAGAGGCATGTTGCCGTCAGTATTTCCATATACAAAAGCTGCCAACTCCCCTAGGTGTGTTCTAGGTTCCTCTAAACGCATTACCGGAATTGCTATGCCGTGCAGAAGTTCTAGTCCAGCTGAATCTGTAACAACTGCAACTGCACCTTGCTCAATAGCTTTAGCGATGAAGTTTGCGCCATGAGTTTTTACTCCAGGCATAGCAACAAATAGATCGCCAGGTCTTAGATCTCCGGTGTTCATGCTGATACCTGTGAGCAAGACACTCTCTGGATTTCCAACAACTTCAAGATCTAATCTCTTTGCGAATACTTCAAGTGGAACAGGAGTGACCAGATCTGGTCGAAGAATTGGAGGGATTGATTGCTTAGGTGTCATTATTTCCACCTAATCGCAATCTTCTTTGACTTGGTAGTCGATGGTGGCACAGCGTAAGTCTTCAATACCTGCTTCATAACAGACACAAATCCTGGTGTTGCCCCTAGAGAGTTACTAACAGTTCTAGATTTGAATGCAGTTACAGCGACGATGTATTTAGGATCTTCAACTGGAGCAAGTCCAACAAAGGAAACAGCATAAAGTCGGCCATAACCTTTACCTTCAGCGATTTGAGCTGTTCCGGTCTTGCCTCCAACACGGTAACCCTGAATTCGTGCGGTCTTACCAATAGAACCGAACTCAACAACCTTCTCAAGCATGTCAATGGTGGTGGCAGCTGTTTCTTCAGTGATGACTCGAACTGGAGCATCAACAGCAGTTCTAGTTAGAGTTCCTGCACTATCAACACAGCCCTCAACTAGGACAGGTGAAAGTCGAACACCTTTATTTGCAATTGCCTGATAGATCCCTGCAGTTTGAATTGGGGTGAGTGATACACCTTGACCGAACATAACGGTCTGATCAGTCATCTTGTCCCAGTTTTTGTAATCAGCAAGAAGACCTGAAGATTCACCTTCGAAGTTCACTCCAGATTTAGATCCCATACCGAACTTCTGCATGTATTCGTAACGAGTCTTCGAGCCAACTTTTCCGCCAAGTTGAACAAGTCCTGTATTTGATGAATCAACTAGCACACCGGTAAGTGTTAGTTTGTCTGGGGCATGTTGATGAGAATCATTGATTCTTTCTCCCCATGGCATACGAAGTGAGTATGGAGCAATTACTTGAGTCAATGGAGTTGCTTTGCCAACGTCTACTGCTGTTGCAGCCGCTACAGGCTTAAGAATTGAGCCAGGTTCAAAGGCGGCTCTAAAAATACGAGAAGAACGGTTCTGAGATTCAACACCACTTGGATTGTTTGGATCAACAGTTGGGGCTTCAGCAGCAGCCAAAATTCTTCCAGTAGCAACTTCGATCACAATTGCGCTAGCCCAGTCCGCTTTCAATCGTCTTACAGTTGCAGCCATTTCCTGTTGAGCTGAGTACTGCAAATCAGAGTTGATAGAAAGAACTACGTCAGAGCCATGCTTAACCTGCTGAATGGTCTGCACGGATGAAGGAATGCGAATACGGTCCGCTCCTTCAATGTATGTTTCTTTTCCATCAGTTCCAGCAAGGCAAGAGTTCATCATTCGTTCAATACCTTCAAGAGCTGATCCATCTGACCCAACGAAGCCAAGAAGATTTCCTGCAACCGCTCCATCTGGATAGTGACGCTCTTGCTTTTGGTCAAAGTACAGCCAAGGAAGTTTTAACTCTTTGAGTTTGGTATAGACAGCTGCGCTTACTGACTTCTTTAGATTGGCATACCTAGATGTTCCAGTCATCTTTTCAATTAGAACGTCGGTTGGAACTTTTAGAATCTCGGAGAGCTTCTCGGCCATTTGGTCTTTTGTAAAGGCAACCTTCTCGCCATCGATAGTTAGCACTACTGGGCCAACAATCTTAGGATCTACGTTCACATCCCAACTCACAACTGTCGTTGCAAGAATGCGACCATCACTATCGATGATATTTCCTCGAATAGCAGGAATAGTTCGAGTAGTTTCCCTAGCTTGAGTTGATAGTGCGTTTAGACGATCAGCGTCCACAACTTGAACATAAATTAGTCTGCCCACGAAAGCTGAAATGACGAGCAGCAATACGACAACGAATGCCGTGTACCTTCTGTCAGTTTGGCTGGTATGCATCTAACACCTAAGTCCAGTTAGTTCGTAGGCGATTTAGGTATGACCGCCGAAGTTAAAGGTACTTCGGTAGCAGTTGGGTTATTAGTCTTGACACTCTCATTACTGGAAGTTTTCAGGATAGGAGCATCAATTGTTGCTGCAGATGCACCAGTCAACTTAGAAACGTTGCTCTTTACTGTCATTGCCGCATTTGCAATCAGGTTCTTTGATACAGCCATTGAGCTTTCTGCAGATGCAGGAACTGCAGAGCCTAGAACCTTTGCGTCTCTCACATTCAAGAACACTGGGTTTGAATTCACGATCATGCCAAGAGCCTTAGCGCTATTAGCTAGGTTCTGAGGAGAACGAAGTGAGTCAACCTGTTGGCTAACAACCTGGGTTTGGGTAGCTAGAGCTTCTGTGTCCTTCTTCAAATTTGAGATTGTGTAAACAGCAGTGTCACAAAAAGCGTTGACTATGAGACCAGAGATTGAAATTAGGGTTAGGCCAACAATTACTTTTCTAAGAACTGCTTTAGGGAATCTGGATCCCGCTTGGTTAGCTCTTGAATCAGCCTTAGTCTTTGGGCGTCTGACTGGCTGAACCGTGGTTGCTACAGGTCTCAGGTGTCGCCTAGGTGCAATCGAACGAATAGGTTGGGCTTGTCTTAATACGCTCATGCTGCGTTCCTAATTTTCTGGGCAGCACGTAGTCGAACTGATGCTGATCTAGGGTTTCTACTTATCTCTTGCTCTGATGCCTTTTCCGCTCCTCTAACTAGAAGGCGAAGAATTGGAGCGTGTTGCTCAAGTTCAATTGGAAGATCTAGCGGAGCTGAAGAAGTTGATGCAGCAACTAGTGCCTGCTTCACTATGCGGTCTTCTAGGGACTGGTATGAAAGAACCAAAACTCTGCCATCAATCTTTAGCGCATCGATTACTGCAGGAATTGTGTCTTCAAGAATTTCTAGTTCACGGTTCACTTCAATACGTAAGGCTTGGAATACGCGCTTGGCAGGGTGACCAGAACTCTTACCTGGGATGAATGGAACGACCTTAGAAATGATGTCGGTCAGTTGTTTGCTTGTTGTGAATGGAGACTTAGATCTAATCTTCACAATCTGACGTGCGATTGCTCTCGCGTATCTTTCTTCACCATGGGTTTTGAAGATTCTGTTTAGGTCATCTTCGCTGTATTCATTGAGAACTTTGGCTGCGGTAAGTTCTTCAGTTGAATCCATTCGCATATCTAGTGGTGCATCGAATGAATAAGCGAAGCCTCTTTCCTTTTCATCAAGCTGCATTGAAGAAACGCCTAGATCTAGAAGAACTGCGTCAGCAAGGTTTAGACCCAGTTCTTCAAGTACTTCAGGGATTTCGCTGTAGACGGCTTGAACAAGATGAGTGCGATCTGCAAAAGGAGCAAGTCGCTCACCTGCTAAACGAAGTGCATTCTCATCGCGGTCAATTCCCACAAGAATTAGGTTTGGAAATCTCAAAAGGAATGCTTCGCTGTGTCCGCCAAGACCAAGAGTTCCATCAACCAAAATTGCTGAATCACCTTTTAGTGCTTCGCCAAGGATTTCAATGCAACGTTCTAGAAGAACTGGTTCGTGGAGTGAAGAGATTTCTGACATTTGTTGCTTTTAGTTCCTAGAACCTAAACCCCATCCATTTGCACCTTTTGGTTGCTGCTTTAGGAATCGGGGTAGATATCCAAAGCCAAATAGCTGGAGATTAGGAACTAGGAATTAATTCAGCCTCACCTCCCCCTCGGAGAAGTTTGCAAAAGCTTCAGCTCCAGCATTCATAAATGCGGCGCGAGTTTCTGGGTTCCAAATTTCAATGTGCTTACCAGCACCTGCAACAACTAGTTCGCGACCAAGGCCGGCCCACTCACGAAGATTCGTGGTGACCAGAATTCTTCCTTGACCATCTGGAGTTTGCTCATCTGCATCACCAAAGAAGTGACGGGTTAGCACTCTGAAGTCCTGTGTTCCAACGGTTGTGTTGGCGGTTAGAGCTTCTGCTCTCAACTCGTATTCAGCCCTGGTCATTACAACGACACAGTTCTCTTGTCCTTTAGTTAGGACCACTCCTCCAGCCAGACGATCTCTGAACTTTGCCGGAAGGATCAAACGGAACTTCTCATCGAGTTTGGGATAGCTGGTACCAATGAACACTTGCTCGCCCTTTCTCTAGTTCGCCTTTAGACCTTTGCTCCACATTACACCACTTTCATCCACAAATATACAAATATCTGTAAGAACTTACAATTCTGGCGTGTTTAGGTCAGTAAAAGCAAGGGGTAATGTGGTGGAGGGAAAATCCTAAATATTGGCATTTTGGGCTAAAATGACTAAAGGACCCCAGCTTTTGGGCTGAAGTCCTTGTATTTGCTGCCTTTTTGGCAGCTAAGTCATGTGTTTAGTTGCCGTTTCGCTGATCCCAACGGTTCTGAAAGTAGCCAGAAGTTCCAGGTTTTGGACCTTTATCTTGGGTTGGCTTAGGTTGGCTCTCCCTAAACGCTTTGCTGGTCCAGTTCTGGCTAACCAGGTAAAGACCGGTGAGCATGGTCAAAAAGGCTAAAACACCAACAATTACCTGCTGGATAGAAGTAGCAAAAATCATTAGTCCAAGGCCAAAGACCACAAGTACTGAGCCTAGGACTAGAAGTCGGCCGTACTTGACCTTGCCCGGTAGCTCAGGAGTCTTCTTTTCCTTAGCAACAGGCTTGCCACCGTTAAGTTGACGCTCAAGTTCATCAAGAACTTTTTGCTCGTTCTCACTCAATCCCAAAGTATTCTCCTCGCCTTGCCTTTAATGCTAAACCTATTCGCCAAGTTAGGCTATTCCAGTGAATTATTCAACAAATCTTTTGGGACAGGTTCAGGCTAATTTGGACAGTTTCTGTCAAAAGCAGCGAACCGACTTTGAGGCAATTTCTGCAGATCTAATCCCGGTTGTGGATTACACCCAGAGTTTGCTTCAAGGTGGCAAGAGATTTAGAGCCCTATTCTGCTACTGGGCTTGGCGTGCATGTTTGAGTGATTCTTCATATCACCAGAGCGAGCAAGAGATTCAAGATTCTGAGCAAGCTATTGCTGGCATTGCAGCTTCTCTTGAAATGTTCCACGCTGCAGCCCTAGTTCACGATGATCTACTAGACCAATCAGATACAAGACGTGGTGCCCCTGCTATTCACAAGCGTTTTGAAACCCTTCACAAGGAAAAGAGCTGGGCAGGTGCTCCTGAGAGATTTGGCGTTGCTGGTTCAGTTTTAGTCGGTGATCTGATGTTGGGTTGGTCGAGCGAAATCTTCGGTAACGCTCTACTTCACTCCCCTAATCGTGAAATTGAAAGTGCTTGCCGTGATGAATTCAGCTTGATGAGAGTTGAAGTAATGGCAGGTCAGTACCTAGATGTTCTAGAAGAGAACGCAGCTGCTACTCGACCTGTTAGCGAAGGTGTTGGTCGTGCTGAAAAAGTCATTCTTTATAAAACAGCTAAATACAGCATTGAAGCTCCACTTCGAATTGGTGCTGCTTTCGCAGGAGCAGACCCTGCCAAACTGAGTCAGTTCACCCAGTTCGGTATTCCTCTAGGCATCGCTTTCCAACTCAGAGATGACATTCTCGGCGTATTCGGAGATCCAAGCGTTACCGGTAAGCCTGCTGGAGATGACCTTCGTGAAGGTAAGAGAACCGTCTTGGTAGCCCTAACTCTTGAAGCTCTGACCGAAAGATCCCCATCAATGGCAGAGAGTTTCGAAGAACTACTGACGAGTAGAGAGCTAGACACTCATCAAATTGCCTTTATGCAAAAACTGATTAAGGATTCTGGTGCTCTAGAAAAGACAGAGCGAATGATTGTTGAATTAGGTGATCGCAGCCTAGAGTCTCTTGATGCTGCGAATTTAGAAGAGTCAGCAAAGGCAACCCTAAAGGCTCTTGCTTTGAAAGTGATAAGCCGCGACGCTTAGAAAGCTAGCGACTGAGCAACTCTTCTTACTTCTGTTTTTCTACCTGAGATAAGTGCTGCCATTGGTGTTGTCGCCAATGAATCTTCTACTGTGTAGAGCCACTTGATTGCTCCGCCGAGAGTGAAGCCAGAATCTAGAAGAAGAACAATTGTTCCCCTAAGTGATGGAAGAGGTTCTCCATTGATGATTATCTCGGCTGGAATTCTTTGAACGTTATCTATTTTGATAGCAATCAGGTGATGCTCTTCAATCAAGCGACGAACCTTACCTGGCACTATGCCTAGGAGTTCACCTGCTTCAGGAATCGTAAGCCAGTCAGTTATTTGATCTAAGGGTTCAGTCACAGTTAAAGATTGCCATACCAATGCCCTCAACGCTAGATGCAACTCACAAACATACTGAGGTTGGTGCAGCAGCTTCATCCAATGCTCTTCTTTTAGACTTGATAGAAGTTTGAGAATCTGGCAGAAGGCTTAGCGTTATGGGAACCTTCAGCTAGGACAAAGATATAGAGAGGTAGGGTCTAAATAAGTATGAGCAATTTAGTGGGCACTACCCTCTCTTCTCGCTACGAGATCAAAGAGATTATCGCCAGAGGTGGCATGGCTACTGTCTACCTGGCTAAAGACCTAAGACTGGCTAGAGAAGTAGCAGTCAAGATTATTCACCCGCACCTATCTGAAGACCCAGTATTTAGAGACAAGTTCTTTAGAGAAGCCAGAATGCTTGCCAAAGTGAATCATGCCAATCTTGTGAACATCTTTGACCAAGGAGACGATAACGGTAATGCCTTTATTGTTCTGGAGCTGGTTCAGGGAATAACCCTCAGGGATGCAATCAAGGACTTAGGTGCACTTCACACCAGTCAGGTATTGCAAGTAAGCAAAGCTATGCTCTCGGCTCTTGCTCAAGCTCACTCAAGCGAGGTCGTCCACAGAGATCTAAAACCTGAGAATGTCTTACTTTCAGATGATGGTCGAATCAAAGTAACTGACTTTGGTTTAGCCAGAGAGCTCTCTGCAAATACTGACACCGGATCACTTGTTGGCACAGTGGCGTATCTTGCACCTGAAGTTATTAGACGTGGCAAAGCAGAAACTCCAAGTGATATCTACAGTTTTGGAATCATGCTCTTTGAAATGCTCACCGGTCAGCAACCATTCAGAGGTGATGATGCGATTCAGATTGCATTCATGCACACATCAGAGCGAGTTGCATCAGCAAAGACGCTAAACCCAAGAGCTGATGACTCTCTCGATCAACTAATGCTCTGGTGTACAGAACCCGATCCTGAGAACAGACCAGCCGATGCCGCGAGAGCACTTCTAGAGATTGAAAAGATTCTCAGGTCCGAACCAATTGATTCTGCTCCAGCTAGAAGTGAGAATCTTTCTGAAACTATGGTTTTGCCAAGAGATGCTAACTTCACTGAAGTTCTGGGAGATCTCGGATTAGAGGAAGAAGAACTTCCTTTCGCGAAGCATTCCTCCAGACTCGTATTCGCTAGATGGATTGTCGCAAGCGTTTTAGCTTTAGCTGTTGGCTCATTTGGAGGTTGGTACTACGGAGCAGGGCCAGGTGCTCTAATTGCAGTTCCAAACCTGAGTGACAAAAGTGTTTCACTGGCATCAACTGCAATTGATTCGATAACTAAAGATGTTGTTATCCGTGAAGAATTTAGTTCGGCTTTTGCTAAAGGTCAGGTCATTGGCACAGAACCAGTTGCAGGAATTCTTGTTCCTAAAGGAACTCAGATTGTTCTTGTTGTTTCTAAAGGAAAAGAATTAGTTCAAGTTCCTAAAGTTATTGGCGTTGACCTAGTGACTGCAACAGCCAAGATCATCGGAGCAAAACTAGTAGTTGGAAAAGTAACTCAGTGGTTCAACTCTGAGTATCCAATCGGTGTGGTTTATGAAAACTCTGGAAGTGATGGAACAAAGCTTCCTGTTTCATCAGGTATAGATCTAAAGGTCTCTCTAGGAGCAATACCGGTGGTAGCAGGATTGCAGACCGAAATCGCTAAAGCTGCTCTTGAAGCCGCAGGACTTACTGTTCGAGCTATTGAGAAGAAGTATTCAACTACCGTTGCCAAGGGGCAGATTATTTCTGTAGTGCCTGATGAAGAAGAAGTTGGTAAAGGCTCTTCCATAAAGCTTGTTGAGAGCCTAGGCCCGCAAACTGTAACCATGCCTGCGGTCAAGGGTGAAACCATTCTGGCAGCTAAAGGATTACTTGAATCTCTTGGTTTGAGAGTTGTGATTGACACAACTTGGCTAAGCAAGGACTATGGCATCAAAAAAGTTACCGGCGTTAGCGAAACAGCTGGAACAACGCTACTTGTTGGGCAAAGCGTAACGATTCGCTCTAGATAATTACTTAGCTGCTAGTTCTTCAGCTACAAGGAATGCAAGCTCTAGTGACTGTGAGTGATTTAGTCTCGGATCGCATAGCGATTCGTATCTAGATTCCAGTGTTGCCTCATCGATGTGCTCACTACCACCTAGACATTCAGCAACATCATCACCAGTTAGTTCAATGTGAACTCCACCAGGGAATGTGCCTAAGTCACGGTGGACTTCAAAGAATCCCCTTACTTCATCCATGACATCATCAAATCTTCTTGACTTGTAACCGTTAGCGGTTGTGATGCCATTGCCGTGCATAGGGTCAGAAACCCAAAGCGGTTGGGCTCCAGCATCCTTCACAGCCTTGACCAATTTAGGAAGTGCTTCACGAATCTTTCCCGTACCCATGCGAGAGATAAGAGTAAGTCTTCCTGGCTCGCGTTGTGGGTCAAGCTTTTCAATCAGAGCAAGAACATCATCAACTGAAGTGTTCGGACCAAGCTTCACTCCAAGTGGGTTTCGAACTCTAGAAAGGAAGTCCATGTGTGCACCATCAAGCTTGCGAGTTCTCTCACCAATCCAAATGAAGTGTGCACTTGTGTCGTAAGGAGTTCCAGTTCTTGAATCGATACGAGTCATTGGACGTTCGTAGTCGAACAATAGTCCTTCGTGTGAAGTGTAGAACTCTGTGGTTCTTAGTTCATTAAAGTTAGCCCCACATGCTGCCATGAACTTAATGGCTTTATCAATTTCACGAGCCATGCTTTCGTAGCGAGAGTTAGCTGGATTGTCAGTGAAACCCTTGTTCCATTCGTGAACTGAACGAAGATCTGCAAAGCCACCCATGGTGAATGCTCTGATTAGATTCAAAGTAGAAGCTGATGTGTTGTAAGCCTGAAGTAAACGTGTTGGATCAGCAGTTCGTGATTCCAAAGTGAAGTCATAGCCATTGACTGCATCGCCTCGGTATGCAGGAAGTTCCACTCCCTCACGTGTTTCTGTATCAGAGGTTCTTGGCTTAGCAAACTGCCCAGCCATGCGACCCATCTTCACAACAGGCATTGATGCACCGTAAGTTAATACAACAGCCATCTGCAACATTGTCTTGACCCGATTGCGAATTCGATCTGCAGTTGCATCAGCAAAAGTTTCAGCACAATCTCCACCTTGTAGTAGGAATGCTTTTCCTGAGGCAGCTTGAGCTAAACGACTCTTCAAGATATCAACTTCACCAGCAAAAACTAATGGTGGGTAGGTGGCAAGAATTGCTTTGACTTCTTCAAGCTTTTTTTGGTCAGGCCAGGTTGGCTGCTGTGCTGCTACTAGGTTGCGATAGTTATCCAGCCCAGCAATAACTGATGGGTCGGCTACGACAACTTTTTCGTTTGATAACACGTTAGGGTCCTGACTTAGTTTTAGCGCTTGTTTTTTAGAGTAGTGGCATATACGTCGATGTATTCCTGCCCGCTTAGTTTCATGAGTTCATAAGAAATCTCATCAGTGACTGCTCGTAAGACTAGACGGTCCCCTTCCATCCCCGCAAATCTAGAGAAATCTAGAGGTTCCCCAACGACAACGCCAATACGTCTAATGCGAGGAAGTCTTCTGCCGATAGGTTGAACTTTTTCGGTGTCAATCATGGCAACAGGAAAAACAGGAACCTTAGCTTCCAAGACCATTCGGGCTATACCGGTTCTACCTCTAAAGAGTCTGCCGTCTGGAGATCTTGTGCCCTCAGGGTAAATACCAAGCAGCTGTTCCTGGCTCAAAACTTTTAGACCAGTGTTTAGGGCAGCTTCAGATGCCTTTCCACCACTTCTATCAATTGGAAGTTGACCAGTTGCGATAAAGAACCATCTAGTGAGAGTTCCTTTTAGTCCTTTGCCTGTGAAGTACTCACTTTTAGCTAGGAAGACCACAGGTCTTCTGAGCATTAGTGGAAGGAAAATCGAATCTGAGAAAGAGAGGTGGTTGCTAGCAAGAATGGCAGCACCATCAGAAGGAATCTTTTCTGAACCACGGACCCAAGGTCTGAACATGATCTTTAGAAGAGGTCCGAGAACAATATTTTTCAGCAGAAAATACCACATGTGCGACCTCCTTACCTTCCCAAAAACCTGTAAAGGACTAGTTTACCTCTGTACAGAAGCTCTTCTAGCAAGGTCAGCTGCCCCTACTACCCCAGCATCGTTGATTAGTGATGCTGCAACAACAGTCATTTCAGGGCGGTATCCCCTTGCAGGTAGGTGATTTAGGTATGCTTCACGGATTGGAGCAAGAAGTAATTCACCAGCAACGCTTAGCCCACCTCCTACTACCAAAATCTTTGGATCTAGGATCGCCGCAAATGATGCAACAGCTTTGCCGATGTTCGTTCCAAGCTCGTTCAGTAGTCGAAGAGCGCCTGGATCTGATTCTTTTATTGCTTTGTAAACCTCGGTGCCTGTAAGTTCGCCAACCTCAGACTGAAGTTCAGCTAGTCGAGCACCTTCTGTAGTTCCAGATGAAGCAAGCTCTTTTGCTGAATCAAGTAGAGCACTTCCTGAAGCGTATTGTTCAAGACAACCATTCTGGCCACAGCCACAAGGTCTTCCCTCTTGCATGAAGTTAGTGTGTCCAAGTTCAGCGCCGATACCGAAGCCCCCTCGGAATAGCTCGCCCTTGGCAACGATTGCGCCACCAACGCCTGTTCCGATGGTGATCATCATCATGTGATCACTATCTCTACCTGCACCAAATCTGTATTCAGCCCAACCTGCAGCATTGGCATCATTTTCAACAAAGACATCGATGCCTAGTCTTGCTTGTAGCTTTGCTTTTAGGGGTTCGTTTCTAAGGCTTAGGTTCGGAGAGTAAATAACCTCTGATTGATCAGCATCAATAAATCCTGCAACAGCTACTCCAACGGCAGCTACTTCTTGCCCAGAACTAAGTTCTTTGACCATTTCAACAACAGCTGTGATTAGGTCATCGGTGTTCTCTGCTGGTGTTGGCACCTTTAAGCTTTTCAGGATATTCCCAGTTTCGCTGACTAATGCTCCAGCGATTTTGGTTCCACCAACGTCGATACCAACAGTGATCATTTGTTTCCTTAGGGATTGGGGCGGGGCAAAGTCAAACTCCAGTTTATAACCGCAAATTGTTACATTTCATCTCCTTTTTTACATCCATAGAGACTTATCCAGCGGGTAGGCTAGTCAAAAGTTCTATTGACCCCATCTATCAAGTTAGAGGTTTACATGAAGTCCTTCGAAGTCCCATTAGTTGTTGTTTCTTCTCCAGATACAAACATCACCGACTTATTTCTAGATCGAGTAAAACTCGACCCAAACCTTCCTCTCATCTCTAAACAGGTTGAACCTGGAGTTTGGCAGGAAGTTACAGCAAGCGATTACCTTGCTGAAGTAAAGGCCTTGGCTAAGGGATTCATTGCTTCTGGAATCAAGCCTGGACAACGAGTAGGCATAATGAGCCCTACCTGTTACGAGTGGGCTCTTTGTGACTTTGCACTTTGGTTTGCTGGAGCTGTTTCAGTTCCTATCTACGAAAGCTCTGCTCCAGCTCAGATTGAGTGGATCTTGGGTGACTCAGGTTCTATCGCATGTATTTTTGCTAACGACCAGATGGTTCAACTATTCAACTCTGTGAAGTCATCTCTAAAGGATGTTAAAAAAGTTTGGACTTTGGACAGCAAAGATCTGAAAGACCTTGTCAAGGCTGGTAAGGAAGTATCCGATGCCGACCTAGAGAAGAGCAGAAAGAGCGCAGGTCTTGCAGACTTAGCTACCATCATTTACACCTCTGGAACAACTGGTCAGCCTAAGGGTTGTGAACTTCTGCACCAGGGCTTTGTGGATCTATGTAGAAACGCTCAGGCTGTTCTTCCAGATGTTGTTCGTCCAGGTGAGACAACGCTGTTGTTCCTTCCTATGGCTCACGTATTCGCGCGCTTTGTCTCAGTTCTATGTATCTCAGGTGGTGTGAAGGTTGGTCACCAGGGAGATTCAAAGACAGTTGCTCCTGCCATGCAGAGCTTCCACCCAACATTCTTGTTGGCTGTTCCTCGTGTATTCGAGAAGGTCTACAACTCAGCAGAACAACGTGCAGAATCAGCTGGCAAGGGAAAGATTTTCCATGCAGCAGCAGAAACCGCAATCGCCTGGTCTATGGCAAATGACACCAAGAAGGGTCCAAGTCTTGGTCTAAACGCTAAGTACAAGTTGTTCGATGCACTTGTCTACAAGAAGCTCCGTGCTGCTATGGGTGGAAAAGTTAAGTACGCCATCTCAGGTGGTGGCCCACTGGGAGCACGTCTAGGACACTTCTATCGTGCAATTGGTCTTATCGTTCTAGAAGGTTACGGTCTAACCGAAACCACTGCCCCAGTAACTATTGGTAGACCAGACAAGGTCAAGATTGGCAAGGTTGGTTTCCCACTTCCAGGTTGTGGAATCATGATCGCTGATGACGGTGAAATCCTACTTAGAGGAACAAACGTTCTAAAGAGCTACTGGAACAACCCGAAGGCAACCAAGTCAACATTCGAAGGTGAATGGTTCAAGACTGGCGACATCGGCTCATTGGATGAAGACGGCTTCCTGTCTATTACAGGTAGAAAAAAGGAACTTATCATTACTGCTGGTGGAAAGAACGTTGCACCTGCACAACTTGAAGATCCACTTCGTGCTAACCCACTAATCAGTCAGGCTGTTGTTGTCGGAGATGCTAAGCCATTCGTTTCAGCTCTTATTTCTATCGATGAAGAGATGCTCCCAATCTGGCTTGAGAACAATGGAATCAAAGAAGCAATGAGCATTGAGGATGCAACAAACAACCCACTAGTTATTGCTGAGATTTCAAAGGCTATCGAATCTGTGAACTCTAAGGTTTCAACTGCAGAGTCAATCCGTAAGTTTGCGCTCCTTCCAAAGGATCTAACTGAGAAGACTGGCCACCTAACACCTTCTCTAAAGATAAAGAGATCAGTAGTTATGGAAGATTTCTCACACCTTGTTGATGACATCTATGCGGCAAGTGCTAAGTCAACCTGCCACAACATCGGAGACTACAAGATCTAACGAAGGAACCAATCGGTTTGACGCAAAATCTTCATAGCTTCTTTGCGTTCTTCGATTGAGAGCCTGTCTAGATATAGCTTTCCATCTAGATGGTCATACTCGTGCTGTAGGGCTTGGGCTAGTAGACCCTCACCTTTTATTGTCACGCGTGTTCCATCGAGCTGGTAGCCCGACAGAGATGCTTTTGGGTAGCGAAGGGTTTTATGCCAAAGACCTGGAACTGATAAACAGCCCTCTTCGAGCAAATCAGGTTCACCCTCAAGAACTAGCTCTTCAGGGTTTATAAGATATCCGAGATCTCCGTTGGCGTTGTAGCTAAAAGCTCTAAGTGAAACACCGATTTGTGGAGCAGCGACTCCTGCTCTGCCTGGTTCTTTTGTTGTATCAAGTAGATCTTTGATCAGAGCTTTAGCTTTATCGCCAAAATCTTTGATTGCATCGCACTTAGAATTCAGAACTGGATCACCGTAAAGGCGTATTTCACGAACTGGCATGAGTTACTTGGACTTAACTAATCCCTCAACAACAAGGGCTGCGAGTTCACGCGCTGCTTCTCTAGTGTTCTTGTGTAGTTGATCAAACTTGATAACTGATCCTGCTGCTAGTGCTGGGTCATACGGAATCTTTACAACTGCACGAACTCGAGACTTGAAGTGAGCTTCAATCTCATCAAGCTTGACTAGGTTGGTTCCCTGAGTTGCTGTGTTAAGGGCTACTACTGAGCCTCTAACTAGATCGCCATAACCGTTAGCCTCAAGCCAGGTTAATGTCTCTGAAGCAAGTCTTGCTTCATCAACAGAACCACCCGAAACAATTACCAAACCATTTGCTCTTTGCAAGGTTGGTCTCATAACAGAGTGAACAATTCCAGTTCCACAGTCAGTTAGAACAACTGTGTAGTATCGAGCTGCCATGTCAGCAACTACGTTGTAGTCGCCTTCATCGAAAGCTTCTGAAAGCATTGGGTCACTATCTGAAGCAAGTACGTGCAATCTCGTTGAATCTCTTGAAACCATTGTTGAGAAATCAGTGAAACCATCAACTGCTGCTGCACGGTTAACAACATCTCTAACTGTGAAACGTGTTGACTTGCTAACACGCTCGGCAAGAGTTCCACGGTCAGGGTTTGCATCGATTGCGATTACTCGATCTTCACGAACTAAAGCCATAGCCATACCAAGCAAAGTTGTGATTGTGGTTTTACCAACACCACCCTTACGAGTTAGTACTGGAACGAATCTTGCTCCACCATCTAGCTGAGCCGCAATTCTTGCATCTGTAGCTTTGCGTTCACGAACCTTGAGGCTGTCCCCTAGGTTGATTGTCTTTAGAGATAGGAAGTAGAGGAAGCGACGCATTCCTGACTCAGGCGCTGGTCTGTTCTTTGGAGAAACGTCAATTAGCCGATCGGCTGTAAGCATTGCTGCTGGTTCAGGCTGATCAAAAGCATCACCACGAAGGCTGTCTCTTCTTGAGTAACCTGCTTGAGCATTTGCTCCAGTGTCTGTGCCAAGGTTTTCGCTCTGCGGAACAATAGCTGTTGCCTCAGTAACCACCTTGATTGAAGAAGTTGATGGAGTTAGATCAATCGAACCTGCATCTATAGAGGTTGTTGATAGCTCTGAAGAGGCAGTTTCTTCCTTCTTACGACGGCGAATGAGCCCGCGTTCTGATTTTTCAGCCAAACCTAATCCTTTGAATAACTCTTTGGTTCTAACAGTCGTTAAGTCGAACCTTGTTCCTAAGGTAAGTCTATTCGCTACTGGGGTTCGACAATGAGAATTAGATCCCCAGACTCTACAGACTGGGTCTTTCCTATGGCTAGACGCCTAACGATTCCTGCAATATTCGAGGTAATTGTGGCCTCCATCTTCATGGCCTCAATGGTGGCAACTGGCTGCCCAAGGGCTACTGGAGTTCCCTCAACTACCTGAAGGGTCACAACCCCTGCAAATGGCGCTGCCACCTCAGCTGGATTGGCTAGGTTAGCCTTCTCCGCCACAGCAACATCGGTAGCTATCTTCTTATCCCTGATGTTTAGAGGTCTCAGTTGGCCGTTTAAGGTAGCCATGACTGTCCTGAAACCCTTAGTGTCAGGGCTTCCAATAGCCTCTAGGCCAACAAAGATCCTCACACCCTTAGCGATCTCAACAACGTGCTCATGGCCTTGCTCGAGCCCGTATAGGTAGTCCAGGGTGTCAACTGCGTCTAGGTTGCCAAAGGTTGCTCTAGCCTTTTCAAAGTCCTTGGTAGGGCCCGGAAAGAGGAGTCTGTTGAGTGTTCCTCTTCTAACCTGAGCATCCTCTGAGTTGAGGTTCTCTAGGTCTTCCTTAGATAGCTCAGTCAAACCAAACTTGATGTTCTTGCCCTTAAGAACTTTGGTTCTGAATGGTTCTGGCCAGCCACCTGGAAGATCGCCCAGCTCCCCTGCCATGAATCCGATAACTGAGTCAGGAATGTCATAGTTCTGAGGGTTCAAAGCAAAGTCAGCTGGATCTGCATTCACAGCAACCAAGTGCAGAGCAAGATCGCCAACAACCTTGGATGAAGGAGTTACCTTTGGTGGTCTACCTAGAATCTGGTTGGCTGCTGCATACATATCTTCAACACGTTCGAATTGATTTCCGAGACCTAGTGCAATTGCCTGTTGTCTGAGGTTGCTTAGCTGACCACCTGGAATCTCGTGTCTATAGACACGACCGGTTGGGCCAGCTAGCCCAGATTCAAATGGTGCGTAAACATTTCTAACGGCTTCCCAATATGGTTCCAACGCAGTTATCTCATCTAGCGAAATTCCTGAGTCTCTATCGGTGTTTGCAAGTGCAGCAACAAGAGCAGATGCAGAAGGTTGGCTAGTAGTTCCAGCCATAGGAGCAGATGCAACATCAACTGCGTCAACACCTGCATCGATTGCAGCCATAAGAGTAGCTAGCTGACCACCTGCTGTGTCATGAGTGTGAAGATGAATTGGAAGATCAAACTCTGCTCTAAGAGCAGTAACTAACTTCGCAGCTGCCTGAGGCCTTAGAAGACCTGCCATATCTTTGATTGCGATTATGTGGGCACCAGCATCAACGATCTGCTTGGCAAGCTTTAGATAGTAATCAAGTGTGTATAGATCTTCCTTAGGGTCAAGTAGATTTCCTGTGTAACAAATTCCAACTTCAGCAACTGCAGTCTTTGTTTTTAGAACTGCATCAATAGCTGGAATCATTTGGTTCACATCGTTTAGAGCATCAAAGATTCTGAAGATGTCCACACCAGCAAGCATTGCTTCTTTTACGAAAGCATCGGTTACTTCTACTGGGTATGGAGTGTAACCAACAGTGTTTCTTCCTCTAAGTAACATCTGAATACAGATGTTCGGCATAGCTTGACGAAGAGAGACAAGTCTTGCCCAAGGATCTTCTCCTAGGAAGCGAAGTGCAACATCGTAAGTTGCTCCTCCCCATGCTTCAACTGAGAAAAGCTTGCTTAGAATTCTTGCTTCGTAAGGTGCAACCTGAAACAGATCTCTGCTTCTGACTCTGGTAGCAAGAAGAGACTGGTGAGCATCTCTGAAAGTTGTGTCGGTGATCGCAACTGGACCCTGATTACGAAGAGCCTTAGCAAAAGCAACTGGACCAAGTTCAAGAAGTTGTTGTCTTGACCCTGCAGGAGCTTCTTGAGTTAGATCAAGTTTCGGCAGTTTGCTTGCTGGCGAAACTAGGTTTCCTCTAGTTCCATAAGGTTGGTTCACTGTTACTTCAGCTAGCCAGTTGAGGATCTTGGTTCCGCGGTCAAGCGACGGATAAGAGTTTAGAAGTTCAGGTCTTTCCTCAATGAATGCAGTGCTTAGCTCTCCTGCTCTAAAGCTTGGGTCAGAGAGCACTCCTTGTAGGAAAGCAATGTTTGTGGAAACACCTCGAATTCTAAATTCAGCGAGAGCTCTAGAAGCTCGGCTTACAGCAGCAGGTAGGTCTCTACCTCTTGTGATTAGCTTCACAAGCAGTGAATCAAAGTATGGACTTACTTCGCTACCTGTAGCAGTAGTTCCACCATCTAGTCGAATACCAGCTCCTCCTGGAGATCTGTAGGTAGTTATCTTTCCAGTATCAGGTCTAAAGCCAGCTGAAGGATCTTCAGTAGTAATACGACACTGAATGGCAAAGCCATGCATTTCAATCTTGTCTTGGGTTAGACCTAGTTCAACAAGTGATTCGCCCGCTGCAATTCTCATCTGGGATTGAACAAGGTCAACTTCAGTAATTTCTTCAGTGACTGTGTGCTCTACCTGAATGCGAGGGTTCATCTCGATGAAGACATGCTTACCTGAATTAGGTCCCACTGTGTCAATGAGGAACTCAACAGTTCCCGCATTCAGATAACCAATCTGTTTAGCAAAAGCAATTGCGTCTTTGTATAGTTCTTGACGAAGTGTCTCATCAAGATTTGGTGCAGGGGCAATCTCAACTACCTTTTGGTTTCTTCTTTGCACTGAACAGTCACGTTCAAAGAGGTGCACTACATTTCCTTGGCTGTCCGCGAGAATCTGAACTTCAATGTGTCTAGGACGAAGGACAGCTTGTTCAAGGAATACTCTGGCATCACCAAAAGCAGACTCTGCTTCACGCATTGCCTCTCCCAGAGCACCTCTAAGTTCTGACTCCTCAGCAACTCTTCGCATTCCACGGCCACCACCACCGGCGACTGCTTTAACAAACAGAGGGAAACCAAAACCAACAGATGCCTTAACTAGTTCATCAATATCTGCAGACTGAATAGAAGACTTCAAGACTGGAACGTTTGCTGCGATAGCTGCTTCTTTAGCATTTACCTTGTTACCAGCTAGTTCTAGAACGTATGAACCTGGACCGATAAACACAATTCCGTTTGCTGCAGCAGCTTCAGCTAATTGTGGGTTTTCAGAAAGAAATCCATAACCTGGGTAAATGGCATCAGCACCACACTCTTTAGCAACTCTGATGATCTCGTCAACATCTAAATAAGCCCTGACCGGGTGGCCTAGTTCACCAATCTGATAAGCCTCATCGGCTTTTAGTCTGTGTGAAGAATTTCTGTCTTCGTACGCAAAAACGGCTACTGTCTTAGCGCCGAGCTCATAGGCAGCGCGGAACGCTCTGATGGCTATCTCGCCTCGGTTGGCGACCAGAATCTTTTTGAACACGAGTTCCTAACTAAAGGCAAACGGACTAAATAGTGGCTTGCACCTAAATCAAAAGGTAGCCTAGACGGGTGCATGTTTTAAGCGTTAGTGCCCTTAAGGGCGGAGTTGGTAAGACCACTATAACTTTGGGCCTTGCCTCTGCCGCCATGTCTAAAGGCCTTAGAACATTGGTGATCGACCTGGATCCTCAATGCAACGCTAGCAATTGTTTAGGTGCGGTTGGGGAATTCGAATATTCAGTAGCTGAAGTCCTCAAGAAGCCCCGACACAACTCTGTGTTGAAAGCAATTGTAGCCTCATCTTGGGCAAAGGGACAGACAGGCCGCCTGGACATAATGGCTGCCAACCCAAGACTTAGCCTTCGAAACACCACTAAACCTTCATTCAAGTCCCTCTGGAATCTAGAGGAAGCTCTAGCCAAAATAGAAGCTGACTACGACCTAGTTCTAATCGATACTCCCCCAAGCATGAATGCTTTGACCAGAATGGCTTGGGTTGCCAGCGACCGAGTTCTCCTAGTTACTGAGCCTTCGATTAATGCCCTGCTTGGAGTTGAGAATGCCATGAAGGCATTTACCGAACTTCGGAAAAGTGTAAACAGACAGGTTTCACTCTTTGGTGTTGTAATCAACCGCCTTAGACCAAGTGTTGCTGAACACCAGTATCGAGTAAATGAACTTGAAGAAACATATGAGCCGTTCCTACTAAGCCCAGCATTCGAGGAGAAGTCAGCTGTTCAACAGTCACAGGGTGCAGGAAGATCTATTCACTCATGGCCTGGCCAGAGCGCTGCCAAGATTGCTATTCAATTCGATGAGCTCCTAGAGCAATTGCAGCAATCTTTCGCTTCAGAAAATATGAGACGACTTGAAACAAGCAGGAAAACATCTTCAAAGAACAGGCATGCCAAGAGAACTCGAGAAGTCGGTGCGGCACCTGTGACCAAGGCAACTAAGACTATTGAACTTGAGTCAGAAGCTACTGCTCCAAGAATTGATCCCGTCGAAAACACACCTGTTTCGCCTGAGTATCAGGAAAAGTGGAATGAGGTTCTGCGTCAAACAATGACTAGAAAGCAGTTGAAGAACCTACTTGAACAAAATCCAGAAGAAGAGACTAAATAGCCTTCTTGTTTAGGCGACGAAGAGTTAGCTCATCCATCTCTTCTAGGTAAGAAGGATCAATGCTGCTCAAAGTTGCTTCCACTTCACCAAGCACACGGCCGACTGAAATTCCAAATACACCCTGACCTTTATCAATAAGGTCAATAACCTGGTCTCCTGAGGTGCATAGGTAAACCTTTGCTCCATCAGAAATCAAAGTAATGCGAGCTAAATCACCAATACCGGCTTTTCTAAGCTCCCCAACAGCTTTTCTAATTTGCTGCAGTGAAACCCCGGCATCCAAGAACTTCTTTACAAGTTTTAGAACAAGAATGTCTCGAAATGAATAAAGTCTTTGAGATCCTGAACCGGATGCTCCTCTAACGCTTGGCTGGACTAGAGCTGTGCTGTCCCAATAATCCAACTGGCGGTAGCTAATTCCTGAGGCTGCAGCTGCTGAGTGTCCTCGGTAACCAACCTTTGGGTCATGCCAAGGCTGTTCTTCTAGGAATAGTTCATCTTGAAGATATGCGAATTCGCTTGCTTCACTGAGGTTAATACGGCCAGTTTCGGTTGTAGGTTCAGTGTTTTTTGCAGGTTTTTCAGGGTTTAGCTCTTCCATTCTGGCCTCCTCTCAGTGTCTATAAAGTTCAAGTAGAACATGAACCTTTTCTTAATTCTTGTGGTTATCTCCCACTTAGGTTGGTTAATATTCTTCTTCGGCGTGTCGCCTTAGTCGATTTTATCGATAACAGACCGGATTAGTTCCGATCTAATTACCGCAAAGTGAGATTCAATCTCACTGGCATACTCTGCAGCCCTTGATTTTGCTGAATGGTCGCGTTGTTTCTTAACGCTGGCAACAACACCATTGATAAGACCCAGGTCTCTATCCGCTGCTGTTTTGATGCCACGAAGATGTCTTGCAGAAATTCCAAAGCGGGATAGTTGCATCAGAGATCGAGCAATCTCGATGTCACTGAATTCAAAAGGTCCGGCAGAGATAAGTGAGTTTGCCTGCGCCTCGGCAAGAAGTGTCTCGTTGATGCCTGACTCGGCAACAAGCTCAAGTTTTGAGAACTTACGGTTAACACTTGGTCTTCTGGTCGCTGAAGGAAGTGATGGCTGCTTACCTGCATCAATGTCATCAAGATAAGACTTGATAACTCGAAGTGGGAGGAACTTGTCTCGCTGTAATTCAAGAACTAGCTTCACTCTTTCGATGTCAGTGTCACTGAACTTTCTATAACCAGATTCAGTTCTGTGCGGAGTGACAAGACCTTGCTCCTCCAAGAAACGAATCTTGGATGGGGTTAGGTCAGGAAATTCCGAGGTTAGAAGTTCAATGACGCGACCAATTGTCGAGAGCTTTACAGCTCTCGCTCCAAACAAGCTCGTTACTTCGCTACTTGCCATTTCTAGCTGCTTCTCTTAGATGTGTAAAAAGTGAAGTGGTACTTACCAACCTGAACTTCAGCTCCATTAAACAATTCAGCAGTTTCAACTCTCTTACCTTCGAAATAAGTTCCGTTTAGAGAGGTTAGATCCTTGATGGTGAAAACTGAACCGTTTCTAGATATCTCAGAATGTCTTCTGGAAACTGTCACATCATCTAGGAAGATGTCTGCGTTTGGGTGTCTACCAATTGAAATCAAATCTGCATCAAGTAAGAAGCGAGAACCTTTATTTGGTCCACGGCGAACAATTAGAAGAGCGTTGCCTGTTGGAAGTGAGTCGACTGCTTGCTGGTCTTCATCGCTTAGAGAATTAGCATCTACCGGAATCAGGTCTTCGGAGAATTTGTGGGTAGCGTCGACTGCGTCAGCTGGGTCTTGGTAGTCGTTCACTTGCTCTCCTTCTTTGAGACAAGAATACTTGAATTTTCCTTGTCTATTTTCCGGATGTTATAAACCTGACGCACATAGATTGCCCCTGCCCACCAGTAGAGCCAGATACCCCAGAAGGCGAAAGCCCAGGCAATTGGAAGAATCACATTGGTCCAGCCAACAGGGAGGACATTAGGCAAAAGCATCAGTGGGAAGGCATAGAGCAGGGCGAATGTGCCAGCCTTACCAGAGTAGTTAACCGGTAGCGGCCCATATCCTGCTTTAGCTAGGAAAGGGAATGTGAAGAAGAGCAGGAAGTCGCGACCAACCACCACAAAGACCAGCCACCATGGAACTGCGTTGGTAATTGCTAGACCTAGCAAGGATGCCAAGATGAAGAGTCGATCTGCTGCTGGGTCTAAGAGCTGACCCAATCTGGTCATCTGATTGAGTTTTCTAGCTAGATAACCATCTAGCCAATCAGTGAAACTAGAGAAAGCAAGAACTGAGAAAGCTAGTAGGTTCTCATCAATCAAAATCAGCCAAAGGAAAACTGGCACCAATAGCAATCGCATAGCACTAAGAGCATTAGGCCAAGTAAGGACCTTGTCGCTCAAGTGAAGATTTTTATCGGCCATCATTTCCTAGTTGATCTCTGTATTGAAATACTACGAGCGCTTACGCTTTTCTCGCACTCTCATACCAAGTTCGATAGGAGTTCCTTCGAAACCGTAGGTTTCACGAAGTCTTCTAATTATGAATCTTCTGTAACCAGGATCTAGGAAACCAGTAGTGAAGAGAACAAACTTAGGTGGTCTCGAGCTTGCTTGTGTTGCGAACAAGATTCTAGGCTGCTTACCGCCACGAACAGGGTGAGGGAACTCCATTGCTAGTTCTTGAATAAAAGCGTTTAGCTTTCCAGTTGGAATTCTTGTGTCCCAAGAGTCAAGGGCAACTTCCAATGCTGGAACTAGCTTCTCAAGGTGACGGCCAGTCTTTGCCGAGATGTTTACTCGAGGAGCCCAAGCTACGTGAGCTAGATCTTGTTCGATTTCTCTTTCGAGGAATTCTCTGCGATCTTCATCCATGTTGTCCCACTTATTGAAGGCAAGAACTAAACAACGTCCTGACTCCAAAGCCATGTCAACGATACGAATATCTGCTTCGCTGATCTTCTCAGTTACATCTAGAACTACTACTGCTACTTCTGCTCTTTCCAAAGCAGATGCTGTTCTTAGAGATGCATAGAAGTCAGCTCCTTGAGCTAGGTGCACTCTTCTTCTGATACCTGCTGTGTCAATGAAACGCCAAACTTTTCCGCCAAGTTCAACCTGCTCATCAACAGGGTCTCGAGTGGTTCCAGCTAGGTCGTTCACTACTGCACGTTCTGAACCAACTGCCTTATTCAAAAGTGAAGACTTACCTACGTTTGGTCTACCAATGATTGCAACTCTTCTTGGTCCACCAAACTCTTGCTTAGCAACAGCTGAAACTTCTGGAAGTACAGCGATGATCTTGTCTAGAACATCGGCTACTCCCCTACCATGGAGAGCAGATACAGGATATGGTTCACCCAAACCTAAAGACCATAGTGAAGCAGCTTCTGCTTCCATACGTTCGTCATCTACTTTGTTAGCGAGAAGCATTACAGGCTTCTTGCTAGCCCGAAGCATCTTCACAACACGTTCATCAGTTGCTGTTGGACCAACGGTTGCATCAACAACGAAAAGAACTGCATCAGCAAGTTCAACTGCGATCTCTGCTTGAAGGGCTACTGACTTATCAATACCCTTTGCATCTGGTTCCCAACCACCGGTGTCAACGAGCGTGTATTTACGACCGTTCCATTCAGCTTTGTAAGAAACACGGTCGCGGGTTACTCCTGGCTTATCTTCAACAACAGCTTCACGTCGTCCGATAATTCTGTTCACAAGAGCAGACTTACCGACATTTGGTCTACCAACAATAGCTAGTA
>JBIJAF010000003.1:0-74141 GCA_044345905.1 Rhodoluna sp.
GTAGCTAGCATTCTCACCTTGCTAACCATCGTGATTGTTTTAACACTTAGCCAAGATGGTTCTAAAAAGTCTCAAATGAAACTGGCAAGGCACTAAACCTGGTCTTGATCACTTCAATCGATTCTGGATTCTGATCTATCAAGATAAAGTTTCTACCTAATTCAGCAGCAGCTGCTCCTGTTGTTCCAGAACCTGCAAAGAAATCGAGAACTAAATCATTTTCTTTGCTGCTTGCTTGAATCACTCTTCTAAGAATTCCTATGGGCTTTTGTGTTGGGTAACCAGTCTTTTCTTTACCGGTTGGAGAAACGATGGTGTGCCACCAAACATCAGTAGGTAATTTACCCTTGGCAACTTTCTCAGGAGTAACTAGACCTGGAGCCATGTAAGGTTCACGATCAACACTTTCGTTGTTGAAGTAGTACTTATCTGGGTTTTTCACGTAGACAAGAATTGTGTCGTGCTTAGCTGGCCAACGAGACTTAGCTTTGCCTCCGTAGTCATAAGCCCAAATGATTTCATTGATAAAGCACTCTCTTCCGAATAGTGCATCTAGCAATACTTTGGCGTAGTGGGCCTCACGGTAGTCAAGGTGAAGATAAAGAGTTCCTGTTTCATTGAGTAGTCGCCAAGCTTGTTCAAGCCTTGGTTCTAGAAAACCCCAGTAGTCCTTGAACTCATCGTCATAACTAAGGATTGTTTCTTTTACTATCTCGTAGCGTTGACCCTTGAAGCCAATTCTGTTACCTGTCTCGGTTCTTGTAGTTTTAGAGCTTCCTCTTGATTGAACTCTGCCTGTATTAAAGGGAGGGTCAACATAAATCAGTTGAACGCTTTCATCAGGCATAGACTGCAGAACAGCAAGGTTATCCCCCTGGATAACTCGGTATTTAGAATTGTTCTGCACAGAAAGAGATTAACATCATGAACCCCCATGTTTTGCACAATAAGGAACTATCTCGCTACGAGATCTGGCTAGGCGAAGAGAGAATCGGTCTCATTGACTATGTGGATGTGAATGGTGAGTTACAGATCACCCATACAGAGGTTGACCCTGCTCATCAGGGGAAGAACTACGCAGCTATCTTGACCCGTGAAGCTCTAGCTGACATTGATGCTAATAATCTTGGCAAGGTATGGCCTGTATGCCCTTACACAGTTGTTTATATGAAGAGGCATCCAGAAACACACCATCTGCTATCTAGAGAGCTGAACTAAGCCACGTTCTCTTTGATAAAGCCGATGAGGTCATGAATGATTTCATCCTTATTGATCTCGTTATAGATCTCATGTCTTGCATCGTGATAAATGATTGCGGTGACATTCTCTAGCTCTGACTTATTTCTATAGGTATTAGCAAGCATCTGGTTTCCACGCTCGCCACCAATAGGGTCTTCGCTTCCAGCTTGAATCAGTAGAGGAAGTTCCTTGTTGATTTTCCTACTAGGGGTAAAGAAAAGTTGAATAGCATTTGGAACTCCAAATACTTTTGCAGCTGCTGCATAGAAAGTGTGCTTGTCTGCTACAAAGTCAAGACCAACCTGCTTATCTCTGCTTAACCATTCATAACCTGTAGCGCCAGGTTCTTTATCCCACTTCTTATTGAAAGCACCTGCACCAAGAACACCCGGTACTAATAGTGAAGAGCCAGAAAGAACAACAGCATCATATTCATATGAGTATTGGTTGATTAGTTTCTGAGCAATGAATGAACCATATGAGTGTCCGATTAGAACAAACTTCACACCTGGATTTTCTGCTTTGATTAGATTGCTGAATTCATGAACTTGTTCAAAGGCAGCTTTGATTCCACCAGGACCTAAGTTACCCAAAGTTTTTGTTTGACCACTGGCAACTTGTTTTTCACCAGTAACGCCGTGACCTCTGTGGTCATCTGCGTAAACACTGTAGCCGGCATCGTTCAGAGCTTGGGCTACGTGATCGTATCTTCTGCCATGGTCTCCGAGACCGTGAGCGATTTGAACCACAGCTTTAGGCTTAGCAACAGGCCAAACGTAATAGGTAATTTCAACGCCGAATGTATCTGTGAACACTCTTGTAATTGGTAGGTCAGTCATGCCTTTACCTTACTCTCTCTAAAATGCTGGCTAGCTCTGATTGAATAGCTCCGAACCGATGCTGTGTAACTGAAATAGCTTGCTCTCTCATTAGAGCCAAAAGGGTTATGCGTCCTGACTTGGTAATGTCTGTGCCAACGACGAACAAATCTGGGTTTTCTTGTAATTCGCTTATCTTTTCTTCTCTAGGTCCAACTAATAGAAGCTTGGTACCCGGAAGAATTGTGGGGTTGAAATCTTGCTCTTCTGTTGAAGAATATTTGAATCCACCTGTTAGCAATTCAAGATCTTTAGAACCGAGTTTGTTAGATGTGAGGAATGTTTTTGCGAAAGAGATTTGAATATCGATTCCTGCTAGCTTCGCAGCCATGACCACTCTGGCGATATCTGCATGTTGAGCAGGTCTACTAACACGCACAATAACGGACGTTTGAGGCAGATATCTGTGATAGTTAGCTTCGCAATTCATTTCTGTTCGTGCTAGTTGCCGGCCATATTGGTCTCTGGCATAAAGTTCGCGATGCCAGCGGGCATCACTTGATGCAGCCTGTTCTAGCCACGAGGTCTCTCTAACACTATTCATGAATGGAGCAACGTTAGCTAGATATCTCTTTATGTCGTTGCTTACTAATTCATTCTTTGGAAATTGAGTAGCTGTAGTTTCAACGAAGCGACCAAACTGAAGGAGATAGTTTCTTCCTCCAGCTTTGAGCCCCCAGCCAACGCTTGATCTCTTGAAACCTCCGAAAGGTTGTCTTTCAACAATCGCACCAGTCACACCGCGGTTGACGTAAAGGTTTCCTGCTTCAATTCCTCCCAGCCATTCTTGTAATTCATCGACATTGAGTGAGTGAATTCCTGCAGTAAGGCCGAAGTCTGTGCCATTTTGTAATTCAAGAGCGTGCTGAAGATTTTTAGCCTTCATCAAACCGAGTACCGGTCCGAAGCATTCGTTCAGGTGATAGAAACTGTTTTTAGTTACACCAATCTTTACACCTGGTCGCCACAGTCTGCCTGTATCGTCCAATTGCTTGGGTTCAATTAACCAACTCTCACCTTTGTCCAAAGTTGTTAGAGCTCGATGAAGTTTTGGGCTTGGAGCTTCAATAAGTGGCCCTACACTGGCATCGCTTTGAGACCCGTAACCTACTTTCATTGAAGAAACTGCGTCAACTAGTTGTTTCAAGAACTGCTTATTCTCATAAACAGACCCAACTAAAATGCCAAGGCTTGCGGCGGAACACTTCTGCCCCGCATGACCAAAAGCGCTCTTCGATAAGTCATTAGCAGCCTGATCTAAGTCTGCGAATGGAGAAACGACGATGGCATTCTTTCCACTAGTCTCCGCAGCAAGTTGCATGCGTGGTCTATAACTCTTGAATAGCTGTGCTGTCTCAAAAGCACCTGTCAAAACCACAGCATCGACCTTGTTATGCCCTACTAGGTGTAGCCCTAGTTCATTGTCTGGAACGAGAGCAACTCGAAGCACATCTTTCGGGATACCTGCTTTCCATAACGTCTCGACCAACGCCCGTACGCAGTTGACTACTTGAGGTGCTGGCTTCACGATCACAGAAGAACCCGCAGCTAATGCAGCGAGAGTTCCGCCAGCGGCAATAGCAACTGGGAAGTTCCATGGCGGTGTAACAACAATTAGCTTATGAGGGATGAATTGAACACCATCGGTTAATTCTGTTTCTGTAATTTCAGAGATTGAATGTGCGTAGAAGTTAGCGAAGTCGATTGCCTCGCTCATTTCAGCATCAGCTTCGCCTATGGTCTTGCCGCCTTCGGCAATCATGAGTTGAAGTAGTTCTCCCCTGGATTTAGCTAATTCCCTTCCACACTGCAGCAACATATCTTTGCGATGTTGGGGATCTGAACTCCAAGATTCGGCAGCACTCCTGGCCCCAGTGATCATCTCTTCAATCTCATAAGTATCTAGATTCGCTTCCTTAAGGAAAAGATCATTCGTCTTTAGATTTCCTTCTAGAGATTTAGCTCCTGCTAATACTTGTCTGACCCAATCACGATTGTTTCTCAAAGCTGTATCTGTATCTGAGGCGTTAACAAATTCTTGACCTATTGAGAAACTGTCGCCGAGTCTGTTCTGTTTACGATGAGGGCTTGAACTTAGCTGATCAATAAGTTCAAGAGAGTTTTTGAATCTTGTTTTCTCCCTTTCAAAAACTTGTTTGTTGTTAGTGATGTCGAAAACCCCCGACATAAAGTTCTCTGGGCTTCCGTTTTCCTCTAGTCTCCTAGTTAGGTAGGCTACGGCAACTTGGAATTCACTAGGGCGAACAACAGGAGTGTACAAAAGTAATGAACCCACGCTGTTCTTGACCTCTGCACTTAGGTGCTGTGCCATGCCCTGAAGCATTTCAAACTCAACCTTGTGGGACACATTCACTTTCTCTGCCAACACATGCCCATAAGCCAGGTCAAATAAATTGTGCCCCGCTATTCCAATTCTCAAGCTCTTGATTCGTTCAGGATGGATTGCGTATTCAATCAATTTTTTGTAATTGGCATCGCTTTGCACTTTAGAACCAAAAGTTGCCAAACTCCAGCCATGCAATTCGGCATCTACCAATTCCATTGCTAAATTTGCACCTTTAACAATTCTGACCTTGATGCCTGCTCCGCCTTCAAGAGTTCTCATCTGCGCAAACTCAGTGAGTTCCTTTAGAGCTTCAAAGGAATCTGGCAAATATGCCTGCAGTACGATTCCTGCTTCTAAGTTTTTTAGCTGAGGCTTGGAAAGTAGCTTCTTAAACACCAACATGGTTAGTCCTAGGTCACGGTACTCTTCCATGTCCAGGTTTATAAACTTCTGGCTTTTACTTTCTGCTGCATATTCATAAATAGGTGTAAGTTTGTCGACCATTCTTGCAACGGTAGTTTCAAAACCCCACATTGAAAGTTGGCTTGCAACAGAAGAAAGCTTTATGGATACATAATCGACATCATCTCTTCTAAGAAGGTTGAAGGTTTCGGTGAATCGATTGTTGGCTTCTCCTTCGCCAAGCACAGCTTCACCTAAAAGATTGAGATTAAGTTTTACCCCAGTGGTTTTTGCTCTTGCAATATGTTTGGCTAGTTTCTTTGGTCGAGCGTCGGCAATTAGATGGCCAACTAGTTTCCTAAGTGTCGCTTTAGCAATTGGAATGACAATGTATGAAAAAGGCTTTGCGAGTAAGCTGCCTAGCCTAATCGCACTTCGATCTATAAATCCAAGACTCTTTGGGAGGCTCTTGGAGATTCTGCTTAGTTCCGCAGCTGCAACTTTTCTATCACTAGGACGAATAACTCTGTCCACGAACTTGAGTGTCCAGTCCAAGCCCTGTGGGTCTTTCAGGATCTTTGCCAGTCTCTTTTCAGCTGGTGATCGTGACTTGTTTCGATTGGATTCATCAAGCCATTGGCTAACTAATGAAATCGCTTCTTCAGCTATTTCTTGCCGCTGTTCTCTCATCATTGAGATTCTCCGTTTGCCATCAAATCCCTTCCATCTTCCCAGAAGATAGCGGCTAATGGCCTGAAACTAGTGGCCTGTGGCTAACCAATCTGAAGGTGCTGGCTCTCTGCCCTTAGGAAGGGCTGCCGCTTCATTCCATTGAATAACCCATGCTGGAAGCACAGGAACTTCCGCATTCCAACCGCCAGCTAGTTCGTTGATTTCTTGAGGGGTTGGAGTTCCCTTAGGGGATTTTAGGAATCTAAGCTTCACAACAGCTTCAGCGTAGATTTCACCTTTAACAACAAAGCGTTGTCCAACAAAGAATGCTTGCTCATCCCAACCAAGTACTTTAGTTTCAATCTGAAACTTCAACCAAGGAGTTAGGGATTTTCTAAATGTGATGGTCTCCTGGACTACAACAGGATGAACTTTATGCTTTTTGAGCTTCTGCCAAGTGCGAGCGCGCTTCAATAAATCAAAGCGAGCAAGGTCCAACAGAGTTAGATAAATTCCATTGTTCATGTGTAGGAAGATATCGATATCTGTTGGCCACACTCTAAAAGATCGAATGCTTGCATCGCCTGGTACTAACTTGCTACGCCAGCGCCAACTTAGATGAGCCCATACAAGGCGGAACCAAAGTCTCACTTATTTACTAGTGCTTACCAAATAGAGACGCGCTTGTCAGGCTCTAGCCACATCGCATCGTTCTCTGTGACATCAAATGCCTCATAGAAAGAATCGAAGTTACTTGCAACCTGGTTACAACGGAACTCGCTTGGTGAGTGCGGGTCGGTCGCTAGACGCTGAATAGCAATAGCTTCTCTTGACTTACCTCTCCAGATAAGACCCCATGACATGAAGAATCTCTGAGCTCCAGTTAGTCCATCGATTACTGGTGGCTCTTCACCCTTCAGGCTCATTATGTATGCCTTGTAAGCAATTGTGATTCCGCCAAGGTCACCGATGTTCTCACCAATAGTAAGAGCACCGTTTACTTTGTATTCCTCACTCAAACCTTCTGGAGTTAGTTCGTCATACTGAGCAATAAGTTGCTTGGTTAGTTCTTCGAAAGCTGCGCGGTCTTCATCAGTCCACCAAGAAATAAGTGCACCGTCTCCGTCATACTTTGATCCCTGGTCGTCAAAACCGTGACCGATTTCGTGACCAATAACTCCACCGATACCACCGAAGTTAACTGCATCGTCAGCATCCAAGCTAAAGAATGGTGCCTGCAAGATTGCAGCAGGGAAAACGATTTCGTTGAAGCCTGGGTTGTAGTAAGCGTTGACTGTCTGAGGAGTCATGTGCCACTCTTCACGATCTAGTGGAGCACCAATCTTCGCTGCTTCCTTAGCTAGCTGCCAAGCAGAAGAACGGTTGATGTTTCCAACCAAATCGTTTCTGTCGATAACTAGAGCTGAGTAGTCCTTCCACTTGCTTGGGTAACCAATCTTTGGGTTGAACTTAGAAAGCTTAATCAAAGCCTTCTTCTTAGTCTCTTCAGTCATCCAAGTTAGGTTTGTGATGCTCTCGCGGTAAGCCTCGATCAACCAGTGAACTAGTTCATCCATCTTCTCTTTAGCTGCTGGTGGGAAGTGCTTAGCAACATAGATTTCTCCAACTGCTTCACCAAGTGCACCTTCAACAAGCTGCACTCCACGCTTCCAGCGTGCACGCACCTCTGGCTGACCTGTAAGAGTCTTGCCATAGAAATCAAAACGTGTGTTTACAAAATCATCGCTTAGGTATGGAGCTGTTGAGTTAATGACCTGCCACTGCAACCACAATCTAACTGCATCAAGGTTTCCCTCGTTGTACACAGAATCTAATCCTTCAAAGAATGAAGGTGTCATTACAACGCTCTCAAAAAGAATCTTGGAATCTAGCTCCATTCCCTTTAGGTAAGCGTCCCAATCAAATGTTGGAGTCATCTTCTTTAGGTGCTCGAATGTAATTAGGTTGTAAGTCTTTTCTGCATCACGAGTTTCAACAACATTCCAGTGCAGCTTTGAAAGGCTAGTTTCAAAGTTCATGATGGTCTGTGCATCTTTATCTGCATCTGCTGCTGACCAACCTGCGTGCTGCAGCATGTTAGAGATGTAAGGAACGTAAGCATCTCTATATGCTGCGTACTTCTCATCGTGGTAGTAAGACTCATCAGGTAGACCTAGTCCACCCTGGTACATGTTGATTAGGTAACGCTCTGGGTTACCTGGATCATTGTTGACATACATGCCAAAGATTCCACTGACTACTCCACGCTCCAGTTCACCTAGAAGATGAGTGATTCCAGCGAAGTCTGACTTAGCAATACGAGCTAGATCTTCAGCGATAGGAGCTGCACCTAATTCGTTTGCTCTTGCCTCATCCAGGAATGATGCATACATGTCACCAATCTGCTGGCTAACACCTGGCTTTGAGTTTGCTTGAGCTTCTTCAAGAATTGCTTTAACGGCATCTTCTGAGTCATCACGGAGCTTATAGAACGAACCGTGCACAGCCTGATCGGCTGGAATGTCCTCATTCTTGAGCCAGTCACCATTGGTGTGGCGGAAAAGGTCGTCCTGTGGACGAACGTTGTGGTCGAAACCCTTAGTGTTAATTCCTTTAATGTCAGTCATGTGTTAATTCTAGGGCTGTTGAGAGCTCATGTATATCTCTAAACTTAGAAGCGTGGAATTACAAAAAATTATCCTTTACTACGGCTTCACTCCTATTTCGGACCCGGAGGCTGTAAAGCTATGGCAGCAGAACCTATGCGAGAGCCTTGGTTTGAAGGGCAGAATCCTTATTTCTAAGCATGGGATCAACGGAACCCTTGGCGGAGACATGTCTGCCCTAAAGAAGTATGTAAAGACCACTAAGCAATACACAGGATTTAGAAAGATCGACTTCAAGTGGTCAATGGGTAATGGAAATGACTTTCCACGCCTAAAGGTAAGAGTTCGTAATGAACTAGTGGCATTCGATGCCCCAGATGCCATCAAGGTAACTGAAAAAGGTGTCATTAATGGTGGTAAGCACCTAAAGCCTGCTGCGGTTGACCAGCTAGTAGCTGAACGAGGCGACGAAGTCGTCTTCTTTGATGGCAGAAATGCTTTTGAAGCAGCTATCGGTAAGTTCAAGAATGCTATCGTTCCAGATGTTCAAACAACCCATGACTTTGTTGCTGAAATTCAGAGCGGTAAATATGACGACATTAAACATCGTCCGGTAGTTACCTACTGCACAGGTGGAGTTCGATGCGAAATCTTGAGTGCAATCATGATTGATAACGGATTCAAAGAGGTCTACCAGATTGATGGAGGCATCGTTAGATACGGAGAGAGCCAGGGAGATAAGTCTCTTTGGGAAGGCTCACTCTACGTCTTTGATGATCGTCTAAACATTGACTTCACACCTGATGCTAAAACCATTGGTAAGTGTGAAAAGTGCGATGGCCCAACATCTACGTTCCGCAACTGTCTATTCCTTGGTTGCCGTGACCTAATTCTTCTATGTGATGAATGCAACGCAGATCCAGCTAACCTAGTGCACACAGACCAGCACACCAGAGGTAAGCGTCGCCAACAAGTTGGCTAAATAAGAATTACAAGACTTAACGAACTAAACCCCAGGTAATCACACCTGGGGTTTAGTTCTTATCTGAAAGGAGAGGAAATGAAACTTATTTTGCTGCTGTTATATCCTGAGTTGAAACTACGTTCACAAGTGAAACTGTGTAGTTACCTGGGTGAGGCAGTTTCAATGTGATTGTCTGTGAACCAGTTCCTGTTACTGGAACTGTGAAGCTGTGACCACCACGAACTGGAAGAGCTGTTGGAGCTGGGCTTGCAGTTGGTGCAGGACTAGTTGTTGGAGCTGGATTTGCCTTGACTGGCTTCACTTCGGTAACTACTAGTTGGTAGGTTCCAGTCTCTGGAACAACAACAGTTACGGTCTGAATGAGTGACTTAGGTGCCTTAGGTGGCTTTCCCTTGTGTCCTTTACCTTCGTGACCCTTGCCATGACCATGCTTGTCACCAAACTTTGGTGGCTTAGGAGATCCGATAGGTGAATAAGTTGGAGAAGCAGTAGGTGTTGCTACTACAGAAGAAGCGGTTGGCTTGACAGATCCGTTGTTTGGATTCTTGTGAGCAAGAGCTGGGGATGCTAGGAGCAATGCAGAAACAGTGATTACTGACGTTGAAATGATTGCTGCTTTGTTTCTTAGGTTCATGTAATCTGCTTTCGTTTTTGTTTGACATAGACAATTTAGGGAAGATTGAAAGCCTACCTAGTGAATTTCAGGTTCACTGCACCTTTTTGGCAGGTTCTTACCAGAAAGCCCTATTTTTCCAGCCCTTAGCCTTTTATTAGGGCTGTGACCTTAAACTTGTCATACAGCGAGTAAGGAAAAGTTTTGGGCTTTGTAGAGAACTTTGAACGTCGCCTTGAGTCATTGGTAAATGGTGCTTTCTCTAAAGCATTCAAATCACAGCTGCAGCCCGTTGAAATCAGTGCTGCTATCAAGGCCAAGATGGATGTCAGCGCTGCCGTAATCGGCAAAGACCGCATCCTTGCTCCTAATGAATTCAAGGTTTCTCTTTCACAACAGGACTTATTCCGCTTAAACTCCATGGGTGATCACCTGATTCCAGAAATCACAAGGCAGGTGAACTCTCACGTGAAGAGACAGCGCTACCAGCTAACCGATACCCTCAGCATCTCGCTATCTGCTTCATCTTCTTTAGCGGTTGGTCAGGTCCAGGTAGCTGCCAGTGGAAGTAAAGCTGCTCAGGTGGCAAACGTAACCTGGGTTCCAGCAATAGACATTGCTGGCAAGAGATACCTTCTAGCTAAAGCACAGACAACTATTGGTAGAGATGCTGTTGCTGACATTCAGGTGAATGACTCTGGTTTATCTAGAACTCACTTTGCAATTAACTGGGATGGCTCTAGTGCAACCGTTGAAGATTTAGGTTCTACTAATGGCACGAGCGTTGCTGGTAGAGATGTCAAATTACAAGACATCGGTGCTGACACAGTTATTAAAGCTGGAAGAACTGAATTTGTATTTCGAGTTATTGCTAAGAACCAAGGAGAGTCAGCATGAGTGAATTAGCTCTCTTTATTGTTCGCGCAGGTTTTCTTGTAATTCTGTGGCTGTTTGTGCTGAGCATTATTTCAATTATCAGAGCTGACCTATTCAGTGAAAGAGTTTTGTCTAAAGTAGTTGAAAAGAATTTGCCTACTTCTGTTTCTTCACCAACCACAGGTTTAACTAGCGTTGGTAATTTCTCAACTGCACCAGGATCAGCAACTATCGTTTCTGCAATTAGTGAAACTCCACAAACTCTTGTAGTTATCGATGGGCCACTGCAAGGTCTTGAGATGGTTCTTGATCGTAAAGAAATTCGAATAGGTAGAGCACCGAACAATGAATTTGTAATTGAAGATGACTACGCGTCTTCACAGCATGCTCGTCTACAGAAGACTGATGAAGGCTGGTTGCTTCAAGATTTAAATTCAACTAACGGAACCTATGTTGATGGAGCAAGAATCGGTGCGCCTGTTTCGATAAAGCAGGAAATGCAGATTCGTATTGGTAAAACAATCTTTGAGCTAAGAGGCTAATTATGGCCATCAGGATTGTTAGCTCATCTAGAAGTGACAAGGGTAAGGTTCGCGCAAGCAACCAAGACAGTGGTTACGCAGGTGTAAATCTATACGTTGTTGCTGATGGTATGGGTGGTCATGCTGGTGGCGATATTGCTTCAGCACTTGCTACCCAGCACGTGGCTAAAGTCGATGATGTTTACGAAGATGGCGATCAGGCCATCAGTGCTCTTCTTGATTCAATGCGTGAAGCAAACAAGAATCTTTCTGAAACTGTAAGTAAGTTTGGTTACCTAGCTGGCATGGGCACCACCATGGATGCAGTTATCTTCACTGACAACATCGCAAACATTGCACACATTGGTGACTCACGTGTTTACCTCTTGCGTGATGGTGAGATGACGCAAATTACAAAAGATCATACTTTTGTTCAGCAACTCATTGACACAGGAAGACTTACTGAAGAAGAAGCTCTTGTTCATCCAAGAAGAAATGTAATTCTTAGAGTTCTTGGTGACACCTCAGAAGAGCCTGAATTTGATATTCATCAACTAGAAGTAAAACCTGGTGACAGGCTATTGCTCTGCTCTGATGGTCTATGTGGATTTGTTCCTTCCTATCTAATTGAAGAGAACATGAAGATTTCTAATCTTGATGAAGCTGTGGAGCTTCTGATTGATGAAACTAAAGAGTATGGTGCTCCAGATAACGTCACAGTTTTACTTCTAGAAGTCCACGATGAATCAGAGCTTGGTGAGTATCAGCAACCAACCACCTGGTTAGGTTCTGCCGCTAATGAAGTTGTAATCAAACAGAACAGTGCTGGCCGCATCCTTGAAATGTTCAGCCCTAAAGCTTGGTTTGATGCCTTTAGAGATGTTGGCCGTAAAGAGACGTTCTACTCAGTCAATGACCCGGCTCTTGAAAAAGCCATTGGTGAGTTTGATGGCAAGGTTAGATCCTGGAAAAAGCGTGGTCTAGCTCTAATGCTGGCTCTGGCTATAGTCACAGGCGGCTCACTATGGGGCATCTACTCATACATTCAGACTCGCTACTACCTAGGGGTTCAAGACGGCAACGTAGCTATCTTCCAGGGAATCAAAGAGAGTTTTGGTGGGATTGGTTTCTCCTCTTTATATAAAGAATCAGAGTTGAAGGTAGTAGACCTTCCTGAATTCCAACAAGAACTTATCTTGAAGAGCATCTCGGCTGAAAGCCTTGAAGATGCAGAAGCCAAACTAAGTCAAATCCTTGAGAGTTCTAAAGATGGCTAGAGGAATTTCCCTGCTCAAAATTATGCCCAAAAAGCGCAACCTCGAATTACTGATGTTGCTATTCGGTTTTGGATTATTTGCTTTTGAAATTGCTCAAGTTCAATTGGCAACCATTCAGATTCTTAGACCAGATGGTTGGTTCATTTGGTCACTACCAGTTGTCGCTGCCATCGTCTTTCACATAATCCTAAGATTCAGAGCTAGTGACGCAGATCCAGTACTTCTGCCAATTGGATTCATTCTTAACTCTCTAGGTATCGCAATGATCTATCGCTTGGACTTATCTAAGTCAGCTAATGCGACAGACATAACAGTAGGTGAAAGACAAGTTGTCTGGACTGTTATTGCAATGTTGATTGCAGCAGCAGTGCTTTGGTTAGTTAAGTCTCATTTGTCTTTTAGGAAATACATTTACTCAGCAATGGCTTTAGGTGTTGTGCTGCTAGTACTCCCGCTGCTTCCAGTTATTGGTGTTAGCACGAGCGGAGCATTTCTTTCTGTGCGTCTAGGACCAATTAGTTTTCAACCTGGAGAATTAGCAAAGATTGCATTCATTGTTTTCTTCGCTGGTTACCTAACTTCAAGACGTGAAGCACTAGCGGTTGTTGGTAGAAAAGTTCTTGGTATTCGAATTCCACCAGCAAGAGAGCTTGGACCAATTGTTTTTATCTGGTTAGCAAGCTTGGGTGTTTTAGTTTTGCAAAGAGATCTTGGGACTTCTCTTTTGTATTTCGGATTGTTTCTCGTTCTTCTTTATGTTGCAACCGGAAGAGCGTTCTACGTTCTAGTCGGTCTAGTTATGTTTGTTGCGGGAGCATTAATTGCATCTCGTTTAATGTCTTATGTTGGAAACAGAATCGCTGCCTGGCTTGATCCACTTAGTGAAGCTAACTACGAAGCGATTGGTGGTTCATACCAATTAGTTCAATCAATGTTTGGTTTAGCTCACGGTGGAATATTTGGAACAGGTCTTGGCGGAGGACTACCAACTATTGTTCCTCTTGCAGAGAGCGACTTCATCATTTCTGCAATCGGTGAAGAACTAGGTCTTGCTGGATTGTTTGCTCTTCTTTCTCTCTACATGGTTCTAGTTGCAAGAGCTCTACGAATTGCAAACACTCACGCAGATGATTTCAGTAAGTTGCTTGCTGTTGGTTTAGGTTTCGTAATTGCACTGCAGTGTTTCATCGTTATTGGTGGTGTCCTAAGAGTTGTTCCACTAACCGGACTAACAACACCGCTGCTTGCTGCTGGTGGATCTTCACTGGTAGCTAACTGGATCATCATTGCTTTGCTCTTGAGACTCTCTGATACTTTGCCTAAACCGGGGACGGTGAGCGAATGACGCCGGAGATTAGACGCGTAGCCAACTTCATCCTCATAATGTTCTTGTCATTATTTGTGGCAGCTAGTGCAATGCAGGTAGTGAATGCTGATGGACTTAATAATGATTCACGTAATCAACGAGCGGTCTATGACGGCTACAAGACTCAACGTGGAGCAATTCTTGTAAACAACAAGCCAATCGCTGAATCAATCAAAACCTCAAACGCTTACAAGTACCTTCGTCAATACACTGGCGAGCAATACAGTTCTATCACCGGCTACTACTCCTTATTCCAAGGCAGAACTGGTTTAGAGAATGTCTTGGATAGTTCTCTTCGTGGCGATAACTCAGCTGCATTCTTTGAACAGCTAAATGCTCTTCTCTCTGGTAACCCAGTATCTGGTGCTTCAGTTGAACTAACCATTGATGAAGATGTTCAACTGGCAGCTTGGAAAGCATTAGGCAAGATGAAAGGTGCTGTTGTTGCCATAGAGCCAGCAACAGGGCGAATCCTTGCCCTTGTCTCTAAGTCAGGCTTTGATGCCAACCTGCTTTCCACACACAACACAAGCGATGCTTCAGCTAACTACAAGGCACTGCTAACAGATAAGAACGCTCCTCTAATCAACAGAGCTATCGGTGGAGATCTTTACGCACCAGGATCTGTTTTCAAGCTGATTGTTGCTGCTGCTGCTTTTGAATCAGGTAAGTACGATCCAACGAGCAAACTGCCTAACCCAAAAAGTTATGTTCTTCCCGGTACCACAACAGCCATCACTAACTCCGGTGAAGGTAAATGTGGTGGAGCTAAAACGGTTTCTATTGCAACTGCCCTAAAACTTTCCTGCAACGTACCTTTTGCTCAGTTGGGTATTGCTTTGGGGCAAGATGCGATTGCTAGACAGGCTGAGGCTTTTGGTTTTGGAGAAGCGTTTGCTATTCCACTGAAGTCAACTCCAAGCAGCTATCCAGAAAACATGGATGATGCTCAGACTGGTCTAACTGCGTTTGGACAATTTGATGTGCGAGTTAGCCCACTACAGATGGCAATGGTCTCAGCTGCGATTGCTAATGCTGGAATTGAAATGAAACCTTATCTAGTTGAGCAAATATTTACATCTAACCTCACTGTCTTAGAAGAAGGTAAACCTACTGAGTTTGGTCGTTCAATAACTACTAGCACTGCTGAACGACTAAAGACAATGATGATTGCAGCTGTTTCATCAGGTGTTAGTTCTAACGCGAGAATTCCTGGAATCAAAGTTGCTGGTAAAACTGGAACAGCAGAGAATGGTGTTGGTGATCCTTACACTCTTTGGTTCACAGGTTTTGCTCCTGCAGATAATCCTCAGGTAGCTGTAGCAGTTGTTGTTGAAGATGGGGGCGGTATGGGGCAGTCAGGTAGAGGAAATACTTTAGCGGCACCTATTGCTAAGAAAGTGATGGAGGCGGTGTTAGCAAAGTGAAGCCAGAAGAAGGAAAGCTATACGGCAACCGATACCGACTAATCAAACGTATTGCAACAGGCGGTATGGGTGAAGTTTGGCAAGCTCAAGATGAAACAATTCTTCGTCAAGTAGCCATCAAGATCTTGAAGCAGCAATACATGGGTGATCCTGATTTTGTTGATCGGTTTAGAACTGAAGCTAAACATGCAGCGATGATCAACCATGACGGTATCGCTAACGTCTATGACTATGGTGAAGATGAAGGTAGTGCTTTCCTTGTAATGGAATTAGTTCCAGGTGAATCACTTTCATCAATACTTGAAAGAGAAAAGACTCTTCCCGCTAAACAAGTGATTTCAATAATTGCTCAAACAGCTCTTGCATTAGATGCTGCTCACCGAGAAGGTTTAGTTCACAGAGATGTGAAACCTGGAAACTTATTAATCACACCTTCTGGTCATGTGAAGATTACTGACTTTGGTATTGCCAGAGTTGCTAACCAAGTTTCACTAACTCAAACAGGTCAAGTGATGGGAACTGTTCAGTACCTTGCTCCTGAGCAAGCTACTGGTAAAGCTGCAACAGCAGCGGGAGACATTTACTCTCTAGGAATTGTTGCCTATGAAGCACTTGCGGGAAGAAGACCATTCAAGGGTGACACCCAAATGGCTATCGCCATGGCTCAGATCAATGACATTCCACCAGCGCTGCCTGAAGGTACTGATCCGAAGCTAGTAAGACTGGTTATGGACTGCTTGGCTAAGAAGCCAGATCAGAGACCTAGATCTGCACTTGAACTAGCAGCTAGAGCAGAAGCCCTTCTTGCAGATACCCCTGCACATGTTGCAATCAATACTGTTATTCCAACTGGGGTAGAACTAGTTAGTGATGAAACAACCGTTATCAACACAGACACTAAGCCAACTGTTACCGTCCCTGCTATCTGGCCTTGGGTGGTTCTCATCTTGGTTCTATTGAGCACCATTGCAGTAATTGTTTGGGCTGGTCTTGTTGCTCCTAAACCAGTGGAACCTACTCCAACCCCAACACCAACTCCTACTAAGACGGAGACTCCAACCCCAACACCAACTCCTACAAAAACTGTAGAGAAAGTTGTAGTTCTACTCAGTGAATATGAAGGTTTGGATGTCTCTCTAGTTGTTCCAAAGCTAAGTGATCTAGGGCTGATTGTTGAACCAATACCTGGAATCGCTGTTCCAGCTGAAGATAGTCGTATCTCTCAGGTCTATGAGATTTCTCCTCTAGGGTCTCTTGATGTGGGAAGCACTATCTCGGTTTACTACTACCAACAAGAGGTAGACCCGAACACGGTAATTAACTAGCAGGGAAGTCTAAGTTTGCTTTCCCAAAGCGAAGATAAACTTGAAGAGTTGTCAAATACAGATTGGAGCGATGAATGAGCGAGAGTAAGCGCATCATCGCTGGCCGATATGAGCTGGGTGAACTAATTGGTCGTGGTGGCATGGCGGAGGTTCACTCCGGCATTGACACAAGGCTTGGCAGAACTGTTGCCATAAAGCTACTCAAATCCGATTTAGCTGCTGACTCAAGTTTTGAAACCCGCTTCCGACAGGAAGCCCAAGCATCTGCTCGTATGGCTCACCCAACTATTGTTCGCGTCTATGACGCAGGCGATGAAGTAACTCTTGATGAGTATGGTGTTGAGAGGCACCTTCCATATATAGTTATGGAACTTGTCACAGGTGAGGTTCTTAGAGATATCCTTCGTCAAAGAAAACTGACCCAGCAAGAAGCTATTTTCTATGCAACGGGAATTCTTACAGCTCTTGAGTTTTCTCATACAGCTGGCGTTATTCACAGAGATATCAAACCTGCAAACGTAATGATCACAACATCTAACGCAGTCAAGGTCATGGACTTTGGTATTGCTAGAGCTGTTAGTGATTCTTCAGCAACTCTTGCTCACACCAATGGAATTGTTGGTACTGCTCAATATTTCTCACCAGAACAAGCTAAAGGTGAAACAGTGGATTCAAGAACAGACCTTTATTCAACCGGTGTATTACTTTATGAAATGCTCACTGGAAAACCACCTTTCACAGGTGAGACTGCAGTCTCTGTTGCTTACCAACACGTAAGTGAAACTGCTCCCGCTCCATCAATTGTCAACCCAAATATTTCAGCCGCCATTGATTCAGTAGTGATGAAGGCATTGGCTAAAGATAAGAACGCACGTTTCCAATCCGCGGAAGAATTTAGAACTGCTCTTGCTGCTGCTGTTACAGGAAAAGTTGTTGACATTTTTGAAGATGGATCACAGCCCGCAACAGCTCCTCTACAACCTATTGTTGATGCTGCTCCAACTGTTGTTGTTCCTGAAGTTGATCCGTTTGCTGAACTACTGAACTCAGCAAATGAAGAAGCAACCTCGCCTGTAACTAGAGTTGCTGAGGTTCAAGAAAATGAACCAACAGAAATATATGAAGATAGCTTCTCTATGTTGGGATTTGATGCTGGCCTCGAAGAAGATGAGAAACAAACACGAGTTCTAACTAAACCAAAGCAGGACAAGCCTTCCACTGGTTTGCTATGGGGTGTTGGTAGCGCTATCGGTGTTCTAGTTGTAGGACTAGTTATTTGGCTTATAGCCGGAGGAGCATCGTTGATTTCCTTCAATGGAAATACTGACACCAAGATCACGGTTTCAGATGTTGTTGGTAAGACTTATGACGAAGCGGTTGCTACTCTCACAGCTCAGGATCTTCTAGTCCTAAAAGCGCTAGAGGTCAGCAGCACAATTCCTGCAGGAACAGTTATTTCAACTGATCCACCTGCAGGTGAACAAGTTGGTGCAAAGACAACAATCACTGTTCTGGTTTCTTCAGGCCAAGAGTTATCTCTAATGCCAGATGTCACCGGAATGACTGAGCAGGATGCAATTCTGGCAATCACCAATGCCAAATTAGTTCTTGGAACTATTACTCAAAGTGATTCTCCGACAGTAGCTAAGAACATGGTTATGTCTAGCGAACCAGCTGCAAACACTCAGGTGACTGCAGGAACTGTTGTGAACCTGGTTCTTTCAACAGGAAGCGTCTTAGTTCCTGATGTAGTGAACCTAGACATAAGCGATGCAAGATCTCAACTAACAGCACCACAAATCGGATACACAGTTGAAACTGATGTTGATGTGAGTTGTGAAGGAACGCCAGGAACTGTTGTTATTGCTCAGTCAATTGCCGCAGGAATCCAGCCTCAAATGCAGACCATTGTGCTGACTCTGGAGTGTTCGGTTAATTAGAGATTTACAAGCGGGCTAAGTTTCTTAGCCTTCTCGGCTGCACCTTTAAGTCCTAGAGACTCCAACCAGTTGCCAAGCATCTGATATCCACCTTGAGTAAGAACTGATTCAGGGTGGAATTGAACTCCGTAAATAGGAAGTGTCTTGTGTTGAAGACCCATGATGACACCCCCTGCTGTTTTGCTGGTGACAACTAGATCTTCTGGAACTGTGTTGGCAACTACTGCTAGTGAGTGATATCTGGTTGCTGTGAAAGGCTCAGGAACATCCTTATAAACCAAGCTGTCATCGTGAAATACCTGACTGGTTTTACCGTGCATAAGTTCTTCGGCGCTTGTTACAGTTGCTCCCATGGCTTCAGCGATTGCTTGATGACCTAGGCAAACACCGAATACTGGTTGTCCTGACTTCAAGGCAAGTTTGACTGTTGGGACGCTCAATCCAGCATCACCTGGTGTTCCAGGTCCTGGGGAAATCAATACGGCATCATATTTAGCCAATAGATCCGGTAGCTCTGCCTCGGTCACGACATCGTTACGAAGCACCTCTGTTTCAGCACCAAGCTGCTGAAGGTAGCCATTCAGCGTATATACAAAGGAGTCGTAGTTATCCAGGACCAAAATCTTAACCATAAGGATTCAAGACTAACTTGCCAAGGCCCGCCTCGTAATAGAATTATGTAATGTCTGATATCGAAAAGAAAACCTCAAAGCTTCCTAAGCGTCCAGCTAAGCCAGCCGCTCCTGACTCTGTCAAGGTAACTAAGAGCAAGGAAGGGAACCCTGCTTGGTTCCTACCTGTAACTCTTACTTTCCTCATCGTGGGACTTGTTTGGATCATGGTTTACTACATCAGCCAGACTGTCTATCCTCTAGGTTCAGGAACACCAATCAACCTAGGTGCAGGAAACATCATCGTAGGTTTCGGTCTAATGATGGTTGGTTTCGGTCTACTAACTCGCTGGAAGTAATTAGTAGTACACAACACCTAGCGGTGCATTAGCAACGAACCAAACCACAAATAGAGCAATACCTATTCCAACTAAAGCAACAGTCTGAGCAGTTTGCTTTGCTCTATTTCTTGTGGCAACCAAAACATATCCAACGGCTGCACCAACGACTAGTCCACCAACGTGAGCTTCCCAAGCTATCCCGGGTAGGAATCCTAAAACTAAGTTAAGTCCGATGATGATATACATCTGACCTGCATTTAGTTTCATGACAACTAAGAAAACTAAGTAGGCACCCATAAGGCCAAAGACTGCTCCGCTTGCTCCAACTACGCTTCCATACTGTGTTGAGAGTATGAGAAATCCTAAGCCTCCACCAAATATTGAGAATGCGTAGAGAGTTAAGAATCTTATCTTGCCAAGCATTGGTTCAAGCAAAGTTCCTAATACAAACAAGGAATACATATTGAAGAGGATATGGGTGAAGCTTGAAGTTGAATGAGCAAAGCTTGACATGAGAATCTGAGCCAAAGAATTATCTGGATCAAAAGGTGCGTTTGAATAACCAATGAAGTAGTCAAACTCTGGGCTAAGAAGTTGAGCGACAAAAAACAAAATATTTATGGCGATAAGAGTGAAGGTTATTGGTGCTGCACTAACCATGGATTTTTGGAAAGTAGCTTTTTGAATCTTGACTCTGTCTTTTGCATCTTCAGGACAAAGGAAACCTATTGCTCCTGGCGACGCACAATCAACGCAAATGAATCTGTCGCAGCGCTGACAAGACACCCCGGTCTCGCGATCGGGGTGTCTGTAACAATAAGTTGAAAGTTCTGACACTAAGCCGCAACTGTTTCGATTGAGATGCTCTCAATTACAACTGGCTCTAGTGGCTTATCCTGGGCTCCAGTTTTAACTGCAGCAATCTTGTCAACTACTTCTTTAGAAGCATCGTCTGCTACTTCACCAAAGACAGTGTGCTTGCCGTATAGCCATGAAGTATCTGCAACAGTAATGAAGAACTGAGAACCATTGGTTCCAGGTCCTGCGTTAGCCATTGCTAGCTTGTAAGGATCGTTGAAGTTTTGCTCGCTGATTTCATCTTTGAAGTTGTAGCCCGGGCCGCCCATTCCAGTTCCTGTTGGGTCTCCGCCTTGAATCATGAAGTTAGGAATGATGCGGTGAAAGATAACACCGTTGTATAGGGGCTTGTCTGTGTGCTTAGCTCCTGTGCGAGGGTCAGTCCACTCTTTAGTGCCATCAGCCAGGCCAACGAAGTTAGCAACTGTTACTGGTGCGTCTAGGCCGAAAAGATTGATCTTTATAGCGCCGTGGTTTGTGTTTAGGGTTGCGATGTGAGTTGTATTAGTCATGTAATCATTCTCGCACGACTCCAAACAGTCGAAATAACGCGTATATCTACGTCAATGTCGGTGCCAGACCTTAGAATGTTTTAGATGTTTCCAATCGGGGATATTTGAGCTCTAAGTTCTTAGGTGGGCATGAATACAGAGGTTCTTTTGGCACGTGGGGAGACCGTAACATCGTTCGAGACACCCGCTGCTGGAAAGATCAAAGTAGCCTGGCCCGAGCCGAAAGTAATGAAGATTCTTGTTCCAGTGGGGTTGAAATTGGGACCTCTAAAATCAGATTTCCAAGAAAATTTCAAAGAAATTCTCCATCCCGAGCTGATTGAGCATCTAGATTCAGCTTGGCCGGCAGATCCTGAGATAAAGATCGACCGAAAGCCAGTGGCTCTGGCTCCTTGGGAAGACATTCAAATAGAGATTCTTCCTCAGAAAAAACCTCGCGCAGACAGCGTGGAGACAGGGATTGAGCTCGACAGACCTCGAATCACAATTCAAATGGGCCAAAGAGTCGATGAATTTAGTGAAAATTGTAAGCAACACCTGAAGCCAGAACTATTTGAGCATGTCGTACGTCTCTGGTCAGACCCTGACTACTGCCGGGCTGTTGTGCCTATTGGCAGGAATCTACTTATCCGCGGTTGCGCTTAGGCTTAGCCGGCCAACCCAAAGCTCCAACAGCCTTTAGAAGCTCCTCTGGAGATACCTTTAGTTCCTGGCAAAGTCTGCCAACTGTGCCAGATGGTATCTCTCGCTCTAGGTGGAAATATCTGCTCAAGCTTGACTTCTGCATACCTGTGGCGGTTGCGAACTGGTTTAGAGACTTGTAGCCTCTTGCTTCGTACTTAGATACGAACCAGTTCCAAGCTGACTGAATGTTTTCTGCTGATTGCTTTTGAACCATTTGTCGTTAATTACCTGCTCTTTGAAGCCCCATGCACTTGCATCCAATACACACTTTATACAGATAATCGGGAACATGCACAAACTCTCCGCAGTTTATCAGGCTATATTTGAAAAAGTTTACCAAAGCCCTCAAATTCATAGAATCTGATGTATTCCACCAGCAGTTTGTTGGAATCAGGAAGTGCAGGATCCAAAGGACCTCCTAGATTGCCGCCAACAGCCAGGTTTAGAAGGATGTAGAAAGGGTGGTCATAGACCCATTTGTTAGGGGCAACGCTCTCCGGAGTTGCTGAGAAGTACTCTTTATCGTTCACAAACCAGCTGATTTGTCCAGGTTTCCAGGTGATTGAAAACTCATGCCATTCTCCAGCCAAACTTTGATCAAAAACTAGCTTCCCGCCACAACCATGATCTCCAAAGTAGCCAGGGCCATGAAGTGTCCCTAGAGCTTCTAGAGGAGCCTTGCCCACCCATTCCATAATGTCTATCTCGCCAGCTAAAGGCCAGCCTTCGGTATCCATTGTGTCACCAAGCATCCAGAATGCCGGCCATAGGCCTGCCCCTGCTGGAACCATAGCCTTGATGGCTAATCTGCCGTACTGGAAGTGCAATTTGTTCTTGGTAACCAACCTTGCACTTGTCCACTCTGCTGGACCGTAATAGGCCTCTCCTGCTGAAGCATCAGTTACTCGCTGTGCTTCTAGTTCTAACTGCCCCTGAGCATTAACAAAGGCATTCTCTGCTGTGTAAACCTGAAGTTCATTGTTACCCCAACCAGGTATCCCATGGGATGTTCCGTCACCTAAATCTCTGCCCCAAATCTTTGGATCTGGAACTGACCCTTCCCCACTAGAGAACTCTTCGGACCAAATAAGTCTGTCTTCTGGCATGATTTCCTTCTGTGGAGAATTAGGTGGATTCCCAGTTTAACTCAACCCAATTGTTACCAAAACACCCTTAGGCTAGAAATAAGTCGAAAGGCTTAAAGTGTCCAGTTGATTTTGCTTCTTGGAGTAAAAGTGTCAGAAACGCTAAGTGCATGACATTAACTAGATACATAGACAGAAGGAATAATATGAAGATTTCAAAGATTGCTATCGCAGTTCTATTTGCTGCAGGTTTCCTAACAACTTCGGCTACCTCAAGCATGGCTACATCATGTGCAGAAGGGTATGTAGCTGTTGAGACTGGAACCGAGGCGATGTACACATGCGAGCCAATTGAAACACCAGAAGAAAGCGTTGACGTTAAGCCAATTGATTCTTGCTGGAAAACAGAAGATGGAACAGATGTTTGCGCAAGAGGCGTAATGGAGCCAATGCCTGCTACTGGAGAAGAGACTCCTGTTGAGGGTGGCGACTGCGCTGTAAGCGTTGATGCGGATGGCAACGAACTTAAGGCTTGCTATGACGCAGTGCCTTATGAGGTGCCTGGCGAAGAAGGCGAAGGCGTGATTGTTGACGAAGGAACTGTTGATGAGACATTAATGTTCCAGAGTGGTGTTACCAAGTCTGGTGCAACCCCTAATGATCAAACAGCTTCAAGCGCACTTGCTGCATTCGGTGTTCTAGTTGGTGCTTTGGGTGCCCTAGGAATCGGAATCAGCAGACAACGAGCTGCTAAGAAATAGATTTAGACAACAAATGGGTCTGACTGAAAACAGTCAGGCCCATTTTTGTTTATCTAAGTTCTATTACTGAGTAGCTTCCCTGCTCATTAGACCAACGTTGTTGCCTTCAGAATCTTCAATGAAAGCTAGCCACTCGTTACCCGGTGTGTCAAACAGTCCTTGCGGATCAGGGAAAACAATGTGTGGCTCTTCGATAATCTTTACTCCTAGATTTCTAAGTCTCTCTGTCTCAGCCTTTACGTCTTCAACACTTAGATACACCAATGAAGAAGGGCCCTCTAATTGAATTAGAAGTCTTGTTCCTTCAAGGTTGTAGAAAATCATTCCTGGGTTTGGGAAAACGGCTGTTGGTTCTTGTTTAAGTAATTGGGTATAGAAAGCCTGAGCCCTGGCCATATCTTTGCAACCCATAGATATTTGTCGAATCTTCATAAAGTCAAGATACACCGAGATATGCCAAGTAGATTTGACTGGTGGCTAAAAGTTCAACGTTGCGTTCATTCAAACATCGGAACTTCCGCATACTTTATCCAGCCAACGCCATGTCCAACATTGGTACCTGGAGCCAAAGAGTTGCTCAAGACTGGTTGGTTCTAGAGCTCACAAATAAGGACGCAGCCATGCTGGGTCTTGTTACAGCGATTCAATTCCTCCCAGCCATGTTGCTTAGTCTCTACGGTGGGCTACTAGCTGATCGATTTAGTAAAAGAAAACTTCTTATTCTTACAAATACTGGGGCCGCCCTAACATCTGTCATTTTGGGTTTGTTAGTTATCGTTGGCTCTGTGCAGTTATGGCATGTGTTTGTACTTGCACTGGCTCTAGGAGTGTTTACAGCTATTGATTCACCAATCAGGGTTAGCTTCACATCTGAACTAGTAGGTAAAGATGATTTGGCTAACGCAGTGAGTTTGAACTCAGCTAATTTCAACGTTGGTCGTTTAGTTGGTCCAGCACTTAGTGGCTACCTGATCTTCTTCTATGGAACAGGTCCGTCTTTTCTTATAAACACGGCCACCTATGTTTTCATGGTGGCCACACTACTTTTCCTTAGAGATAGGGACCTCCACATCACAGCAAAGCCAGCTAGAGACAATAAATTGTCCGAGGCTTTCAAGTATGTAAGGTCCAGGCCCGACCTAATGCTGGTGATGCTAACTGTTTTCTTCACAACAACATTTGGTTTGAACTTCCAAATCTTTATTGCACTCATGGCAACCAAAGAGTTCGGAATGCAAGCTGACCAGTTTGGTGCGCTTGGAAGTATCTTGGCAATCGGATCGTTATCTGGTGCCCTTATTGCAGCACGACTAGAAAAACACAGAACAACTAAAAACATCCTTTTCGGTGCAACCCTATTTGGTGTTTTACTTATGCTCTCCGCATACTTACCTAACCCATTGTTGTTTGCAATAATGCTTCCTCTTATGGGAGCTACAGCACTGTTAACTCTCATCTCAGCAAACACTTATGTGCAGAGCAACACAACTAATGCTCTACGTGGTCGAGTAATGGGTATCTACCTGATGATCTTTATGGGTGGCACACCTATCGGTGCACCGCTAATTGGCTTTGTTGCTGCAGCTGTTGGAATACGACTCACAATTGTTTTGTGCGGACTGGTGTTAGTAGTTGCAGCCTTGATTATTAGAAGAAGATTTAGAGGTCTTCAGCCAATGACGATTTAGTTACTGGTTCAGTCTCTCTAGCTCAGCATCGACAGCATCTTTTAGAGCTTGCATGTCTAAATCTGACACAGGTCCATACTCGAGTCCTCTAGTGTTCTTGACATTCTCAGGAGTTGCTTTAACTAGAAGACCGTCTGCCACTTCAAAGATGGTGTCCTTTAGCATTGAACCTTCTTCTGTGTAAGTAGCCTGTGTCCAAACAAAATTTCCATCTTCGTTTTTCTTAACATAGTGCTCGTAATCTCCAGTGTTACCTTGGTTAGCTTCTTCCATCATTGAGATTAGGTAGCCAGGACCACAGGCTGTGGTTTCCAATTCATAGAGAACTTGAGCAACGCCTTTGTTATCTATGTAGATCGCGCTGTAATCCAAATACGCGTCGTCTTTAGAAATGGCAATGATTCGAGATGGAACATCGTTGATAAATCTTTCAACAAGTCCTTCAGCCTGACCCTTTGCACAAGAGTCTTCAGCGATCTTGTAGAACTCGGCTTCAATCTCAGCTTGAGTTTGAGTGATTGTTGGAGTCGGGGTTGGTGTCGCTGTAGGAGTTGGCTCCGCTGGAGCACAGCCTGCTAGCACTAGCAGCAATCCTGATACAGCAATTACTTTGAAGGTGTTTATTGTTCTCATTTGGCTCCCCATTCTGTTGATACAAGATTACTAGGCTGAATCGACTGTGGTCTATCTCTTTCGTTTACTCGAAGGGCCAAAGAATACCAAGACCACTGAAATCAAAAGGATTGACAAAGATATGAAGAACAGCATCTGAGTCAATTGGAATGTGAATACTGTCAGAAGAGTTTGCACACCCACTGCGATGTAGCCAATCACCTTAGGGATTTTTCCGATAGCAACGAGAATAGAAAGCACGATCACTGCCAACACTAAAACGAGCATGGCTAGCAACATGTAGCCCACAAAGATAGCTAAAGATTCCATATCTTGAGTTTACACTATTAGACCCTTAGGGCCTATCCTCCGCTTGATCTAAAAGTTCCATTTGCTCACTGTCCAATGGGCCGTATGTGACCAATTGGCGCGCTTGACCAGAACGCTGGTAGCTACTAATCAAACCATCTTCAACCTGAAAGCTAACCTCTTCGAAGTTAGCTCCACCTTGGTGTTGTTGCCAATCAAAACTGTTTGCGGCCGAGGATGAAAGTTTGTGTTCAAGAAGTGCTTCTCCACCACCGCGTCTAGCCTGAATCTCTAAGTTGCATGCTTCGAAAAGCGAAGGTGGGTAATCTTTGTAGATGTCGTCATACATTCCTAATCCTGGAACGTCATTGATTATGCTCACCTGTTCGAAAGGCCAGTCTGGCCACATGCCAGTTGCACTTGGTCTAAAGATTGACACGTGATCTTGTCCTGTGTCAGAAATAATGAAGCCAACTGTCTGTGCCTTCTTGCAGCTTGCAAGAGCAATCCCTAAGAATTGGGTCTCAAGCTCATTGTTTGCCAAAACAATCTCTGCATCGTAATCAAGCGCAGTTTCAAATGGTGGAATAGTAGCCTCTGGATTTGTGGGTGAGATCTTCTTTGCTGTTTCTTCAGGAGCGCCTGTACAACCTGTTAGTGCACTTAGTAAAAGAATTCCCGCAATTACTGTGACACTTGATTTAGCAAACATATTTTTCCCCTTCTGCAACAAGAGAATACTCCTTAAAAGAGAAGCCCGGTCATTTCTGACCGGGCTTTCCACTTGCGTGGAGACTAGGGGGGTCGAACCCCTGACCCCCTGCTTGCAAAGCAGGTGCTCTACCAACTGAGCTAAGTCCCCATTCGGAAGGCCACTCTGATGAGTGAGTACTTCCTGGTGGGCCTAGGAGGACTTGAACCTCCGACCTCTTCATTATCAGTGAAGCGCTCTAACCACCTGAGCTATAGGCCCATAGAACGAAGTTAACCCTACCTGATTTGGGTGCTTGTCTCAAACTGAGGTTTAGTTATTTGTGAAACCCACTGAAACTCCGCCTGTGATGCGGGCTACGATGTTGAAAATCGCCGCCCAGACTCCAGCCAGAATGGTTCCTACAAAGATTACGAACAGAGCCATGCTTAGGGCGATTGCTAGAACTGGAGGCAATGTCACATCCAGTCCAATGTCTTTTAGCAAGGCAGTAGCACCTAGTGTGCTTAGAACGAAGTAAACCAGTGTGATGGCAATAACTAGACCAATACCGATTGCGATATTGATTACGAACCCAAAGCGAACTGCTGACCAGAAGCTGATCTTCACTAGCTTTAGGTTTACCGGCTTTACAGTCGATTCACTGCGTCTGACGTTGCGTGAAAAGATACTCATTTACTCTCCGCTCTCTTCTGAGACAACTACAACACTAGAGGTGTCTGTGTCGGAACTGTCCAGATTTCTTTCGCTGTTCTTTGCTAATCCTAGGACTGAATCCTCATCATCGAAACGGGCAAATACAACACCCATGGTGTCTCTTCCTCTGGCAGGGACCTCACTTACTGCCGATCTGACGACTTTTCCGCTAGAAAGCACGATTAGTACCTCATCGTCTTCTTCAACGATAAGAGCTCCAACGATGTCTCCACGGCGATCTTCTAGCTTGGCGACCTTGATACCGATACCACCTCTGTTTTGTAGGCGGTACTGGTCAACAGATGTTCTCTTAGCGAATCCACCTTCAGTGACAACGAATACGAAGCCACGGTCAGTAATAACGTCAGCTGACAAAAGGTGATCTCCCTTACGGAAGTGCATACCGATGTTTCCGCTGGTGTCTCTACCCATTGGACGAAGTGATTCATCGCTTGCTGAGAATCTGATTGACATTCCCTTGCTTGAAACAAGCAATAGATCATCGCTCTGGTTCACCAGCATTGCTGAAACAACTTCATCGTCTTCACGAAGTTTGATAGCAATCAAACCACCTGAACGAGCTGTGTCATATGCCTCAAGTGAAGTCTTCTTAACCAGACCTGACTTAGTTGCAATAACTAAGAACTCTGCTTGCTGGTAATCGCGAATGTCTAGAACCTGTGCGATCTTCTCATCAGGTTGTAGAGCTAGAAGGTTAGCTGCGTGCTGACCCTTAGCGTCTCTTCCTGCTTCTTGAACTTCATAAGCCTTGGTGCGATATACGCGACCCTTGTTTGTGAAGAAGAGTAAGTAGTGATGCGTTGTTGTCACAAAGAAGTGTTCAACAACATCGTCTGCTCTAAGGCTTGCACCTTTAACACCCTTACCTCCGCGGTGTTGTGAACGATAGTTATCGCTCTTAGTGCGCTTGATGTATCCTCCACGAGTAATGGTGATAACCATTTCTTCTTCAGGAATTAGATCAAGATCAGTAACACCATCTTCACCTGGAAGAATCTGCGTTCTTCTGTCATCACCGTGACGCTTAACAACTTCTTCAAGTTCTTCGCTAACGATAGTTCTCTGGCGCTCTGGGTCAGCGATGATTGCCTTGTATTCAACAATCAGTGCTTCTAGTTCTGCAGCTTCATCAATGATCTTCTGTCTTTCAAGGGCAGCAAGCTGACGCAACTGCATGTTCAAGATTGCTCTTGCCTGCAATTCATCAATTGAAAGAAGTTTGATCAAACCATCACGAGCATCTTCTGCTGTTGCACTAGCTCTAATAAGTTTGATTACTTCATCAAGAGCATCAAGTGCCTTTAGATAACCACGAAGAATGTGTGCACGTTCTTCAGCTTTTCTCAGACGGAAAGTAGTTCTTCTAACGATTACTTCAATCTGGTGAGCAATCCAGTTAGTGATGAAACCATCAAGGCTAAGTGTTCTAGGAACACCATCGACTAGAGCCAACATGTTTGCACTGAAGTTCTCTTGAAGAGGAGTGAACTTGTAGAGGTTGTTTAGAACAACCTGAGCAACTGCATCCTTCTTCAAAACGATTACAAGGCGCTGACCAGTTCTACCTGAAGTCTCATCGCGGATATCTGCGATACCGGTTAGACGCTGTTCCTTAACTAGTTCGGCAATCTTTAGAGCTAAGTTGTCTGGGTTAACTTGGTAAGGAAGTTCGGTAACTACTAAACAGGTTCTCCCCTGCAGTTCTTCAACATTTACGATTGCTCGCATTGTGATTGATCCACGGCCAGTTCTATATGCATCCTTGATTCCTTGAGATCCAAGAATGGTTGCAGCGGTAGGGAAGTCCGGTCCCTTGATGCGTTGCATTAGAGCTGTTAGAAGTTCTTCTTGTGAAGCACCTGGGTTAGCAAGTGCCCACTGTGCACCTTCTGCAACTTCACGAAGGTTGTGTGGAGGAATGTTTGTTGCCATCGCAACAGCGATACCAATTGATCCGTTGATTAGAAGGTTAGGAATGCGGCTAGGAAGAACTGTTGGTTCTTGAGTTCTACCGTCGTAGTTGTCTTGGAAGTCAACTGTCTCTTCATCAATGTCACGAACCATCTCAAGAGCAAGAGGAGCCATGCGGCACTCTGTGTATCGAGGAGCAGCAGCACCATCGTTACCTGGAGATCCGAAGTTACCCTGTCCGTTAACCAGTGGGTAACGAAGGTTCCATTCCTGCACTAGACGCACCAAAGTGTCATAGATAGCACTGTCACCGTGAGGGTGGTACTGACCCATGACGTCTCCAACTACACGTGAGCACTTGGAGAACTGCTTGTCTGGTCGGTAGCCACCGTCATACATCGCATAGATAACACGGCGGTGAACAGGCTTTAGTCCGTCTCTAACATCTGGAAGAGCGCGGCCTACGATAACGCTCATTGCATAGTCAAGGTATGACCTTTGCATTTCAACGTTGAGGTCAATTTGTTCGACTCTGTCGATAGGTTCAATATTTTCAGTCATAATTTTCTTCTCGCTCTAGATGTCTAGGAAGCGAACATCCTTTGCATTTTGTTGGATGAATGTTCTGCGTAGCTCGACATCATCTCCCATGAGTGTTGAGAAAATTTCATCAGCTCTAACTGCATCATCCAGTGTTACCTGCAGAAGTGTTCTTCTCGCAGGATCCATGGTGGTGGCCCAAAGCTCGTCGTAGTCCATCTCACCAAGACCCTTATATCTCTGGATTGAGTTCTCTTTAGGAATACGCTTTCCAGCTGCCTGACCGCTTGCTAGTTTCTCGTCGCGCTCTGCATCGGTGTATACATATTCGTGTTCAGCATTTGACCACTTGATTCGATACAGAGGTGGCTGAGCAAGATAAACATATCCGTGCTCGATCAGAGGTCTCATGAATCTGTAGAGAAGGGTTAGAAGAAGAGTTCTAATGTGTTGACCGTCAACATCCGCATCCGCCATCAATACACACTTGTGATAGCGAATCTTTGATACGTCGAAGTCTTCACCAATTCCAGTGCCGAATGCGGTGATAAGTGCTTGGACTTCACTGTTACCTAGAGCTCTATCTAGCCTTGCTTTTTCTACGTTCAAAACTTTTCCACGTAGTGGCAAGATTGCCTGTGTCTCTGGATCTCTTCCGCGCATTGCAGAACCACCAGCAGAGTCACCCTCAACGATATAGATCTCGCTAAGGCGAGGATCTCTTGAAGAACAGTCTCTAAGTTTTCCTGGCATACCAGTTGACTCAAGAAGACCCTTTCGACGAGTTGCTTCTCTTGCTTTACGTGCAGCTAGTCGAGCACTGGCAGCTTGAATCGCTTTACGACAAATTTCTTTAGCCATGGTTGGGTTTCTGCCAAACCAGTCAGACAATTTATCGTTAGCGATCTTTTGCACAAAAGCTTTAACTTCGGTGTTACCAAGTTTGGTTTTTGTCTGACCTTCGAATTGTGGTTCGCTAAGTTTGACTGAGATAACTGCGGTTAGACCTTCTCTAACATCGTCACCGGTTAGGTTCTCGTCTTTTTCTTTCAATAAAGATTTTTCACGGGCGTACTTGTTCAGTAGAGAAGTCAGAGCTGTTCTGAAACCTTCTTCGTGTGTTCCACCCTCGTGAGTGTTAATTGTGTTGGCGTAAGTGTGAACGCTTTCGTTGTAGCCGTTGGTCCACTGCATTGCCACTTCAAGTGACATGGACTTTTCAGCATTCTCTGATTCGAAAGCAATGATCTCGTCGTGAACTAGATCAACTTTTTTAGCTGAGTTCAAGTACTGAACGTAATCTTTCAAACCGTTCTCATACATAAACTTGTCGCTACGTTCGTTTCTCTCATCGTGAAGAGAAATACTTAGTCCCTTGTTTAGGAATGCCATCTGTTGGAATCTTGATCGAAGAGTTTCGTAATCAAATTCAACTGTTTCGAAGATCTCTGGACTTGGTAGGAACTCAATTACTGTTCCTGTGAAGTCTGCTGCTTTACCTTTAGCTAAAGGTGCAGTTGGAACACCGGCTAGATAACTCTGGGTCCACATGAAACCATCACGAGCAACAATTACGTTTAGCTGAGTTGAAAGCGCGTTAACAACGGAGGCACCAACACCGTGCAGGCCACCTGAAACTGCGTAACCGCCGCCACCAAATTTTCCACCTGCGTGAAGAACAGTTAAAACGACCTCAACAGCAGGCTTCTTCTCGACAGGGTGCATGTCCACTGGTATACCGCGGCCATCGTCTGCAACCTTGATCCAGCCGCCTTTAGTGATGACAACGTCAATGTTCTTACAGTGACCAGCTAGGGCCTCATCAACAGCGTTGTCCACGATTTCATAAACCAGGTGGTGGAGACCTCTTGGGCCAGTTGAGCCGATGTACATGCCGGGGCGTTTACGCACCGCCTCTAGACCTTCTAGTACTTGAATATTCGAGGCATCGTAGCCTTTTTGGGAATCGGTCATAGCGGGGTACAGCTCCTATTTCATCGAGTCAGGCCCTCACGACCGCGCCTTCAATAAAGCGACTTAAATCCGGGGTAACTAACCCTCTAATTCTACCCTTTTTAAGGGCTCAGAGGGGCTAAAAACGGGCTATTGGAGCTGCTTTTTTGCCTGTGGATAACTCTCTACAAGTCGCATTTTTACTAGGCAGAAGCTCTAAGGAGTGGTTACCCGAAGGTATCTCTAGGGCCTCTCCCCTGAACAGTCCTAAAACCCCTCTTAAAGCTAGGTGCCTGAGGCCCAACAAAGCGGATTTCTTTGACTTCTAGATCAGGCAAAAGCTCTGAAATCTTTGCCAGAATCTCCGCTCCCATGAGCCTTAGCTGGGTGGCCCAGGCTGTGCTTTTGCATCTCACCGTGAGGATTCCTTTAGAGAGGTCCTCAGGGAAGCTGCTTTCAGCGACCCTATCCCCAACCAAATCCTTCCAGTTAGCAAACAGCTCCCCTTCAGCAACCTTGGATTGCCAGCCAAAGCTCTGAATGAGCTCGTCCATGGTGTTGGCGATTGATTTAGGAGATCGCCCTGAGTCAAAAGGTCTAGATCCTTGACGTTGAGTCTTCTCTCGTCTCCTGGTATCTCTGTCTTTTCTGCCAGTTATGGCAGCTCTCATTCGGTAGTAAAACTCAACAGCAACATCAGGCTTATTTTCTTCAGTCATTTGCCACCTCCAAAGAGCCAGCTAGAACATTGAAACGAGTAGCACTTAGTTCGCTAGGAACATCCTCTGCTACAGCCGCTGTAATAATCACCTGTTCATTATGCGATACGAGAGAGGCCAATCTAGACCGTCTTGTTGAATCAAGCTCAGCAAATACATCATCAAGAATTAGAACCGGATCTCCAGCTCTTGCATCCTTACGAATTAGATCAGCAGAAGCTAACTTCAAGGCGAGAGCATAAGACCAGGATTCACCGTGACTGATATATCCCTTCGCGGGAAGGGTTCCTAGAAGTAAAAGCAAATCATCTCTATGAGGTCCAACGAGTGTGATTCCTCGTTCCATCTCTTTGCTTCTGACTTCAGCTAGGCGCGCTTGGAAGAGTTTTTCTATCTCTTGTCTGTCGCCGGTAGTTAGAAAAGTTTCTGAGCCATCTGAATCGATGTCATTAGTTGCCAGTGAGCTCTTGATTCTTATCGATGGATCATTTTTTTCATCGGCAATTGCAGCATATGCTGCTTGCAGAAATGGAGCCAGGCGAGAAGTGATATCAAACCGTGCAGCGATGATCTCGCTTCCGATTCTCACAAGTGACTGATCCCAAGAATCTAGAGTGCTTAAGCCCGATGCGCTAACACTCATGTTCCTGGAACTTTTCAGAAGAGTGTTTCTCTGCTTTAGAACTCTTTCGTAGTCGCTGTAGACACCCGCCATTCGCGGTGTGAGTTGAACTATTAGTTCGTCTATGAATGCTCTTCTATTGGAAGGATCTCTCTTAACGATGTCTAAATCTTCGGGAGAGAAAATTACTGCGTTCACATATCCAAGAACATCTCTAACGCGAGAAGTTTCAATCTTGTTGATGCGAGCTCTGTTACTCCCTTCGGTTGTGAGCTCTAACTCAAGGAGGTTTTCGCGATCTTCAAACCTGGCTAGCAGTCTAATAATTGCTTTTGTTTCCCCTTGTTTGATTAGAGGTAGGTAACCACTCACACGATGCGAACTTAGGGTAGCGGAATAGAAAATTGCTTCAGCAAGATTCGTCTTGCCCTGACCATTTCTTCCAACTAAAAGATTTATTCCAGTTGTAAGTGGCAACTCAACTGTTGAATAGTTGCGGAAGTTTGAAAGAGTCAGATGCTTGACTTGCATCTAGAATCTAATCTGCTTTTTTAACCGCATGACCACCAAATTGATTACGCAGAGCTGCAACAGCTTTCATCGCTGGTGAATCATCTTGACGGCTAGTGAAGCGAGCAAATAGTGAAGCTGTGATTGCTGGCATTGGAACAGCGTTTGCAATTCCTTCTTCAACAGTCCAACGACCTTCACCTGAATCTTCAACGTAACCCTTGATCTTGGAAAGACTCGGGTCTTCTTCAAGTGCAAGCACTAGAAGGTCTAGAAGCCATGAACGAACAACGGTTCCTCTTTGCCAGGCAGCGAAAGTTCCGTGGACATCCTTGATGATGTCCTTCTTTTCTAGAAGTTCATATCCTTCAGCGAAAGCTTGCATCATTGCGTATTCGATACCGTTGTGGACCATCTTTGCGTAGTGACCAGCACCAACATCTCCGACGTGAACAAAACCTTCAGCACGTTCTCCCTCTGGACGAAGTGCATCAAAGATTGGCATAGCTTGTGCAACCAACTTCTCGTCACCACCAACCATTAGACCGTAACCGTTTTGTAGACCCCAGACTCCACCAGAAACTCCACAGTCAAGATATCCAATTCCTGATTCAGCTACCTGAGCTGCATGGCGAATATCTTCACTGAAGCGTGAGTTTCCACCTTCGATAATTAGATCTCCTTGACCCATGTGCTTCTGAAGTTCATTGATGACATCATCAGTAGCCTTACCGTGAGGAACCATTACCCAAACAATCTTTGGAGATGGCAGAGCTGCAACTAGTTCTTCTATGCTTCCAACATCAGCAACATTGCGGTCACGTGCGTAACCGGTTACTTCAATTCCTTTGTTGCGAAGACGGGTACGCATGTTGCCACCCATTTTTCCTAGGCCAATTAGTCCAATGTGCATTTGTTGCCTTTCGATATTGATGCTGTGTTTAGCGCTTGAGCATGTTCGGGTTTAGAAGGTACCGATATGTGTCAGGCGAAGCTGCGTCTTTGGAGGTTTGGCTTGACATGATGATAGGTCCAGGACGAGACGGGTCTCTCTGGTTTTTTGTGAATTCAATTTTCACAAATTCGCTTGTGATCTGAGATAGACCATCGTGGAACAACCAAGGCTTAAATCGCAAGCTAGTTGGGTTTCCAGTAAGAGTTGCTTGAACAGATTCAGACGCGTTGTTCTCTGAACTTGTTGAATCTAGATTTACAGCACCTTCTTCGAATGCGTAACGAATGGTGTCTTCAGATTCATTAACAACTAGCTCAACACGACGAGTTGCATCAATCAGGTCTTGCTTGTTTATCACAACTGATTCTTCAAGGTTGGTTGGGAAGTACTGATCAATGTCGGGATAGTTTTCAATGTTTAGAACAACAGTTGTAACAACTCTGTTCTTAGCTTGGAACGCAACCATGCCACCATCAGGTGCAATCGAAATACTTACTTCACCTAGGTTTGAGAAAGTCTTTTCAATGTCTTGCATTGTCTTTGTAAGAACAACTGCTGACGTTTCATCAGGAACGTTCTTACCAAGCCACTGAACCTGGCAACGAGCAATTCTGTTTGGATCTGCAGCTGTGAAAGTAACTGAAGTGTCAGTCGCTCTTAACTGAATACCTTTTTGGAATGGTCTAGTTGAATCTTTAGCTGAAGCTACTGAAACTCTTCTAATTGCAGAGATGAAACTGTCTCCATCCATGGTTCCGTTTACCGGTGGGATTGGAGGAAGTGTTGGGTACTGCTCGATTGGAAGTGTTGCTAGTTCAAACTTTGAAGTGCCACAAGTTAGAACTGCTTTTGTTCCGTCAATAACGAAAGTTACTGGCTGGTTAGGAAGACGACCGATAATCTCGTTTAGAAGACGACCTGACACTAGGGCTGTTCCTGACTGATCAACGTTTGCTACAACGTCTGTTTGAGCTGATACATCGTGGTCGAATACAGAGATTTGAAGTGAGTTTGCATCAGCAACCAGTCTCATACCTGAGAGAACCTGGGATGTTGGTTTTGACTGCAGCATGCGAGCTGCGAAAGCTACTGCTTCTGCTAGCACATCTCTGTTTACTTGGAACTTCACAGTTCACCTTTCGTGGGATTACTTGGTTAATCTTGTCATAAAACTTAGTGACCATTGGTACAAAGCCCAACCCTAAGAGTTATGGTCATTAAATTCTTTAACTCTTTAATCTTTAATAGTCTTATTAACACCTGTGGATAATGTGGATAACCCTGTTAATACCTTTTATTTGACCTGAACTACATGGTTGGAAGTTGTATACACATCTGGGGATAATTCTGTGAATAACTTATTGAGTTGTGGAATGGAAATTCTTACCTAACAAACTTGAGTGGGTTACTAACAGAATTAAGGGGTTATTGCACAGGTTATGAACATGTGATGTTGAAAACTTATTACTTCAAACCAGACATGATATCGGTGACAAAGTTGTAGATAGATCTACGTTCCTTCATTAGGTCACCGACCTTCTTGATTGCATACATCACCGTAGTGTGGTCTCTACCACCGAAAAGAGCTCCAATTTTAGGAAGAGACATACTGGTCTTCTCTCGACACAAGTACATGGCAATCTGTCTCCCAGTGACAATCGCCTGAGATCTTGATTTACCAAATAGCTCTTCCTGAGTTAACTTGAAGTAGCTACAAACAGCCCGAACAATTTCCATAGGTGCGATGCTGTTGCCGTCTTCACCTAGTGGAACAACATCCTTTAGAACAGCCTGGACCAATGGCATATCGATCTGGGTTCTGTTTAGGGCAGCGAATGCTGTGACTCGGATTAGAGCACCTTCGAGCTCACGGATGTTTGAGGAAATACGAGCAGCCATGTAGTCCAAAATCTCGTCACTGACGCGGATCTTGTCGTTTTCAGCTTTTTTACGAAGAATAGCGATTCTTGTCTCGAGTTCAGGAGCTTGAATATCGGTCATTAGACCCCATTCGAAGCGGCTTCTCATACGCTCATCAAAGCTGTTCAGAAGCTTAGGAGATACATCGCTAGTGATAACAACCTGCTTGCCCTGTTCGTGCAAAGCATTGAAGGTAGCGAAGAAAGACTCTTGGGTCTCTTTCTTTCCCTGCAGGAATTGGATGTCATCTATCAGAAGAACGTCTACCTGGCGGTACTTTGACTGGAAATTGAAGCTGGTGTTGGTCTGGATCGCATTGATGAAGTCATTGGTGAAAACTTCACTGGATACGTAGCGGACCTTTTTAGCCGGCCAGTACTGCTGAACATAGTTACCAATAGCGTGCAAAAGGTGAGTCTTACCAAGACCTGAGTTTCCATAGATAAACAGCGGGTTATAAGCATTTGCAGGTACTTCAGCTACCGCGAAAGCTGCTGCGTGAGCGAACCTGTTTGAGCTTCCCTGGACGAAACTTTCGAATGTGTAGCGAGGGTTCAACCTCGAAGATCCATCGGTTGGTTGAGAACTATCCGTTGATGAATAAACCGGAACTACTGTTTCTGGCTCTTCTTCTAGCTCTAGGTCAGCCTGCTGGTTTGCGGAGAATGCAAGAGTAAGTTCTGGGTTTACAACAATTCCGATGTTGGTAGGTGCCTCGTCTAGTCCAACCATTGAGAGAGTTTCAATCAGTGGTTGCTTGATTCTCTGTTCAATAATTCCCCTGGTCATTTCGTTAGCGACCTGTAAATAGAGGGTTTCACCTAAAACACCTTGGACTGAGATCAAATTGACGAAACCGAGCAGCTGGTTCGTGATGCGTTCGTCCTCTCTGAGTCGAGAGACAACGTCTTGCCACTGTTCAGTGGTAATACCAGTCATTTCGGCCATAGGTTTCTTTCAAAATTCAATGATTTACTGCTCGTCATGTAGTTTTCCACAACCGAGTCCACAGATATTAACACCTGTGGAGAACCTGTGTATAACTCTAAAATCGTGTGTTTTTGAGTCTGTGGAAAACTATCTCTAGTTATTCAACTGCCTAAGTGAATGAAATTGCAAATCGAAAACTGAAATTTTTTGACTTAAATCCAAAATGTTATCAAAAACGCCTATTTTGATCTTTGGCAAATTTAGATTAAATCAATAAAAATTTTGAATATAACTTGACCAGAGCCCCAATATTGGCGTAAGTTTAACAGGTTGCTCGGCATTGGGTTCGCTGAGCACCAGCTAACTTTACTTTCGACGTGAATCCACAAAAAGTTTTGGAGTAACACCTAATGAGCAAGCGTACTTTCCAACCTAACACCCGCCGCAGAGCCAAGACTCACGGCTTCCGTCTTCGCATGAAGACTCGCGCTGGCCGAGCTATCCTTGCTGCTCGCCGCCGCAAGGGCCGCACCGAACTGTCTGCGTAGTTTCTTTTGCTGGCTCGAGAGAACCGGCTTATAAGGGCCGAGGATTTTCGAACAACCATGAGATCTGGTCGCAAGGTAGTTGGCGACAGCATGGTTATTTATCTAAAAAGCGATAGTCAATCCAATTCAGCACGTTTTGGATTTGTCGTATCTAAATCTGTGGGATCTGCCGTCGAAAGAAATCTCACAAAAAGAAGACTTAGATCAGCTGTAAGAAATACCTTGAGCGATTTTCAGAGTGGACAGATCCTAGTAGTGAGAGCTCTGCCTTCAATCAAGAGCAAGTCCTGGCAGGATCTTGAAAATGAACTCAAGGAATGTCTGACAAACGCAGCTAAACAGGTCAATAAGTAATAGTTGTTAATAAGGTAAACAGATGAAGACACTATTGGTAAACCTCTGGCTCTTGCCAAGGAATGCCTTTATTGCTTTCATCGTCGTTTGGAGAAAGATCATCTCTCCTCTCTATGGAGATGTTTGCCGTTTCTACCCGTCATGCTCTGCTTACGGTTTAGGCTCTATACAGCAGCACGGTTTGGTTAAGGGTTCTGTTCTAACAACCTGGCGGATCCTCAGATGCAACCCCTTTTCAAAAGGTGGAGTTGATGAGGTAGCTCCAGGCCCTAAGTGGTTTGGGCTTAGTAAGCACGGGTTTGTGTTTGCTCAGCTAGCAACAGTTTCAATAGATAAGGATAAGTAAATGGATATATTCGCAACGATTCTCTGGCCTTTCAAATGGGTTATCGAGGCTATTCTGGTGACCTTCCACAGCGTCTTGACCACTCTGGGTTTACCAGAAGGCTCTGGAGTCACATGGGTTGCATCCATTGTTGGACTAGTTCTAGTTGTTAGAGCTGCCCTGATCCCATTGTTCGTGAAGCAGATCAAATCCCAGAGATCTATGTACATCCTGCAGCCTGACCTTCAGAAACTTCAGAAGAAGTACAAGGGTAAGACGGACAGAGACTCACGTGAGAAGATGGCCAAAGAGCAGATGGCTCTATACAAGAAGCACGGCTCTAGCCCATTCGCTTCCTGTCTCCCACTGCTGGCTCAAATGCCTGTTTTCTTCTCACTGTTCACAACCCTTCAGGAAGCTCAAAGCAAGAAGCCTGGTGTGGGTCTACTAACCCAAGAGCTATCAGAATCCTTTGCTCGCTCAAAGTTCTTAGGAGCCAGCCTCTCTGAAACCTTCCTAACTGCAACCAGCACATCAGTCCAGATCATCGCAGCAGTCATGATCGTTCTAATGACAGGTTCACAGTTCATTACTCAGAAGCAGATTATGGCTAAGAACCAGAACCCTGACGCTATGAACTCACAGTTTGCTCAGACCCAGAAGATCATGCTTTACGCATTCCCAGTAATCTTCCTAATCTCAGGTATTTCATTCCCTCTAGGTGTGCTTATCTACTGGCTAGTGTCCAACTTCTGGACTATGGGTCAGCAGTACTACGTCATCAAGCGCATGCCAACACCGGGCTCAATTGCCCACAACGAACGTCAAGCTAAGTTGATCAAGAGAGGCAAACTTAGCAACGAAACCCCAGCGGAAGAAGCCGAAGCCGCCCCACCAGTACAGCGTGTTCAGCCAGTTTCCAAGGCCAGAGCCAAGAAAAAGCCGAACGGCAAGAAGTAGGACAAATGTCAGACCAGATTGAAACACCAGAGAACCAAGAAGAAGTTGTAGAGCAGGCCGACGCTAAAACCTCGATCAAGGACCTCGAAGAAGAAGGCGAAGTAGCTGCAGACTATCTAGAGGAACTACTAGACATTTTCGACCTTGATGGCGACATCAACATCGATGTTAGACAGGGCAGAGCCTATTTGGAAGTGACCGCTGACGAAGAGAGCAACCTAAGACTTGTCTCCCACCCAGACACTGTTGAAGCTCTTCAGGAGCTAACCAGGATCGCTGTTCAGACTAAAACCCAGTCTTTTAGCCGCCTAATCATTGACATTGCTGGCTCTAGACAGGTTCGTTTGGATGCATTGACCAAACTGGTAAACAAGGCAATTGACAAGGTCAAAGACACCAATGCTGCAGTTGCCCTAAAGCCAATGAGCTCTTATGACCGCAAAATCTCTCACGACTTGATTGCTGAAGCTGGGCTAGTGTCCCAGTCTGAAGGTGAAGGCAAAGAACGCCACATTGTGGCAAAGCCTGCCGAATAGTTTCACGTGAAACATTCAGCCAGGGCTTAGGTCCTGGCTTTTTGTTTAGTCCAACAGATTGGAGTTTCTTATGACTAACCTCGATGAGAACATCGATTTCACCCCAGAGGTTGAGCCTAAGGAAGCCCAAGAGGTTTATGGCGAATACATAACTCAAGCCAGACAGTACTTCGACCTTCTGGTGAGAGACGGAGACCTTCTAGGGCTAATTGGTCCTAGAGAACTACCGAAGCTTTGGTCCAGACACATCTTGAATTCCGCTGTCGTTGCTGACCTAGTTGAAGACGAACAGCTAGTTGCAGACGTGGGATCTGGGGCTGGGTTCCCAGGAATACCAATGGCAATCCTGAGACCGAAGGTCAAATTCGTACTGATTGAACCAATGGAAAGGCGAGCGAACTGGCTGGCGGATGTAGTTGTCCCGACACTAGGGCTTGAGAACGTCAAAGTCTTGAGGGGAAGAGCTGAAGAAGCCCCACTTAGAAACTATGATGTGACAACAGCAAGAGCAGTTTCTGCCCTACCTAAGCTACTAAGAATGCTCGTCCCCTTGACTGCCCCTGGTGGACAGGTTCTAGCTATGAAAGGCTCTAAAGCCCAGGACGAAATAGAAGAATCTAGGGCTTTGGCAAAGAAACTGAAGATAGACAGCTTTGAGATTGTCACAGTTGGGGAAAATCTTCTGGTTGACCCCACAACCGTTGTTCGGGTTAGGCTACTCTAGGTAATTGGATAGGGAGATGTTTTGAGTCAAAACAGCGATGCGGATAGCGCGTCTTTATCAATGGCCGAGAGTTCATCTGTCGCCGAAAAGCAGGTTGTCAGAGGTCTTGGATACCCTAATGGGCGAGAAGAAACAAGCCCTGAAGCGGTTGGCTGGCAGCCAGTAACTGAAGAAATAACTACTATTGAGAAGCAGGTTTCACGTGAAACATCCCGATGAATTCGGCCTAGCAGGCGGCTTTAAGGACGCCCCGTTAGCCCAGGAGATCAGCGACAACACCAGACGTATGTCTAACGTGAGAAACTCAGTTATCCCCCACCCAGCTTCAACGAGAATCATTACGGTTTCTAACCAAAAAGGTGGCGTTGGCAAGACAACTACAGCAGTAAACCTAGCTGTTGCACTCGCCGATAAAGGCATGGAAGTGCTTGTAATTGACCTAGACCCTCAGGGCAACGCTTCAACAGCATTGGGTATTGAGCACAGAATTGGTGTTAAGTCAATCTACGAAGTTATAACCCAGAACATGGACCTTTCGGAGGTAGTTCAGGTCAGCCCTGAGTCTCCAAGGGTGAGATGTGTACCCGCAACTATTGATCTAGCAACTGCTGAACTAGAGCTCGTTTCTCTTCTAGCCCGCGAGCACAGACTAAAAAACGCTTTAGCAGCCTACATTTCGACAACAAGTGTGAAGCCTGACTACGTATTTATTGACTGCCCGCCAAGCCTGGGCCTTTTGACCGTGAACGCCTTCACAGCAGCCACTGAGGTACTTATCCCAATTCAGTGTGAGTACTACGCACTTGAAGGTCTAAGCCAGCTAAAAAGAAGCATCGACATGATTCGAGGGGCTCTAAACCCAAACCTTTCCCTCTCAACAATCCTTTTGACCATGTATGACTCAAGAACCAAGCTTAATCAGGCTGTAGTAGACGATGTACGCAATCACTTCCCTACTCAAACCCTGCAGACTCTAATTCCGCGTCAGATCGGTGTTGCCGAAGCTCCTAGCTACGGTCAAACAGTAATCAACTACGATCGAAGCTCAAATGGAGCAATTTCTTACATGGAAGCGGCGATTGAGATAGCAAACAAAGGAGTAGCAAATGGCTGAGAAAAAAGGCGGATTGGGTAGAGGCATTGGTGCTCTAATCCCAGAGGTTTCAAACGCTCAGGACCGCATGGAGCGTCCAGCCGACGGCAATCCAATCAGCGTCTTCTTTGGAGGTTCAACTAATGCACTTGTTGACCTTTTGCCGGTGCCAGGAGCTACTTTTGGCTACCTGAACGTTGCTGACATCACTCCAAACGCTAAACAGCCTAGAAGCAACTTTGATCCAGCTGATTTTGCTGAATTGGTAGGCAGCGTTCGTGAATTCGGCGTTCTACAGCCAATCTCAGTTCGTTCACTTGGTAAACAAAATGGCGTAGACAAGTACGAACTCATCATGGGTGAACGCCGCTTGCGTGCTTCTAAAGAAGCTGGGCTTACTCAGATTCCTGCAGTTATTCGTGAAACTGGCGATGAAAACATGCTCAGGGATGCATTGCTTGAGAACCTTCACAGAAGCGATCTAAACGCAATCGAAGAAGCAAGTGCTTACCAACAGCTTTTGGAGGAGTACGGCTGCACTCAGGATCAATTGGCTGAGAAACTTTCACGTTCTCGCCCACAAATCACCAACACAATTAGGCTCCTGAGGCTTCCTACAGCTCTTCAGTCAAAGGTTGCGGCGGGTGTTTTGAGTGCAGGGCATGCCAGAGCCATTCTTTCTGTCGAAGATCCACAACGTATGACTGAATTGGCAGACAAAGTCATCAATCTTGGTCTTTCTGTCCGTGCAACTGAAGAATTAGTCAAGAAACCAGGCAAGAAGGGGAGAATCAAGCCAGGTGGAAAGCAAGAAGCACTTAGAACTTTGGCTGAGAGTCTTTCTGACAAGCTAAACACTTCAGTTCGAATCAAGTTGGGCTTGAAAAAGGGAACTATCGAGATTGATTTCGCAAGCGTTGATGACATGAAGCGAATTTTGAACGAACTTGGTCAAGATACCAAGTTCTAAATTATCCATAGGTAGTTAAACCAGTTATCCACATAGTTTTCCACAGGCTTTTCCACCAAAAACTAAAGTTTACCTGTGGATAACTTTTAGTTATTTGGATGATCTCAGTTCTGAGTTAATGGTTTTGGCTAGTCGCTCAACACCAACCCTAATTTTTTCAGGCGTTGGGTATGAGTAGGAAATCCTCAAGAACTCTTGTCCAGTTCCATTTCCGTAGAAAGCCGTGCCAGGTGTGTAGGCAACCAAATTATCTACAGCTTTAGGCAGCATTTTCTTAGAATCCACTCCAGCTGGCAGATCCACCCATAAATAGAACCCTCCGCCAGGTTTTGTGGTTGTCAAATCTGGCAAGAATTCAGCCATGGCCGCTAGTGCGGCCTCTCTACGAATTCGATAGTCATTTCTAAACACTGCAATCTGAGCTTTCCAGTCGTTTGTGCTCAGATATTCACTGATCATCATTTGAGAGAAGGCACTTGGACACAGTACCGCTGATTCATTAGCGAGAACCAGCTTCTCTTTGATTGATGGTGGAGCAAGAACGTAACCAACTCTGAATCCAGGCACCAATATCTTTGAAAAAGAACCCAGGTAAATCACGCCATCTTCATCTAGTGATCGCAAAGCGTCTGGAGCTTTTTCATCAAAGTAGAGAAGACCATAAACGTTGTCCTCTAGAACCAGAATGTGGTGTCTGCGACAAATCTCTAATATTTTTGAACGTCTTTCAGCAGCAAGCGTCACACCGCTTGGGTTAGCAAAGTTCGGAACCAAGTAGAGGAACTTAATATTTTTACCTGCATCTTGAACGCGCTTAATTGTTTCTGACAAGGCTTCAGGAGAAATTCCATTGCTGTCTGTGTAGACATGTTCAATGTGAGCTTGTCTTGCTCTAAAGACTCCAAGTGCACCTACGTAGCTTGGACCTTCTGCAAGAACAACATCACCTGGATCTAAAAATAATGATGAAACTAAATCCAAACCATGTTGCGAACCAGTTGTCACAACGATGTTGTCAACATCTGATTTGATTCCTTCAAGCGACATGATTTCTTGAATGTGTTCACGAAGAGTGGGATCACCTTGACCACCCGAATACTGCAAAGCAGTTGCAGATCTATCTGCCATCAGAGATTGAAAACTTTCAATCATTCTCTCTTTGGGCAGTGCAGGAACGAATGGCATACCTCCCGCAAGAGAAACAACTTCAGGTCGAGACACCACGGCAAAGAGGGCTCGAACTTCAGACGCAGATAATCCATTCGCTCGAGATGCGTATCTGTCAGACCATAAATCCTTAGCCATTTAAACCTTCTTAGTTACTCGTGAAACATTCTGGGGTTAAACGAAAAACGGCCAAGGCGCATAGGCACCGTAGCCGTTTAACTTAGAACTAACTTAGTTGATGAATGAGCTCAAGTCTGCCAATAGAGCAGGCTTTGGCTTTGCACCAATTATTGACTTAACAACTTCGCCACCCTGGAACACCTGCATTGCTGGGATTGAAGTGATGCCGTACTGCTGAGCAAGAGCTGGCTCTTCGTCAACGTTGACCTTTACGATTGTGATCTTGTCTCCGTGCTCGCCAGCAATCTCATCAAGGATTGGTGAAACCATACGACAAGGGCCACACCATTCAGCCCAGAAATCTACTAGAACTGGCTTAGCTGATGAAAGAACATCTGCTTGGAAAGTTGCGGTGGTTACATTTTTTGCTGCCATGATTACTCCTTATTGTTTAAATCTATTTTAGGTTGCTTAGGTAATGTTCTGCGTCTAACGCTGCTACACAACCAGATCCAGCTGCTGTGATTGCTTGACGATATGTTGGGTCAATGACATCTCCTGCGGCAAAGACACCAGGCAAGCTGGTCTTAGAAGATCTGCCATCAACTTCAATGAACTTCTCTGGAGTTAGAGTCAGTTGGTTTTCAACTAACCAAACACGAGGGTCATTACCAATCGCGATGAACAAACCATCAAGGTCAAGAGTGTTCTGAGTTCCATCAACCAAGTTGTTTGTCTTGATTCCTGTTAGTTTTCCCTCACCTAGAAGTTCACTCACTTCGGTGTTCCAGATCACTTCAATCTTTGTATTGTTTAGAGCACGCTCCTGCATGATCTTTGAAGCCTTGAATGAGTCACGACGGTGAATCAGATAAACCTTGCTAGCGAATCTAGTAAGGAAGGTTGCTTCCTCCATTGCAGAGTCACCACCACCAACTACAGCAATTGTCTTTTCTCTAAAAAAGAAACCATCACAGGTAGCACACCAAGAAATTCCGTAACCGCTAAGTTCTTTTTCACGTGGCAAACCAAGTTCACGGTAAGCAGCACCAGTAGCCAGGATGACTGTCTTAGCTTCGAATGTCTTACCGCCACCGGTCTTCACAATCTTTACTGGACCCTTTAGGTCAACTTCAATAACGTCATCAAGAAGTACTTCAGTTCCAAAGCGTTCAGCCTGAGCCCTGAAAGCATCCATAAGTTCTGGTCCTTGCAAACCAGTAGGGAAGCCAGGGTAGTTCTCAACTTCGGTAGTCTTCATTAGCTCACCACCAGCTTCAACAGATGAAGCAATTAGGAGTGGATTCAATCCAGCACGTCCGGTGTAAATACCTGCTGTGTATCCAGCTGGACCAGATCCGATGATGATTACTTCGTGCAATTTATACTCCAGAACGTTAATGATGGGGAAGCAAGTAGGGCTAGTTTATCTCGGCAATTTTTAGCGACGCAGTAGGCGTACTATAGGTGCCAAAAGAATCTCTACTTCTTTGACTCGAAGTAACTTTAGAACCAAAATGTAGACCAAACTGATCACTAATCCGATGGTTACACATGAAACAACAGAGGATAGAACACTATCTATAGGGAACGCTCCAGCTACAGTTCCACCCATAGCTTGAAGCATCCAGTAGCCAGCACCACCGGCTAGAACAGCTGCACCGATGAACTTGGTTGTAGCAAGAGCTAGACCACCTTGACCCAGAGATCCATACTTTCTTCTGAACAAAGCAAAAGAGAGACCAGATTGAATCAGGATGCTCAAGCTAGTCACTAGTGACAATCCGACAACCATCCAGATGTCTTCAACGTAAAGCCAAACCAATACTGATCCATTTATGTTTACAACCACCTGAACGAAAGTAAAGATGAAAGGTGTGCGGGTATCTTCTAACGCATAGAAAGCTCTTTGAATCATGAAGACAAAGCTGAAAGGAAGAAGACCCACCACCATTGCAATCACGACATTTCCAAGAGCAACAGCGCCAGGAAGTTCACCAACGAACACTCTTGAAACTGGATATGCCAAAACAATAAGAGCTGTTGTTGCAAGCACACTTATCATCGCAATAGTTCTCAGTCCCTCAACAAGATCTTTCTTGAGCTCATCAAAGTTCTTATCCATCGCATGCTCGGACATACGGGTGAAGTAGGCAGTCGCAATCGAAACTGTTGCAACAGAATGAGGAAGCATAAAGATAAGCCAAGCAATACTCATAGCTGCTACCGAGGCAATGGCAACATTGCTATCAACAAGTTGATCTCTACCTTGAATGGAACTAGAAGCAACAGCAGTCTGAACTATGCCACCAATCTGAGTAACGATAAGCATGCCTAGTGTCCATGAAGCTGCTTTCATTGCTGGACCTAGACCCACTCCACGCCAAGAGAAGTTGAACTTGAAAGTCAGCCCCATCTTCTTCCAGAACACCAAGAGGATGAGAGCTTGAGAAGCAACACCAAGTGTCGCTGATCCCGCTAACCAAGAGATCTGCTGCTGTGTCCAGTCAGCAACACTTTGCTGACCTGTTGGGTCAAACCCAAACTGCCAAACAAATGCAGCCATACCGATGATGGCAACGATGTTGTTTAGCACCGGTGCCCACATATAGGGACCGAACTTGCTTTTAGCGTTTAGCACTTCACCAAGAAGGGAATAGAGACCATAGAAGAAAAGCTGAGGTAAACACCAGTAAGCAAAAGCTGTCGCTAAAGCTAGTTGGTCTGCATCCCAACCACTTGTGTATAGGGAAACAAGGAGAGGGGCACTAACTGTAGTCAGAATAGTTATTGAACCGAAGGTGACAATGGCAATAGTTAGTAAACGATCAATGTACGCATTACCACCATCTAGGTGTGTTCTGGCCCTAACAATCTGGGGAACTAGAACTGCGTTTAGAACACCACCTACGATAATCGCGTAAACGTTGTTAGGTAGTTGGTTGGCAACTCCAAAAGCATCGGCTGCATTGGTTGTAACACCGATTGTTGCGGCTAAAAGAATGGCACGGAGAATACCTAAGAATCTAGACATGACTGTTCCGCTAGCCATGATTAGTGATGAGCGAAGAATACTCATTCAGAAACCTCTGACTTACTTCGTCTAGTCATTCTCAAAACACCGAGGCCTACCAATATGGCAATGATAGCTCCGAAGACAACGATGATCACTACTTCAATATCAGGATTGACAGTGAGCTTCATAGAAACTGTTTGACCAATTCTGATATCAGTAAAAGTTGTCAACCAAACGTTTAGTTTGTATTCCCCACCAGAGAGAATGCTGATTGGAATCAAAGCATCTTTTCTAGAGTTAGCAGGGATTGTTAGTGTCACATACTTTTCAGAGCTCACTGCAGGATCAGGAGAAGAGGTGTGAACACGAACTTTCACTTGACGGTCATAGTTGTTCTGAACAGACACAGGTATTTTTGACTCACGTGAAACTATGTTGATATCAGACCCTGAGACAACAAAAACTTGAGCTGGCGGTAGAGCTGCGTTACCGGGGGTAGCAATCGTTAGTAGAACCAAAAGTGCTGAAGCTAAAACTTTTCCTAGAGTCTTCATTGCTTAGCGACCCACTCTTGAACAATTAGAGCTAGACGTCTTTCATTCTCATGAGTTAGTTCTGCATGAAGAAGGTCAATGTTGACCCAGCGAATATCTACGGCTTCTTTATCGGGATCATTCTCAATAGTTAGGTCTCCACCGGTTTGCTTCATTAGGAAGTGGTGAACAGTCTTAGCGATGATTGAAGTTGGTGTTGAGAATTCGTAATGAATGGAACCTAGAGACTCGATAATGCTTGCTTGCAGTCCTGTTTCTTCAGCTATCTCTCTAAGCGCTGCCTGCTCAACTGTTTCTGATCCTTCTAGGTGACCTTTAGGCACACACCAGTCAATACGACCTCCACGGTTTCTTCTGCCGATTACGGCAATCCGGGGAGACCCATCAGCGGCTAGAACAAACCCCCCGGCTGAAGTCTCCTCGACACGAGGTTTCTGTCGAGAGTTCATTGCTTTAGCCTAATGCGGAGGCATTTGTTGGGCATACTTAAAAGCATGCGAACTGTGGCCGAAGCGCTTGCAAATTTACAGCGGACTTCTAAGACTCCGCTACTTAGCAAACTCGGCACACTATTCAGCGCTGCTGGCTTCGAGTTAGCCCTAGTGGGCGGACCTGTAAGAGATGCCTTTTTAGGCAGAGTCACTAATGACCTTGACTTCACTACCTCAGCCAACCCAGATCAGATTCTTGAGGTTCTCAAAGGACATGTCGATGCTCAATGGGATGTTGGCCGTGAGTTTGGAACTATCGGTGCCCGTATAGGTGACGACACAGTAGAAATCACAACCTATAGAGCTGACTCGTATGACCCCGATTCCAGAAAGCCTGTGGTTGCCTTCGGTAACAACCTAGAAGATGACCTATTTAGAAGAGACTTCACTGTTAACTCCATGGCTCTTAGATTGCCTGATGGAGTGTTTGTGGACCCGTTCAATGGGCTAACAGACCTTATTGACGGAGTCATTAGAACTCCTGGGAAACCAGAAGACAGCTTCTCGGACGATCCACTGAGGATTATGAGAGCAGCAAGGTTTGCTTCTCAACTTGGTTTCATGGTTCATGAGGATACCTTCAAGGCCATGAAAGACATGGCAGATCGTATCGAGATCGTTTCTGCTGAGCGTATTCAGGTTGAGATTTCCAAACTGATTCTTGGAGCTAATCCTCGAGAAGGCTTAGAGGTATTGGTTGATTCAGGAATAGCGGAGATAGTTTTCCCAGAGCTTCCCTCTCTAAAACTAGAAATAGATGAGCATCACCACCATAAAGATGTCTATGAACACACTCTTACAGTCCTAGAGCAAGCAATTAGCTATGAGGCTGAATACAACTTAGAGAAAGACCTAGTTCTAAGACTTGCGGCTCTTATGCATGACATTGGTAAGCCTCTGACTAGAAAGCTTGAAACTGGCGGAGGAGTAACTTTCCATCACCACGATGTGGTTGGAGCAAAGCTAGCCGCCAAGAGGCTTAGAGCTCTTAGGTATGACAATGACACCATCAAGGCAGTGTCAAGGCTCATTGAATTACACCTAAGGTTCTTTGGCTATAGCGATCAGGCTTGGAGTGATTCAGCAATCAGAAGATATGCCCGCGATGCCGATGACCAACTAATTAGATTGCATGCTCTAACTAGAGCTGATGTGACAACCCGTAATCAGAAGAAAGCTGATCGTTTATCCCATGCCTATGACGATTTAGAGCAAAGAATTGCTGCCCTGTCTGAGCAAGAGGAACTAAATGCGATTAGGCCTGATCTATCGGGCGAGCAGATCATGGAAATCCTAGATTTGAAGCCAGGACCGGAAGTTGGAGCAGCTTACAAATACATGCTCGAGCTTCGCTTGGATGAGGGACCGCTCGAACATGAAGTAGCAAAGATTCGCTTGCTTACCTGGTGGCAATCAAGGTAGAGTAGTGAAGTTGCCCTGAAGAGACCCTGTGCTCTTCTGTTGGGCAGCAATTGCATTTACCCTCCTGTCACGGAAACGCCGTGGCCGTTCTAGTCCAGAGGAGGTGGGTTAGTCATGCATAAATACGAAGTCATGGTCATTCTAGACTCAGACATCGAAGAGCGTACCGTCGGTACCAGCCTTGATAAATTCCTCAACGTAATTCGCAACGGTGGAGGCACCGTTGACAGCGTTGATATTTGGGGCCGTCGTCGTTTCGCATACGAAATCAACAAGAAAACTGAAGGTATCTACGCAGTTCTGTACTTGACCTGTATGCCAGCTGAAGTTCTTGAGTTGGACCGTCAACTATCACTGTCAGAAGCAGTTGTTCGCACCAAGGTTTTGCGTGCTGAAGATGCTGTATTCAGAATCAACCCAGTAGTAGTCCCAGAGGTGAAAGCTAGCGAAGATAAGCCAGCTCGTGCCAAGAAGGCTGTTGCTGAGAAGTCAGCGGAGTAATTCTCATGGCTGGTGAACTTACTATCACTGTTGTTGGCAACCTAGCCAACGATCCAGAGATTCGTCATGTAGCAGGCGGAATCGCTGTTGTAAACCTAAACGTGGCTTCAACTCCTCGTACTTACAACAGAGAAACCAACACCTGGGTAGATGGCGACACTGTTTGGGTCAAGTGCACCGCATGGCGTGAACTAGCCGAGAACATCGGTCAGTCTCTAACCAAGGGAACTCGCTTGATTGTCACAGGCAGACTAAAGCCAGCTACTGCTTACCAAGCAGCTAGCGGTGAAGCTCGTGCCTCAATCGAACTTGACATCGATGAAGTTGGCCCATCACTGAAGTACGCAACAGCATCTGTAACCAGACGCTCACGTGATGGTCAAGCTCCAATTGACGCAAATCCATGGAACAACGCACCTCAGGCAACCGCAGCTCCAGCAGCTGCAGGCTCAGCCGCTGATGCGTGGTCTAACCCAGGTGTTAGCGATGGCGGTTTTGCCGCTGGCGACAGCACCCCTTTCTAAGAATTTATAGGAGAAAACAATGGCAGCAAAGATCAACAGCGACAGAGTTAAAAAGGGCTCTCGCAATGCAAAGAACCTGAAGCTTGCACCACCGAAGCCAATCAAGGTTGGAGTTATTGACTACAAGGACATCGCAACCCTGCGTAAGTTTGTCTCAGACCGAGGCAAGATTCGTTCTCGCCGTATCACCGGTGTTTCAGTTCAGGAACAGCGTCTAATCGCTAAAGCCGTAAAGAACGCACGTGAGGTAGCACTTATGCCTTACGCAGGCGCAGGCCGCTAGGAGGAATAGAAATGTCTAAAATTATTTTGACTAATGAAGTATCAGGCCTAGGTTCAGCGGGAGACGTAGTAGAAGTTAAGAATGGGTATGCTCGCAACTACCTACTACCTCGTGGTTTCGCAGTTATGTGGAGCAAGGGTGGCGAGAAGCAGGTTGCACAGATCAAAGCTGGTCGTGAAGCTCGTGCTCTAGCAACTGTTGAAGAAGCTCAGGCTTTCAAGGATGCTCTCCAGGCAGCAACTATCAGATTGGCTGTAAAGGCCGGTGTTGGTGGTCGTTTGTTCGGTGCAGTAAAGACCGGAGACGTTGCAGCAGCAGTATCAGCAGCTGGTTTGGGTGAGATTGACAAGCGTAAAGTCGCTTTCTTCGCACCAATCAGAACCACTGGAACCTATGAGGCAACTGTAAAGTTGCACTCAGACATGGTTGCAACCCTAAAGCTCGAGGTTGTAGCTAAGAAGTAAGGCTTTTCACCTAAAGGCAGGCTTTCGAGCCTGCCTTTAGTATTTAAGCGGAAATAGTGAAAACTGTGGATAACTTGTGGATAAGTACCCCGATTTTGCTGTAAATGCTGCCCGTTCAGTAACCTTCATTCACAGGTTTAGACTTTAGGGGTTAGTTTTCTTAAGCCGAATATTCTCAATCATTTATTGGTATCTAGAAGGTTTTCCACAGTTTTTACACAAAGTTATCCCCATGTTATCCACAGTTCCATCGGCGTGTTGGTCTATTTATCCACAAGATTAGCCACAGAGCAACTTGTTTTGGGCATGTCAGAGCACGATGCTATGAATAAGTTTCTATAGTTTTAGTACCCATCAAGAAAGATTTACATGTCTATTGCACCAGTTGGAAAGAGTTTCCGCAGCGAAGATCGCTTACTTCCTCATGACGTTAACGCTGAACAGAGCGCTTTGGGAGGCATGCTGCTATCCCTTGATGTGGTGCACAGCATCCTGGCTGATGGCAAGATCTTTGCCAGAGACTTCTACGCACCTAAGCACGAAACCATCTTTACTGCAATCAGCAACCTTGCTAACCACGGTGAACCAACTGACGTTATTACTGTCAACGCTGAACTAACAAAGATGGGCAAGCTCGCCATGGTTGGTGGAGCGGAATATCTTCACGAACTGACTGCAATTGTTCCAACTGCTGCCAGCGCTAACTACTACGCGAAGATCGTTCGAGAGAAAGCAATACTTCGTCGACTAATTGAAGCTGGAACGAGAATTGCTCAGCGTGGATACGACGCCGAAGGTGAGATCGAAGATCTAGTTAATAAAGCACAGAGTGAAATCTATACAGTTGCAGATGAATCAACTGGAGCTGACTGGACAAGATTGAGTACCGCTCTTGAAGGTGCAGCTAATGAAATTGAATTCATTCAAAAGAACAAAGGTCTCTCAGGAGTTCCAACTGGGTTTACTCAATTTGATAAAGACACAAATGGATTACACCCAGGACAACTTGTAATCATCGCTGCACGTCCTGGTTTAGGTAAGTCAACACTTGCTTTAGACATTGCACGTGAAGCTGCGATTAATAACAAACTTGCAACCGCAGTTTTCTCTCTTGAAATGAGCACGACAGAAATCGCAATGCGATTGATGTCAGCGGAAACAGGAATCCTTCTTCAAAGCATGCGTAAAGGTGCAATCAACGACACCGAGTGGGCCATCATGGCAGAACGCAGAAGCAACATAGGTGCAGCACCTCTAGTTATTGATGACAGCCCTAATCTAAACATTGTTGAGATTAGAGCAAAGTGCCGACGCATGATGAGTGAGTTTGATTTGAAACTAGTTGTCATCGACTACTTGCAACTTATGAGCTCAGGCAAGAAAGTTGAAAACCGTCAACAAGAAGTTTCTGAATTCTCAAGATCTCTAAAGCTTCTTGCGAAAGAACTTAAGGTTCCAGTTATCGCACTGTCACAGCTGAACAGAAAGTCAGAAGACGGAACAAACAAGAGACCGGAGCTTTCACAACTTCGTGAATCGGGATCTCTTGAGCAAGATGCTGACGTTGTTCTTTTGATTCACCGTGATCTATCTGGGGGGGAATCTGCAAGACCAGGTGAAGCTGAACTTATTATTGCGAAGCAGAGAAACGGACCAACCGGAACTTCAACAGTTCTGTTCCAAGGCCAGTATTCACGATTCGTAAATCCAAAGGAATAGAAATGCGTTCATCAAACGTTCTTAGAGCTGCTGTGTTTTCCATTGGAGCAATCTTTCTGATTTTCTCTCAAGACCACTCAGTAGCTGTTGGAATGCGAGTGCTTCAATTCGTAACTGCAGCTCTAGCATTTGGTGGACTAATTCTTTATAGATCTTCAAAAGCAAGATCTCCATTGAAGAATTTCGCAGTGCCAGCGGGAATCGCTTTTGCAATCGCTGCAATGACTTACTTATTCGGTGGGCAATACGAAGGTGAAGTAACTGACGAACTATTTGCGTTTAGATCAATTGTCTTTTTGTTTGTAATGGCTATGGCGATATACGAATTGATTCTTTCCAGAAAAGCTCATCCTGATGATGTGCTGGAATTGCGAATAGCAGCGGGTCTAGGATTCATTACTGGATTAGTCTTTTCATTAGCACCACTTGATGAACTGAATGCAGTTGGATTCTTGAGTGCTTATCTAGCCTTGTCTGCAGTACAGAGAGCAGTCTGGGCCGCATCACCATCTAACCGAAGGAAGTAAAGCAATGGCTAACAAGAAGGCGTTTTCAACACTGAAGTCAATGGTTATCTTTTCTGTAGTGGCCACGGCTTTCGTTACAGCTATCTCTTGGGCATCATTCGATGACTTGGCAAGAGTTGCGATTGCAGCGGGAATTACATTTGTAGCTTGTATGGGTGGGCTAGCCGTATTGAATTTGGTTTCTAAAGAAGATGAAACAGAGCCAGGAACTCCTCGACTCAAATAAGTTCTTAGGCTTCAGAGCTTTTAGAAATAATCAAAACTAACTCAGATGCAATTCCTGTATAGGTACTTGGCTTAAGCATCAGCAATCTATCTTTTGCTTCTTGTCCAATATTTAGATCTTGAACAAATAAAGCTAAATCTTCGCTACCAATTCTTCTGCCGCGAGTTAGTTCTTTAAGAAGCTGATAAGGGTCAGTGATGTCACTTCTACCTGCAGCTACCTCGGCGCGAATAACAGTTTGAATAGCTTCAGCTAAAACCTCCCAGTTGTCTGCAAGATCTGCATCTAGAGCAACACTTGAAAGCTCTACTTCACCTAAACCTCTGATGGTGTTATCAATTGCAAGAAGTGAGTGACCTAAACCTAAACCAATGTTTCTTTGAGCACTTGAGTCAGTTAGATCTCTTTGCATTCTTGAAGTAACAAGAGTGCTTGAAAGAGAATCAAGAATCGCATTTGATAGCTCAAGGTTTGCTTCAGCATTTTCAAAACGAATTGGGTTGACCTTGTGCGGCATTGTTGATGAACCTGTTGCTCCAGCAACTGGCGTCTGCTTGAAGTAGTTCATTGAGATGTATGTCCACATGTCTGTGCACAGGTTGTGCAAGATTCTGTTGAACAGTGTCACAGCGGAATAAAGTTCTGCTTGCCAGTCGTGAGATTCGATCTGAGTTGTTAGAGGATTGAATTTCAAACCAAGAGATTCAACAAAAGCCTTTGATTCATTGAGCCAATCAACATCAGGGGCTGCAACAACGTGAGCAGACCAGGTTCCAGTAGCTCCAGAGAACTTACCTAGGAATTCTGCTTTCTCAATTCGAGCAAGTTGTCTTTCAAGTCTGTGGACAAAGACAGCAAGTTCTTTACCCATGGTTGTTGGCGTTGCTGGCTGACCATGTGTTCTTGCCAACATAGCCGAGTCTTTGTATTTAGTTGCTAGTTCAGAAAGAGTTGCAGTCAGAACTTTGGCTTTAGGCAGCCAAACATCTGTGAGCGCATCATGAATAGTGATTGCGTAAGAAAGATTGTTTATGTCTTCGCTTGTGCAAGCAAAGTGAGTTAGCTCTAGAAGATCTTCACGTCCAAACTTGGTTAGACGATCACGTACGAAGTATTCAACTGCCTTAACATCGTGACGAGTTTTAGCTTCGGTTTGTGCAAGCTCCGCAACATCAGCATCGCTGAATTCTCTGACAAGGCTTCTTAGCTGATCCTGAAGAACACCATCAATCGGAGCATTGGTTCCAAGCAGGTTTCTGTTTGCCAAGAATATGAGCCATTCAACCTCAACCAAGATGCGAGCTCTATTTAGACCCGCTTCACTTAGGTGCTCACCAAGAGCAGCAACTACTGGCTGATATCTGCCATCTAATGGGCTGAGTGGTTGATTAGAAAGATTACTCACATATCTATATTGCCCTGCTTTATGCACAGAACTCCCAAATAACTGAAGTCTGTGTCCAGCAATATTAGAGATTCTTCACATGAACATTTTCAATAACCACTTAGCGGTAACTATCGCTCTTCTACAACATGCCCAACCAAGCCAAACACTTTGGCGTGGACCAGCAGCTGACACTTGTCGGCTGGAAATGCAGAAACTTCAGCACCAAATGAACTCACTTATGTGGCAGATGCAACTTCTAGGACTGATTCCATGAAGCCGGATCTCTGCACCCAACCGATTGCTCCGGTTATTGTCGTGGCTACCCATGAAGAGCTTGTTCGAAGTGCGAGAGATATGTGGCTAGTAGCTGTCAGTTTGCTAACTGAGCTCACTCCAACCAAGTTCACAACAGCCCCATGGGCAGCTGCCAGGTTCTCAATTGAGCTACCTTTTCTATTGGCAAAGCTATGGCACATCCAACAGGGATTGATTACCTCAGCCCATTCCTATATGCAGACCGAGACCATGCTTCAGACCGTTCTAGAAACTATTGATGTGCCCAAGCTTCTAAAGGAACTGGGTTCATGGGCACTTGAATTGGCACCAGTTTTGAACCTGCCGTTTGGTTTTGCCCAGCATGTGCCACCGGTTACGGTTATGCCACCTACCGATGTAAACATAATTGGGCACCGATTTGCTGAAACCACCTGGTCGGGGCAGCCTTTAGTTCGCGAAGAGAGCTACCAAATGAGAGATGGATCGACTTCACACTGGTTCTATTTGCCTAAGGATCAGGACTGGGCTGTGATCAATGGCCAAGAGCCACTTACCGATAAAGACTGTCGTTTGGCGGATTTCGTCCAATATCGAGCCGGTGCGAGTGGACAGGTTCACTTTGTTGGGATGAGCAATGGATCGCTTGTGACTCCAAGTACTCAGGTTCTCAACGACCATATAGGCCTAGCCGATGGGGAAGTACAAGTCTTTTCTATGAAGGACTTAGAGAATACGCAAAGCCTTGAAGGTTCCTCTAGCGATGAATGAGCAGATGCTAATCACAACTGAGGCCAAGATTGCCCAACCTAGAGATTCGATAGCAAGGCCCTCAGTGGTGAAACCTTCAATAGTGAAGGTGTCAGGGCTAAGCTGCTGGCTGATCCATGCCACCAATAGGAGGAGAGCACCATTAATTACGAAGGAAATGAGCCCAAAGGTCAAAAGGTAGAGAGGAAACGCAATTACCTTGATAACGGGGGCGATTATGGAGTTAATAAGACCGAAAATTGCACCAATAACAAGCAAAGTGGCCAATAATTGCCACAATTCGTTGCCACCGTATGGCTTAAGTCCAATTCCAGGAATGATTGCTGACACCAGCCAAATACCTAGTCCGTTGATGATGGTGCTAATAAGAAAACGTTTCATGTGTTTTATTGTGCCACCCCTCAAGTAAATTGGTATCTGTGAACGCCAATTCTTCAGAAATTCCTATGGTTCAACTGCTTACAGTCGACGGCGATTTCACCGAACCTAAAGAGCACGCCGTTTATGGCGAATTGGTAAGACAACTCAGGGAAGCTGACTTTCTAAAGTTTTATAGGGACATGGCACGTATTCGTCGCTTCGATGAAGAAGCCACCGCTTTGCAAAGACAAGGCCAGATGGGTCTATGGGTTTCAGCCATCGGGCAAGAAGCCGCCCAAATTGGTTCTGGTTATGGCGTAGGCCCGAACGATCACATTTTCCCTTCATACCGAGAACACGGTGTAGCGATTACTCACGGCGTTGACCTGATGTCGATTATCAAAATGTTCCGCGGCGTAAACCACGGTGGTTGGAATCCCAAAGAAAATAGATTCCACTTATACGCAATTGTTTTGGGTACACAGGCACTACATGCAACCGGCTATGCCATGGGCATTAACTTCGAAGGCCTAGTTGGTACAGGCGACCCAGAAAAAGATCTAGCAGTAATCACATACTTTGGTGATGGCGCAACAGCTGAAGGTGACGTCAGCGAATCATTCTTGTTTGCAGCAACTAACAACACCCCTCAAGTTTTCTTTTGCCAAAACAATCAGTGGGCAATCTCATCTCCTGTTGGAACACAAACAAAGGTTCCGCTATACAAACGCGGTGAAGGTTTTGGTGTCCCTGGAATTCGCGTTGACGGTAACGATGTTCTTGCCTGTTACGCAGTAACTAAGAAGCACATGGATGACGCACGTTCTGGCAAAGGGCCATCACTCATTGAAGCCCTTACTTACAGAATTGGTGCACACACAACTAGTGATGATCCTTCTAAGTATCGTGATCCAGCAGAAGTTGCTGAGTGGGCAGCTAAAGATCCACTAATTAGATTTGAAAAATTCCTTCGTAAGCAAGGCATCGGCCAAGACTTCTTCGACGAAGTTAAAGTTGCAGGAGATCAGTTAGCTTCTGAATTGCGAGAAGGAACTTTCGCAATGACTGAACCACCGATGGAACTAATGTTTGACCACGTTTATTCAGAGCCACATCCACTCATTGAGGAACAAAGAGAATGGCTTAGAGGATATGAAGATTCGCTAGGAGGTTCACATGAGTAACACTGTTGAACTTTCTATCGCTAAAGCAATCAATGCAGGTATTCGTAAATCAATGCAGGACAATTCAAAGGTTCTTGTATTTGGTGAAGACGTTGCTCAGCTTGGTGGTGTGTTTAGAGTTACTGAAGGTTTACTAGATGAATTCGGGTCTAAGAGAGTTTTCAATTCACCAATTGCTGAATCAGGAATTATTGGAACCGCAATTGGTTTAGCAATGCGCGGCTTCCGCCCGGTTGCAGAAATTCAATTCGATGGATTTATTTATCCGGCGTTCAATCAGATTGTTAGCCAGCTTGCAAAACTTACTAACCGAAGTGAAGGCTTCTTTGAGATGCCAGTTGTTGTTCGTGTTCCTTACGGTGGTGGCATTGGTGCTGTTGAACATCACAGCGAATCACCTGAAGCATATTTCGCACACACTGCAGGACTTCGAGTAATCAGTCCATCAAATGCGAATGATGCTTACTGGATGATTCAGCAAGCAATTGAATCTCGTGACCCTGTTATGTTTTTTGAACCAAAGAGACGCTATTGGCAGAAGGGTCAAGTAAATCTTGACCAGGCACCAATGTCTATGCACACTGCAGCAACTATTCGCCAAGGATCCGATGTAACCATTGCTACCTACGGCCCAATGGTTGTCACAGCACTGCAAGCAGCGGAGAACGCAGCAGCTGAGGGTATCAACATTGAAGTTGTAGACATTAGATCAATGTCTCCTATTGACTTTGGACACATCGTTGAATCTGTGAAGAGAACAGGGCGACTAATCGTTGCTCACGAAGCATCAACGTTTGTGAGCATCTCTTCTGAGATCGCAGCGAAGATTGCCGAGCTTTGCTTCTTCCATCTAGAAGCTCCAGTTATTCGTGTTGGTGGATTCGATGTTCCATACCCAGCAGCAAAGCTTGAAGAACTATTTTTACCGGATGCCGACCGCTTGATGGAAGCTGTCGATCGAGTGTTGGCTTACTAGGGCGGAATAGATGTCTCAGATTGCATTTTTTGATTTGCCAGATGTTGGCGAAGGTCTAACTGAAGCGGAAATCGTTTCTTGGAAAGTTAAAGTCGGCGACACTGTTTCTGTTAACCAGATCATTGTTGAAATCGAAACAGCAAAGTCTTTAGTTGAACTACCTTGCCCATTTGCCGGAGTTGTTACACAACTACTTGCTAATGAAGGTGACACAGTAAATGTTGGTTCACCAATCATTGGTGTTGAAGTTAGTGTTGCTACCGCTGCCGTTGCTGCAGGATCCGCACCAACATCAATGCACAACGCTGTTGCACAAAATGCAGTTAGCACTGAAGCAATCGAAACTATTTCTGAAGTTTCATCTTCAGGTGCTGAAGAAAAACCAGAACCAAACCTTGTTGGCTATGGAGTGTCTGCTGCTGCACCTAGTAGAAGAAGACGCGATGCAGCTCCTGTTGCAGCAGCTGCATCGCTAGCTAATGCAACTGCACCTGGCACAGATTTGATTGCAGTTGTTCCAACAGCAGATGTTGTTTTAGCTAAGCCGCCAATTCGCAAACTTGCTAAAGACATGAACGTTGACATTGCAAAAGTAAAAGCAACCGGTGTATCTGGCGAAGTAACTAGAGAAGATGTTCTTGCAGCTGCACAAGTAGCAAGTGTGTTCAAGAACCAAACCACTCCAGAACCTAAGACTGAACGTGAGGAACGCATTCCAGTTAAGGGAGTTAGAAAAGCTATTGCAACAGCAATGGTGCAATCAGCTTTCACTGCTCCTCACGTAAGCATCTTCGTTGACGTTGATGCAACTCGCACAATGGAATATGTGAAGAGACTAAAGGCAAGTGCAGACTTTGCTGGAGTTAAAGTAACACCACTTTTGATCATGGCTAAGGCAATGATTTGGGCGGCGAGAAGAAACCCAACTGTGAACTCAACTTGGACCGACACAGAAATCATCGTTCACAACTACGTGAACTTTGGTGTTGCAGCTGCAACTCCTAGAGGTTTGATAGTTCCTAACGTTAAAGATGCAGACCAGCTTTCAATGCTTGAACTTGCAATGGCGCTAGAGAAACTTGCTGCAACTGCACGTGAGGGCAAAACAACTCCAGCTGATATGGCTAACGGAACTATTACTGTTACCAACATTGGTGTCTTCGGTGTTGACACTGGAACCCCAATTCTTAATCCCGGTGAAGTAGGAATTGTTGCTCTAGGTTCGATTAGGCCAAAGCCTTGGGTTGTTGACAACGAGATTCTCATTCGTCAGGTAACCACCATTGGTGCCACATTTGATCACCGTGTTGTTGACGGAGACGTAGCAAGCAGATTTGTTCAAGACGTCGCGTCAGTTATCGAAGAACCAGCTTTATTGTTAGATTAATCCAGTTCCCATAGGGGAAGAAAGAAGGAATCATGAGTTACCCAACACCACAAAACAACCAACCATCAGGCGACAGTGCTCTTCCAGTACTAGCCCTTGTTTTGGCATTCATCTTTCCTATTGCGGGAGCAATCATTGGCCACGTAGCCCTAGGTCAAATGAACAGAGGTCAGATCGTTGCCACGAATAGAAGCCTGGCTAAAGCTGGTGTGATTTTGGGCTGGGTGTTCACGGGCTTAATAGTCCTAGTGATTGTTTTCTGGGGAGCTTTGATGGTGTGGTTAATCTCAGAAGGTTACGACCCTTACATGTAGTCAAACCTCCTGCTTAGGAGATAGAGAGAGTAATTTATGAGTAACTTAGAATCACAATCATCTGGCTCACTCCGTAAGTTCGGTTTGCCAGTGCTAGCCCTTGCTGTAAGTGCTTTCTCTCCTCTGGCTGGTGCAGTTATTGGGGCTATTGCCTTGAAACAATTTGCCAATAGACAAAGCGACCCTTCAAAGAAGAAAATGGCACTTATCGGCATAGTTGTTCTAGCTGCTCTTGCAGCTATTTACACAGCTGTATCATTTGTGCTCTTATCGACTGGATTCGATCCATACCCATAGTTAATTGCTATTGATATTCATTATCAATAAGACTATGATTATGCTATGAAGAAAACATTTATAGCAAGCATCGCAATTACTGCCTTGGCGGTTGGCCTATCAGGTTGCTCAACAATCGATGCAACCGATACTCGTCCGTCTATAGTCGCCACCACCTCTGTGTGGGCCGACGTTGCAAGTCAGATAGCTGGAGATAAATTCAAAGTTTCAGCCCTGATTAGTAAGCCAACCCAAGATCCGCATTCATTTGAAGCATCGGCCAGAGACCAACTAGCTGTTTCCGAATCGAGCATATTCATTGTCAACGGTGGAGGCTATGACGAGTTTGCAACTAAGCTAGCCAGTGCCGCGAACGTAGTTCCTTTTGATGTCTTTGAGAACCACGAGTCAGCGCATGGAGATGAGCATGCAGGCGAAGCTGTGGACGAGCACGCTCATGGACACGATGGATCAGACCACATCTGGTATGACCTGCATGTTGTTGAGGCCACCGCTCTGGAACTTGCTGAGAAAATGACCGCAATTCAACCAGAGAACCAGGCGGTCTTTGAAGAGAATTACAATAAGTTTGCTGCATCGATTGAAGAGTTAGAGACTAGAGCAGCAAAAATAACCAATAAGCTTTCATACTTTGAGGCTCACCCGCTTGCAGCTCTTCTCTTCGAGGAACTTGCTTTTGAGAATCTAACCCCGGAAGGCTTTGCTGAAGCCGAGGAAGCGGAACTGGAACCGTCACCCTTGATTATGAGTGAGGCAAAGGACCTAATTGCTGGTGGGAAATTAGATTTTATTGCTGTAAACAGACAAGCTAGTTCAAGTTCACTTGAGCAACTGATAGCTGTTGCAGACGAAAATTCAGTTCCCGTATTGAACTTTGATGAGCTTCTTCCCGAGGGATCCAATTACCAACAGTGGATGGCTTCGATTCTTGAAGAAATAGAGACAGTCAGCAACTAGTTCGAAAAGTCAGTGAGGGATAAACTCAGTTATTGACTAAGGAAGTTGCAACTATCTCTAAATCAAACGGCCCTGTGCTAAGAATTAGCAAAGCCACTCTCGGATACGATGAGCGGCCGCTTTGGAGCAACCTAGATCTCGAAGTTGCCCAAGGCGAATTCATAGCAATCATTGGAGCTAACGGCTCGGGTAAGACATCTCTGTTGAGGTCGATCCTGGGTCAAGAGAAACTAAACTCCGGAAAGATTTTTCTAAACGAGAAACCTGTTTCTCATGGTTCAAGGAAAATCGGGTACATTCCTCAGTCCAGAACCCTTGACGCTCACACTCCACTGTTAGCCAGAGACCTGTTGACTATGGGCCTCAACGGTCATCGCTACGGTGTTCCGTTTACTTCACGCAAAGACAAGGCAAGAGTTGAACATATTCTCAACTGTATTGATGGGCATGAGCTAGCGAACCTTCCAGTTGGACAATTAAGTGGAGGGCAACTGCAACGCTTTAGAGTCGGCCAAGCAGTTATAGATGAACCAGATCTAATTCTTGCTGATGAACCACTTAGCGCTTTAGATCTAGCGCAGCAGGGGATACTTGCAGATCTAATTGACCGTGAAAGAAAAGACCATTCAGCTGCAGTGTTGTTTGTAACTCACGATGTGAACCCGGTACTAGATATGGTTGATCGAGTTTTGTACTTAGCTAATGGTCAATTCAAAATCGGAACGCCTGATGAAGTAATGCGAAGCGATGTTCTGAGCGAGCTTTATGGAGCTCAAGTCGATGTTGTTCGTAACCAAGGAAGAATTGTAATTCTTGGTACACATGGAGCAGATCATGAGCATCACGATCATGAGGAGTGGAAATAATGATTTTCGACTTCAGTGATTATGACAAGCTACTTCCCTTAGTAACCAACTCACTAATAGCCGCAGCGTTACTAGGTCTAATGGGTGGACTCATTGGCATCTTTGTAATGACCAGGGATTCATCATTTGCTGTGCACGGCATCAGTGAAATATCTTTTGCTGGCGCTGCAGTTGCATTACTTATCGGTCTGGATGTTGTCTTAGGTTCAGTCATCGGATCTGCAGTAGCAGCAATACTCATCGGCATATTAGGAACCAGAGCAAAAGACAGAAACTCAATCATTGCTGTCTTAATGCCATTTGGTTTAGGAATCGGAATTCTTGCCCTGTCACTTTATGAAGGAAGAACCTCAAACAAGTTTGGTTTACTAACTGGACAGATTATTGCCATCGATTCACCGTCCCTATTCTGGCTAACTGGAATATCTATTTTTGTAATTCTGGTTCTTGTAACTATCTGGAGACCACTTCAGTTCGCAAGTTTGGATACAGAAGTTGCCAAAGCAAGAGGTGTCGCAACAGGAAAACTTGGCTTTGGATTTTTGCTTTTGCTGGGTCTAGCGGTAGCGGCAAGCGTTCAAGTAGTTGGAGCACTTCTCGTGCTGAGCCTTCTGGTGACTCCAGCTGCAGCTGCACTTAGAGTCACTTCGTCGCCAAAGCTCGCACCTCTTCTAAGCGTTAGTTTTGCAATGACTTCGGCAATCGGAGGAATACTTCTAGCTCTAGGCGGCGGGCTACCAGTGAGTCCATACATCACCTCTGTTTCATTCTTCATCTACCTAGTAGCTCGTGTAGTTGAGGTTATGAAAAAGAGGTCAGCGAAAGCTTCTGTAACTAAGGGCTTAAAGGCATGAGTACAGCAAAGAGGAACACTTGGCAAAAAGATGCAGTGATGCATGCTCTAACCGAAGCCAAGGGGTTTGTGAGTGCCCAACAACTACACCTCGTCCTCAGGCAACATGGTTCAACTATTGGACTAGCAACTGTTTATAGGGCCCTAACGGAGCTTGTGACTCTAGGCAAAGCAGATAGCCTTCAAAGCAATGAGGGTGAAACGCTATACAGGGACTGTTCAACCCACCACCATCACCACCTGATCTGCAATGACTGTGGAGTCACTGTTGAGATCGAGGCTCATGATGCAGAAACCTGGGCTTCAACAGTGGCAAAAGATCACGGTTTCACCCAAGTAACCCATACCATTGACATTTTTGGTCTCTGCAAAGCCTGCAGCAAGTAGTATTTAGAAAGGCTAAATACTTTCCTAAAGGGGGACAAGTGAAATTTGTAAGCGACGCAATCAAGCAAAACGGAGTGGTTAGAGCCACATTCAAGATCTTTTCGATCCTCTTTGGACTACTAGCCCTTAGCCCTCTAGTTTTTTTGTTTTTGATCAATTTTTTGCCTGGGGATCTAAGAACCTATTCAAATGCATATCTACTCAACATGTCCCACTTGCTTACTTCGGTGTTTGCTGCAGCCTTCACATTCGTGGCGCTTGACTACCTTCTGAAGCCGAGAGTTCGAGATTTGAAAGAAATCCTGACCTTTGAGCACAAGCCTGAGGTCGTATCAGCACTTATTGGGGCATACACCCGTAACTTGAGAAACAGTTCCATTTTTCTTCTGGTAGCCGGCGCAGGCTTCCTTTTGAGCTCGCTTTCGCAGCTATCGCTAGCGATTCAATTCACATCGCTCGGACTAGCTGGAAATGGCGGCCCAGCCTCTGAGGTTTACTTCCTACAAGCGTTTCAGCCGCTCCTGACAGCCATAGTCCTCAGTCTTTTGGCTATTTTCCTGCGTAGTCAGGCTAAGGGTTTGAGATCTGGCCTAACCAAGCTGGAAACCCCAGATATTGTCTAAATTAGGACTTGCACATAGGGACTAAACAGGTCTAAACTTGAGCAGTTGCCCGAAATCTTCGGGTTTTACAAACCGGTCATTTTTAGACCATCCATCATTTTTATAAACGGAGGAAGCCGATGTCTGCTTACTGCCAGGTCACAGAGACCCGTCCGCAGTTTGGACACGCTGTTTCGCACGCTCAGAATAAAACTAAGCGTCGTTTCAACCCAAACATTCAGAAGCGCACATACTTCGTGCCTTCACTAAAGCGCAATGTAACTCTTCAGTTGAGTGCACGTGGCATCAAGGTTATTGACGCTCGTGGCATCGAAGCTGTAGTTGCTCAAATTCTTGCCCGTGGCGAGAAGATCTAAGGAATAGACAATGGCTAAAGACAGAGACATTCGTCCAATCATCAAGCTTCGTTCGACAGCTGGTACTGGTTACACATACGTAACTCGTAAGAACCGTCGTAACGACCCAGACCGTATCGTGCTAAAGAAGTACGACCCAGTTGTGCGTAAGCACGTTGAATTCCGCGAGGAGCGCTAAAAATGGCTAAGAAGAGCAAGATTGCACGCAACGAGCAGCGCAAGGTTGTCGTTGAGCGTTACGCAGCAAAGCGTCTAGAGCTAAAGAAGGCTTTGGTTGACCCAAACTCAACAGACGAACAGCGTGAAGCTGCGCGTCTAGGTCTACAGAAGCTTCCTCGCAACGCATCACCAACACGTGTTCGTAGCCGCGATGCAATCGATGGCCGCCCACGTGGTGTTCTAAGCAAGTTCGGTGTTTCTCGTGTTCGTTTCCGCGACATGGCACACAAGGGCGAGCTTCCAGGTATCACCAAGTCTTCTTGGTAATCCTGTAGTTTTCTAGAGATCCGCTGTCGAAAGACAGCGGATTTTCTTCTTAAATGTGCGAAAATCCGCTTATTCACAGGGATTTTTGCCAAATAGTTATCCGCAACACGCCGAAACCCTAATAAACACGCGGTATGTAGGCGTATAGGGTGAATACGAAGTTCCAAAACGAATCTTTACTAAGTCCAGGAGGACAACATGTCAGCACTAAACAAGAGCGAGCTAGTAGCCGCTATCGCAAGCCACACCGGTGAGTCACAGGCAGCAGTCAACCGTATCGTTGACGCTTTCTTCGAGACCATCGCAGCAACAGTCGCTAAGGGCGACAAAGTAACCATCCCAGGCTGGTTGTCAGTTGAGAAGGGTTTCCGTGCAGCACGTGCAGGCCGTAACCCACAGACTGGTGCAACAATCCAGATCGCAGCTTCTAACACCGTTAAGGTTTCAGCTGGAAGCAAGCTAAAGGCTGCTGTTAAGTAATTTAGTTTCACAAGCAGGCGACGCACTTCGGTGCGTCGTTTTGCTTTAACTTAGGCTTGTTCAATGACCACAATCAAAACTATTAACTGGGTAGCTGTTACTTCCCTATTAATAGTTGGCACAGCCCTTGGTTTGATTGTTGGAATGTTCACCGGTGGTGCATCAATGCCAAGCGAGCTGGGTGACACTGGTGTCGTTCTTCGTTGGGGAACCCCTGCGTTTAGATCCATAAACAATATTGCGCAAGCAATTACCATCGGTTCACTAATCTTTATTGCTTTCTCTTTAGGAGAGAAGAGCAAAGCATTTACAAAAACTCTTTCTGTTGCAGCAATTGCAGCAGCTGTTTGGGCGCTATCTGGAACTGCCTATTTGCTTTCGACATTCTTGATGGTCACCGGATCAGAAGTTTCAGTTGGGGAGAGTTTCACCCAACAACTATTTGTATTTATAACTGACATCGAACTTGGCCAGATGCTGGCTTTGAACACTGCAGCTGCTTTTGTTTTATCTATTACGACGCTGCTAGTTAGAAGAATCTTCAGTGTTGCTGTGTGTGCTGCGATTGGATTGCTGTCCTTAGTTCCTGTTGCTCTTAGCGGACATGCTGCCGGCACAGCCAGCCACTCTATGGCGGTCAACTCACTTGGTATTCACTTAGTTGGAATAAGCATCTGGGTTGGTGGTTTAGTTGCAATTGTCTTTGCATACAAAGCAGATCCAGTTGTTTCGATAGTGAAAAGATTCTCTTCGATGGCTCTTGTTGGTTTTGGGTTAGTAATCGTTTCTGGTTTTGCATCAGCCCAGATACGTATTGGAACTTTAGAGAACTTACTTGGCACAGGTTACGGACAACTTGTAATTCTAAAGACAATAACTTTCATTCTTCTAGGAATTATTGGGGCATTCCATAGAAGAAGACTTCTTGGTTTGATTGAGGTTGAGCCTAGAAAGTTTTGGCAGCTAGTAACTATTGAATTTGTAATTTTCGGAATCGCTATTGGTTTGGGTACTGCACTTGCTAGAACAGAGAATCCGATCTCTGACTCTCCTACTGGAACACTTACACCTGCAGAGATTCTTACAGGTGCAAAGCTTCCACCAGAACCTGGCATGTGGACATGGGCAACAACATTCAAGCCAGACATTTTGTGGCTATTGATTTGTGCTGCTCTTGCTGGCTTCTATCTAGTCGGTGTCTGGAGAATGAAGCAACGTGGCGACAGTTGGTCTTGGAGCAGAACTGCTTCTTGGCTAGCAGGAGTTGGTCTTCTTGCTTATGTAACTAACGGCTACTTCAGTGCTTACGAACAATATCTATTCAGCGCACACATGCTCGCTCACATGCTTCTAGCAATGGGAGTTCCTGTTCTACTAGTTCCTGGTGCTCCAGTTACTTTAATTTCAAGAGCGGTAGCCAAACGTCAAGATGATTCACGAGGGGTTAGAGAGTGGATCTTGTGGGCTGTTCAAACTAAGTACGCCCAATTCATTTCTCATCCATTAGCTGCAGCAACAATGTTTGCCAGCTCGCTTGTTGTGTTCTACTTCACACCACTGTTTGGTTGGGCAACCAGAGAACACATCGGACACCAGTGGATGATTGTTCACTTTGTAATTACTGGTTATCTATTTGTTCAAGCAATCATCGGTATTGATCCAGGGCCATCAAGGTTTGGTTATCCGCAGAGACTGATGTTGATGATTGGAACTCTTGCGTTCCATGCGTTCTTTGGTCTTGCTGTGATGAGCTCAACTACTTTGCTACTACCTGATTGGTTCGGAGCTATGGGTAGAACTTGGGGAGATAACCCACTACTTGATCAACAAACTGGAGGAGCTATTGCCTGGGGCATAGGAGAGCTTCCAACAGCTGCAATTACCTTGATCGTTGCTTTCCAATGGGCAAGATCTGATGCCAGAGATGCCAAGAGACTAGATAGAGCGAGTGATAGAGGTGGCAACGAGGATTTGGCTGAATACAACCGTATGCTTGACGCTCTGGCCAAAAGAAAACAGGATCCAAGGAACTAATTGTCAACGCTAAAACTCTCTAAAGAACAACTTGCTCTCTATCAATACATAGAGAAAGACGGCCAAACAGTTTTCGTAACCGGTAGAGCTGGAACTGGTAAATCAACCCTGCTTGGCTACCTAAGAGATAACACTGGGCAGAAAGTTGTAGTTTGTGCTCCTACTGGAGTTGCAGCCTATAACGTAGGTGGAATTACAATTCATTCTCTTTTTGGTTTTCCCTTCGGCGCTCTAACACCTAGTGATGTTGCAAAGCACCTAGGCAGAAGACAAAGAGAAGTTCTAAGAGAAATAGACATGCTCATCATTGATGAGGTGTCTATGGTTTCAGCAAACCTGATGGATGCCATTGATGTGGCTTTGAAGGTTGCTAGAGGAAAACCTAAGGTGCCGTTTGGCGGCTGCAAGGTAGTTATGTTTGGAGATCCATACCAACTAGCACCAGTGCCTGCTAGAGGAGAAGAGCTAGCCAAGCTTTATGAAATGGAATATAGATCTCAGTGGTTCTTTGATGCCAAGGTTTGGTCTAGTGAACGCATGGAAATCTTTGAGCTAGTTGAAATCTTCAGACAAAGAGATCCTGAGTTCAAGCAAATTCTTAACTCAATTCGTGTTGGTGAAGTCAATCAAGAAATTGTTGACAAGATCAACGCTGCAGGAAACAGATTCCCACCGCATGAAAATGTAATTCGGTTAGCAACAGTGAACAGCACCGTTGATGCTGTTAACTTTGCAAGATTGCAAACACTGCAAACCGAAGAGAGAGTTTTCAAATCTTCTTTTGCATCCGGTGATGCAAGTTCATTTGGTTCAACTCTTCCAGCTGAATCAGAACTTCATCTAAAGGTTGGTGCTCAGGTTATGTTCATCAAGAACGATGATCAGAAGCCAATCAAGAACTCAGAAGGAACTATGAGTTGGCGTTGGGTTAATGGAACTATCGGAAAAGTGGTTTCATTCGGTGAGGGTAACCAAGTATTAGTTGAAGCCGATAACGAGATTCACACAGTTGGCATGAGCACCTGGCAAAAGGTGCGTTACCTAGTTGAAGAAGACTTCAATGAGGAAACAGGAAAGTTTGTTGAAACACTAGTTCCTGAGATTCAAGCTGAGTTCAGACAAATTCCACTAAGACTTGCTTGGGCAGTCACTGTTCACAAATCTCAAGGTCAAACCTATGACGAGGTAACAATTGATATGGGTAGCGGAGCTTTTTCATCAGGACACACCTATGTTGCATTGAGCAGAGTGAGATCACTTGAAGGTCTTTATCTAACCAAGGCAATCCGACTGAAAGATATTCAAGTTGACCCAACTGTTGTCGAGTTCATGAGTGGTGCTAGAAGCCTCGTGAAAGATGACCCTCTGGGCTAAGAGTTCAACCACCAGTTGATTGGGTGTTCAACTCTTTGACCCCACCAAGTCTCGTTATGTCCAGTTCCTGGCCATAGTTCTGCTCGGTAGTTCACATCCCTTGCCCAACCCGCTTTATCCATGGCTTCAACGAACTTGAAGTGCCATTGGAAATAGGAAGCATCAAGCTCAATAGTTCCGCAGTCACTATAGATACGAACTGAGCCAGGCTTTCCTAGACCCTTGATCAGAATGTCAATAAGTTCTTGCCCACCTAGAGGCCAGCTAGTGGATAGGGCTAAGGCAGTTCCGAAAACCTTTGGATGCCTCATGACTCCATAAAGAGTCGCAATACCGCCAAGGCTTGCTCCTAGTTGAGCTGTTCTTTCAGGAGAGAGCTTTAGTGAATAACGTCGAGCTATCTCAGGCACTAACCTCAGAGCCAGCATGTCCTGATATTCATTACCTTTGTAATCAATATCAGTTGGACGATGGATTGGATCAACTTGGTTCAACAACTCAGGATGAGCTTTCAAGATGTCTTCTGGAATTAGTTCATTCATGCGAAGTGAATCATCTATTCGATGAACTCCGACAAAGATTGGCAACCTGCCATTGACGGCAACTACTCGCCCACTATCGATCGCTTCAGGTATACCCCAGTTCTGCCCATTCCAAGTCTTATCTTTATCCATGAGGAAGTTACCTCCATCATGAGTAATTACTAAAGGAGTAAGTTCGTCCAAGAACTTAGGAACCCAAACGTCAATTCGTCTTCCTTCGAATTCAAATGTTTCAATGCTTCCCTTAGGTGATGGAGTTCCAACTGGAACATCATGAACTCTCTTAGAAGAACGCTTTACTCCATTTGCTTCTTTTTCTAACTTAGAAAGATGTAATTCACGCATTCCTAACCAGAAAGGAAATACAAACGCAATTGCTGTTATGAAGCTCGATATCGCATACCAAGCAATGTTCTTCATGCCGATACGTCTTGATTCGATGAACATGAAAGGAACAGCAGCGAATGCTGTGATGAGTAGATCTAATGCAAGAACTAGATCAACTTCTGAACCAAACCATGAGCCAAAATAGTCCTGAGCCTTCATGATTGCGATGGTGTTGAAGTACCAAGCGGTGACTAATCCAACTCCAGCAACTACAAAATAGAAAGCCGCTCTTTGATTCCTGTTAATCTTCTTCAAGTTGGATTTCTTCCCTAGGTAAATAATTTAGACTTGAGCAAATGAGACCTCTAAGCAATTTTGTCATTGCCCGCAGCAAACTTTCCCTCTTCGGCTTTATTGGCCTTATTTTGCTGTCCCTGATTGGTGGTGTTCAGGCATTTGGCAACCTTTCTGGTGGTGGTTATAGCAACCCAGGCTCAGATTCAGCAAAAGTAGCGGACATCCTGGTCAAAGACTTCAAACTCAATGAACCAGAGGTAGTCCTCATTGCAGACATGGGTAGAAGTGTTGATGACCCAGAATCAGTAAATATTGCAGGTCTAGTAAAAAAGGCTTTAGAGAAGGTGGAAGGTGTAGATAGCGTTAGCTCCTTTTACTCACTAGGAAGCCCATCAAGCCTTCGTTCAACTGACGGTAAGGCAACCTACTTCTTTGTTGAATTAGACCCTGAAGTGTCTATGACTGAAGTTTCTGGTGTTATTCAAGACCAGTTCACTGGAAAAAACTATGGAGCAACTCTTTACGTTGTTGGTGTTGGCGCTGTAACAAGTGAGGTTAATCACACTATTGAAGCAGACCTAATCAAGGCAGAGTCAATTGCCTTGCCACTAGTCATGCTTTTGATGATCTTCGTCTTTGGTTCTGTCGTTGCAGCTGGACTACCAATCATGATTGCTGTGCTAACCATTCTTGGTTCCTTCTTCTTTATCTGGATCTCATCTCTGCTTACAGAAACCTCTACATTCTCAGTGAACCTAGTTACGGGCCTTGGACTTGGTCTAGGTATTGACTATGCCCTTCTGATGGTCAACCGCTACCGAGAACAACGACAGCAGAAGCAAGAGGTTTCTAAGGCTGTTGAAGTCACCATGATGACTGCTGGTAGAACAGTGTTCTTCTCAGGTATAACGGTTGCTCTAGTAATGGTTGCCTTGAACTTCTTCCCACAGACCTTCCTGAAGTCCTTTGCTATGGCAGGACTAGTTTCTGTTTCTCTAGCAGTTGCAGCAGCTTTGATTGCCCTTCCAGCACTACTAAACCTTCTTGGTGACAAGCTAGAGCGTTGGCCGTTGTTCAAGCACCGTCCAACTAAAGATGTTGGTTTCTGGTCAAAGCTTGCTGTGTTTGTAATGAAAAGACCGGTAGCGATCATTGTTGTTTCTGTTATCGCATTAGGTTCTCTGGCATCTCTTGGAGCAAACATCAAACTTGGATTAATTGATGACCGTATCTTGCCACCGGATAACAGAGTTGTAGTTGCAACAGATCAGATCCGTGAAAGATTCTCTGGTCGCGAAGGTTCACCTGTTGAGATCATGGTTAAGAGTTCTAACGAAGAACAAATTTCAAGTTTTGCTAGGAAACTTTCAAACGAAAAAGACATCGTCAGAGTTCAAACTTCAGAAGGAGTTTTCTCAAAGGTAGAAATGTCTGAAGGTGTATTCAGTGATGGAATGCTAATTCCAGGAACTGAAAACTTGTTCAAGGACTATGTCGGTGACACTTGGACCCGCATTGTTGTTATAGCTGACGTTGAGCCTAGAAGCCCAGCTGGTGAAGAGATGACACTTAGCTTGAGAGAACAACCAAACAACTTCTCAGAGATTCTTGTTGGTGGTTCAGCTGCCTCATACACAGACTCACTTCTTGGAATTACAAATAATCTTCCATGGGCTGTGCTCTGGATTGTTGTTACAACGTTGATTCTGCTGTTCCTCTTCACAGGATCACTAATTCTGCCTATCAAGGCAGTACTTCTAAACTTCCTATCTTTGTTTGCAACGCTAGGTTTCTTAGTTTGGGTATTTATGGATGGAAACCTAAAGTGGTTGCTTGGTGATTTTGCTACCCCTGGCACAATCGATTCATCTTCGATTGTGTTGGTTGCGGTAATTGCTTTCGGATTATCTATGGACTACGAGTTGTTCTTACTTTCAAGAATTAAGGAACAACACGATAAGGGGCTGGACACTAATGACTCAGTTGCACTTGGTCTTCAGAGATCTGGTCGAATCATCACAACAGCTGCTTTAGTTCTTGCATTCTCCTTCGTTGCTTTTGCAACTAGCGGTGTGAGCATCATGAAGATGCTTGGACTTGGAATTGCATTCGCTGTATTGCTTGATGCAACAATCATTAGAGCTCTACTAGTTCCAGCTCTTATGAGACTCTTTGGAAATGCTAACTGGTATGCACCTAAGTGGATGCTGTGGATTCAGAAGAAGGTCGGCTTAGAGCACTAGTCGTCGCTCTTTAGATCTTTCTTTAGATGCTCTGCTAGTTTGCTACTGAGTCTCAGATACTCAAGTAACTCTGCATCGGTAAAGACACTGAACAACTCAGACATCTTCTTCTCATGCTTAGGCATCATCTGCTTAGCCTGAGCCTCAGTCTTAGCCGTTACAGAAATCAGATAAACACGCTTGTCATGAGGGCTTACCTGTCTAGTGACTAGTCCATCCTTCTCAAGGGAGTCAACCAGTCTGGTGATAGCTCTAGGAGTCACATCCAATAGCTCTGCTGCTTCACCCATAGTCAAAGTCTTGTGTCTAACTAGAACGGCAATCAGCATCAACTGAGGAGCCGAGCCTTTCCAGCTCACATCTATGTTTCTCTCTAACCAGCGAGAGAACAGGTGACCTAGGCGAAGAGTAACCGCCGCCCCTAGAGGGCCTCTCTTGTTCTTAGGGACCTTATTTAAAGCATCAGCCTGTCCCTCGAAGACTCTTTTGAGTTTCTCAGGAGGAGTGATACGTCCCTCTTTATCGCGCATAGGTTCTATTTTGCCTTACACACTGCCAACCAACCACACCCTAGGAGAACTTCAGGGTAACCTTTTGATTATGTTAATGTCAGACAGAGATATCAGAAGCCAGATCGAAGCAGGCCGTATCGGCCTAGACCCATTAGAGATGAGCTTGTTACAGCCATCGAGCATGGACGTGAGATTAGACAGGTTCTTCCGTCTATTCGACAATCACAAATACGCATTCATCGATCCAGCAGTTGACCAGCCAGATCTAACTCGATTGATTGAAGTTAGTGCTGATGAACCATTCATCCTGCACCCAGGTGAATTCGTTCTAGGTTCAACCTATGAGTTTGTAACACTGCCTGACGACATTGCAGCAAGACTTGAAGGTAAGAGCTCTCTAGGCAGACTAGGTCTTCTTACTCACTCAACAGCAGGCTTTGTTGACCCTGGTTTCAAAGGTCACGTAACCCTAGAACTTTCTAACACCGCAACATTGCCCATCAAGCTATACCCAGGAATGAAGATCGGTCAGCTTTGTTTCTTCCAGCTATCAAGTGCATCTGAAACACCTTATGGTTCAGCTAAATACAACAGCAGATACCAAGGTCAAAGAGGCCCAACAGCTTCTCGTTCATTCCTCAACTTTTATCAAACAGATGTTGGTATTGAACCACTAGAGCAAAAGGATTAATAGAAAGAACCCCTCCAATTGGAGGGGTTCTTCATTTAACTCTTACTAGTTAATAACAGCTGGTCTTGGGTGAACTCTAGTTAGTAGTACTAGACCAACAACCAGGATGACCATTAGGCCCCAGATACCGTAGATGGTTGTGTTACCTGTTGCACCAAGATGGATAGCAATCGCGATGCTAGATGCCCATAATGATCCTGACAAGAATGAGACTGC
>JBIJAF010000021.1:0-24251 GCA_044345905.1 Rhodoluna sp.
TGGTAGTTGGAGTTGCCCGTTGGATAACAGAGTCCGCTCCAGTTCCTATCGCGGATCAAACCTTCATAGCCATCTTTGGTGGTGCCGATGTGGGCCCTATTCCAGGACTACTTATCTGGGTGATTGTCGCAGTAACCGTTGGAGCAATAGTTATGAACAAGACCAAGTTTGGTCGTCACGTTCGAGCAACCGGTGGAAACTTAGTAGCTGCTGGCTACACCGGAGTAAAGACCGCAAGAGTGAAGTTCATGGTTCTTCTACTCTCAGGAGTTGTCGCCTCGATTGCAGGAATGCTTTACGCTGGCCGCTTGCAGTCAGGAAGATTCCAGTGGGGAACCGGAGATGAGCTTTCAGTTATTGCCGCTGTGATTCTTGGTGGCACCAGCTTGTTCGGTGGCCGAGGTCAAGTTGTAGGTTCACTATTTGGAGCATTGTTCATCGGGCTCATAAACAACGGTCTAATTTTGGCTGGACTAGACGTAAGCCAACAGCAAGTAGTCAGAGGCGCGATCATCATTCTCGCAGTGGCACTGTCGAGAAAGAAGTAATCATGAAATCAAAACTTAGAGCAGGAATAATCGGAGCAGGCTTCATTGCAAAAGTTCACGCTAGAGCTATCAGAAATTCTGGAAATGAACTTGTCGCAATAGCAAGTTCAACCCCAGAGTCCGCTGCCTCAGTAGCTGAAAGCTTTGGCATTCAGAAAGTGTTCAATACTTGGCAAGAACTAGTTGAATCTCCAGAGGTCGATGTAGTTCACATCTGCACACCTAACGAATTGCACGCAGAGATCGCTATTGCTGCTGCAAAAGCTAACAAGCACATTGTTTGTGAGAAACCTATATCAGTAAATCTAGAAGAGGCAATCGAAGTAGAGGCAGCTGTTGATGCAAGTGGCGTTGGCTTTGCAGTTCCTTTTGCTTATCGCTTCTATCCAATTGTTCGCGAGATGAGAGCAAGACTGTTAAAAGGTGAAGCTGGACCTGTTCACCTAATGCATGGAAACTACCTACAAGATTGGTTGGCAGAACCAACTTCAGACAACTGGAGAGTTAATTCAGTTAGTGGTGGTAAGTCGAGAGCATTTGCTGATGTTGGTACTCACTGGTGTGACCTAATGGAATTTGTAACAGGAGATAGAATCTCAAGTCTTATTGCCCAAACAGCCAAGGCTTATCAAGAGCGTAATGGTGAGAAAGTTCAGACAGAAGATATCGCAAACATTCTCTTTGAAACTGTAGGTGGTGCAACAGGCAGCTTGACTGTCAGCCAAGTATCTCCTGGACGCAAGAACCAGCTATTGCTAGAAGTAGACGGGGCAAGTGCTTCCTATACCTTTAACCAAGAGAAGCCTGACTCACTTCTAGTAGGCAGCACTCAGACTAATCAGATCATCACTCCTGGCTATGAAACACTCTCATCTGCCGATGGGAAGCGACTCTCTCACCTACCATCAGGGCATCCCCAAGGATATCAAGATGTATTCAACAACTTCATTTCTGATGCCTATGAAGGTTTTCAAGGAAACCCTGTAGAGGGAGTCCCAGGACTTCAAGACGGCCTTCGATCTGCTGCCCTAATCGAAGCAGTGCTTAGATCTGCTGAGAGTAAGAGCTGGGTTGATGTAAAAAATACATCAAGCAAAACCACGAGTAAAATGTTGGCAAGCTAACTAAAGGATAAGTAAATGACTCGTCCAGTAACACTTTTCACAGGTCAATGGGCAGATCTAACTCTTGAAGAGGTAGCAAAACTTGCCAGCAAGTGGGGCTACGACGGTCTGGAAATAGCCTGCAGCGGCGAACACCTTGATGTCTGGCGTGCTGCCGAAGACGACGCCTACGTAGCCGAACGCCTAGCACTCCTAGATAAGTACAACCTCAAGTTGTATGCAATCTCCAATCACCTAAAGGGCCAGGCTGTTTGTGACAATCCAATCGACTTCCGTCATAAAGACATAGTTGGAGCTAAAGTTTGGGGCGATGGTATACCTGAAGGTGTTCGTCAAAGAGCTGCTGAAGAAATGAAAATAACAGCAGTCGCCGCTAGGAAGTTAGGCGTAGATACCGTAGTTGGATTCACCGGTTCTTCTATTTGGCAATACGTGGCAATGTTCCCACCAGTTTCGAAGGAAGTAATCGAAGCTGGTTATCAGGACTTTGCAGATAGATGGAATCCAATCATGGACGTCTATGATTCAGAAGGTGTGCGCTTCGCTCTTGAAGTGCATCCCTCTGAGATTGCTTACGACTACTACACAACTGTAAAAACTCTCGCTGCAATTGATAACCGCAAAGCCTTTGGCTTGAACTGGGATCCAAGCCATATGCATTGGCAAGACATAGATCCTGTGAACTTCATTCTTGACTTCGCAGATCGTATCTACCACGTTGACTGCAAAGACACATTTGTTAGAAAACAAGATGGTCGAGTTGGAAGACTAGGTTCTCATCTTGGCTGGGATGATCCAAAGAGAGGGTGGACTTTTGTATCCACCGGTAGAGGACAGATTGACTGGGAATCATCCTTTAGAGCTCTAAACACAATCGGCTACAAAGGACCTATCTCAGTTGAATGGGAAGATGCAGGCATGGACAGACTGCATGGAGCAGAAGAAGCTCTTGGTTTTGTGCGCTCGCTACTCTGGAAGACCCCGAAGTCATCATTTGATTCCGTCTTCAAGCAAGACAACTAAAGGAAATTTAATAAGTGACAAACGTCTGCACAGTGGTTGCTGTTTTCACTCCTAAGCCTGAGTTCTATTCAGAAGTTCGTGACCTTTTATATAGAGTGACTCCACTAGTTCATGATGAACCTGGTTGTGAGTTCTACACAATGAATGAAGAAGTCGAAGGTCGCCTAGTCCACATAGAAGCTTGGACAACAAAGCAAGATTGGTTAGATCACATGGAACGCCAGACGGTCTTAGACATACTCAGTGGTGTCGAAGGCAAGCTTTCCAAGGAGATAGAGGTCTACGAACTCTATAACGTCCCTACGGGTAATTCAGGAAAAGGGACGCTTTCTAAGTCTTGAACTGAATTGCTAATCCTGCCGGAACTTAATCTTCTTCGCATTCATAATGACTTTGATTCTTGCAATAGAGGACTTACCCATACCGTGTAGTTCCTCTAGTTGTTGAAGAGTGATTTTTCTAAGATCAGAGACTCGATACAACTTGGCATCAACCAATGTTCTTCTGGCAGGACCAGATAACCCAATTCTTTTCCATTCGCCGTCTAGTGCGTCGTAGTCAGTAGCCATGCTTTGAGTTTATTGGTATCTACACCTAGAGCTGCAGTTCTAGTAAGCCATCTACGATTGCCGCTATTGAACCTACGAAGCAAATTACTATCACCACTAGTCGAGCAACTTCTGGTGAAACTATTTTCTGTAGAGATACACCTAACCAAGAACCAATGATAGTTAGCACTGCAATTCCTACCCACATCCAGATAGAGATATCTGGTGTTTGTCCAGAAGCTGCGAACTTAGACACGAACGATGCAATACCTAATGTGAAGAAGTATGGCTGCAGTGTTGCAGCGAAAACTTTTTGATCCCAACCAGTCAAGATTGCATAGATTCCCATGGCAGGGCCACCGATACCAGCTGTTGCACTCATAAAACCCGAGCTGGCTCCAAATAGGATTCCAAGGCGGCCTCTGGGTAATATTTTGTCTCCCTTGACTGCCAACAGAGAAGTTCCAAGGGCGACAATAAGAAGCACACCAATGCCAATTTGAAGTAGTGGCCCGCTAAAGGCAACGCTGAAATACGCACTTGGAATAATCACAATAACTGCAGGAATTGCGAGCATCCAGAACTGTTTCCAGTCAACTAACTTTCGGCTTTGCATGTAAACCAGAGCGGAAGAAAAAGCTCCAGCAATGTTTACAACCATTGGACCATCAAATGGCCCAAGCGCTAAAACTAAAATGGGTGCCAATGTCAGAGCGAAACCCATTCCAGCTACACGTTGTGCAACGGCTCCGATAAGAACACCAAGAGCAACTAGCAGTAACAAAAGGAAAACCTTCCAGGTCTGTTTGGGTCAATAAGTCATCTACCTACGCACTAACCTAGAGCATATAAACAATGAGTTGGCAGGAGGGAAGTAACTGTGCTTAGTTTCACACATTCTGATGACCTAGGTCCAAACATTGTTATTTGGGTTCCATCTCTCGGTCAGAGTTCAACTATGTGGAACGAGATCTCAAGTTCCCTCAATCAGTGGTCCCACATCTTTGTTGATCTACCAGGACATGGCAATAACGAGCCAACATCGACATCCTTCTCTATAACCGACTTGGCCGAAGAGTGTTTGGAGTATCTGAATCGGGAAGTTAAGACTTGGGACCGTGTACTGGTTGTAGGCCTATCAATTGGCGGTGTAGTAGCCCTAGAACTAGCACATCTACTACCTAAGGGTTCTCTAGCAGTTGTGATGGGTGCTGCTGCAACCATGGGAGATCCTAAGACTTGGCAGAGTAGAGCAGACCTAGCAAGAACATCTGGCACAGCTGTTATGAAAGATGCAGCCAGATCTAGATGGTTCACAGAAGAATTCGTAATCAGTCATGCTGAGGAAACTAATAGAGCTCTAGAGAGTTTAGGAAGTGTTGACGGCGAGTCATACGCCTTAGGTGCCGAAGCTCTTGGCAAGTTTGATGGCACCCAAACAGCAAGAGAGATATCTATTCCGGTTTTAGTTCTTGCTGCAACCAATGATGAAGTTTCACCACCCGAGAGTGCTAGAAGTCTTAGCGAACTAATTCCTTTAGGGGAGTTTGTTGAAATTTCAGATGCAAAACATTTATTTCCGATTGAGAAATCAAAAGAAGTAGCTAGCCACATTCTAGATTTTGTAAACAAGAAAAACTAGAAAAAGAGCTACTCGCTTACTTCGCTCCAGCCATCCCAATCACCGAGGTAACCTAATCTTCGAGATAGACCATGGGCTGCATCGCGGACAGAAGCACCCGCATCAGTAATTGATATTCCTTCGAGGCGATCACTTGGACAACTTAAAGTAATTGACCCTAAGCACTGACCTGCAGCGTTGAAATATGGAGATGCAATACCAGATCCACTTTTCACCCAACGTCCAGGTGAGAAAGAGTAGCCAAGTTTTCTATCGATGCGTAATTGATCTTGATATTCTTCAGCTGAAGAAAAACTAAGTGCTGTGTATTTCTCAAAGCCCTTGTTAAGAATTTCATTGCTTTCTTCTTCAGACATAGCGCTGAGAATTGCTGTCCCGGCAGCACCGGATGTGTAAGGAAAAGGTTTCCCAAGTTCAATTACATATTTAATTCTGTGATTGCAATCAACCTTGCCTCTGAAAACTAATTCGTCATCAACTCGAACTGAGAGATAACAGGTTTCATTAAATTTACGTACTAGTTCTGTAAGGAATGGCTCAGCTGCTTTCCATAGGCTGTCATGCTCAACCAAGCTTGCTGCTAAGGAAAATAGTTTTGGACCTGGGAAAAAGAGTTTGCGAATTTGGTCTTGCTCAACATAGCCAGCTTTTTCAAGCTGTCCTAGTATTCGGCTAACTGCACTCTTATCCACTCCGCTTAGGCGGGCAGCTTCTCGAACTCCCAACCCATTGTTCTCAGCTGCGATTAGTTCGATCAGGTCAATGGCTCGTCCAAGTACCCCATTAGCACCAGGGGATGAGCTCTTGTCAGCTTCCTCCACGAGACCTCTTTCTCAAGCAAGTTCTGTCTAGTCTATTTTCACAAAAGACCTGATTTTAACGCTTAGTAACAGATTCACAACAACTACGGGTATTTGCTTCAATCCCTCCTTGGAAGGTATAAATTCTAAATAAATAAGACTGTGTCTTACTCAAAGAGACAGTGTTGTTCCTATGAGGAGTCATGATGACCGCTGTAACCGGAGCACAGTATCTATCCAGAACCCTTGACGCCTGCGGTGTTTCAGCCATATTCCTTGTGCCAACAGCCCTCACAAATACTCTCTTCACCATGGAAAACGAGACCAATATCAAGCGGATCGTGGCCCATGGCGAAAAAGCCACTGCTTATATGGCTGATGGCTACGCCCGTGCCACTCACAAACCAGGCGTTTGTGCAGCTCAAAACATTGGTGGAGCTAACCTAGCCGCTGGTCTTCGAGACGCCTACTTAGCTAACTCCCCTGTATTGGCCCTAACCGGTGGTCCATATGAATGGAGCAGAGGACGCAATTACTACCAAGAGATCGAAGATTTCCCTCTATTCAAGCCAGTTACCAAGTATTCAGGGCAAGTATTTGATGTAAAGCGTTTGCCTGACATGCTTCATACTGCTCTCAGACAAGCAACCAGCGGTAAGCCAGGGCCTACCCACCTAGAACTAGCAGGTCACACCGGGGACATCATTGAAGCCCAAACTATAGAAGCAGCTGTTTACTCCAATAACTATGAGACCCCTCTTCATCGCTCAGCTCCAGATCCAGAAGCTCTAGCTAAAGCCCTCAAAGCAATCGTTGCTTCTAAACGACCAGTAATTGTTGCTGGTGGAGGAGTTCGCTGGTCGAAAGCCGGTGCTGAGTTAGTTGCATTTGCTGAAAAGTCTGGCATTCCAGTTGCCACATCTCTTAACGCTAAAGACGTCTTCCCAGCGGATCACAGATTAGCTGTTGGAACACCTGGTTTGTATGCACGCAAGAGCGCTAACCAAGTAGTTCTGGAAGCAGATCTAGTTATTTACATTGGTAGCCAAACAGGAAGCCAAGTCACTTTGACTTGGACCGTTCCTCACCCAGATACAAATGTTGTTCACATCGACATCAGTCCCGAAGAAGTGGGCAACCAATACAAGAACACCGTTGGTGTTGTTTCTGATGCACGCCTTGCACTAACTGAACTTCTAAAAGCCTGGAACGAACCAGCTAATAAATATGCTGCTTGGTCTGAGTGGGCAGCTGCTGTTGCAAAAGAATGGAGAGGTACCCTTGAGCCTCTTCTAGATATGCAGAGAGACCCTCTCAGACCAGAGCTTCTAGTTGGTGAACTCTCAAGAGTTCTTCCAGATAATGCTCTAGTAGTTTCTGATACCGGTCACGCAGGTATGTGGACTGCAGCACATCTTGATCTAACAAAACCAGATCAAAGATACTTACGTGCAGCTGGTTCTCTAGGTTGGGCACTACCTGCAGGTATTGGTGCACAAATTGGTAGACCAGATGTTCCAGTAGTTGTCTTCACAGGTGATGGTGGTGCTTACTATCACCTAAGTGAATTAGAAACTGCAGCGAGATGGAATGTTCCAGTAACTTTTGTTGTCAATGACAACAGATCACTCAATCAAGAAATCAACCCTTACCTTCCTGCCTACGGTGGAACTCTTCACGGTAAGCATGCAGAGCTATGGCACTTCAATGATGTGAACATGGCAGAGGTAGCAGAGAGTTTCGGTGTCACAGGAATTCGAGTTACAAAAGCAAGTCAACTTGAATCAGCAATGCAGCAGGCACAAGAGATTCCAGGACCAGTGTTAATCGACGTTGTGACTGACATCGGTGCTGTTGCTCCTAAAGGAACAACAGAGCGTTCACAGCTTGCTTTGCCAAAGGGAGTTATCAACTAAATGACGATCCCAGATTTCAGCGACTACACCCTCAGGCACTTTCTAGAAAGTGCTGTTAAGGCTAACCCGAACGATCCTTTCCTAATCTGGGAAGACCAAATAGTTTCATACAAAGATTTCAATCACGAAGTTGATCAAGCAGCAGCTCTTTGGTATTCACTGGGAGTAAGACATGGTGATCGCATTTCATTCATGGTTGATAACTCACCAGAGTTTCTATACGCATGGCTGGGACTTGCAAAGATTGGTGGAGTTCTAGTTGCCATCAACACAGGCTTCAAAGCAAAAGAGGCTAGTTATTTAGTTGACCATTCACAATCAGAGTTTGCTCTTGTGGCTAAAGAACACATGCCAGTGTTTGAAAAAGTCATTCAAGAAATTCCAAGACTAAAAACTGTATTGACACTTGGAAAAGTCGATGGCTACCAAGAGTTCATGGAAGCTAAATCGGCAATGCCTGCAGAGGTGCCAGATGTGAGGGTAGTAGGCGATGACCTAATCAGCCTTATCTACACATCAGGAACCACTGGTCTTCCTAAGGCTGTTATGCAGTCACATAAGAACTACGTGCTAACCGGGCAGGCTTATCCATACTGGATGGGTATGCATAAGGGTGATCGCATTTACGCTTGCCTTCCTCTGTTCCATATCAACTCTCAGGCCTATTCAACAATGGGTGCCATTGGGGCTAATGGTGCTCTAGTTCTGGCTGCACGCTTTAGTGCTTCTAAGTTCTGGCCTGATGTGAAAAGACATGGCGTCACAGTATTCAACTTCATCGGAGCAATGACAGTAATTCTTTCTAAGAAAGCTCCAGGGCCTGAAGACAGAGATCACAAAGTAAGAGTTGCTTACGGTGTTCCAGCTCTTCCACACGATGTGCGAATGGAAATCCAAGAACGATTCAACTTAGATTGTGTTTCTGGTTTCGGTATGAGTGAAACTACTTTTGGATTACTTGAACCTCTCGACCAGCCAAGAAGACCAGAGTCTATGGGGCTTCCAAGAAGCCACCCTAATCCTGATATCCCTGCAACTGAAGTAATGGTTGTTGATGAAGAAGGCAACCCAAAGCCTCCTAGAGAAGTCGGTGAACTGGTAGTTAGAAACGCAGCAATGATGCTTGGTTATTTCCGTGATCCAGAAAAGACAGAACAAGTTCTTAAAAATGGTTGGCTAAGAACTGGTGACAGCGCGTGGATGGATGAAGATGGCTGGTGCTACTTCATGGATCGAATGAAAGACATCGTCCGAAGAAGAGGCGAGAACGTTTCATCTCTAGAAGTTGAACTAGTTCTCAATAGTCATGACGATGTGATGGAGTCAGCTGTTATCGGTGTTCCATCAGAACTTACTGACGAAGACATTGTTGCTTTCCTTGTTCCTAAACCTGGCCATGAGATCAATCCTGAACAGGTTATTGAGTGGGCTCAGGAAAGACTCGCGTTTTTCAAGATTCCTAGATACATCGAAATTTCAGAAGCACTACCAAAAACACCAACAGCAAAAATCGAGAAGCACCGTCTCCGCTCAGGAGATTACGGAAAAGGCACCCGCCTAGACCTAGGTGTTACCCGACCTCAAGCAGCAAAGTCTAATTAGCCCTAGAAAGGAAACAGTTTCATGTCTGATAAGTCCAAAGTAGTAGCACCAGTGCCAGGCAAGCCGAGTGTTGAAACTGTTAGAGAGCTCTCTAAGAAATACAGCAACTGGGGACGCTGGGGTAAAGACGACCAGCTGGGCACTTTAAACTTTCTGACTCCTGAAATTGTTCAAGCAGCTGCTAGTTCAATTAGATCTGGCAAAAGAATCTCAATGGGTCTACCAGTTGATTCCAATGGTCCTCAAACAGGAGGCCTAGGAAGATTCAATCCAATCCACCTAATGTTTAGAGATGGTGGGGACATTGTCTCTGGTCAGATTGTTGATGACTTCTATGGTGGCCGTGACAGACACATCAGAGGAACAGATGACATGATCATCATGCCTTTGCAGTCAGGAACTCAGTGGGATGCTTTGGCACACATTCTCTTCGAAGACAAAATGTATAACGGAGTAGCTGCTGCAACTATCAGCAGTAAGGGAGCTCAGCGTGGAGCTATTACTGTTGCCCGTGACCAGATTGCAGGACGAGGAGTTCTACTTGATGTTGCTAGGTTCAAGAAAGTTGATTTCCTTGAGCCTGGATATGCAATCACCTCACAGGATCTAACTGACTGTGCGAATGCTCAGGGTGTAACCATTAAAGAAGGTGACTTCGTCCTTATCAGAACCGGTCAGATGGGTGATCGCAAGGGTAAGTGGGGAGACTACGCGGGTGGAAGTGCCCCAGGTCTTGGACTAGATGCAATTTCATGGGTTTATGACTCAAATGTTGCTGGAATTGCTACCGACACCTGGGGTGCAGAAGTTCTACCTAACGAGACACCAGATGTGTTCCAGCCTCTGCACTGTGTATTCATTGTGGCCATGGGTCTTTGGATAGGTGAGATCTTCGACCTAGAAGAACTAGGAGCAGACTGTGCAGAAGATGGCCAGTATGACTTCTTCTTCTGTGCACCACCACTAGTTATTACCCAAGGTGTTGGATCTCCGGTAAACCCAATGGCGATTAAGTAAAGAAAGAAACCATGGCAACTAAGAGCTACCGCATAGCGACGATTCCAGGTGATGGAATCGGTTGCGAGGTAGTTCCTGTTGCTCAGAAGCTAGTTAATGAAGTAGCTGAAACATTTGGTTTCTCTATGGACTGGACTGAGTTGGACTGGTCATGTGAAAGATATGCACAGACTGGAACGATGATGCCAGATGATGGTCTCCAGATTCTTTCTAAACACGATGCCATATTCCTAGGAGCTGTTGGTTGGCCTAGTGTTCCAGACCATGTTTCACTATGGGGTTTACTAATTCCAATTAGACGCGAATTTGATTTGTATATTAACCTTCGACCAGTTGTGTTGCTTCCTGGTATTGAATCGCCTCTACGCGACCCTGTACCAAATATTGATTTCCAGATAGTTAGAGAAAACACTGAAGGTGAATACAGCGAAGTCGGTGGAAGATTTAACCGTGGAACCGTTAGAGAGGTAGCTCTCCAAGAAGCTGTCTTCACCAGAGTTGGAATCGAACGTGTAGTGCGTTTTGCAGCGGAGCTTGCATCAAAGCGCTCAAAGAATCTAATCTCTGCAACCAAATCAAATGGAATTATTCACTCAATGACTTTCTGGGATGAAGTAGTTCAGGATGTCATGCAGGATTATCCAGATGTTGCTTGGAGGTCCATGCACGTTGATGCACTAGCTGCTCGTATCGTCAGCCACCCAGAGACACTAGATGTAATTGTTGCTTCCAATCTTTTCGGAGATATCTTGAGTGACATTGGTGCTGCAGTAGTTGGAAGTCTTGGAGTTGCACCATCTGGAAACATTAACCCAACTAAGGGTCCTGGTCTATTTGAACCTGTTCATGGCTCTGCTCCAGATATCGCTGGTATGGGAATTGCTAACCCAATTGGTCAAGTGTGGTCTGCTGTGATGATGCTTGAGAACCTCGGTGAGACCGAGGCAGCCAAGCATCTAGCAGAGGCAATTAATCGTGTGACTCGTGAAGGTAAAACACTAACTAAAGACTTAGGTGGAATCTCATCAACTAGTGAAGTTGGGAATGCTATCTCTTCAGCACTTACAGAGCTAAGTAAGGGGGCTTTGAAATGAGTAGACCTCAGATCATGCCTCGTGGTGAAGAGAGACTTTACTTCGAAGCTCTAGCGGAGAACAAACTTACCTTTGGGTTCTGCACCTCTTGCTCAAAGGCTCACTTCTATCCAAGAACAGTATGTCCAAGCTGTCACAGCGATCAGATTGAGTACAGAGTTAGTTCAGGCAAAGGCACTATCTACACTTTCACTACCCAGTATCGAGCTGGTAACCCAGCTCTAGAAGACCAGGTTCCATACACGATAGTCATGGTTGATCTAGATGAGGGATATCGCATGATGGCAGACCTTATTGGTTCTGCACCTGAAGACATTTCGATAGGCCTACCTGTGGTTGCTGAAATCGAGCATCCAGAAAACGGGCACTCTGTTGTTCACTTCCGCTTGGAGGTGTCTAATGGCTGATAAATCAGTAGCAATTGTTGGTGCAGCACAAGTAGACATCTTCAAGACAAAAGACCGCTCTCCTGTTGGTCTAGCAGCTCTAGCTGCTAAACGAGCAGTTGAAGATGCAGGCCTGAAACTATCTGATGTTGACGCCTTGTTTACTTCTTCTTCTTACTACGCGATGCCAACACTAACCATGGCTGAGTATCTTGGTCTATCACCAAACATTGTTGATTCAACTTCAACTGGTGGCTGTTCTTTTGTTCAACACCTGGGACATGCGGTGGCAATGATCAACCAAGGGTTGTGTGAAGTTGCACTAATTGTTTATGGCAGCACTCAAAAAACTGATGCAGGAAAACTTGTAAGCATTGCAGAGCACTCTGTCTATGAACAGCAGTATGGACTTATTCATCCGCTCGGTGCATTTGGACTAATCGCTAATAGACACATGAAAGAGTTTGGCACTACCAGCGAACAGCTAGCTCAGTATGCAGTCTCTGCAAGAGAATGGGCACTACTAAACCCAGAAGCTCCATATCCAACTGCACTTACTGTTGATGAAGTTTTGAGTTCACCTATGGTTGCTTCTCCGCTTCACAAGCTTGATTGCTGCCTAGTAACTGATGGGGCAGGAGCAATTGTTGTTACCTCTGGCAAGAGAGCTGCTTCATTGAAGCAGAAACCGGTTTGGGTTCTAGGAACAGGTGAAGCACAAAATCATAGAAACATTTCACAGATGCCAGACTTCACAACAACTAAAGCATCAGTGTCAAGTAAGAGAGCATTTGAACAAGCAGGAGTCGGTATTGCTGATATCGACACAGCACACGTCTATGACGCATTCACAATCAGCTTGTTGATTCTTCTAGAAGATCTAGGTTTCTGTAAGAAGGGTGAAGGCGGAGCATTTGTTGAAAACGGTCGCCTTGCTCCTGGCGGCGAATTGTCTTTGAATCCAAATGGTGGGGGATTGTCTTTCTCTCATCCTGGAATGCTCTCGATGTTCTTGATTATTGAAGCGGTCACTCAACTTAGAGGCACTGCTGGAACTAGACAGCATGAAGGGGCTAAGTTGTCACTAGTCCATGGAATGGGTATGACCTTAGCTTCACACGCAACAGCAATTCTTGGAAACGAGGCCCCATAATGATGCAGCGAAAGATTGGCACACTGAGCACTTCGGTGTTGGGAATTGGTTGCAACAATATGGGCCGTGGTTTAGATCAGAACGCCACTCAGGAAATAGTAGACACTGCATTAGACAGCGGCATCAACTACTTCGACACTGCAGATAAATACGGTGAGACCAGATCAGAGAGTTTCCTCGGTAAAGCAATCAAAGCGAAACGAAGCCAAGTTATTGTTGCAACTAAGTTTGGTTTGGTCTTACCAGACCAACCAGAAAGTGGTGGAGCTTCGGCTTCTTGGATTCGTAAAGCAGTGCAGGGTAGCCTCACAAGATTAGACACCGACTATATAGATCTATATCAGCTACACAGACCAGACCCGAATGTTCCACTTGAAGAAACCCTTGGTGCTCTGAATGATCTAGTTAAAGAAGGTCTAGTGAGAGAGATAGGTGTCTCTAACGCATCTGCTAGCGAACTGCAGCAGGCCTGGGATGTTTCTGAAGCTTATGGATTTAGTAAGTATGTATCTGTTCAGAATGAATACTCAATGATTCGCAAATCATCAGAAACTGACGGTGTATTTGATTTCTGTGATGCAACCGGCACCGCCTTTGTTCCTTACTATCCACTGGCTAGCGGATTGCTAACTGGCAAGTATCAGCACGGTAAACCAGATCCAGAAGGCACCAGACTTTCTACCATCAAGCTTTACCAGGACTGGTTTAGCGATGCAGATCACCAGTTAGCAAAGGACATCGTTTCTGCTCTTATGAAAGAAGGCTATGACCCACTGGTTGCAGCAATCCAATGGATACTTCGCCAACCTTCAGTTTCATGCGTGATCACTGGGGCTTCACGCCCACAACAGGTTTTGGATAACACTAGAGCTGTTAACTCTGCTCTAGACCAAAAAGACTTAGTAGCAATCTCAGAGATAGTTAGGGAGGTGCGCCGCTAAGGAGCCTCGAACTCGCAGTTAGGGAACTTGGTTCAAGATTCAAAGAGGTAAAGATAAAGTTTCAAAGTTTTTACATGTAAATAACTAAAGAGTAATTTATCTACGCAAAGGAGAAACAAATGAAAAAATCAAGAAGGCTCGGCCCGATTGCTGTTCTAGCCGTTGGCGCCTTAGCTCTTACCTCATGTGCCCCTGAAGCTCCACCAGAGCGAGTATCTATTGTTATGGGTATGGCTTCAGGTGACACATACACTGCTGAATGGTGGGGCTGGCTTGCAGCTTCTAAGCTCGGCTACTATGACGAGCTAGGCCTGGATGTCGAATTCCAAGGTGTTGGCGGTAGCGGTGACGTAGTTGAACAACTAGTTGCTGGAAACATTGATGCGGGTAACCCTTCAATGCCTGCCGTTGGTGAAGGTATCCTAGTTGGTCTTGACCTAGTCAACGTCTATACATATTCAACAGGAGCTATCTTCGGTATCTTCGCTCCTGAGTCATCAGGCATCACGAGCATCGCTGATCTAGCAGGTAAGAAGATCGGTATCTCTGAAGCTGGTGGAGGTGAAGTTGCATTCTTGGAAGCATCGCTTCTAAAGGAAGGCATTGACCCAATCACAGGTGCGACATTGATTCCAATCGGTGACGGTGGACCAGAGACTTTTGCTGCTATTGAAACAGGAAAAGTTGATGCATACTCAACCGCTTACAATGACATCTTTGCTTTGCAGACACAGGGACTCAACCTAGTTGACCTAACACCTGCAGAGTTCAGCACATTCCCTGCTCGAGGCATCATTACAACAAGTGCAAAGCTCGCTGAAAAGGGAGAAGCTTGGGGTCGTTTCGCTAAGGGAACTGCAATGGGAACTTACTTCTGCCTTCAGAACAAAGACGCTTGTCTTGCGATGTTGAAGGAAGTTATCCCAGCTGCGTTCGAAGAGAACAAAGATGGCGTTTCCCAAGGAAAGCTGCGTTTCGCATTGTCACAAACACAGGTTCCACCAAAGGATACAGCGAAGTTCGGTGCACACAGTGAGGCAGGAACTAAAGAGTTCTTGGCTCTTATCGGTTCGACAATCCCTGATGCTCAGGAAGTCGATCTCGCGGTATTCCTAAACGGTACATACCTAGATGTTGCTAATGACTTCGATCGTGCTCGGGTCGAAAAAGACGCAGCAGACTACTAAACCAAATCAACGAAAGGCCACTGAAGTGCAAAAAAACAACGATTCCAATGTATTAGTCCGATTAGAGGGTGTCTCTAAGAAATACCAGTCGGGCAGCAATGAAATTATTGCCCTCAGTGGCCTTGACCTTGAGGCACGGGAGGGAGAGTTTCTCTCCCTCCTGGGCCCTAGTGGTTGCGGTAAGTCCACAGCTCTAAACATCATGGGTGGGTTACTCACACCATCCGAAGGAAAAGTCATCATCGGCGGTGAGGAAATGACTAAGCCAAGAAGAGACATCGGAATGATGTTCCAGCAGGCCGTTATGTTCCCTTGGCGCACAACAATTGAGAACGTCCTACTTCCAATTGAAGTCTTTGGACTAAATAAGAAAGACTATGTAGCCAAAGCAGAAGAGCTTTTGGAAATGGTTGGCATGTCTGAGTTTGCTAACTCATATCCTTGGCAGCTATCAGGTGGAATGCAACAGAGAGCTGCTCTCTGTCGCGTACTAATTCACCACCCTAAACTTCTGCTTCTAGATGAGCCATTCGGTGCTCTAGATGAGTTCACTCGTGAAACCATGAACCAAGAGCTACTGAGACTTCAGAGCCACTCAGGATCTACAGCTGTATTGGTCACTCACAACATCGCTGAAGCAGTATTCATGTCAGATCGCATTGCGGTTATGACATCAAGACCTGGAAGATTAATTGGAGTAATTGATGTGCCATTTGTTAGGCCTCGAACTCCAGATCTTTATGGTGACCCAGAATTTACCAAGCTGGTTGTTAAAGCTCGTCAAATGCTAGGACTAGCATGAGTTCTTCAGCTGATATTCGCTCACGCGGAAAAGCACTTAGAAAACAAACTAAGTCAACTAAGCAGTCGATGCTTGTTGGCGGCATAACACTCGTTGTATTTCTAGTGCTCTGGGAATTACTTCCAACTCTTGGTGTTATAAATAGAGTTCTTATCCCTACTGTTTCCGACACTATTTGGGGACTTGGTCAACTAATCTCCGGTGGTTACTGGTGGGAAGATCTAGCTAGCACACTTTCCTCTGTAGTAATTGCCTGGACTATAGGTGTTACTTTCGGAATAACCATGGGTGTCACTCTTGGAACTTCACCATTCATTCGCACCGCAATCACGCCTTATGCAATTGCCCTGCAGGCACTTCCAAAGATTGTTCTTGCTCCAGTTCTAATTGGTGCCCTTGGTTTTGGCTCTCAGAGCAAGATTGCAATCGCCGTGGCTATTTGTTTCTTCCCAGTATGGATTAACACCATGGTGGGATTAGCTTTGCCAAGTGCTGCGGAGTTCACTTTCATGAAGTCGCTAAACGCTAGTCGAGTGCAAGTATTTAGAAAACTACAACTTCCATCTTCAGTTCCAATCGTCTTGGTTGGAATGAAGCACGCTATGTTGCTCTCCTTCACCGGTGTTCTAGTGGCGGAAATTCTTTCATCGGCATCTAATGGACTCGGCAAATTAGTTAAGGAGTTCTCGCTTCAACTGAACATGCCACTGAGCCTCGCAGTTATCACCGTGGTGCTAACCATCGCAGTTTCGCTGGTTTCAATTATGGATGTTCTAGAGAGAAAAGTTGTCTTCTGGTCCGAGAGTGAGAGAGGTAAAAAGTCATGAGTAAAGCAACCTTGAGCACTCCGAAAGTAGCTTTGGAAGATCCACAGAAGAAGAAAAAGAAGTTCTCTCCTTATTGGATTACCGCTGCTCTCTTCCCAATCATCATGATTACTTGGTGGGGCATTACAGAAGTTAGAGTCTTGCATCCTATTCTTTTGCCTGGCCCTGAAGCTGTCTTCGGGTCCTTCCCTAAGGTCTTTGGCTCTGAGACGTTCGGAATGCATGCGTCTAGAACCTTGACTGAAATTGTCGGTGGATTTGCTCTAGGGGCATCAATCGGTTTTATACTCGGCCTATTGCTTGGTTCTTCTAACGTTCTTAGGGCAGCGTATCTGCCTGCCTTAAGCGCAATGGAAGCCGTTCCTACTGTGATTATTGCTCCACTTCTTATCGCCTGGTTGGGCTTTGGATTTGAGGGAAAGATCGTGCAGGCGGCATTTGCTTGCTTCTACGCGGTGTTCATTACAACTCTTTCCGGTCTTGCCTTAGCTAATGCCAATAGCGTTTCCTTGATGCAGTCTCTGGGTGCTTCTAAGGTCCAAACGCTACTTAAGCTTCGTATTCCTTCAGCTTTGCCAGTCATCTTTGGAGGACTGCAACTTGGAGCAACAACAGCGATTATTGGAGCGATTGTTTCAGAGTTTGTTGGAGCAGATGCAGGTCTTGGATTCTTGCTCCTAAGATATCGTTCTAGTTATGACACTCCAGCAGCTTGGGTTCTTATTATTTGCTTCCTAGCAATTGGTGTAGCAACTTACCTAATAATTTCTCTAGCTGAGAAAAAGATAGTCTTCTGGAGAGCAGCAGCTGTCACCCGTCCCGACCTGGAGAAGAAATGACAATAGACGTCCACGCCCACACTGTTCCAGCTGATCATATCGAGCGGATGAAACGCGATGCACCAAAGCTAGCACCAAAGATTGAGTTAGATGGAAAAGACTGCACATTCGTCTATGAGGATGGGCGAAGAAGTGGGCCTATGCCAATAGGTATGTTTGATCACGAAGAGCGTCTCAAGGACATGGATGCTATGCGCATCGATGTTCAAGCTCTAAGCGTTCCACCTACACACTTCAACTATCACGTAGAGCCAGAGTTAGCAGCTCTTGTTGCAGCTTCCCATAACGACTCAATGATTGCAATGGCAGAGCAAAGCCCAGAACGTTTTGTTGTTTTGGCAACTCTTCCGATGCAAAGCGCTGACTATGCAATTGCAGAGCTCGCTCGTTTGGCAACATCAAAGCATGTTGTTGGTGTTGAACTAGCAACGAATGTTTCTGGTGTGAACTTAGATGCTCCAGAGCTAGATCCAATCTGGGCTGCTCTGGCAAGTGCTGGATTACCTATTGTTCTGCATCCACATGATGTGGTCGAAGGAACTAGAAGAATGAAGGCTCACTACCTTCATAACTTTGTTGGTAACCCAACAGACACAACTCTTGCTGCTGGTTCACTAATGTTTGGTGGAGTCCTAACCCGTCACCCAAGATTGAGATTTGGCCTTCTGCACGGTGGAGGATTCCTCCCATATCAGATTGGACGCTTTGATCATGGCTGGTCAGTGAGACCTGAACCTAAGGTTCACTTACCAGTAGCACCATCAACACTTCTAAAGCATTTCTGGTTTGATTCATTAGCTCACGATGATTTGTCTCTCGAACTTTTGATTAGACGCATGGGTGCTGACAAGGTGTTCCTGGGAAGTGACTATCCGTTTGATATGGCGGATATGAACCCTGTAACAACTGTTGAGCGAGTGATGGGATTAGATAACCCAGAGCTGAAGAAAGTCATGCACGAAACAGCGACTAACTTCCTAACCCCACTTGCTGCGGAGATAACCCACCTCTAATGATTGATTACCCCTGGCTGCTATTGCTGGCAGTTGCAATGGGTGGAGTTGCCCAACGCGCCACAGGGATGGGCTTTGCTCTGGCATCTGCTCCGCTAGCCATCATTGCTCTTGGTCCGCTCGAGGGTGTTCTACTGATGAACCTTTTGGGGTTACCAGCAGCTGGATTAGCCCTGTTTTTACTATGGAGAAAGATTGAGTGGAAAGTTATTCTGCCCATGTTCATTCCCTGTGTTTTAGGGATATGGCTTGGAGTTTGGTTCCTGGGGGAGATAGATCCTGCATTCTTAGAAGTTGGCATAGGCCTTGCTCTACTACTGGCAGTTATCATCACAGTTAAGTCACCTCCGTTGCCTTCAACAACATCACTCTTTATCCCCGCTACATTGACAGGGCTGTCCTCAGGGTTTCTAAATGCTGTGGCATCTATCGGTGGGCCACCACTTGTTGTCTTTCGTAACCTTAAGCGCTGGTCTCCAGAAAGCTTTACCCCAAGCATTCAACCTCTCCTAATCACTATGAGTGGAGGCTCTTTTCTCCTAAAAACTTGGTCTGGTCCAGTTCCACTGCCTTCTTATTCCTATATATCCTGGCTAGGTCTGTTGGGGGCACTCGGGGTAGGGATTCTCCTAGGGGAACTGATTTCCAGAAAACTATCCCTTGAGCACACCAGCAAAGCAATTACTTGGCTGGCTATTCTAGGATCTCTAGCGACCTTAATTCGTGGGTCAATTTCACTCTTTAGTTAGCCAGCTGTTAGGCCTCAGAAAGCTGTGCTTATCTATGCAGTTTGAACCCTATACAGCGGCCATTCTCAGCCTCAAAAAGTAAAAGGACTGTTTTTTGGGGCCCAATAACCAATTCCCTAATGGAATTTGCCTCCAAAATCTGACAATAATATATAAGGTATAAATCCGGTTCCTGTCGATGTTCTAGAATCTGTGTGCCCATTCAGGAAAGATTTGTCCGGTAAAAGCGATGTCTCGAGGTCGATTCTGAACTAATCGTCTAGTATTGGGGTAATAGTTAAACTCGTCGTCTACTTATGGGTAATCCCAAAACTTAAATCCCCAACTGCAAAACAGGAGATCATTCATGTTCAAAAAACTATTTAGCACAATAGCTCTTACCTCGCTTTTGGTTGGGGGATTGAGCGTTGGCCAGGCATATGCCGAGGCACCTAACGTTGACACCGCAAAAGTCCAAGGCGCAGAAGCTAGATTCGCTGTCGACCTGGGACAGGCAACACAATTTGTAGTTCCGGCAGGTCTTACAAATGTCGAGATTGGTCGAGAATTCGAATTTGCAGAGAGTTTTCTTGTAGCTCGCCAGGGCCAAACACTGGGCTATAGATTTACAATCACGCAGCCGAACGGAAGCACCATCCCTGTTATGGGTATGGGTCCAGGGATTTCGTACTCCAAGAACATTAACGGGCGCTTAATGTCTAGCCAAGGGGGCCCGGCAGTCCAGGCAAACGACAGCACAGGTGAATTGGTTGTTCCAGCCAATGCCACTGACTACACAGGTTATTTGAATACAAGTATGTACTTGTATGCAGGAGCTATGGGGAGCACTCTCCCGGCTGGAACTTATACATTCAGTTTGGAGCTGACTTCTTTTGGTGGAATCCAAGTTGTGCCATCAAACTCAGTTGGCCTAACAGTGAGTGGCGTTCGATACCGATATTCAGTCCCAGGCACTTCATTTACAACGCCGCAGGCAGTTCTTGACGCTAGCGTTTCAGGCAATATTTGTCTAGACACTTCAAAAGTAGCCGCTGGAGAAATTGTTACCGCCGCGATTGTCCACAACGGGGTGTTGGACGCAAATACCGACAATTCCTGGAGAACGCAGACGGGTTTCAAGCGAAATGGAGACCCTGGTTACCGCGATACGTATTCCTCATCAATCACAATCACCCCGTTTGACTTGGCTTGGGGTGTCTACGTCAGGTTAAACAAATACCTTCCTGCTGCAGTTGCTGGTTCAAATCACGAGATTGCATTTAGGTTCTACAATCAGGCTAATGAGGATGTGAGCTCTAACTGTGCTCCAGCTAAGCCAACAGCACCATCACTTTCTCCAGCTAATGGAGGAGTGGCCGTAACAGGTAATTTTGCCATTGGATCCAGTGCTATGTATGAGTCTCAATGTGTAGTGTACGATTCAGCTGCACCAACAGTGGCAGTTAGAACGGTGTCAGCGTACAGAGACTTCCAAGATATAAGTAAGTACAGCTGTAACATCTTCGGCTTGACCTCTGGAAAGACTTATCTAGTGAAATTCAGAGACAGGTTCATGGCAGCCTACTCAGAATTTTCTGAGGCAAGTCAGATCTTGATTCCTGCAGCTGGGTTCACAGTCAACAAAACTTATGCAGGTGTGGCTGAAGCAAAGAAAATCGTAGAGGTTAGTAACAACGTCCTTCCCATCGAAGACTTTGCACCTTACACAAATGTGGTCCCAGATGGAAAAGGTGGCTTCTACTACTATGGTGAACAACAAGGTGCATGTCCTCCTTTATGTGGAACTCAAAAGCTACGCATTAGACATGCATCTGCCACTGCGCTTGACTCTAGTTTTGGAGGAACTGGAACTGTACTATTTGAATCAATCACAGTTCCTAACGCCTATGTTGGTGGAGTGGGTTACTACAGTGAATCAAAGGACAAGTGGGCCGCAGCAGTAAACGGAGTTAACTTTCAGACTCAACCGCCAGTCGGTGAAACCCAAATCATCTTCGGCTCAGCAACCAGTGCGGCAACCACATCAAAAACGTTGACGCAATCAAGTGTCAACACAGTCTGCGCTGCAGCCTCGGCGGGATATGCAACTGCTCAAAGTCAAAACATGGAAATATCGGTGATACCTGCTCCAGTTGACAATGCGCTCCTGTCCATAAACTGTTTCAAGTCCTTCACATTTCAAGGAAGAAGCTCATTCCTTCCATTAACTGTCCTAGCAACAATCGACTCTGCAACTGGAGCTCTTACATATGTTGCAAAGATGGCAGAACCGGGGGCCTCTTTAAACTACGTGAGCACTAGATTCTCGGTAAACCCAAATGCGTCTGGTTCTGAAGCAATGCTGACAGCTTTTGTTACAACTAGCTTGGTCACTCAAGTTAATAACTACCCAATGACCAACGTTGGAACAATCACAGATCACACCGTTATTAGGTTTAATTCAGACCTTGGTTTCTTGACCTCAACATCTGCTGCCTGGGGTTCGTCTGGTGGAACTATCGCCGATGATCCAAACATGAGCATCCCAGACGAGAACACAGGAAAGATTTTCGCTGTTCGCAACGCTGGTCTGACAGCCGACGTGATTACATTTGATGGGGCTTCCGTAGGAACAGTTCGATCTGTTGACTTGTCTCAGTCGGCAATCACTTCGCCTCAGGTAACCGTACTTGGTGGGCAGGCTGCACCGTCAAACGAGACAGTACTTCCAGTAGCGGTAATGGGCACCAATCAAGAAGCTGCTGGTTGGATCAATCTAGAAACAGGAGTACTTACTACTGGTGAAGTATTGAACTACACCGTAGCACCAGGCAACGGGTTTGCTCATTTCTGGCTTCGTGGTTCAGACAAGAACTCTTATCTTGTTTACAGCGATTCAGCTGCACCGGCTAACCTAACTGTTCTCAAGTGGATGGATCTAAGTTACGTAGCTCAAACAGTGTCTGTTCAGCAGACTGTAACGGTTGCAGCTTTGGCTGCGTCGGTAAGAGTTGGAGATGCTGATCTAGCTTTGAGTGCGACAGTTACCTTCTCACCATCTAACGCTGGAACAGCTGGAGCAATTACTTGGACTTCAGAGACACCGAATGTTTGTTCAATTGTTGATAACAAGGCACGTCTACTAACTGCAGGTACTTGTACTGTAAAAGCGACTGCTGCTGCTAGTGGTAACTTGCTATCTGGTTCAGGAACTCAGTCAACAACTGTTTCAGCTGCAGCCGTTGTACCAGTTGCTCAGATTGTCACTGTTGCAGCTTTGGCTGCGTCGGTAAGAGTAGGGGATCCTGATCTAGCCTTGAGTGCGACAGTTACCTTCTCCCCATCTAACGCTGGTACTGCAGGTGTGATTACTTGGAGTTCAGAAACTCCAGCTGTTTGTTCAATTGTTGCTAACAAGGCACGTCTACTAACTGCTGGTACTTGTACTGTAAAAGCGACTGCTGCTGCTAGTGGTAACTTGCTATCTGGTTCAGGAACTCAGTCAACAACTGTTTCAGCTGCCGCCGTTGTTGCTGCAGCGCAGACTGTCACGTTGACTGGTCCAACCAGGGTAGTAGTAGACCTAGATGGATTTGGAGTTGTTTCCTCTGCGTCTTCAGGACTACCAGTTGTTTACGCAACAACTACCCCAGCTATCTGTACTGTTACTGCAGCTGGTCTAGTAGTTGCTATCGCTGAAGGTACTTGTGAGATCACTTCATCACAAGCTGGAAACGCTAGCTGGTTGGCTGCAACTAAGACCCTAACAATCACAGTTGCTATGACACCTACAACTCCAGTAACTGAAAAGGGTGACATTAAGAAGCCTCTGGCTCTGTCAAAGACTGGAACCTTCCTAAAGAATGGCGACACTCAACTAGGTTGGAACCGAAGCAAGGGAACCTTGACTGTGAAGCTAAGCGTTGTCTATGTTGGTCCAGTCAAGGCGTCTGTATCATTCAAGGTTGGAAGTAAGACATTCACATGTACTTCTAGCTTCGGCATCTTAAAGAAGCAGTCTTCAAACAAGCTAATAACTCTGACTTCACCGAACCTATGTACCGGGAAGACAGAGAAGACTCAGCTTGCTGCGTTGAAGAAGATCACAACAAGCACAGTGGTTACTGTAACCATCGTGCGTGACATGTATCTTCCAACCACGTACAAGAAGATTCGCACCAAGACTCGCATTCTTTACGCGAAGCTTGGCTAGTTCTAAAGCACTAACTACTAACCCGCCCCAGGAAACTGTGGCGGGTTAGTTTTTAACATGTAAGCGTTTGTTTATGCTCATTAGGCTGAAAGTAGTCTGTATAGGCATACTTCCAGTGGTAAGGCGGCAACTAGACTTGGGAAATGAAAGCTAAATTCCTTGGAATCGTAACTGCAACTCTCATTGTTCTTGCTGGACTTGCAGCCCCAAATCTTTCCAATTCTGCATCGGCTGCATCTTCACACACAATTACTTTCGACGCTAATGGTGGCTCTGGTGTCATGGCTAAGCAGATCGTTTCGGTAAAAGGAAAAGCTCTAACAGCAGTTAAGTATGTTCGTGACACTCATAGATTTATTGGCTGGTCGCTAACTAAGACTGGACCAGTTAGGTACTACAACAAATCGGTTGTAAAGCCGACTAAGAAATTAACTCTTTACGCTCAATGGAAACCAACTGTTAAAACTCCAATGCTTGCTGGCCACACTGTAGGCAAACTTCTATGGTCTGATTCATTCTCTGGGCCAGCCGGTGGCCTCGTTGACAACACAACCTGGACTGCAAGATATTGTGGTCATGATGCGAATAACGGTGGTGGAACTTGCCACAACAATGAAAAGCAGTGGTACACACCAGATGCTATTCGCCTAGATGGAACCACTCAAGGTAACGCTGTGATCACTTCAAAGAAAGTTACTGGCACTCCTCTAAACGCAGGTAGCTGTTTGAATCCTCAGTGTGGCTTTACAAGTGGGCGTTTTGATACTCAGAAGAAAGTTTCTTTCCAGTACGGATACATTGAAGCTCGCATCAAGATGCCAGCTGGTGGCGGTAACTGGCCAGCATTC
>JBIJAF010000022.1:0-24183 GCA_044345905.1 Rhodoluna sp.
ACTTCAAAAGGTTCGCGAGGTAAAAGTGCAGGGAAGAATACTTCTTGAGCTCCAGCAGCAGCCATCTCTTCACGAACAATCTGCTCAACTTTAGCTTTGACTACTAGCCCAAGAGGTAGCCAGGTATAAATACCAGGTGCTGCTCTGCGGATGTACCCAGCTCTAACAAGAAGCTTGTGGCTATCTACTTCAGCTTCAGCAGGATCTTCTCTTAGTGTTCGCAAGAATAATTGCGACATAGAAAGAATCATGAATTAATCTTTCTTCGCGACAACAACCTGAGGGCTGCCGACTAGGCTCGGGTCCATTTCGCCAGCTAGTCTGTTTGCCTCTTCAATAAGAGTTGCAACGATTTCACTCTCAGGGACAGTCTTGATTACTTCACCTTTAACAAAGATTTGACCCTTGCCGTTTCCTGATGCAACACCAAGGTCTGCTTCACGTGCTTCTCCAGGACCATTTACAACACAACCCATAACAGCTACTCGGATTGGTACTGTCATGTGTTCAAGCCCTGCGGTTACATCTTCTGCAAGCTTGTAAACATCAACCTGTGCACGACCACAAGATGGGCAAGAAACGATCTCGAACTTACGAGGACGAAGATTAAGTGCTTCAAGGATCTTTGCTCCAACTTTTACTTCTTCAGCTGGTGGAGCTGAAAGTGAAACTCGGATAGTGTCTCCGATTCCCTTGCTCAATAGCGCTCCGAAAGCAACAGAAGATTTGATGGTTCCTTGGAATGCAGGACCAGCCTCAGTAACACCTAGGTGTAGTGGCCAGTCTCCTTGCTCAGCAAGTAGTTCATAAGCACGAACCATGACCACTGGATCGTTGTGCTTCACAGAAATCTTGAAGTCGTGGAAGTCGTGCTCTTCAAATAGTGATGCTTCCCAAACAGCTGATTCAACAAGTGCTTCCGCGGTTGGCTTGCCATACTTCTGAAGAAGTCTTGGATCTAGAGAGCCTGCGTTGACACCGATACGAATTGATACGCCTGCATCTTTTGCAGCTTTTGCAATTTCGCCAACCTTGTCATCAAATTGACGAATGTTTCCTGGGTTAACGCGAACAGCACCGCAACCTGCATCGATAGCTGCGAAAACATACTTTGGCTGGAAGTGAATATCAGCGATAACTGGAATCTGAGATTTCTTAGCAATAATTCTTAGGACATCTGCGTCTTCTTGAGTAGGGCATGCAACACGGACTATGTCACATCCACTAGCTGTCAACTCAGCGATTTGTTGAAGAGTGCCGTTGATATCAGTTGTCTGAGTTGTGGTCATTGATTGAATGGATACAGGTGAGTCACTGCCCACACCGACACTTCCAACCTTGATCTGACGAGTCTTACGTCTTGGGGTCAAGACAGGTGGAGTATTTGGTAGACCTAAGTTAATTGCTGGCACTTAAAATCACTTCTTCCTGATGCCAAAACGACATCGACATGGCTTTAGTCTAAACCGCTCGGCTTGGATGTCCCTTGAACTTATAGGGAAAGCGGATTCAGGATGTCCCTGAGCACCAGAACTATGGTCAAAACAATTAGCAGGCTGGCCACAAAGTAAGCAATGGGCATCATTTGGCTAGTGTCAACCGGACGTACCCATTCCTTGCCTCGGACCCTAAATACCCCACGTTTGATTGACTCGTAAATAGCTCCGGCTATGTGCCCGCCATCTAAAGGAACTAGCGGAACCATGTTAAAGACAAACAGAGCAACGTTTAGGGACATCAGTAGCCCGAGCTGTGAAAGCATCTTGTCTTCAAGGCTGATCGAGGCATCCGAAGCTATTTGCCCAGAGAACTGTCCTAGCCCAATGATTGAAATTGCACCATTTTCATTTCGTTCAGAGCCAGGTGCTATCTCGGTAAGAGCTGCTCCTGCTTGAAGTGGGAGTTGAATAATCATGGCCGCAGTGTCGGACATCATCATTCCTACTTGGCCAAGAGCGGCACCAACACTTTGAGGAACCCGCTCAACTTCTAAATAGACACCTAGGTAAGGTCTTGATAGTCCTGCTGATGTCAGCAAGGTTGGCTCAATAGTCAGACTTATCTGAACACCATTTCTATCTACGACCATTGGAACGCTCTTACCAACAGAATCCTTAAGTTGCGATTCAACATCTGACCAGTATTCAACAGTTTGACCAGCGAAGCTCAGAATCTTATCCCCTGGCAATAAACCTGCCTTGCTTGAAGGTGAATCAGGATTCGGATCAGCACAGTCTTTGTTTGTTTCGCTAGGAACACAAGATAAAACATCTTTTACTGTCGAAGTTCTTTCGTAGGCACCGAATCCAGCGAATAACACAACGGCAAGAACCCCAGCAATTACTAAGTTGGCGAATGGTCCACCAAACATAATGATGAGTTTCTTCCAAGGAGCTAACTCATAAAAAGTCTTTCCCTGATCTTCTTCTGCAATAACAATCTGCTCATTTGGTTGAGCACCATTTGTAAGTCTCTGCCACAAGTTCTTCTTTGCATTCGCTCCTTGGGAAGGCGGAAGCATCCCAACCATCTGGATGTAGCCACCGAGTGGAATCAGTTTGATTCCGTATTCTGTGTCTCCCCTTTTTCTTGAAAAAAGTGTTGGACCAAACCCGACCATGTACTTGGTTACTTTTACGCCGAACTTCTTCGCAGGCCACATGTGGCCGATCTCATGGAGGGCAATCGAAATTGCTAGGCCTATAAGTAAGAAGACCCAGCCACTGATGTTGTTAATCAAATCCATTTGTCTAACCTAACTAAGCTGACCGACATTCAGTAATTAGTTTCTGTTGGCTATCAGTTGATTGGCAGTTTCTCTAGCCCACACTTCAGCTGCTAGTACTGATTCAAGTGTCATCTCTTGTTCAGGTTTGTGTGAGGCGACAACCTCTTCAATGATTTCTAGAATTTCTGGGAAAGATATTGACTTATCGTGGAAAGCATCAACTGCCTGCTCATTTGCAGCGTTGTAAACAGCAGGGTAAGTCAGACCAGCGGAGCCTACTTGTCTTGCAATCTTTACTGCCTTGAAAACATCTTCATCTAGAGGTTCAAAAGTCCAGGTGTGAGCCTTAGTGAAATCAACAGGTGGGCTTACGTTCTCAATACGCTCAGGCCAAGTCATACCCAAAGCAATAGGTAGTTTCATGTCTGGCGGTGAGCACTGGGCAATTATTGAACCATCAACAAAGCTAACCATTGAATGAACTACAGATTGTGGGTGGACTGTAACTTCAATTTGTTCAAAAGGAACATTGAAGAGTAAATGAGCTTCAATAAGTTCGAGACCTTTGTTAACCATGGTGGCTGAGTTGGTTGTTACTACCCTTCCCATTGTCCAAGTCGGGTGCTTCAATGCTTGTTCGGGAGCTACAGCCTTTAGCTGCTCTGCAGTGAAACCTCTAAACGGGCCACCCGATGCAGTCAAGATAAGTGTCGCCACCTCCTTAGCGTCTCCCGACAGCAAGCATTGAGCTAGTGCGGAGTGCTCTGAATCAACAGGAACGATCTGTCCTGGAGCAGCAGCTTCTGTTACTAATCTGCCACCAACAATTAGTGACTCTTTATTAGCCAGAGCTAAACGCTTGCCTGTTTTCAGAGTTGCCAATGTTGGAGCTAAACCAATAGATCCCGTTATTCCATTGATAACCGCATCTGCATCAGTGTTTTCAACTAGAGCTGTCGCTTCATTAGCGCCAACAGCCACATTCTTTTCATTTACTGAGAACTTGCTAGCTTGAGCTGCTAGAAGTTCTTTATTTGAATTACCGGCAAGACCTACAACCTGAAACTTGTCAGGGTTAGCTTCAATAATCTCTAGGGCCTGGGTGCCAATAGATCCTGTGCTGCCTAGGATGATTATCTTCTTCATGTCTCAATCTTGCCATCATCCTTGTATTCCTTGCTGCTAGTGGCCTAGTTCGGTAATCGGTTTAGAAAAGTACGGCCTCAATGTTAATGGTGACCTCACCTTCAGATTTTCGAAATACTTAGTTTGAAAGAAAGTGCCAGGTTCCTCCAAAGATAGAGCCTGATTATCTGTTGTTCTCAAAACTTTTTTATTTTTGGTGTGAAAAGGATTAGCCCACACAAAGCGGTGAATGTAAGCATAAAGACAGCAAAAAAGTCATTTATGTACCTAAGAAAATTGTCTGAATCTGTAAGGGCATTCACACAGGACCAGATTGTTGCGGCAAGTTGGAGCCACAGAACTACATAAGCAGCCTTAGAAGTGGTTATCCCTCTTCGAATCCTCGTACTGAAAACAAGAGCAACAACAGAGAGCCCGAAAAAAGGAATAAAGAGTGCAAAAAGTATGATCCCCATGGCCCTAATTTTAGTGTCTTTGTTCCTATTTGGGGCATTTATATTCACTTAGAAACAGTGGGGGCTGTGTTTGCGGGACTGCGAGAAAACTCTTAAGTAGTGGCTTTTGCCAGGGAAAAGATGCCTAGATACATAGCCTCCTCTAATGAGGGGCTTCTAGCAAGATAAATCTGCGAGGCGTAGAATTAGGGCATGACAATAGAACAGAAAAGAATTCTTGTTACTGCTATCCCAGGCCCTAAATCTCAGGCCTTACATGCACACCGTCTAGAGCACGTAGGCCACGGTGTTGGAACCTCTCTACCTGCCTACATCGAATCAGCTCATGGTGCGATCTTGGTTGACGTTGATGGCAACCAGTACATCGATATGGGTTCAGGTATTGGTGTTACAACAATTGGTCACACAAACCCAGGTGTCGTTGCAGCTGTATCAGAGCAGGTAGCAAAGCTAACTCACACTCTTTTCACTGTCACCCCTTACATGCCTTACGTTCAGGTTTGTGAAATCCTAAACAGACGCATGCCAGGTAACTTCGTCAAGCGTTCAGCATTATTCAACTCAGGTGCTGAAGCAGTTGAGAACGCAATCAAGTTGGCCAGAAAGTTCACCCAGCGTAATGAAATTGCTGTATTTGATCACGCTTACCACGGCAGAACAAACCTAACCATGGCTATGAACTTCAAGAACATGCCTTATGCAGATGGCTTTGGTCCTTTTGCTGGCAGCGTTACTCACGTTCCAATGTCTTACCCATTCCATGACCCAGAGGGCATGACCGGAGAAGAAGCTGCAACTAGAGCAATCAACTACATGGAGAAGAGAATCGGAGCGAAGAACTTCGCTGCAGTTGTTATTGAGCCTATCCAGGGTGAAGGTGGATTTATTGTTCCAGCTCCTGGCTTCTTAAAGACTTTGAGCCAATGGACTCACGCCAACGGAATTGTGTTAGTCGCCGACGAGGTTCAAGCTGGTATTGCTAGAACTGGTAAGTGGTTTGCATCAGAGCATGAAGAAGGTTTCGAGCCTGATCTTATGACTGTTGCCAAGGGTATTGCCGGTGGTATGCCTATCTCAGCAGTTGTTGGTAGAGCAGAAATCATGGACTCATCTCACCCAGGTGGAATTGGTGGAACCTTCGGTGGTAACCCTGTTGCAGCTGCTGCTGCTATCTCAGTTCTAAAGCAGATTGAAGATGGTGGAGTACTTGAGAAGGCTAAGCACATCGAGTCAGTCATGATGGCTCGCCTAGAGCAGATGAAAGCTAAGTACCCAGTTATCGGTGAGATCCGTGGCCGCGGTGCAATGCTTGCAATCGAATTAGTAGCTCCAGGAACACGCACTCCAAACTCAGCAGCTGTTGATGCGGTTGTGAAGCACTCACACCTAAACGGAGTAGTTATCTTGAATGCAGGAACCTACGGCAACGTAATTCGCTTCCTGCCATCACTTGCTATAAGCGATGAACTTATTCAAGATGCACTAGATGTTGTTGAAGACGGAATAGCAAAACTCTAAACCAGAGGACAAGACCCAATGCACTCATATGCAAACAGAGACAAATTAGCCAAACTTTTTGCAGATGAGGTTGAGCTTTTCATAGCTAAGCACCCTGAATCGGCCAAATTACATGAGATCGCTAAGAGTGCTCTCATGGGTGGTGTACCAATGTCTTGGATGTCTAAGTGGCCAGGCCCTCACCCTGTTTATGTAACTAAAGCCAAGGGCTCTAGATTCACTGATGCTGATGGCATTGAATACGTTGACTTCTGTCTAGGTGACACCGGTGCCATGGTTGGTCACTCCCCTGACGCATCTGTTAAGGCAATCGCTGAGCAGCTAGCAAAGGGAATCACCCTAATGTTGCCTACCGCTGATGCTGCAATTGCAGCCCAGACACTAGCTGATCGCTTTGGTATGGCTAAGTGGCAATTCACCCTTACAGCTACCGATGCCAACCGGCACATCTTGAGATATGCAAGACACGTATCAGGTAGAAACAAGGTTGTCGTGCACGACTATTGCTACCACGGAACAGTTGATGAAACCTTTGCTGTTCTTGATGACAATGGAAACACTGTTAGCCGTGAGAACAACATCGGTCCTCAGGTTGATCCCAGTGAAACAACAATCGTTGTTCCTTTCAATGACTTAGAGGCAGCTGAAGCAGCATTCGCAACCGGTGAAGTAGCAGCAATGCTCATCGAACCTGCGATGACCAACATTGGAATTGTTCTTCCAGAGCCTGTTTATCTTGAAGGACTGCGAGAGCTCTGCACCCGCTACGACGTAATCCTTATCATCGATGAGACCCACACTCTAAGTGAGGGTCCTGGTGGAATGACCGCTAGAAGAAACCTTCAGCCAGATGCAGTTGTGCTGGGTAAGACAATCGGTGCTGGTATTCCTGCAGGTGCTTTCGGTATGACAGCAGAACTAACTTCAAAAGTTCAAAAGAGTCTTCACCTAGAACACATTGACGTAGGTGGTGTTGGTGGAACTCTAGCTGGTAACGCTCTATCAATGGCAGCTATCGCTGCAACGCTAACCAAGGTGCTAACTCCTGAAGCATTCGTAGCTATGGAAGCCCTCTGTGATGTTTGGACTAAGAATGTTCAAGACTTGATCACAAAGTATGGAGCTCCTTGGCAGGTGAGTCAGTTGGGCTGTAGGGCTGAATACTCATTCCGATCAGAAGCACCTAAGAACGGAAGAGAAGCAGCCGATGCAGACGACTTTGAACTACAGCAGTATCTTCACATCCACGCTCTAAACCGTGGCATCTTGATGACACCATTCCACAACATGGCTCTAATGTCACCAGCTCACACAATTGAAGATGTTGAAAGACACAGAGCTCACTTCGAAGAAGCTCTTATTTCTCTGTTTGCTTAGTGCTTTTTGAGTAAGAGACGGCGTTTACGTTCGCCGTTGATCTGTGTAACTAGTACCAGCAAGATTGCTGCAATAAACACGGCGCTACCAATTACGTTTGCCTCAGCAGGAACACCTCTAGCTGCTGCTGTGAAGACATAGCGAGGGAATGTCATATCTGCACCGGCGTTGAAGTTAGTGATGATGAAATCATCAAAGCTCAATGCAAATGAAAGTAGAGCCGCTGCAGCAATACCTGGAAGAAGTAGCGGGAAGGTTATCTTCCAGAACACCTGTCTTGGGTTAGCGTAAAGGTCCTTACCCGCTTCTTCTAGAACAGGATCAAGGCTTGCAACTCTAGCCTTCACAGTTACAACCACAAAGGACAGACAGAACACAATGTGTCCAAGAATGATTGTTCCGATACCCTTTTCAACTCCAAGGCTGAAGAACTGAGATGCAAGTCCTGCGCCTAGAACAACCTCTGGGGTTGCCATAGGTAAAAACAAGAGAAGGTTTGTTGATCTGCGGAACTTGAAGCGGTAGCGAACCAAAGCAATTGCGATCATGGTTCCAAGAGCTGTGGCGGCAATAGTTGAAACAACTCCGATAAGAACAGAGTTACCAAATGCTTCACAAACACCTTCACGGTCACAAACGTTTGTCCACTTATCCAGTGTGAAACCACGCCAAATCAGGTTGGTCTTTAGTGAGTCATTGAATGAGAAAACGAAGGTGTAACCAATAGGTATCAAAAGATAGATGAAAGCAAGAACTGCATACAAAGGAAAAGCGTATTTACCCAAACTAAATTTCATTAGAGCAAATCCTCCGTTCCAGACTTCTTGACGTAGCCTGCAACAAGAATCAAAATCGCACCCATCAATAGAACCGATAGTGCTGATGCTGAAGGATAGTCATTAATTTGAAGGTAATTGGCTTCAATTACGTTACCCAACATTGCCGTGGAGCTAGAACCTAAGAAATCACCCGAGGCGTTGATGTAGTCACCAGCGATAGGAATAAAGGTAAGCAGAGTTCCTGAAATGATTCCGGGCATTGAAAGAGGAATAGTTACTTTTCTGAACACTCTTGATGGTGATGCATAAAGATCAGAACCTGCTTCTAGGTAGCGGGTGTCCAATCTCTCAAGAGATGTGTAGAGAGGAAGGGTCATGAAAGGAATGAAGTTATAGGTGAGACCAAAGATAACCATGAACGGTGTACCCACAACATACTGATCTGAATCAAGAAGACCAAGTTGTTGAAGGGTTGTCACAATCCATGACTCGTTAGAGAAGATTTGCTTCCAGGCGAGAGTTCTTAGCAAGAACGAAATAAAGAATGGAGCGATAACCAAGGTAAGCATCAGCTTCTGTAGCAATGGGTAAGGACGAGCCTTCACACCAATGAAGTAAGCCAATGGATATGAAATAACAAGAGCCAGGATTGTTGCAGCCATTGCGTACAGGAATGATCGCAACATCTGAGGAAAGTAATCCGCAATAACTAGGAAGTAGTTGTTTATTTCAAATGCTGGAACGTAGTCTCCAAAACCACCCATTGGATCTGGTGCCTGAAGGGACACCATGATTAGTGCAAACAAGGGTGTCAAGAAGAATGCTCCCAGGTAAGCAAGCCCGGGTGCGAGTAGCGCGATTGCTACCTTGCCCGATTTTGTAGGTTTTGAAAAACCCTTTGGCTTGCTAGAACTGAAAGCTGCGAAGGCCATCTTCGCTAGACCGCTTTGCCTGTGTTAGGTAAATCAGCTAGACCAAATGAATGTTCGACTGACCAAGAAATCCATACTTTTTCACCAAGTTCAGTAACAGGTGACTTACCCACGTTTTGAGCAAATACAGTTAGGTTTCCAAGACCTGGAACTTCTATTAGGTACTGGTTGCTAACACCGGTGAATCTGATGTCAATGATTTCACCAGGCCCGATGATGTTTGTTGCAGAGCTAGCAGTTGGCTTCTTGCTTGTGAAAGTAGCCTTCTCCGGTCTAAATCCAATCGCAATCTTTCCCTTGTGCTTTTCAGCTCTAGCCTTTGGAACAGAAATCTTATTGCCTGCAACCTCAATGCTGACTGAGTTCGCTGAACTTGATTCAACTTCACCAACCAAAAGATTTGATTGACCAAGGAACTTAGATACGAACACAGTCTTTGGCCTGTCATATAGAGCTTCAGGTGCACCCATCTGCTCGATGCGACCCTTGTTCATAACTGCAACAGTGTCAGCCATGTCCATGGCTTCTTCTTGATCGTGAGTCACGTGCAAGAAGGTAAGCCCCACTTCCATTTGAATAGCCTTCAACTCAATCTGCATCTCGCGACGTAGTTTGAGATCGAGTGCTCCAAGTGGCTCGTCAAGAAGAAGTAGAGACGGTCTGTTGACTAGTGCTCTAGCTAGCGCAACACGTTGCTGCTGACCACCAGATAGCTGCTGTGGCTTGCGGTCTGCTAGGTGAGCAAGCTGCACGAGGTTCAATGCTTCTTTAGCTTTTACTAGCGGCTCGTCAATCTTTCTCTGACGCAAACCAAAAGCAACGTTCTCCAACACATTCATATGAGGGAAAAGAGCATAGGACTGGAACACAGTATTGACTGGACGCTCGTGAGGCTTAGTCTCTGTTACATCCTCGCCACCGATAAAGATGTTTCCGGAGGTTGGAGTTTCAAGACCAGCAACTAAGCGAAGAGTTGTAGTTTTACCGCAACCTGAAGGACCTAGCAGAGCAAAGAACTCCCCTGCTGGGACGTGAAGGTCAAGCTCTTCAATTGCGGTAAAACCAGGGAACTCTTTGCGAATCTTCTTAAGCTCTAAGTCAGCTCCGCGGGCAATAAATTCCTTTGCCACTACGCGCCTAGTTTGATCTTTTGGAATGCCTTTGTGAAAGCTTGCTCTTCCTTACCATCAAGAGCTCTAAAGCCCTGAGTCAAAGATAGGAACTCTTCGCTTGGGAAGATCAACTGGTTCTCAGCAAGAGCTGGGTCGAGCTTGATTGCTTCTTCCTTTGCTCCCATAACTGGTGTGATGTAGTTCACGTAAGCAGCCAATACAGCAGCGTTGTATGGGTCGTAGTAGAAGTTCATCAGCTTCTCAGCGTTCTTCTTGTGTGTAGCTCCCATAGGAATTACGAAACAGTCAGCTGAGATTGTTCCGCCTGATTCAGGAAGAACGAAACCGAAGCGGTCATAGCCAGCTTCAGCGTTCAACTGAATGATATCCCCTGACCAAGCGATAGCTGCAATGGTGTCACCGTTTACTAGGTCATCCTTGTAGCTGTTTCCCTTGATTCGAGCAATCTGACCCTCTGTTACCTTCTGGCCGATTACATCAATCGCTGCCATGAATGCATCTTCGGTAAGGCTGTTTGCATCACCGATAGAAACACCTTGGGACATCAAAACAATTCCAACAGTGTCGCGCATCTCGCTTAGAACACCAATGCGTCCCTTAAGGGCTGGGTTCCAAAGGTCTTCAATAACAGCAGGAGCTTCTTTACCTGTCGCATCCTTGTAAGCCTTCTTGTCGAAAGCAAAACCAGCAAGAATACCTTGGTAAGGAAGTGACATTGTTCGCTGTGGGTCATATGACTCACCTAGGTAAGCAGGCTGCAGGTTCTTCTTGTTTGGAAGATTTGCATCATCAAAAGTTTGAACAGTTCCCTGGTTGATCCAGCGAGCTGCCATCCAAGAAGTTGGGCAAGTTATATCTGCACCAATGTCTTGACCTAGCGCTAGCTGGTCCTTAACTTTTCCGTAGTAAGAGTCGTTGTCGTCAAAGTCTTCGCGGTAGGTAACAGTGATACCTGTTTCGCTCTTGAACTTTTCAAGTGTTGGGTAGTTTCCGTTGTCATCGATGTCAACGTAAAGTGACCAGTTGCTCCAAATAAGAGTTGGGTCTGAATCACTGACATCGGTAGCCGGAGTTAGCTTCGGCTTATCTGATGGAGCACATGCAGCAAGAAGAGCTGCTGCTGAAGTCGCAACTGCACCACCTAGAACTGCTCGACGAGTCACTTTATGGGCTAAAGCTGCTTTAACCATTTCGCGTAGTTGTGGATCTTCTGGAAGGTTTTGGTTCATAACCTTTTGCTCCTTATATACAAGGGCCGTCAGACGGCCGAGTTTGGGCACCGACTGCGCGAAAGAACGCATTGCTTAAAATAATGCCATACCCCGCAAGATTTATAGGCAAAAAGGTCAAATCGGTATAACTCATTTCAACGGTCTGTTGGCCCCAAGCGGGCTCAAGTAAAGCCCTATGAATTGGGGTATTCTTGATTCTGGTTGGAGCAAGGTAGCTTCTACCTAGAGGAGAATCATGAAGATCGCTGTCCCTGCAGAGATCAAGAACAACGAATTCCGCGTCGCAATTACCCCAGCGGGAGTCCACGAACTCGTAGCTTCAGGTCACGAGGTTTACATTCAAAAAGGTGCCGGCGAAGGCTCAAGTATCTCTGATGCAGACTTTTCAGCAGCGGGAGCACACATCCTCCCAGACGCTGCAACCACTTGGAACACCGGAGAGATGATTCTCAAGGTTAAGGAACCAATCGCAAGCGAATACGGCTACCTTCGTCCTGGTCTAGTCCTGTTCACCTACCTTCACCTAGCAGCTGACCTAGAACTCACTAAAGAACTAGTTGCCAAGAAGGTAACTTCTATCGCTTACGAGACTGTTCAGACCCCAAATAGACAACTACCTCTTCTTGCTCCGATGAGCGAGGTCGCTGGCCGACTATCTGCTCTTGTTGGAGCACAGACTCTATTTGCTCAAAACGGTGGACATGGAATTCTTTTGGGTGGAGTGCCTGGCACTAGATCAGCCAAGGTTGTAGTTCTTGGTGGAGGGGTTGCAGGAACTAACGCAATCGCCATGGCTGTAGGTCTTGGAGCAGAAGTAACTGTTCTAGATACCAACATCAATCGCCTAAGAGAACTTGATGCGCTTTATGCAGGACGCTTGAACACTCTTGCAAGCAACAGCTTCGAGATTGAACGAGCAGTAACTCAAGCTGATTTGGTAATTGGCTCTGTATTGATTCCAGGAGCAAAGGCTCCAAAGCTTGTTACCAATGCACTAGTTAAGAAGATGAAGCCAGGATCAGTTCTTGTTGATATCGCTATTGACCAGGGTGGATGTTTTGAAGATTCAAGACCAACCACGCACGCTGAACCAACATTCAAGGTTCACAACTCTGTCTTCTACTGTGTTGCAAACATGCCTGGTGCTGTGGCTCACACCTCAACCTATGCACTCACTAACGCAACCTTGAGCTATGCGAAAGCTATTGCTAACAAGGGCTGGTTAGAAGCTTGCAAGCAAGATAACGCTCTAGCACTTGGCCTAAACACCCATGATGGCAAACTGGTTAGCCAGCCTGTAGCTGAGGCTCACGGACTTGAGTTAGTTGATTCAGCGAAGGTTCTGGCATAGCCAACTGAATCGAAAGATTCTTGAACCATCCCCTGCCCGCAGGCAGCTTTTCATTCCATTGATTCTTAGGCAGCGCTGCTGCGAGATGCTGATCTAGGTTTCCTTGACGCAAGTAGATCAGATTTTCAAATCTCCGTTGAAGAGACAGCGGCATCAGAAATGAACTAGACATTGCACAAATAATCTGTCTCCCACTTTGAAACGCTTCCTCAAGCTCTTGAATTGTTGGACAGTCTAAAACAATTGAATCTGTATTCAAACGGGCGGAATTGCAAAAAGTGCTCTTCCCAGAGCCACTAGCTCCAACAACGAGTAGTGAATTGCCATTTAGTTCTGCAAATGTGAAGTTCTCGAAACGCTGTTGAATAGGAATATCGAAAACTCCCAGCAAGCCATTCTTTGAAATGACTTGGAGAGGAAGTCCATTCGTCCACCCCTCAACTAAATCGGGGAACAACTTAGTTTCATTGAGATTAGGGATTGACTTTGAAATTGGAAAGTCAAAACTTATTGTGCTACTCCCCCAGATAGCAATTGCTCGTGATGAGTTAGAGACTCCAGCTCTCACCCCAGGTAAAAGGGAAATGAGATCACCTGGGTCCATCGCTCCTAAAGCAAATCTCATACTCAAGTTGGTTATGAGTGCTCTAGGAATTCCAGAAAGCGATTGGCTAGCGGCTATCAGGTGCACGCCTAAAGATCTGCCTCTAGCTGCAATTGAATCTAAGGTTCCTATAGCTAGAGGGTGAGAAGTAATGATGGCCGGCAATTCATCTGCGAGAACCAACATCCTTGCTAATTCAGGATAGGAATCTATAGAAGACACTCCTGCTTGAGCCAGAAGACGTTCACGTCTCTTTAGTTCTCCAGCTAGATAAAGCCAGAACCTCTCGTGCCTACCTTCGTCTAGGTCGGTTACTAGCGTGAGTGAAGCAGGATGGTCGTTTAGACCTCTGAGTGCTGCTCCGCCTTTGAAGTCTGCTAACACCAACTGCAGCTGACCTTTACGAACACTGACAAGCATTGAAGAGGTAATGAGTTTTAGGAACTCGCTCTTACCTGATCCTGTTGAACCAACTATCAGTGCATGAGGTCCATTTTTGACTAGATCAAATTCAAGGTTGTTGCCTTCTGCAACACCTGCCCAGAAAGGTAATTGCCCAACCCGATTGGATCTATAGAAAGAAGCTTCGAGTTCCTGAGTTCGATTCCGAACTTCTCGCTCGGTTGCAAGTTTGTTAAAGTGCTCAAAGAAGATGTCGCTGTATTGCTCTCTGAAGAACCAGCCAGATTTAGAGAGGACCTTATCCCCAATAGCTAATGCATTGGGGGTAACCCATAGCGGTTGATCGCTGAAGTCTTCATCTGGTTCTTTACGTTTCTTACGCATCAAAGCCATGGTCAAAGCGGCAGACAAAACACTGACGAATGTGAAAAGAGCGAACTGCCACATGCCCGTAACCAAAGCCATGACTACGCCGAGTAGTAGTCCAGGGATAAGAGCAAACCAGCGCATGATTAGATGTTGCCCTAATCACAGGGTAAAACTAATGCCCGCTATCTTTATGTGGATAACGGGCAGTTAGTTGATTGTTTAGAAACTAGTCTCCGATGTAGCTCATGACGTGCTTGATGCGGGTGTAGTCCTCAAAGCCATACATTGAAAGGTCTTTTCCGTAACCTGAGTGACGGAAACCACCGTGAGGCATTTCAGCAGCTAGTGGGATGTGAGTGTTGATCCATACACAACCAAAGTTCAACCCCTTAGCAAAACGCATTGCCCTGGTGTGGTTGCTGGTCCAGACAGATGAAGCCAAACCATACTTCACATCGTTTGCCCAATGCATAGCTTCTGCATCGTCCTTGAATGATTGAACTGTAACTACAGGTCCAAAGATTTCACGCTGAATGTGCTCATCGGTCTGCTTCAGTCCAGTTAGCACAGTTGCTTCGTGGAAGTATCCCTTACCTGAAATAGCCTTTCCGCCGATAGCGATAGATGCATGATCTGGTAAACGGTCAATGAAGCCAGTTACCTGAGCTAGCTGGTTTACGTTGTTTACTGGGCCAAACAAGATGTCATCTCTGCTTGGGTCTCCAGTGATTGCGTTTGCTTTAACTTCAGCAGTAAGAATTGCAACGAATTCATCATGAACACTCTCGTGAACCAAGATACGTGTTGCTGCTGTACAGTCTTGTCCCGCGTTGAAGAAACCAGCTACAACTATTTGTGCTGCTGCCTTTTGTAGATCTGCATCAGCAAAAACAATGACAGGTGCCTTTCCACCAAGTTCAAGGTGTACTCTCTTGAGATCAAGAGCTGCACTCTTAGCAACTTCCATACCAGCTCTTACAGAACCAGTAATGGAAACCATCTGAGGAATTTCGTGCTCAATCATTGCTCTACCTGTGTCACGGTTACCTGTGACAACGTTGAACACACCAGCAGGTAGGAACTCGCTTGCAATTTCTGCCAGTAGCAAAGTTGAAGCAGGAGTTGTGTCAGATGGTTTTAGAACAATGGTGTTTCCAGCAGCAAGTGCTGGAGCAAACTTCCAAGTTGCCATGTTCAGCGGATAGTTCCATGGAGTTACCTGTCCGATAACACCAATAGGTTCTCTTCTGATTGAAGATGTGTGATCTTTTGCATACTCTGCAGTAGCCCTACCCTCAAGATTTCTAGCTGCTCCAGCAAAGAAGCGAATCTGATCAACTGAGACCATAACTTCGTACTCAACAAGTGTGCTTCTTGGTTTACCAGTGTTTTTTGATTCAACATCTGCCATCTCTTCAGCTCTTGCCTCTAGAGCATCAGCGATTCTGAATAGAGCAAGTTGACGCTCACTAGGAGTTGTCTGACTCCAGGCCTCAAATGCTTTGTCGGCTGCCTTGTATGCAGCATCAACATCGCTCTCGTTTGAGACAGGAGAAGTTGCATAAACCTCACCATTAGCAGGGTTGACGATGTCTAGGGTTTCACCTGATTTGGCAGCCACATGGCTTCCATTGATGAAGTTCTTTAGTTCCTGAGCCATTTGAAAACTCTCCTTCGAGCCTTGTAAAAGGTGTAAACATTGGGTGTTTCTGTTGAGTAAAGACTAATACAACCCTGTGTTTAGGAACCAATCCGAAGGTCAAAAGGCCAAAATGATACGGAATCTATACCAAATTGGTAAATTTCCTGCGATTTCTGAAGTGAAATGGCCATATGTGTGCCAAAATCGCAGTATGGCTAGAACAGAGCGGGCAAAGGCGTCGGTTCTCGATGACATCTCAAAAGAGATCATCGAGCAACTCCAGATTGACGGCCGTAAGCCATACAGCGAGATAGCTAAGGCTGTGGGCCTTAGTGAGGCCGCAGTTCGTCAGAGAATGCAGAAGCTTCATGACACAGGCGTAATGCAGGTAGTAGCTGTAACAGACCCTCTTCAACTTGGTTTCTATCGCCAGGCCATGATCGGTATTCGTTGCACAGGGGATATGACAGAGCTTGCAAACAAACTCTCTGCAATGCCTGAAGCAGACTATGTGGTTATGACAGCAGGATCTTTTGACATCTTGGTTGAAGTCGTAGTGGAAAACGATCAAGACCTAATCGATGTATTGAACACAAAAATCAGAGCACTTCCAGAAGTGGTTTCGACTGAAACTTTTGTGTATCTAAAACTCCACAAGCAGTTCTATAACTGGGGTGTTAGATAACTAAATAGGTTTGGGCATCAAAGTGGTGCTCGAAGTGGATTGCCAATCGGCAATTCAAAAACGCAACACAAACACAATGTAAAGAGTGATATCAAATGGCAACCAAGGAGAGCATAGCCCGAAAGCTTGTCTCAGCGATTACGCGAGGCAAGGCTCCTGCTAAAAAGCAGGCCAAAGCAAGAGCCGACCAAGCCACTCCGCTTCTTAAGGCTCGTAGAGCTGGTAAAGAAGCAACCCCGGCAATGCTGCAAAAAGCTGCAAAGGACAATTTGTTCTTGCATTTCACCCGTCACAGCCCTTACCAGAAGAGTGACATTCCTATCATCACTAAAGCTGAAGGACATCACTTCTGGGACATTAACGGCAAGAAGTACTTCGATGGAATTTCATCGCTGTTCGCCGTAAACGTAGGTCACGGTCGTGAAAGATTAGCCGAAGCAGCAGCAAAGCAGATGAAGAAGTTGGATTACTTCCCAATCTGGTCACACACCCACGCTCCAGCGATTGAGTTAGCGGAACGCATACTTTCATATGCACCGAAGAACCTTTCTCGCGTATTCTTCACCACCGGTGGTGGTGAGGCAAATGAAACCGCCTGGAAGCTAGCCAAGCAGTACTTCAAAATGACTGGCAAGCCACTAAAGCACAAGGTTCTAACCCGTGCTGTTGCTTACCACGGAACATCACACGGTGCATTGTCACTAACTGGTATTCCTTCAATGAAGAAAATGTTTGAGCCTCTAGTTCCAAGCACATTCAGAGTTCCAAACACCAACTGGTACCGAGCTCAGGATGACTTCAAGAACGAAGAAGAGTTCGCGATGTGGGCAGCAGACAGAGTTGAAGAAATGATTCTGTTTGAAGATCCAGACACCGTAGCTGCGTTCTTTATTGAACCAGTTCAAAACTCAGGTGGTTGTTTCACCTCTCCCCCTTCATACTTCAAGCGTGTCCGCGAGATTTGCGACAAGTACGATGTTCTGTTGGTAGCGGATGAAACAATCGATGGTTTTGGTCGTATTGGAACCATGTTCGCTAGCGAAAGATATGGATTAGAGCCAGACATGTTGGTTTGTGCAAAGGGTATTACCTCTGCCTACCAGCCTCTTGGAGCTCTAATGCTGACTGAGAAGTTGTTTGAGCCGTTCAAGCACGGAACAAACATCTTCGCTCACGGTTACACATTCGCAGCTCACCCTGTGGCTTGTGCTGTAGCTCTTGAGAACCTAGACATCTTCGATGAAGAAGACCTAGTAGGAAACGTTGCTCGCAACGAACGTGCTTTCAAGAAGACACTGGAGAAGCTAAAGGATCTGCCTATCGTGGGAGATGTTCGTGGAGCAGGTTACTTCTACGCAATCGAACTAGTTAGAGATAAGACAACCAGAGAGACCTTCAACGATAAAGAATCTGAGAAACTCCTGCGTCAGTTCCTAAGTCATGACCTATATGACAATGGACTGTATTGTCGCTCCGACGACCGTGGCGACCCTGTAGTTCAGCTAGCTCCTCCTCTAACCATTGGTCAGAAGGAGTTTGATGAACTAGAGCAGACACTTAGAAACAGCCTTTCCAAAGCTGGAAAGATGTTCGAGTTGATGTAATCCACAAGTTCACAAGAGAACCCGGTTATCCACCAAGATTCACGGATGACCGGGTTCTCTTTTTTAACTAGGTATTCTCTAGATGTGAAACTTAGCAAAGACAACTACATTGCCTTCAGCTCTCCCATCGGGATGATTAAAGTAGCTGAGGTCAACGGCAAAGTAACTTCAATTGACCTAGCAGTATCAGGTACTGGGGCAACAACCAACAGAAGCCAAGTGCTCAAGCAGGCTCAAAAAGAGATTGAGTCCTACTTTGCAGGCTCGCTCACTAAGTTCACCCTTCCATTAGATCTGAACAAGGGAACAGAGTTCCAGAGAGCCGTATGGAAAGAGATTGCAAAGATCAAGTTTGGCCAAGTAAAGACATATGCAGACATCGCCAGAGCCATCGGCAAACCTTTAGCTGCTAGAGCTGTTGGTGGAGCTGTGGGTTCTAACCCAATCCCCCTAGTCGTTGGCTGTCACAGAGTCTTAGGGTCAAGCGGAAAGATCACTGGTTATTCCGGTGGTAAAGGTCTGCCAACCAAAAGGATTCTCTTGAAGCTTGAAGGAATCGCAGCTAAAGAATGAATGACTTCGTAAGAAAGCATGATGATGGTCTTCATCGTTGTAACTGGACAGGAGTTGATGAACTCTATGTCAATTACCACGACACCGAATGGGGTGTTCCGGTAAATGGTGACCAAGAGATGTTCGAACGCATCACTCTTGAAGGTTTTCAAGCAGGACTCTCATGGATAACTATCCTAAAGAGAAGAGAAACGTTCAGAAAAGCTTTCCACAACTTCAACATCAAAAAGGTAGCCAAGCTAAATGATGCAGATGTTGAGAGACTGATGCTTGATGCTGGAATTATTCGAAACAGAGCAAAGATCATTAGCACCATCAATAATGCAAACCTTATCCTCGAATTACAAAAACAAGGCGAAAGCATTAGCGACATTGTTTGGAGCTTCGCCCCTGCTAAGTCAAAGCGAACAGCACCAGCCAATGCTTTTGAGTGGAGAGCCACCAGCCCTGAATCAGATCAGCTCAGCAAGCACCTAAAGAAACTTGGGTTTGGCTTTGTTGGTTCAACAACCATGTATGCACTTATGCAAGCAACTGGTTTTGTGAATGACCATGCACCTGGCTGCTATCGCAGGAAAGAACTTTCCTAAGCAGCATTACTTCTTTCTAATTACTTCAGAAGTGATGAGATAGATAGTCTTACCTTCCACTTCCAATCCCAAGCCAGCTTTCTTAGCGACTGATTTGAGTTGGGTCAAAGTATTTGGTGCTTGTTTAGCTCTCACAAAAGCAGCAACCAATTCACCTTTGGCTGTCTTATTGAAATGGTTGAGAGCTCTTCTCTGACCCTTACTGTCTTCAGCAACAACTTCAACCCAATAGGAATCAAGATGCTCTGGTATAGGAGCTAGATCAACATATGCCTTTGACCTAAGGTCAATGATTGGCATATCAACTAATCGGTTGAAAGCTGCACCTTGGTGCTCTTGCCAGACTTTCTTGATGCTCAGTTTAGGAAGGACTGTGTTAGCGGAAAGCCTGTACCAAGGGATTCGATCTGTAGCGGAGATGAGACCAAATAGGGCACTTTGAATCAAAACATTAGCCCTCATGAGCTCGACCTCGTGTGGGGTGAAGCTATCTACCCCGATTGCCTTATAGAGAGTGCCTTCGTATCTCTCAAAGGCTGGCATGGTTGGGGCTTGTCTAATGGCAAGGTTAAGTTCCCTGTCCCCTAGTTGCTTAGTGCTTAGCTTCAGAGCCTTCACTGCCCCAGCCTTGGTTCTACATACCTTTATAAGAGCATCTAGGACTAAATCTCTTGCCTCGTTCAGTTGACCGTAGCTCAGGTGGACCTGTTCAATGGTCAGATTGGTTCCACCAATCTTCTTGGTTTCGCTAGGAGGCAACAATAGGAGCATCTAACAAGCCTAAACTTAGAACATGGTAAAACTTACGAAGATATACACCCGAACAGGGGATGAAGGCCTAACAGGACTGAGCAACTTCAGCAGAGTTAGAAAGACAGACCCACGCATTGAGGCTTATGCCGATGTTGATGAAGCGAACTCAGCTATTGGGGTTGCTGTTTCCCTTGCTCAGAATGAGTTCGACAAAGAAACTCTGGATCTTCTATCTCAGATTCAGAATGACCTATTCGACCTAGGTGCAGACCTATCAAACCCTTTGAACGAACACTACGAGTATGAACCTCTTCGTGTTGATGCCATCTGGATTGATGCTCTGGAAGCAGCAATTGATAAATACAACGCTGAACTTGAAAAGCTTGACTCATTCATCATTCCTGGTGGATCAGGTCTAGCAGCAGGTCTTCACCTTGCTAGAACTGTTGTTAGAAGAGCAGAACGTGCTACCTGGCACGCAATTGAAGAACATGGCACAGAGCCAGGTAAGAAGGGCCAAACCAACGGAGGCGTAAGCCTTACCGCTGTGAAGTACCTAAACCGTCTTAGCGACCTACTATTCGTTCTTGCAAGATACGCAAACATCAAACACGGTGGCGACATCAAGTGGGTTCCTGCAGCAAACCGCAGAGAAGCTCCTGCAAAGAGAAGACCTGAAGAGGACTAAGCCTTAAACAGAAAAGCCCCGAGATTACCTCGGGGCTTTTCTTTTAGATCTTTAGGCTAATTGTGCATCTCTAGCAACGATGGTTACTACATCGTGCTCAACTGATAGGAAACCATCAGCTGCTGTTGCCTTGATGCTTTCGCCAGTTGGCAGTGTGATGCGAACATCACCTGAAGCCAAGATTGCAAGCATAGGTTCGTGTCCTGGTAGCAGACCAATCTCACCTTCAACAGTCTTAGCGATAACCATCTTGGCATCCCCTGACCATACAGCTCGGTCAGCAGCTACTAGTTCAACACGAAGAGTCTTCATTACTTAGAGGTCTCTGCCTGAATCTTTGCCCATTGACGCTCAACGTCTTCCAAACCACCAACGTTGAAGAACGCTTGTTCTGCTACGTTGTCGAAGTCTCCGTTAGCAATAGCTGAGAAGCCCTCGATGGTTTCCTTTAGAGGAACTGTTGAACCCTTAACACCGGTGAACTTCTCCGCCATGTATGTGTTCTGGGAAAGGAACTGCTGAATACGACGAGCACGAGATACCGTGATCTTGTCCTCTTCGCTCAATTCTTCAACACCCAAGATGGCGATGATTTCCTGAAGTTCTTTGTTCTTCTGGAGAATCTGCTTCACTCTGGTTGCTGTTGCATAGTGGTCAGCGCTAATAAAGCGTGGGTCCAAAATACGTGAAGTTGAAGTTAGTGGATCCACAGCTGGGTATAGACCCTTAGAAGCAATTTCACGGCTCAACTCTGTTGTTGCATCAAGGTGAGCGAATGTTGTTGCAGGGGCTGGGTCGGTGTAGTCATCGGCAGGTACGTAAATAGCCTGTAGAGATGTAATCGAGTGTCCACGGGTAGATGTGATGCGCTCCTGTAGAAGACCCATCTCATCTGCAAGGTTCGGCTGGTAACCTACCGCCGAAGGCATGCGGCCTAGCAGTGTAGAAACCTCAGAACCTGCCTGAGTAAAGCGGAAGATGTTGTCAATGAACAGAAGAACGTCCTGCTTTTGAACATCACGGAAGTACTCAGCCATTGTCAAAGCTGACAATGCAACACGAAGACGGGTGCCTGGTGGCTCATCCATCTGACCGAAGACCAGTGCTGTCTTATCGATAACACCTGACTCAGTCATTTCGTCGATAAGGTCGTTACCTTCACGGGTACGCTCACCAACACCGGCGAATACAGATACACCATCGTGGTCTTCTGCTACACGGTAGATCATTTCCTGGATAAGAACTGTCTTACCAACACCAGCACCACCGAATAGACCAATCTTTCCACCACGAACATATGGGGTTAGAAGGTCAATAACCTTGATACCGGTCTCGAACATCTCAGTCTTTGACTCAAGCTGGTCGAATGCTGGTGGTAGGCGGTGGATTGGCCAGCGCTCGGTTACTTCAACCTTGTCGCCTGGCTTACCGTTCAGGATGTCACCGGTTACGTTGAATACCTTACCTTTTGTGACATCACCTACTGGAACAGAGATAGGTGCACCTGTGTCAGATACTGCCTGTCCACGAACCAAACCATCGGTTGGCTTCAGTGCAATCGCACGGACTAGGTCATCTCCAAGGTGCTGAGCTACCTCAAGGGTAAGGATTGAAACCTCACCATCCAAAGTGATCTCAGTGGTCAGAGCGTTGTAGATACCTGGGATACCATCGTGCGGAAACTCGATGTCAACCACAGGACCTGTTACGCGGGCAATACGTCCGGTAGCAGTGTTCTTGTTCTCGGCCATTTTCTTCTATCTTTCTATTCTTTGTCGCTGGTGTCGACAAGTGCGTCGGCACCACCAACGATTTCGGAAATCTGTTGGGTAATTTCTGACTGTCGAGCAGAGTTGCTCAACCTTGTGTAGTTCTTGATTAACTTGTCAGCGTTTTCAGTAGCTGACTTCATTGCCTTTTGTCTTGCTGCGTGCTCTGCTGCAGCTGACTGCAACATTGCGTTGAAAATACGTGATTCGATGTAAACAGGAAGCAGTGCATCTAGAACCTTTGATGCATCTGGTTCAAATTCGTAAAGTGGGAAGATTTCATTCTCTTCAGGCTTTGAAACACCTTCAACGATTTCCAGAGGAAGCAAACGAACAACCTGTGGTTCCTGGCTGATCATAGATACGAACTTGTTGTATACCAAGTGAATCTCGTCTACTCCACCGTCTTCGTAACCTAGGTTGAAGGCATCAACAACTGCATTAGAAATCTCTTCTGCTGTTGTGAATACTGGAAGATCTGTTCCACCGGTCCAGCTACGAATAGCAGCACGCTTACGGAATGAGAAGAAACCAACTGACTTACGGCCTACTAGGTAGTAAACAACATCCTTACCCTGGTCCTTTAGAAGCTGAGTTAGCTGCTCAGATTCCTTTAGAACGTTTGTTGAGAATGCACCAGCTAGACCACGGTCGCTTGTGAAGATGACAACAGCTGATCTGCGAATCTCTTTAGGCTCTGTGGTTAGAGGGTGATCGATGTTAGAGAAGGTAGCTACGGCTGACACAGCACGAGTAATTGCTCGAGAATATGGGTTAGCCGCAGTCAAACGCTGTTGTGCTTTGTAAATGCGTGAGGCTGAAATCAACTCCATGGCTCGAGTAATCTTCTTGGTCGTCTGAGCAGATTTAATCTTCTGCCTATAGACCCGAAGTTGCGCTCCCATGTCTTTTCCTTATCTTTCTCTTGAAATCAAAAACGCTTAATTAGCGCTTCTGCTTCACAATCTTCTCTTGGTCAACTTCTTCTTCATCAATAGCTGCAACTGACTCGTTGCCAACTGATGATAGAGGCTTACCAACACCGGTTAGGAAGCTCTTCTTGAACTTCACTACATCTGCTTCTAGGGCCGCAACAGTGTCATCCTTTAGATCGTTTGTCTCGCGGATGGTTGTTAGAACCTGTGAGTTGCGACGAAGGTAGTCAAGCAATTCGCTTTCGAATCTCAAGATGTCCTCTACTGGAACTTCATCAAGCTTGCCTGTAGTACCAGCCCAGATAGAAACTGTCTGCTCTTCAACTGGGTATGGAGAATACTGAGGCTGCTTTAGAAGCTGCATTAGACGTGCACCACGAGCAAGTTGCTGACGTGAAGCAGCATCTAGGTCGCTTGCGAACATCGCGAATGCTTCTAGGGAACGGTATTGAGCTAGCTCCAGCTTTAATGTTCCAGAAACCTTCTTGATTCCCTTAACCTGAGCTGCACCACCAACACGAGAAACAGAGATACCTACGTCAATAGCTGGTCTCTGGTTAGCGTTGAACAAGTCTGACTGCAAGAAGATCTGACCATCGGTAATAGAAATTACGTTGGTTGGAATATATGCAGAAACGTCGTTTGCCTTGGTCTCAATGATTGGAAGTCCAGTCATAGAACCTGCACCTAGTTCATCGTTCAGCTTTGCACAACGCTCTAGTAGACGTGAGTGTAAGTAGAAGACGTCACCTGGGTATGCTTCACGGCCTGGTGGACGACGAAGCAATAGGGAAATCGAACGGTAAGCCTCAGCCTGCTTTGATAGGTCATCAAAAATGATTAGGACGTGCTTGCCGTCATACATCCAGTGCTGACCAATTGCAGAACCGGTGTATGGAGCTAGGTACTTGAAACCAG
>JBIJAF010000004.1:0-64191 GCA_044345905.1 Rhodoluna sp.
ATGTATCAGTCCAAAGAAATGCTTTCGGATCACAAGTTGATTCCTTTGAGGCTGATCTGAACTTTGAGGGTATTAGTAGGCCTATCCACGCAGCCTTCATTAGAGCACCCATAGTTTTAGAAATTGGTGCTGGTGTTCAGAAACTGGCTGAGTTGCCGGACGGCAGAGTTGTAGCCGTCCGTCAGCGAAACCTATTAGGCATTAGCTTTCACCCTGAAGTTACAGGTGAGACGGCTGTGCATAAGTACTTCGCTGACATGTGTAAAGCCGCAGATTTTCATTCTGCTAACTAAACTTGTCTAGATACATACTCAAGGAGCATCATGTCGGGCCATTCCAAATGGGCAACCACCAAACATAAGAAAGCCATCATCGATGGTCGCAGAGCGAAGCTATTCGCCAAGCTAATCAAGAACATTGAAGTAGCAGCCAGAATCGGTGGACCTGATCTTGAGGGTAACCCAACTCTTTACGATGCAATCCAAAAGGGACGTAAATCATCTCTGCCAAAAGACAACATTGAATCGGCAGTTAAGCGTGGGGCTGGACTTGATGGTTCAGGAGTTGAATATCAAACAATCATGTATGAAGGTTACGGGCCTAACGGTGTCGCTCTTCTAATTGAATGTCTAACTGATAACAAGAACCGAGCTGCTGCTGAAGTTCGTCTAGCTGTTTCAAGAAACGGCGGAACCATGGCTGACCCTGGTTCAGTTTCTTATCAGTTCAGTCGTAAGGGCGTCATCCTTGTTGAGAAGAACGAAACCACAACTGAAGACACTGTTCTAGATGCTGTTCTTGAAGTTGGAGTAGAAGACGTTCAGGATCGTGGCTACCAGTTGATGATCACAACCGATCCATCAAAGATGGTTGAGGTTCGCGAAGCTCTACAGAGCAAAGAGATTGACTATGAGAGTGCTGACGTCGAGTTTGTTTCTTCAATGCCAGTGCAGACCGACATTGATACCGCTCGTAAGGTAATAGCTTTGATTGATGCTTTAGAAGATTCAGATGAAGTTCAAAACGTCTACACAAACTTTGACATGTCTCAAGAAGTTGCGGCTCAACTAGATGCCGAGTAAATCGCAGAGCGTTCTTCTAGGGTTTGACCCAGGTCTTACTCGCTGCGGTTTCGGTATAGTTGCTAAGACATCTTCTCGACAAGCAAACTTCATGGAAGTTGGCATCTTTGAATCAGATAAGAGTCTCGATGACACCGAACGAATAGCAATTATCGGTGACCAGATTGCAAAGCTCCTAGATCGAATTAAGCCTGAGCAAATTGCAATCGAAAGAGTCTTTGCTCAGCAGAATCTAAAGAGTGTGATGGGTGTAGCACAGGTTTCCGGTGTAATCGCATATCTAGCTCACCTCAGGAAGATTCCAGTCACTTACTTCACCCCAACAGAAGTTAAAGCAGCTGTTACAGGTAGTGGTCGAGCTAACAAGGTTCAAGTAACCAACATGATGATGCAGATCCTCAAGCTCAAGGATATTCCTAAGCCAGCCGATGCTGCTGACGCTCTTGCAATCGCAGTGACATTGGCTTGGCGCGGGGGAAAGAACAACTTGCCTCAACAATCAACAGAAACTAAAGCTCAAGAGAAATGGCGCAATGCCATTGCATCATCTAAGAAATCTCAATAGCCCAGTTATCCTTGTTCTGTGATTGCACATCTAAGAGGTTCCGTACTTAGCCGTAAGGCTGGTCAAGTAGTTATTGACTGTGGCGGTGTCGGCTATCTCGTTAATGTAACTCCTGATGTGTATCAGTTGAGCTTCACTCAGCAAGAACTATCACTACATATCGCCCACATCATTCGTGAGGATGCTCAGATCCTTTTTGGTTTTCAATCAGAGGACGAACTAGAGGGATTCAACCTTTTATGCTCTGTATCAGGGGTAGGACCTAAGTCAGCCATGTCTGTGCTTGCTCATCTTGGTGTGGATGGCATCGCTACGGCAGTTGCTACAGCGGATGATTCAATGTTCAAATCTGTTACAGGAATTGGGCCTAAGACAGCCAAGCTAATAGTTCTAAGCCTCACCGGCAAGCTCGTTTCACTTGATAGTGGCTCAAAGAGTTCAGGAAGTTCAGAGAGCTCCGTCATTGCAGCTCTAGTTGGTCTTGGTTACCAAGAGAAGATGGCAAAGAGTGCTGTTGAGTCTGCACTAAAGAGTAACCCTCAATCAAGCGAATCAGAGCTTTTGAAATTGAGCTTGTCTAATCTCTCTAGCGGTCGGAAGTAATTCACATGTCTGATGAGTTGATGGGTTCTGAGGCAGATAGTTCCGATTTAGTATTCGAATCTGCAATTAGACCTCAGTCTTTGAATGAATTCGTTGGACAGAACAAAGTACGTGGACAAATTCAACTACTTATTGATGCAGCTTCAATTCAGCAGAGAACCCCTGATCACATTCTGCTTGCAGGTCCTCCAGGGTTAGGTAAAACAACACTTGCGATGATTGTCGCTCATGAGTCGGCAAGACCCTTAAGAATGACTTCCGGTCCTGCTATTCAGCACGCAGGGGACATGGCTGCCATTCTTTCCTCTTTATCTGCTGGCGAAGTTCTCTTCATAGATGAGATACATAGAATGTCACGTTCAGCAGAAGAGATGCTCTATCTAGCGATGGAAGACTTCCGGGTTGATGTCATGGTTGGTAAAGGTGCAGGTGCTACAAGCATTTCCCTAGACCTTGATCCATTCACACTAGTAGGAGCAACCACTAGAAGTGGTCTGCTACCTAATCCTTTGCGAGACAGATTTGGTTTCACCGCCAACCTTGATTTCTATTCAGATGAGGAACTGAAGGATGTTGTATCACGTGCAGCCAATTTGATGAGTCTTGAAGTGGGACATGAAGCACTAGCTCTCATCGCGTCTCGATCAAGGGGAACTCCTAGAATTGCCAATCGGTTGCTTCGTAGAGTTAGAGATTTTGCACTTGTCCATTCATCGGGTCAGGTTTCTGTAGGTTCTGTCACCTCAGCATTAGATCTCTATGAGGTAGATGAGCTTGGTTTGGACAGGCTTGACCGCTCTGTCTTGGAAGCTCTAATCGTCAAATTCGAAGGTAAACCAGTGGGTTTGAACACCCTAAGCGTGGCCCTTGGTGAGGAGTCAGACACCATTGAGAGCGTGGTTGAGCCATTCCTTCTAAGAATTGGTCTGTTAGTAAGGACAACTCGAGGCCGTCAGGCTACTTCTGCTGGCTATAAGCATCTAGGTTTGACCCCTCCAGCGGGCTCTCAGGGGTTATTCGACTAACCCTGTCGCTTATAATCGACTAGTAGCAAATCCCATACAAACGATTGGTCCAACATGGAGTTAGTAGTCATTCTTGCCGTTTTCTTGGCATTCATCATCTTCAGCAACAGCAGAAGAGCTAAGCAAGCTAAGGCTCTTGAGGCTTCAGTTTCAGTGGGTGCTCAAGTCATTATGTTGGGCGGAGTCAAGGGCAAGATTGTTTCAATCTTGGATGACACAGTAATTGTTGAATCAACTCCTGGTACACGTATCGAGTTCCTTAAGGCTGCTGTTAGAACAGTAGTTCCAGCCTCTCTCGAGACTAAAGCTGTAGCTGCTGCTCCAAAAGCTAAGGCAAAGCCTGCCGCTACTAAGACTGCTGCAAAGAAGCCAGCAGCAACAAAGACCACTGCTACAAAAAAGACCGCTAAGTAATTAGCTTCCACAAATAGAGAAAAGGCACGATTTTGTCTGAAAAGCGCACTGCAACTAGAGCGGCACTGAGATCACTTACTTGGCTTCTGACCTTGATGGTTGGAATTGTTGGAGTAATCGGGCTTGGAATGGTCTCTGGTGAACAGAAGGCTACCTTCGTACCGAACCTGGCTCTAGATCTATCTGGTGGTACACAAGTCATCCTTACCCCAATCGTTGAAGAGGGTAAAGAGATTCTTCCTGAGCAACTAGAGCAAGCTGTATCAATCATTAGACAGCGCGTTGACTCAACTGGTGTTAGCGAAGCACAAATCAACACTTCAGGAAACAACATTGTCGTTTCTATCCCTGGTATTCCAGACAGCAACACCTTGGCTCTTATCAAGAGTTCAGCAAAGCTAGAGTTCCGACCTGTTCTAGCAGCATCTGCTGGTAGCAAGACTGAAATCGGTAAAGATGGTTCAAAGCCAATCAAGACTTCAACAGCAAAGCCGACGAGTCCAAGTGACTTGAATCAAATCTCTCCGGCTCTTCAAAAAGAGTACGAGAACCTAGATTGCTCAACTAAGTTCCGTGAGCCAGGACAAATCGATGATGCTGAGAAGCCTCTAGTTACCTGTGACAGAAGTTTGACTGAGAAGTACATTCTTGGCCCTGTAGAAATTACCGGTGTTGACCTTGAAGGTGCAGACGCTGGAACTGTTACTGGTGCACAAGGTGTTGCTACCAATGAATGGGCAGTAAACCTTAACTTCAATGCCGAAGGTGGCGACAAGTTTGCCAAGGTAACTGGTCGTCTATTCCCTCTAGCTGAACCGCAGAACAGATTTGCAGTAACCATCGATGGTTACGTAATCACAGCTCCAACCACACAGGCTGTTATCACCGGTGGTTCTGCTCAGATCACTGGATCATTTGATCAGGCAAGCTCAAAGGTTCTAGCTGACCAGCTGAAGTATGGTTCATTGCCTATTTCATTCGCTGTTCAGTCACAGGAAAACATTTCAGCAACCCTAGGTTCAGAGCAGCTACAGGCTGGTCTACTTGCTGGACTCATCGGAATCATTCTGGTTGTTATCTACTCTGTATTCCAATACAGGGGACTAGCAGTTATCACAATTGGTTCATTGATTGTTGCCGGTATCTTGACCTACATCCTGATCGCTCTTCTGACCTGGCGTGCTGACTACAGACTTTCACTCTCAGGCATCGCAGGTTTGATCATGGGTATTGGTATTACTGCAGACTCATTCATTGTTTACTACGAACGTGTTAAGGATGAGCTCCGCGAAGGTAAACCATTGTATGTTGCCGTTGAAAGCGCATGGAATAGAGCCAAGAGAACAATCATCGTTTCTGGTGCTGTAAGCCTTCTAGCCTCTGTTGTTCTTTACATTCTCACAGTAGGTAACGTAAGAGGATTCGCGTTCACACTTGGTCTAACAACACTTATTGACCTTACTGTTGTGTTCCTATTCACTTACCCAGCATTCAGATTGCTCACCAAGAGCAAGTTCTTTATGTCTGGAAACGCTTGGACTGGATTGCAATTAAGAGATAGCGCAGCCTTTGGTTACACAGGAAGAGGAACTTTTAGAGTTGCTCCAACAGTTTCAGCGGGCAAGATCGCTCAATCGTCTAAAGAAGCGGAACGACGTCAAACTATTGCCGAGCGTAAAGCTGCAGCAGATAAGAACAAGGAGAACAACTAATGTCTCGTTTTACCGATCTTGGTAACCAGCTTTATAGCGGTGAGAAGTCCGTCAACTTCGTTGGTAGGAGAAAGTATTTCTACATTGCAGCAGCTATAACTGTGGTCCTTGCCATACTTATTCCTGTTGCTAAGGGTGGATTCAACTTTGGTATCGAATTCCGTGGTGGATCTGAATACAAGATTTCAGAAAGCAAGCTGCAGAGCACAGCCCTTGCAGAAGACGCAGTTCACGAAGTAGTCCCAGCCGTCCAGGTAAACACAACCATCATTGGTGCAGACACTGTTCGTGTTCAGACTCCGCAGCTAAGCGATGAGCAATCAGAGCAGGTTCGTCTAGCACTGGCCAAGGCTTATGAAGTAAAAGACAGTAACGTAGCGAGCTCGTTCATTGGTCCTAACTGGGGAGCTGACATTACCAACAAGGCTCTTTGGGGCCTACTAATCTTCATCCTGCTAGCAGCTATCTTGATGGCTCTCTACTTCAGAACTTTGAAGATGAGTGCCGCGGCTATGATGGCTTTGGCTCACGACCTTATTCTTACCGCAGGTCTCTATGCAGCGCTAGGTTTTGAAGTTACTCCAGCTGCTGTGATTGGATTCCTAACTATTCTTGGTTACTCGTTGTATGACACCGTGGTGGTCTTTGACAAGATCAGAGAGAACACCAACGAAGTTGAATTCAGTGAGACAACTACTTTTGCTGAGCAGGTAAACCTTGCAATCAACCAGACTCTAGTTAGATCAATCAACACCTCCATCGTTGGTGTTCTGCCAGTTGCCTCTATCTTGTTCATTGGAGCAACTTTCCTAGGAGCTGGAACTCTTAGAGATATCTCTCTTGCCTTGTTTGTTGGAATCATCGTAGGTACCTACTCAACAATCTTTATTGCAGCCCCTGCTTACTCACACATGCGTGAGGGAGAAGCTAAGTTTTCTAAGGCAGAGAAAAAGATTCTTGCTAAGAGAAGTGCATTAGCTAGCTAGGTCAGTTATTCTTTAGTTCAACCTAGAAGGATGATATGTCGGACACAGCAGGCGGTGGAACTCTAGCAACGCTGCGAAATCGCCTGCCTAGAATCTTCACCCGCCCAGTTGAAGGGTCAGGAATCGCTGAGGTTCTAAAGGCTGCCAAGGCAGCCCATCCAAAGCTTGATTTCTCAATCGTCGAAAAGGCTTTCACTGTAGCTTCTAAGGCTCACTCAGGCCACACACGTAAGAGTGGGGACCCGTACATCACCCACCCAGTCGCGGTGGCTCAGCTTTTAGCTGATTTAGGCATTGGACCTGCAGGACTAGCTGCAGCACTACTTCACGACACAGTCGAAGACACTGATTACACACTTGATCAACTAAGAGCTGACTTTGGTGACGAAGTAGCCATGCTCGTTGACGGCGTAACAAAGCTAGACAAAGTTAAGTTTGGGGCGGATGCTCAAGCTGAAACCGTTCGCAAAATGGTTGTTGCTATGTCTAAAGACATTCGAGTTCTGGTCATCAAACTCGCAGACAGACTGCACAATGCGAGAACCTGGGGTTTTGTCCCAGAAGCCAAGGCAAAGCAGAAGGCTCAGGAGACTCTCGAGATCTATGCACCACTTGCTCACCGTCTAGGTATCAGCGCTTTCAAATTGGAACTCGAAGACATTTCGTTTTCTGTCCTCTATCCAAAGGTTTATGAAGAAATCGTAAACCTTGTAAGACAGCGCTCTCCAAAACGAGATGAATTCATTGAAACGGTCATCTCGGCTATTGACGAGGATCTCAAAGACAACAAGATTAAGGGCAAGGTAGCTGGTAGACCTAAGCAGTACTATTCGATCTACCAAAAGATGGTCATTGGTGGCCGAGAGTTTGACGATATCTATGACTTAGTCGGTATTCGAGTAATTGTTCCTGAGGTAAGGGATTGCTATGCAATTCTTGGTGCTGTTCACTCCCACTGGAATCCAGTCCAAGGTCGCTTCAAAGACTACATTGCTATGCCTAAGTTCAATCTCTACCAATCTCTCCACACAACAGTTATTGGGCCTAATGGACGACCGGTCGAGATTCAAATCAGAACTCAAGAAATGCACAACAGAGCAGAGTATGGTGTAGCTGCTCACTGGAAGTACAAGCAATTCACGTCTGAAGAGTCAGCGACAAAAGAAGACGATCTAGTTTGGTTGAAGCATCTTTCTGATTGGCAGCATGAAACAGCTGACCCTAGTGAATTCCTAGACGCACTTCGTTTTGAAATTGGAGCTAAAGAGGTTTACGCTTTCACGCCTAAGGGTCGAGTGATTGGTCTTACCAAGGGTTCTACCCCAGTGGACTTTGCCTACGCAGTTCACACCGAAATTGGGCACCGCACCATGGGGGCGAAGGTTAACGGTCGTTTAGTTCCGCTTGAAACTGCTTTGAACTCTGGTGATGTGGTAGAAATTCTTACCTCTAAGTCTCAGGATGCTCATCCAAGCCAAGATTGGATTAAGTTCGTTCAATCTCAGCGTGCAAAGTCCAAGATCAAAGCTTGGTTCACTGCAGAGCGTAAAGACGACGCCATTGAGAGAGGAAAAGATCTCCTAGCTAAAGCGCTTAGAAAGCAAAGCGTTCCGATTCAGCGAGCACTGGCAACCGACATTCTTCTCAAGATCACAAGTGACCTTAGATTCTCTGAACCATCTGACTTGTATGCAGCTGTTGGAGATGGCAATGTTTCTGCCCAGTCTGTTGTTGAGAAGATGTCGGCCGCGTTATCTGTTGAGGAATATACAGAAGAGGCAGTTTTCGAGCTTCCTACTAAGTCAAGTACCAACAGTTCTAAGCGAGTAGGGGATTCAGGCGTTCTTGTTCGAGGTGATGCTGATGTTATGTTCAAGCTTGCTCGTTGCTGCACACCAGTTCCAGGTGATGCAATTCTCGGTTTCATTACTCGTTCTGCGGGAGTTTCAGTTCACAGAAGTGACTGCAAGAACTCCGTTGATTTGAGAAATCAGCCTGAACGATTGATAGAAGTTAGTTGGGAACCAAACTCAAGGAGCTTGTTCCTGGTGCAGATTCAGATTGAGGCACTTGACCGTGGCGGATTGCTCAGCGACGTTACCCGAGTACTAAGTGAGAACCACGTGAACATCTTGTCTGCTTCAGTGTCCACCCGAAACGATCGCGTAGCAATGAGCAGATTTGTATTTGAGATGAGTAACCCAGCGGCACTCGAGGGTCTAATCAATTCGGTTCGGAACATTGACAACGTCTATGACGTTTATCGAGTTAGCAACTCCTAAGAGTTAGCAATAACTACAGATAGCCAAGCTTTCTTTGTTTCAAGGGCATCAGTTGCATCGGCAATCTTTTTGGCATCGCCTGAAGTCTTTGCCTTCTCAAGATCCGCTTCTAACTTGGCAATAGACGCCTCAAGTTGTGATCGAACAGAGTTGGTGCGGTCAACAGTTGCTGGGTCTGACTTTCTCCATAGCTCTGCTTCCACGTTTTTGATTTTTGTTTCAACAGCTTTTAGTCGGTCTTCAATTTTGCGGATGCTGTCGCGAGGAACCTTGCCGGCCTTCTCCCAACGTGCCTGGATTGCTTGAAGAGCAGACTTAGCTTTTCCTAGGTCAGCAGTTGGATCAATCTTTTCTGCTTCCTCTAGAAGTTCAAGCTTTGCCTTCAGGTTTGCACTGAATTCAACTTCCTCAGCAGCAACCTTTTCAGACTTAGCAGCATAGATAGCATCTCCGGCTGCTTTGAACTTAGCCCATAGAGTGTCATCTGATTTGGTCTTGGTCTTTGGTAGTGCCTTCCAAGCGGTCAAAAGGTCTCTATAGGCGATAGTTGCTTCAGCACCTTTCTCAACAAGAGCTTCTGCCTTAGCAACTAGATCCGCCTTAGCGTTCTTACTTGCCTTGACCAATGAATCTTGGGTTGAGAAGAACTGGCGCTTGTTTGCATCGAAAGCCTTTCGAGCCTTAGAGAATCTCTGCCAGAACTCATCAGCTTTGGCTTTCGGAACCTTGACAGAACTCTTTTGAAGTGCTTGCCATGCGTTGAATAGTTCAAGCATCTTTGCAGATCCGGTTTTGTAGTTGACCTTCTGAGGATCCTTGGCAGCAAGTGCTTCAGCCTCAACAGCAATTGCTTCTCTTGCTGCAAGTGCCTCTACTGCGAGCTCAGCTTGCTTAGCAGATGCTTCAGCGAGTAAATCGCCTAGACCGCTAAGGACTGCAGCCACACGTTCTCTTAGAGAAGCGAGGTCACCAATGGCAACTGGCTCTGCCAAGTCGACTGTTAGTTTGTCAGCTGATTTCTTGATTGACTTAGCGTCGGCTTTGGCTTTAACACGTTGTTCAAGTAGGCGAACGTTGGACTCGAGGTCATTGAATTTTCTAACGTAGAAGGCAAGAGCATCTTCTAGAGACATTGCTGGTTGTGAGCCAAGGAGTCTTTCCGAACCTGCGTCGATGACGTAAAAGTTGCCAGTGTCGTCTACACGACCGAACTCGAATTGCAATGTTGACACTTTGGACTCCCTGGTTGTTTGAAACTACTTAACAGTAATGCTTGTGACTGAAGTCTTAACCTTTGGTTGGCCATCTCCAGAACCATCTTTGACTCCGGCTTTGATGATGTCATCGATTCCAGACAGTCCAGTTGTGACTTCTCCAAAGACTGTGTAGCCACCAACTGAATCGCTAGGAATAACTGAGTCTTCATACACGATGAAGAATTGGCTTCCCATAGACTTCGCGTTGTCGCCCTGTCGAGCCATTGCTAGCTTGCCTTTTAGGTAAGTAGGTTGTTCACCTTGTTTTGCTTCAGGTACGTTTTCGATTGGCCCGAAGCTATAGCCAGGACCACCAGTGCCATCACCTGATGGGTCTCCACACTGTAGAACGTAAATGCCTGCAGTTGTTAAACGGTGGCAAGAAACTTGGTTGTAGAAACCTTTGTCAATTAGGTCAACGAAGTTTGCTACTGCTTGAGGAGCTTGTTCACCGTAAAGAGTGATTCCAAGGTCTGCCTTGTTAATCTTCATCACACCTGTCCACTCACGACATTCGGAAATACCGGCATCAGGAATTGTGTTAACGATTGGAGAGCCATCTTCATTAGGAGTTGGTGCATCCTGAGTGAAGGTCACGCAGAAGTCTTTTGCAAGTCCTGGACCAAAACCGAAGTAAGAGTACTGAGCAGCTAAAGCCACTACGAATGCAATAGCTGTCGCCATGAGAGCAAACTTGTTGTCTTCTCTGCGTAGCTTGATTCTGTGATCCACTACATTCTGCTTTTCCTCAAAGCTTTTCAAGCTTTTCTTGGCTGCGTTCTGGATCTCGGTACTTTTCTTGTTCGCCAACTTTGCCTCCGTTTTAGGTACAAATTGATATTAGACGAGTTCAAAGAGGGTTTAGCCTTGAAGAGTGAATAGTTCAGATCTTTTTGATTACCCAATTGGAGCGCCTTTGGCCGCTCGAATGCGGCCTACCAGTTTGGCTGAAGTGGTTGGTCAGAGCGAAGCTCTCAACCCATCTGGACCTATGGCTGCTTTCTTGAGCAGTCCAAAACCAGGGCAGTCACTACCTTCCATACTTTTATATGGCCCTCCAGGATCTGGAAAGACCACTATTGCGAGACTTCTTGCTAAGACCTGTGGCAGACGATTGATTGAGATAAATGCAATAAACGCTTCTGTTAAAGACCTTCGAGATGCTATGGATCTATCTAGGTCAGAAATCCAAGCTGGCCATGGGGCAGCGCTTGTATTCGTTGACGAAATTCACCGTTTCTCAAAGGTTCAGCAAGAATCCCTTCTTCTTGCTGTTGAAAATGGAGAAATTGTTCTTATCGGGGCTACCACAGAGAATCCGCTGTATGCACTGACCTCAGCCATGGTTTCTAGATCTAGCCTTAGGCGTCTGTCTGAGTTGTCTGAAGAGGCGATACAAGAGATCGTTTCTAGGGCTATTCAGGATGAGCGTGGACTAAATGGCAAGTTCAAGGCATCAGAAGCTGCTATTGCTGAGATAGCTAGAAGATCTGGCGGAGATGCCCGCAAAGCCTTGACAGTCCTTGAGGCAATTACTCAGGCAGTTGCTAGAGCGGGTAGCGCTGAGATCGAATTGAAAGATGTAGCTCCAGCTATGTCTTCTGCTCTAGCTAGGTATGACGCAACAGGGGACCAGCACTATGACATCATTAGTGCTTTCATCAAGTCTGTGCGTGGTAGTGACCCTGACGCGGCTCTGCATTGGCTCGCTCGCATGATTGTTGGAGGGGAAGACCCTCGCTTTATTGCCAGAAGGCTCGTGATTCTGGCTTCTGAAGACATTGGCTTGGCTGATCCAGCTGCTATCTCGCTAGCCAATGCCACCATGAACACCGTTGCCCAAATAGGCATGCCTGAAGGCCGTATCCCGCTGGCAGAATGCACTATCTACCTAGCCTTAGCTCCTAAGTCCAATAGCGCCTATTTGGCTATAAACAAAGCGATAGCCGATGTGGAGGCTGGTTTCACACCTCTTGTTCCAAGCCATTTGAGGTCTTCTAGCTTGAACAAGGGTGATTTGGAGTATGAATACCCGCATGATCTAGAAAATAGCCTCTCAGGGCAGGAGTATTTGCCTCAAAGCGAAGGCAAAAAGACTTACTACCAAGCAAAAGCCAATGGTTATGAAGCTACTCTCATGGAGCGGTTCCTCAAGATATCGTCTCTGAGAGAGAACCTCTAGGGGTTTGTGGCAAAAACTGCCCCAAACAGTTAGTATTGACAGGTTGCCGACCTTACTGATGTTCATGGCTGAGTTCCAGTAAAACGGTGAGTGCATTTCATTTAGCCGATATGCACCGGGCACAAAACTTATTTCAACTTATGCATTCTTTGAAAGGAATACGTGTCTAAAACAACTAGAACACGAAGCAAGACTCGCTTGTCTCGTGCATTGGGTATCGCCCTAACTCCAAAAGCCGCAAAGTACATGGAGAAGCGTCCATACGCTCCAGGTCAGCACGGTCGTACCAAGCGTAAGACCGATAGCGACTTTGCTGTTCGTCTACGCGAGAAGCAGAGACTTCGCGCACAATACGGAATTCGTGAAGCACAGCTTCGCAAGACTTTTAACGATGCAAAGCGTATCGAAGGTCTAACTGGTGAAAACCTAGTAGAGCTTCTAGAGATGCGTCTTGATGCACTTGTACACCGTGCAGGCTTTGCTCGCACAATGGCACAGGCTCGTCAGATGGTTGTTCACCGTCACATTCTTGTTGATGGTCTTCGCGTTGACCGTCCATCAGCTCGAGTCAAGGTTGGTCAGATGATCCACGTTGCTGAGAAGAGTGAAGTAACCGAGCCTTTCCAGGTTGCAGCTGCTGGTGGTCACGTTGATGTTCTTCCTCCAGTTCCTGGATACCTTTCAGTTGAACTAGACAAGCTACAGGCAACACTTCTACGTCGTCCAAAGCGTGCAGAAGTTCCAGTTACCTGTGAAGTACAGCTTGTTGTTGAGTACTACGCTGCTCGCTAGTCGATAAGGAATTTGTCATGAATGGTGCAGATGTTGCAGCTTTAATTTGGGCGGGTAGCTTTGCCGTGCTGGTTATCTTTTTGGTAATCGTACTAATCAAGGTATCCAAACTATTAGACGCAACATCTGCGACTATTCGTGAAACAGGAGAGACCGTTGGTCCTTTTCTAGTTGAGCTCACCGAGACAACAAAGCTCACAAACAAGCAGCTTGAGAAGATCGATGTCATTACTGACAACGTAGTCGACGCAACAACCAACTTGAACTCACTCATCACTACCTTCACAACAACTGTCGGTGGACCGCTACAACGTGTCAGTGAGATTGTTCGCAGCGTTAGCGGACTAATTGGAAAGAAGAAGTAGACAATTGCGTAAGACATTCGTCTTCATAGCAGGCATTGCTGCTGGTGTCTATCTTTCAAGACACATTGAGGCAAACCCTGAAACTAAGAAAGCACTGAATCAAACAGGTGCCAAGATAAAGACTTTCGCTAATGCAGTTTCAGAAGGCTATAAAGAACAAGAAGCAAAGGCTTCCAAAGCGTCTAAGCCGAAATCGTCCAAATGAAGACAGCTGAAATCAAAAAGAGATGGCTTGATTTCTTCGAAAGTAAAGACCACACGGTTGTTCCAAGTGCATCGCTAATCAGCGAAGATCCTTCACTTCTCTTCACAGTGGCAGGTATGGTTCCATTCATTCCATACATGACTGGTTTGATGCCAGCACCATTCGCAAGAGCTACCAGCGTGCAAAAGTGTGTGAGAACGCTAGACATCGAAGAAGTTGGCAAGACAACTCGTCATGGAACTTTCTTCCAGATGAATGGAAACTTCTCCTTTGGTGACTACTTCAAGCGTGATGCAATCTCTTTTGCTTGGGAATTCCTAACATCACCGGTTGAATCAGGTGGTCTTGGTTTAGAAAAAAACAAGCTTTGGGCAACTGTCTATCAGGACGATGATGAGTCAATTGCTTTATGGCTCGAGCTTTCAGAGATTCCACTTGAACGAATTCAGAAGCGTGGAATGGCTCACAACTATTGGTCAACAGGTCAGCCAGGGCCAGCAGGACCTTGTTCAGAGATCTATTTCGATAGAGGACCTGAGTACGGTGTTGAAGGTGGACCTGAAGCCGATGAGAATCGCTACATCGAAATCTGGAACCTTGTGTTCATGCAGTATGAGCGCGGTTTAGGTTCAGGGAAAGATAGCTTCGAGATTCTTGGTGAACTACCAAGCAAGAACATTGACACCGGTATGGGGCTAGAGCGAGTTGCATTCTTGATGCAAGGCGTTGAAAACCTTTACGAAATTGACCAGGTAAGACCTGTTCTTGATCTAGCAGCAGGACTAGCTGGCAAGACCTATGGTGCTAACGAAGAAGACGACATCAGACTTCGCGTTGTTGCAGACCATGTCAGAAGTGCTTTGATGCTAATCGGAGACGGGGTATCTCCAGGAAACGATGGACGCGGTTACGTTCTTCGTCGTCTGCTTAGAAGAACAGTTAGAGCCATGCGTCTTCTGGGTGTTAGCGAGCCAGTATTCGGAAAGCTTTTCATCACTTCAAAAAATGCAATGGTTGATGCTTATCCTGAACTTGAAACAGAGTTCAAGAGAATCAACACAACAGTATTGGCTGAAGAGGAAGCATTCCTTAGAACGCTCACTTCAGGAACTCAGGTTCTAGAAACTGCAATCGCAACAGCAAAGGCTGCAGGTCAGAAGTCACTATCTGGTGAGACCAGCTTCCTCCTTCATGACACTTACGGATTCCCGATTGATCTCACAGTTGAGATTGCCGAAGAGAATGATCTAACTGTTGATCGCGATGACTTCACTGCTCTCATGAGTGAACAGAAGAACAGAGCTAAAGCTGATGCCAAGATGAAGAAGGCTGGAAATACAGACCTTTCTGTGTATGGTGACTTCAGAATGCAGGGTGTTACTAAGTTCACCGGTTACGAAGAACTTGTTTCAAACGGAAAAGTACTTGGAATCATTAGTGATGGTCAGCAAGTAACAAAAGCCAGCGCTGGTGAAATCGTTGAAGTAATTCTTGATGAGACTTCCTTCTACGCAGAATCTGGTGGTCAAAGTGCAGATGCTGGAACTATCTATGGAGATGGTTTCTCTCTTGAAGTACTCGATGTTCAGAAACCAGTCAAGGGTCTTGTGTCTCACAAAGCAATCGTCAAAACTGGTGAACTAGGAGTAGGTCTAATAGCAACCACGGCAGTTGATTCTGACTGGAGAGTTGGCGCTGCTCAGGCTCACTCAGCGACTCACGTTGTGCACGCTGCACTTAGACAAGCTCTAGGTCCAACCGCTCTTCAATCAGGTTCATACAACAAACCTGGCTACATGCGTCTCGACTTCTCTTGGACCCAAGCATTAAGTGCAGAAACAAAATCTGAGATTGAAGAGATTGCTAACCTCGCCATCAGATCAGACCTTGCTGTGTCTGCTCAGTTCATGACCTTACCTGAAGCCAGAGAATGGGGAGCAGTTGCTCTCTTTGGTGAGACCTATGACGAGAGTGTAAGAGTAGTTCAAATCGGTGGTCCATGGTCTAGAGAACTCTGTGGCGGTACACACGTTTCTAGAAGTGCACAGATCGGACTAGTTTCAATCACCAACGAATCATCAGTTGGTTCTGGTTCTAGACGTCTAGAAGCGCTTGTAGGTATGGAAGCACTTAGATCACTTACTCAGGAAAGAGTTCTTCTACACAATATTGCAGAGCAGCTCAAGAGTAGTCCGTCATCAGCTAGTGAAAAACTAGAAGCACTTCTTCTTGAAGTAAAAGACATGCAACGTCAACTTGCTGTTGTTCAGAGTCAGAAACTTGCTGGACTAGTACCAGAACTACTTGAATCAGTTACAACCTCTGGCAACTACAAAGTTCTTGCTCGTGAGATTGAAAACGTCACTTCTAGCGACGCTCTTAGAGACCTAACCTTAAAGCTTCGCGATGAGCTTTCAGCCTCTTCTGCAGTTGTAGCACTAGCTGCTGTTATCGATGGAAAGCCTGTTGTTATCGTTGCCGTTAATAAAGATGCACAAGATAAAGGAGCTAAGGCTGGAGATCTAGTTCGCCTTGCTTCACAGATTCTTGGTGGTGGCGGTGGCGGTAAAGCTGATATGGCTCAGGGTGGCGGTTCAGACGCCAGCAAGATTGCGGAAGCTCTTCTTGCTATAACCGAGAGCCTTCGCTAATTGCTTCGTCCTGGTAGACGTCTTGCTGTTGATGTCGGGCAGGCAAGAGTAGGTCTAGCTGTAACAGACATTCATGCAATCCTTGCAAGCCCGCTAGCTACTGTTGCCAGGCTTGAAAGTACGAGCGATTCAGTTGATTCAGTTATTAGAGCGTTAGCTGAAGTTGGCGAAATACTTGAGATCTATGTAGGTGTTCCTATCAATCTGCAAGGTAAGTCAACCCTTTCAACCGATGACGCACTTACCTTTGCAGAGGCACTCCAAGAGGCTTTCGGCCTAGAAGTTCGCTTGATTGATGAGCGTCTCACAACGTCTATGGCAAATAATCAGCTGAAGCAAATAGGTAAGAGCCAGAAGGATGCAAGGGCAACTATTGACCAAATGGCTGCCGTCGCAATCTTAGAGTTTGCCCTTAGTGTTGAGAAGAACACAGGATTAGCCCCAGGATTAAGTATTCAAGAGTGGATGGAACGTAATGAGTAATCAAGTATTTGAATCTCGACGTGACCTTCGTCCAAAGAAGAGATTCCCTAAACGACTATTAGCAGTATTGCTAGGTCTTTCACTGGTTCTTGGTGTTACAGCTTATGTGAATCGCGTTGCTGTGCGTAGTTTCTACGAGGGAATTACAGGTGCTGAATACAACGGAACTGGTGAAGCTAAAGTCAATGTGGTCATCAAGCGTGGAGATGTCGGTAAAGATGTTGCTCAGGCCCTAGTCGATGCGGGTGTTACAAAGAGCTATGACATCACCCTCCGCACTATCTATGCACTGAACCCAACTTTCTTTCCTGGCACATACCTTGTGCCAGCGAAGATTTCTTCAGTTGCGGCAATCGCATACTTAGTTGATCCGACAAATACCATTTCTTATCGAGTCATCATTCGAGAAGGACTTCGCCTCAGTTCAGTCTTTAAGCTTCTTTCCGAGGCAACCAAGATACCTGTGTCTGAATTTGAAAATGAAGCCAAGAACTTTTCTGACTTTGGTGTTCCAAGCCAGGCTCCTTCTCTTGAAGGGTATCTTTTCCCAGCAACATACAACTTCGACCCTTCATACACAGCTCGCGAAATCCTCAATGTTCTGGTTACCAGAACTAAAGAACAACTCCGTGAAGATGGTGTTGCTGAGAAGGATTGGCATCGTGTTCTAACTCTGGCGTCTGTGATTCAAAGAGAAGCAAGGTTTGGGCAAGACTTCTATAAAGTTTCGAGAGTGTTTACGAATCGTCTAGCAGTGAATATGCCCTTGCAGTCTGACGCAACTGTCTCTTACGGTGTTGGTGGTAACACATTCCAAACCTCAGCTGCCGATAGAGCTGATCCAAATCCATACAACACCTATAAGTATCCTGGTCTTCCAATTGGACCTATTTCTGGAGTTGGAGCACTAGCGATAGATGCAGCGTTGAATCCAGTTCCAGGTCCTTGGCTTTTCTTTGTTTCAGTTAACTTAGAGACGGGGGAAACTGTATTCAGTGAGACCTATGCTCAACATCAAGCTGCAGTGGAAGTGTGGCGTAAATGGCTTATAGAGAATCCGGAATGGAATGACTAGTAAACATTTCGCTGTAGTTGGCGATCCAATTGACCACAGTTTGAGTCCAAACATTCACAATGCTGCCTATAAGTTCTTAGGTCTTGATTGGGATTACACCAGATTCAAAGTAGCAGAAGGGAACCTTCGAGAGTTCTTGAAGAAGAAAGGCAGTCATCTGTCTGGAATTAGTGTGACAATGCCTCTAAAGATAGAAGCTGCAACATTGGCGTCAAGTGGTGATGAAATTGTCAGTGAGCTTCAGATAGCAAATACTTTGCTTAGAAAAGATGATGAATTCACTGCTTTCAACACTGATGTCTTCGGAATAGAAATGGCTTTGTCGAAATGTTGGGGCCACGGCATTCAACGTGTCGCGATTCTAGGTTCCGGAGCAACTGCTCAGTCAGCTCTTTATGCGATTAGTCGGAGGGCTTCGAACGCAAAGGTAGTCGTTTACGCACGCGATCTTTCTAACACTGAACCAATTCAGAAGTTGACAGCAAAGTTGGGTATAGCGCTTGAAATAAGTCCTTTAGGTTCTTTTTCACATGAGCAGGATGTAACAATAAGCACTATTCCAGCTGCTGCCTTGGACACTCTGAGTCATCTGGGCCAAAGCGGTTGGCTACTGAATGTTAACTATTCCTCAAAGGATTCAAGTTTTTCCAAGCAATTTAATGCAGATAAAGTCGTGCAAGGGCAGACAATGCTGATTTGGCAGGCTATTGCCCAGATCCGAATCTTCCTTAATGGAACCCCTCATGATGAACTAGATAATGAAAAGGCCCTTTTTGCCAAAATGGCTGAAGCCCTTTAGCAATAACTCATAAGTGTGAGAGAATTGCACCATGTTACGTTGGCTGACCGCAGGTGAATCTCATGGACCATCGATCACCGCTGTCCTAGAAGGCCTTCCTGCTGGTGTCGAGATCAGCACAGAACAATTAGCTACTGCACTGGCACGTAGACGTTTGGGCTATGGTCGCGGGGCAAGAATGAAGCTTGAGCTCGATGAAGTCTCGTTTACTGGTGGTGTCCGCCACGGCAAGACCATGGGTGGTCCGATTGCCATCGTTATAGCTAACACCGAGTGGCCAAAGTGGGAGCAAGTTATGTCTCCGGACGTTGTTGCACCTGAACTACTCACTGGGGCTAGAGCAGAAGCACTAACTAGACCTAGACCTGGACATGCAGATTTCACAGGCATGCAGAAGTATGGCTTTCTAGACAGTAGACCTGTTTTGGAAAGAGCTTCGGCTAGAGAGACAGCAGCCCGAGTTGCTCTCGGTGAAGTCGCTGCTACATTTCTAAGAGCTTTAGACATTCAACTTATTACTCACACAGTTTCTATTGGAACAGTTATGTCTAAAGCAGATATGGCTTTGCCTAAGCCAACAGATTTAGAAGCAATCGATGCTGATCCGCTCAGAGCATTCAATCAAGGCCTAAGTGCTGAAATGGTTGGCGAAGTTGATAAGGCACACTCTGATGGTGACACTCTCGGTGGCGTTGTAGAAGTTTTGGTTTACGGTCTTCCTCCTGGCCTAGGTTCATTTGTCCATTGGGATAGAAGATTAGATAGCCAGCTAGCTGGTGCTCTTATGGGTATTCAAGCAATCAAGGGTGTTGAAGTTGGAGATGGTTTTGAAACCGCAAGACGACGTGGTTCAGAAGCTCACGATGAAATTGTCATTGGAAGCGGTAATGATGTCGAGAGACTTACCGATCGTGCCGGTGGTATTGAAGGTGGCATGAGTAATGGTGAAGTACTTCGAGTCAGAGCTGCCATGAAACCAATCTCAACAGTGCCTAGAGCTTTACAGACTATTGACGTTTCGACAGGTGAACAAGCAAAGGCTCACCACCAAAGATCTGATGTTTGTGCTGTTCCTGCTGCGGGTGTTGTTGCAGAAGCAATGGTTGCTCTAACTATCGCAAATGCGGTTCTTGAGAAGTTCGGTGGAGATTCGATTACCGAGACTAAGAGAAACATGCTCAGCTACCTAGATAGCATCCCAGAGACTCTTCGTTCCAAAATCGCTAGATAATCATGCCTGCTTTACCGGTTGTTCTAATTGGCCCGATGGGTGTTGGCAAAACAACAATAGGCAAGAAGCTTGCTAAAAGACTCTCTCTTGAGTTTGTTGATACCGACGCATTGGTAGTCCAGAAACACGGCGAGATCCTTGCAATCTTTGAGGCACAGGGTGAAACCGTCTTTCGTAGTTATGAAGAAGAAGCTCTTCGCGAAGCTATGTCTAAGGTGCGAGTAATAGCTACGGGCGGTGGGGCAGTACTTAGTGGAAATAACCAAAGACTTCTTGAGAATGGAATCGTGATTTACCTATCAACCAACGGTCTACATATGAAGTCGAGGTTGGAAAACGGCAAAAGACCCCTATTGAAGAACGGTATCGCTGACTGGAAAGAGATCTACGAGGCAAGAAAGCCTTTATACGAACGCTTAGCCACTTTTGAAATAGACACTTCCGCAGCGGGTTTAGGCAAGACTCTTGACGATATCTGCGAGAAACTAGAGACACTATGACATTCAAGATTGAGGCCAAAGGTCAACCTGGCTACGACGTGCTGATTGGCCGAGGATTACTTGATGATCTAGATGCTTCCCTTGGTGAGCAAGTTCGTAAAGTTCTACTGGTTTATCCAGAAGGATTACAAGCCAGTGCTGAAGTAATTGCTGACACCCTTATCGAACATGGTAAGCAAGTCTGGCAACTACCAGTAGCTGATGGTGAGGATGCTAAGACAGATCGATGGTTGTCAATTGCCTGGTCATCTCTTGGTCAAGCAGAATTTTCAAGATCAGATGCAGTTGTTTCTCTAGGTGGAGGAGCTACAACTGACCTTGCTGGTTTTATCGCGGCAACTTGGTTAAGAGGAATAGCGGTTGTGCATGTGCCAACAACTTTGTTGGCTATGGTTGACGCAGCTATCGGCGGTAAGACTGGAATCAACACAATTGAAGGCAAGAACTTAGTTGGTGCTTTTCATGAACCTAAGGCAGTGCTTGTTGACCTGGACACTCTTGAGACTCTTCCGAAGTTGGAATTGATTTCAGGCTTTGGAGAAATTGTTAAGTGTGGATTCATAGCAGAACCTCGAATTCTGGACCTCATCGAAGAAGACGTCAATGATGCTAGAGACATCCATTCAGAAAGATTCGCAGAGCTAGTCAAACTAACAATCAAGGTAAAGACAGATGTTGTTGGAGAAGACTTCAAGGAATCTAACCGACGAGAGATTCTGAACTATGGTCACAGTCTGGGTCATTCAATTGAACTAGTTGAGCACTTTAAATGGAGACACGGCAGAGCAGTTGCTATCGGTCTGGTTTTTGCGGCTGAGCTTGCGAGGCTCTCAGGTCGATTGAGTGATGAAGTGGCCGATAGACACAGATCTATCCTGCAGTTACTTGATCTGCCAACTAGTTATCCTGCAGACCGCTGGGAAGCTCTATATCAAGGTATGCAGATAGATAAGAAGAGTAGAGGCGGTATTCTCCGCTTTGTTGTCCTTGATGGCCTTGCCAAACCTGGCATTCTAGAAGCTCCTACCAAGGAACTTTTGTTCACGGCATTCCAAGAAGTGGCTGAATAGAAAGTAAGTTTGATTTATGAATAAAGTGCTTGTTCTCAATGGACCCAACCTAAATCGTCTTGGATCTCGTGAACCAGATGTTTACGGTAACGCTAGCTACGCCGACCTTGTGTCTTCACTGACAGCCTCGGCAAACGACTTAGGCATGAGCGTTGATGTTAGACAAACCAATGACGAAGCTGAACTGATTAGCTGGTTGCACGAAGCGGCTGACTCAAAGAGCAACGTAATCTTAAATCCTGCAGCTTTCACCCACTATTCGTATGCATTGAGAGACGCCTGTGCGATAGTGACCTCAGCGGGACTGAAACTTATTGAAGTGCACATTTCTAATCCACATTCAAGGGAAGAGTTCAGACACAACTCAGTAATCAGCGCAGTTGCAACAGGCGTTATTGCTGGTTTCGGCCAGAATTCCTATTTGCTAGCACTTAGACAACTGTCTCACTGATAAACTGCTACAGGCCAAAAGGCCAACTAATTACAGCGAGGCAAAAATGGCAACAAGCAATGATCTAAAAAACGGCATGGTTCTAAACATGGATAACCAGCTATGGGCAGTTATCGAGTTCCAGCACGTCAAGCCAGGTAAAGGTCCTGCATTCGTCAGAACCAAACTAAAGAACGTTATTAGTGGCAAGGTTATCGACCGCACTCTAAACGCAGGTATCAAGATTGAAGTCGCAACAGTAGACAAGCGTGAAATGCAGTACCTGTATAACGATGGCGATGGTTATGTGTTCATGGACACTAAAGATTACGACCAGATGACTCTGACCAGTGAACTGGTTGGCGACGCGATTAACTATCTTCTAGAGAACCAGCAAGCTATTGTTGCAATCCACGAAGGTAACCCGATATACGTTGAAATGCCGCCATCAGTTGTTCTGGAGATCACTTTCACCGAGCCTGGCCTTCAGGGTGACCGCTCGTCAGGTGGAACAAAGCCTGCAACAGTAGAGACTGGTCTTCAGATTCAGGTTCCTCTGTTCGTTGAGCAGGGTACAAAAGTTAAGGTTGACACCAGAACTGGTGAATACCTCGGCCGAGTTACCGACTAGTCCTTGAGTTCAAGAACTAAAGCAAGAAAGAGAGCGGTAGACGCTCTCTACGCTGCCGAACTCAGAGACGTTATGGCTACAGATTTGCTTGAAGCTACCAAGGAGCAGGTTTCTGATCGACAGAATCAAGATGAGATCTTCGACTTCGCAAACCAACTGGTAACCGGTGTACTTGCTAATCAAATCGAGATTGATGAGATTCTCGCAGGAGTTGCACAAAACTGGACCATTGATCGCATGCCTGCACTAGATAAAGCCATCCTGAGAGTTGGAATCTACGAGATTGCTTACTCAGATACACCATCTGAGGTGGCCATCAGCGAGGCTGTTGATCTAGCTCAGGAGCTAAGCACCGAAGATTCTCCAGCGTTTATCAATGGAGTTTTGGCGACTGTTTCCGCAACTCGCAAACCAATCTAGTATCAAGAGCGGATTCTGCACTAGAATCCTATAAACAACATCCTTTAAAGGCGTCCTGTGAGGCGCAGAAGGAGGTGGGCGTGAGTTCACGCACCGTCTTAGACGCTCAAGACATTGAGCGCGCGATAGTCCGAATCTCTCATGAGATTGTTGAAGCCAATCAAGGCACCGCAAATCTTCTAATCCTTGGTATTCCAACAAGAGGCGTTTTCCTTGCAAACCGAATAGCTGCCTCCATTGCCAAGAACTATCCGGAGTTTGACCTAGCCAATTCAGTAGGCAAGCTTGATGTCACTATGTTCCGAGATGACCTAGCTTCTAAACCGAGCAAAGCAGTCACTCCTACATCAATTCCTAAACAATCACTGGAGAATCTCACAGTTGTTCTAGTTGATGATGTTTTGTTCAGTGGCAGAACTGTTAGAGCAGCTCTAGACGCGTTGGTTTCTTTTGGCAGACCAAAGGCAGTGCGTCTAGCTGTATTGGTAGACAGAGGACATCGAGAACTACCCATCAGAGCGGATTATGTTGGTAAAAATCTTCCAACTTCCTTCGCCGAGAGAATCTTCGTCAAGCTCACTGAGAGTGATGATGAGCAGTCGGTGGTGATTGAACAATGAAGCACCTACTAAGTACAGCTGATCTAGATCTTGCTACTAGCCTTGAGCTTTTGAATCTCAGCGTTGAGATGCAGGGAGTGAATTCAAGAGAGATAAAGAAACTTCCTGCCTTGACTGGTAGAACCGTTGCCAACCTATTCTTTGAAGATTCAACAAGAACACGCTTCTCTTTTGAGATCGCCGCTAAACGTCTCTCAGCCGATGTTGTGAACTTCACAGCTAAAGGTTCATCGGTTAGCAAGGGCGAGTCATTGAAGGACACCATCTTGACTCTGGAAGCCATGGGCATTGAAGCTCTTGTAGTAAGACATCACCACAGCGGTGCAGCAAACACTATCGCTAATGCTTCCTGGTCTAAAGCAACAGTCATCAACGCCGGGGATGGAACCCACCAGCACCCAACTCAAGCACTCACAGATGCATTGACAATCAGACAAGCACTAAAAGGCAAAGATGACCTGGGAGATCTATCTGGAATCAAAGTTGTGATTGTGGGAGACATTCTTCATAGCAGAGTGGCTCGCTCAAACATCGACCTATTGAAGACCCTTGGAGCATTTGTCGGCCTTGCTGGTCCATCGACGCTACTACCAAGTAGCGCAACTAAATTAGCTGACGCTGTCTATCACAACCTAGATGAAGCACTCAGCGCTGGCTTCGATGTTGTGATGATGTTGAGAATGCAGATGGAGCGCATGAATTCTGTGTTTGTTCCTAATGCCAATGAGTATTCAACTCTCTGGGGTCTTTCTGCTGAGCGATTCTCTAACCTAAACTCAAAGACATTAATCATGCACCCAGGCCCTATGAATAGAGGCCTTGAAATCTCTTCAGAAGCTGCTGACTCTGCACAGTCAGCCATTGTTGACCAGGTTAGAAACGGTGTTGCCATCCGCATGGCAGTTTTATTCAAACTACTAGCTCAAGAATCGAGTGCTAAATGACAAACAAAGAAACTCTCTTTACTAATGTTTCCCTTTCCGATGGGACAGTGACTAACATCCTGGTCTCAGGTGAAACCATCTCCTACCTAGGAAACGATTCCAAGACTGCTGCAGAAGTAATTGATTGCACAGGACTTATTGCGATGAGTGGTTTTGTTGATCTACACACTCACCTGAGAGAGCCAGGCTTTGAACAGAGTGAAACGATTCTTACTGGAAGTAAGGCTGCAGCTAAGGGTGGATTTACCTGTGTGCACCCAATGGCTAACACCAATCCGGTAGCAGATAACAGTGCAGTCGTTGAACAAGTGTTTGCACTTGGTGAAGCTGCTGGATATGTTCAGGTGCAGCCAATCGGAGCTGTTACCTCAAACCTAGAAGGAAAGAACCTTGCTGACCTAGGCAAGATGAACGCTTCAGCTGCTCACGTCACAGTATTCAGTGATGACGGAAAGTGCGTGAGTGATTCATTAGTAATGAGAAGAGCTTTGGAGTATGTAAAGGCATTTGGTGGAGTAATTGCTCAGCATGCCCAGGATCCTCAACTGACAGTAAATGCTCAAATGAATGAGAGTGCCCTGTCACTGAAACTTGGTCTAACTGGTTGGCCTGCGGTTGCTGAAGAAGCAATTATTGCTAGGGATGTTCTTTTGACTGAAGAAGTGGGTTCAAGACTTCACGTATGCCATGTTTCCACAAAGGGATCTGTTGATGTCATACGTTGGGCTAAGAGTAGAGGCTTCAACGTCACAGCAGAAGTTACCCCACATCACCTCATCCTTACTGAAGATTTAGTGAGTGAATACAATCCTGTCTACAAGGTGAACCCTCCACTTAGAAGCAGTGAAGATGTGCAAGCACTTCGTGAAGCAGTAGCCGATGGGACGATCGACATCATCGCAACCGATCACGCTCCTCACACACCAGATAGCAAAGACTGCGAATGGGGAGAAGCAGCTTTTGGAATGATCGGTCTAGAAACCGCTGCTGCCATCGCTAAGACAACACTTATCGATACTGGTCTTATCGGTTGGGAAAGATTAGAGGAGCTGTTGTCTAAGAATCCTGCAAAGATTTCAGGATTAAGCGATCAGGGTCAGTCTCTTGTGGCTGGTTCACAGGCAAACATCGTATTCTTTGACCCTCGCACCTCTTACACAGTAGATACCTCAACTGAGAGTAAGAGCTCTAACAATCCATACGTTGGTATGAAATTGAGCGGCACAGTTGTTCACACAATGTACAAAGGAACACTCACCGTCAAGGACACAAAGATTCAAGAGATCGGAACAAATAATGACTAAGAGAAGTAGAACTGCTCTACTTGTGCTTGAAGACGGCAAAGTTTTTAAGGGCGTACCTTTCGGCAAAGTTGGAAGCTCGCTCGGTGAGATAGTTTTCGCTACGGGTATGTCTGGCTATCAGGAGACACTTACCGACCCTTCTTACGCAGGTCAGATTGTTGTTCAAACCGCTCCTCACATAGGAAACACTGGCATGAACGATCGAGATGAAGAATCTGACAAGATATGGGTTTCTGGTTACGTCGTTAGAGATGTAAGTCGTATCGTTTCAAACTTCAGATCTCAGAGAACGCTTGAAGATGACCTACTCAGAGATGCAGTCGTTGGCATCTCAGATTTAGACACAAGAGCCTTAACTTTGCACCTGCGTGAAATTGGTGTGATGCGAGCTGGAGTATTCTCCGGTGAAGATGCAATCAAACCAGTTGAAGACCTTGTAGCTATAGTTCGATCTGCAGCCAAAATGCAAGGACAGTCACTCTCATCAGTTGTATCAACTAAGGAGAAGTACGAAGTAGCTCACAAGGGTGAGTACGTTGGCAAGGTTGCAATCTTAGATCTAGGCATCAAGCGTTCAACTATTGAGAACATGGTCGAACGTGGCTTAGATGTTGAAGTTTTCCCAGCTACCGCTTCATCTGATGTCTTGCTATCGGGTAAACCTGACGCTGTGTTCTATAGCAACGGACCTGGTGATCCAGAAACTGCCACACAGCAGGTTGAAGTTCTTCAAGAGATTCTGAAGAAGAACATTCCGTTCTTCGGTATCTGTTTCGGAAATCAACTTCTAGGTAGAGCACTAGGGTTCCAAACCTACAAGTTGGCTTTTGGTCATCGTGGAATTAATCAACCAGTCCTTGATAGAAAAACGGGGAAGGTCGAAGTTACAGCTCACAATCACGGCTTCGCTGTGAGAGTTGACGGCGGGGAAGAGGTTGAGTCTCCTGCAGGATTCGGAAAAGTACGAGTAAGCCACATTTGTCTGAACGATGACGTCGTCGAAGGTCTTGAGTGCCACGATATCCCGGCTTACTCTGTTCAATACCACCCAGAGGCAGCAGCTGGTCCTCATGATGCTAATTACCTGTTTGATCGACTTATCGAAATGATTCAGACCAATAAAACAAAGAAGGCCAACTAATGCCGCGCAGAGAAGATATCAAGAGTGTTCTAGTTATTGGATCTGGTCCAATCGTTATTGGACAAGCATGTGAGTTTGACTACTCAGGTACTCAGGCCTGCCGGGTTCTAAGAGCTGAAGGTATCAGAGTCATCTTGGTAAACAGCAACCCAGCAACAATCATGACAGATCCAGACTTTGCAGATGCTACCTACATCGAGCCAATTACTCCGCAGGTAATTGAAGCAATCATTGCTAAAGAGAAGCCTGATGCGATTCTGCCGACTCTTGGAGGTCAGACTGCTCTGAATGCGGCTATGTCTTTGCACGAGCTAGGAATTCTAGACAAGTACAACGTTGAACTCATCGGGGCTAAAGTATCAGCCATCAAGGCTGGAGAAGATCGTCTATCTTTCAAGGAACTTGTTTTAGCAGCTGGAGCTGATGTAGCAAAGTCACACATCGCTCACAACATGGATGATGTTCTTGAAGCCGCAGAGAAGTTAGGTTATCCAGTTGTTGTTCGACCTTCATTCACCATGGGTGGACTTGGTTCTGGATTTGCTTACGACGAAGCAGATCTAAGAAGAATTGCTGGTGCAGGTCTCCAGGCTTCTCCAACAACTGAGGTACTTCTTGAAGAATCCATCATGGGTTGGAAAGAGTACGAACTAGAACTCATGAGAGATACAGCTGACAACACTGTTGTGGTTTGTTCAATTGAGAACGTGGATCCAGTAGGTGTTCACACAGGGGACTCCATTACTGTTGCTCCGGCTCTTACTTTGACAGACCGCGAGTACCAGCACATGCGAGACATATCAATCGACATCATTAGAGCAGTAGGTGTAGATACGGGTGGGTGTAACATCCAGTTCGCTGTAGAACCAAATACAGGTCGCATCATCGTTATTGAAATGAACCCCAGAGTTAGTCGTTCATCAGCTCTTGCCTCAAAGGCAACTGGATTCCCAATCGCCAAGATTGCTGCCAAGCTTGCTATCGGTTACCGCCTCGATGAGATTCCTAACGACATCACCAAAGTAACACCTGCATCTTTCGAACCAGCTCTGGACTACGTGGTTGTCAAGGTTCCTCGCTTCGCATTCGAAAAGTTCCCCGCAGCAGATGCAACTCTGACTACAACAATGAAGTCAGTGGGTGAAGCAATGGCAATTGGTCGTAACTATGCTCAAGCGCTTCAGAAAGCACTCAGAAGCTTAGAAAGACGTGGTTCGTCTTTCCACTGGGGCGCTCAATCCAAGACCAAGGGCGAGCTCATTGAGATATCTAAGGTGCCAACCGACGGTCGTATTGTCACTGTTCAGCAGGCTCTTCGTCTGGGAGCTACTGCAGAAGAGATTTTCAACGCAACCAAGATTGACCCTTGGTTCATTGATCAGATAGTGCTGATCAATGAGATTGCCCATGAGATTCATGACTCCAAGGAGTTGGACTCAGAGATGATGCAGTATGCAAAGTCCTTCGGCTTCAGCGACGCTCAGATTGCTGAACTTAGAGATTCAAATGAACAAGAGATAAGAACTCTTCGTTACTCTCAGAGCATTAGACCGGTTTACAAGACAGTAGACACCTGTGCAGGAGAGTTCCCAGCTCTTACTCCATATCACTACAGCACTTATGAACAAGAAACTGAAGTGCGAGCATCGGATGCGAATAAGGTCGTTATCCTCGGTTCTGGACCGAACAGAATTGGTCAAGGAGTTGAGTTCGATTACTCCTGCGTACACGCCTCATTCGCTCTGCATGATGCAGGATATGAAACCATCATGATTAACTGCAACCCTGAAACAGTTTCAACAGACTATGACACAAGTGACAGGCTGTATTTCGAGCCACTCACGCTCGAAGATGTGCTTGAAGTAATTCACGCTGAGTCACAAAGCGGAACTCTTGTTGGAGTAGTTGTTCAGCTGGGCGGTCAGACAGCGCTTGGGCTTGCTCAAGGACTTGCGTCTTACGGAATTCCTATTCTTGGAACTTCTCCAGATGCGATTGACCTTGCTGAAGAAAGAGGTGCTTTCTCAAGAATTCTTGATGAAGCTGGACTTATCTCACCGGCAAATGGAACAGCAACCAGTCTTGATGAAGCAAAGGTTATCGCAGAGCGAATTGGATTCCCTGTGCTTGTTAGGCCATCGTTCGTCCTTGGTGGTCGAGGTATGGAGATTGTTTACGATCAGTTATCGCTCGAAGGTTACTTCGATCGAATCGCTGACCAGGCAATTGTTGGACCAAAGCATCCGTTGTTAGTCGACCGTTTCCTTGACGACGCGATCGAAATTGACATCGATGCCCTTTACGATGGCCAACAACTATATGTCGGTGGCGTTATGGAGCACATTGAAGAAGCTGGAATCCACTCTGGTGATTCTTCCTGCACATTGCCTCCAATTACTCTGAGCAATACGCAGATCAACCGCGTGAGGGAAGCAACCGAGAAGATTGCTAAAGGTATTGGAGTTAAGGGTCTATTGAATGTTCAGTTCGCCCTTGCTCATGATGTTCTCTATGTTCTAGAAGCAAACCCCAGGGCCTCGAGAACGGTTCCTTTCGTATCTAAAGCACTCGGAATCACGCTTGCCAAAGCCGCAGCGTTAGTAATGGTCGGAAAGACGATCCCGGAACTCATTGCTGGTGGTCACTTGCCGGCAACCGATGGAACCCATATTCCAGAGACGACAGCTATCTCCGTCAAGGAAGCGGTCTTACCATTCAAGAGATTTGCAACCAAAGACGGCAGATTCGTTGATTCACTTCTTGGTCCTGAGATGCGATCAACTGGCGAGGTAATGGGTATTGATGTTGATTTCCCAACAGCATTCGCCAAGAGCCAAGCAGCTGCGGGTAGTGCCCTTCCAAAGTCCGGAAAGATATTCATTTCCGTTGCAGATAGAGATAAGCACCAGGTTATTCTTCCTGTGCGAAGACTGTTCCAATTAGGTTATGAAATCTTAGCGACAGCTGGAACCGCATCTATTTTGAAGCGTCATGGAATCCCAGTTCGCATTGTTAGAAAGCATTCAGGGGATGACCAAGCACCAGCAGGACCGACAATAGTCGACTTGATTCTGAACGGTGAAGTTGATGTAGTGGTAAACACTCCTTCTGGGTCTTCAGCTCGTAAAGATGGTTATGAGATTAGAGTAGCGACAACTGCAGCTGACGCTCCTATCTTCACAACTATTGCTCAGCTATCGGCAGCAATTGGTTCGTTCGAAACTGTTATTGCTGGTGATTTCAAAGTTAGATCACTTCAGGAACATGCAGAAGACAGGAGAGCAGCACTTGCCTGATACATTCTCGAAAAAACTTGAGACTGCTTTTGACTCAAAGGGTCAGCTCTGCGTAGGCATCGACCCACACGAAGATATCCTCTTAGAGAACGGCTTTGAAGTTTCAGCCAAAGGTGTTCTTGACTTTGGACTCGCGATGCTTGATGAACTTGAGGGTTCTGTTTCCATAGTGAAACCTCAGGTCTCATTCTTCGAACGGTTTGGATCTTCAGGTTTTGCTTCGCTTGAGCAACTACTTGAATCGGCTCAGGCGAAAGGTTTTCTGGTTATAGCCGACGCAAAGCGAGGAGATATCGGTTCCACTATGGAGGCCTATGCTCATGCTTGGTTAGGCAAAGATTCTCCATTTACCTGTGACGCTCTTACTGTGAATCCGTATCTTGGTGTCGGAGCATTAGCTCCTGCTTCAGCTGCAGCAGCGGAGAGAGGCAAAGGTCTGTTCGTTCTTGCGGCTACATCAAACCCTGAGGGGCTAGCGTTGCAATCTTCAAAAAGCGATGCCACAGTTGCAGCTCTTGTGGCTAGAGAAGTAGATCGAGTAAACAACAGCACAGCCACCTCTAATTCAAAGTTTGGCTCTAATGGCTTAGTTGTCGGGGCAACTGTATCCCTTACTGAACTTGGACTATCTCAAATCAATCAGAATAGACAAACGCTGAGAACTCCTATTCTTGCTCCTGGGTTTGGCTTTCAAGGCGCGAGGCTTGAAGATGCAAAAGCAATATTCAAAGACCTAAGTACCGATGTCTTGTATTCAATTTCCAGGTCAGCACTTCGAGATGGCATTCGAGGCGTTTCTCGAGCTGTACAAGAGGACCAAAACACTCTCCACATAGCACTGAGCCAATAGGCTTAAGCCATGACTCGACTAACAGTGATTGCCGGACCAACAGCAGTTGGTAAGGGCACCGTCGTAAGACACTTGGTTGAGTCCCACCCTGAGATTCTCCTTTCTGTATCTGCTACAACCAGATCCCCAAGAGCTGGCGAAGTTGATGGCGTCGACTATAACTTCGTATCACACGAGGAGTTTGACCGAATGATTGCTAATAACGAGCTTCTCGAATACGCGGTTGTGCACCTTAAAAACAAGTATGGAACGCCAAGAGAACCCGTTGAGAGGGCTCTAGCTGCTGGCAAACAGATAATCCTAGAGATAGACATTCAAGGTGCTGAGCAGGTCAAGGCCACGATGCCTGACGCTAACTTGATCTTTATCGCTCCTCCAAGTCTCGAAGAATTGAAGAAACGTCTTGTCGGTAGGGGCACTGAAACCCCTGAAGAGATAGCCATTCGCCTAGAAACGGCCGAAGTAGAGCTGGCTTCTCAAGGTTCTTTCGACCACGTGGTCATAAATACTGATGTGGCGCAATGTGCCCAAGAGGTCTTAGACTTAATGCAGTCTTCGTGAACCCATCTGGTTCACATATAATCAAAGGAAAAGTAGTACAAAAATGTCTGAAAAACTTGAAGGTATCGTATCTCCATCAATCGACGCACTTATGTCTAAGAGCGACTCCAAGTACGGATTGGTAATCTTCGCAGCCAAGCGGGCACGTCAGATCAATGATTACTACTCTGCACTTCACGAGGGTTCATTGTTTGACAACGTAGGTCCACTTGTTGATGCAGCTGTTGACGACAAGCCACTTTCTATCGCAATGCGCGAAATCGTAGAGGGTGCAGTAGTCGCTTCAGAAGCCAAAAACTAATCTGAGTAACCTTGCGTATTCTCGTAGGGGTAACCGGAGGCATCGCAGCGTATAAAGCTGCCGGTGTTATTCGTGGGTTCACTGAACTCGGGCACACAGTCAAAGTTCTGCCAACACAAAACGCTTTGAGATTTATTGGCGCAACCACATTAGAGGCCCTTTCACACAATGCAGTTGATCCAGATCTATATACTGACGTTGATTCTGTGAAGCACATCGCCCTTGCTCAAGAGGCGGATCTAGTTGTTGTTTCACCTGCGACTGCATCATTCTTGGCTCGATATGCGTCTGGTATTGCAGATGATCTTCTACTTAACGTTCTTCTTGCTACCAAAGCCAAGGTTGTAATCGCACCAGCAATGCACACCGAGATGTGGATTCACCCAGCAACTGTTGCCAATGTTCAATTGCTTAGAGCAAGGGGAGTAGTTGTTATTGAGCCAGCAGTAGGCAGGCTTACTGGAGATGACTCTGGAGCAGGTCGATTGCCTGAGCCTGAGGTAATTGTCTCTCAAGCTCTTAACACAGTCACCAGCCAAGACTTCGCTGGCAAGAACATAACTATCGCAGCGGGTGGAACAAGAGAACCAATCGATTCAGTTCGGTTCATTGGTAACAGATCTTCAGGTAAGCAAGGTATTGCTCTAGCTGATGCTGCATCTTCTCGCGGAGCGACAGTTACCTTGATTGCCATCAACATCGACTCTGACCTATCAAGATTCTCGAATGTAGTTAGAGTTTCCAGCACTGAGGAACTAAGTGAGGCATTGAACTCTGCTTCATTAACTGCAGACGCCATATTGATGCCAGCGGCCGTCAGTGATTTCAAAGTGTCTAACCCTCTTATCGGCAAAATGCATCGCGAGGATTCTGAAACAAAGAACCTAGAACTTGTCGCCAATCCTGATTTGTTGGCTGGACTCTCAAGACTTCGTATGGACTCAAAACTGAATGTCGCACTCGTTGGCTTTGCGGCTGAAGTCTTGGAACTCGGTCAAGGTTCTAACGACTTGATTGAGAGAGCTAAAGTGAAGCTTGCTAAAAAAGGTGTTGACATGATTGTTGCCAATGATGTGTCAAATGGCCAGGTCTTTGACGCAGACGATAACTCAGTTGTCATCATCACCAAGGAAGAGCAGCAGTTGTTAGCGGGCTCAAAATTGACTGTGGCCAACAGCATTCTTGACGTTCTCCACAAGTACTTGAAGTAGTTCTCGAACTTGTGTCGGAGAGCAGAGATAAACTTGGCAACATATGAATAACACAAGGTACTTCACATCTGAATCCGTAACCGAGGGTCACCCAGACAAAATTTGTGATCAAATCAGCGATGCTATTCTCGATAACCTCATTGCTCAGGACCCTGCATCTCGAGTCGCAGTTGAAACTTTAGTAACTACCGGTTTGGTACACGTTGCCGGTGAAATCACTACAGAAGGTTACGCAGAGATTCCGGACATTGTTCGTAGCAAACTCCTTGAAATCGGCTACAACTCATCCGACATTGGTTTTGATGGTAATTCCTGTGGAGTGAGTGTGTCCATTGGTAAGCAATCTGCTGACATTGCTCTAGGGGTAGATTCATCACTTGAAGCTGTGTCGGGAAACGCTGAAGACAACTATGACAAACAAGGTGCTGGCGACCAAGGCATCATGTTTGGTTTTGCCTGTGATGAAACTAATGATTTGATGCCACTACCAATCAAAATAGCTCATTCACTATCAGAGCGTCTGGCAAAGGTTAGACACGAAGGCTTAGTTGATTTCCTTCGACCTGATGGAAAGACGCAGGTAACTATAGGTTATGAAGGTGACCGTCCAGTTTCTGTCCAAACTGTCGTGGTTAGCACCCAACACAATCCTGGTGTTTCACAAAGCGATATCAGCTCTGCTGTTGAACAGTTCGTTATCTCTCCGGTGCTTGAGTCATTCGGTTTTGATGCCTCAGAGAGCAAACTGTTGATTAACCCAACAGGTAACTTCGTTATTGGAGGACCTCAGGGGGACGCTGGCCTAACTGGTAGAAAAATCATCATTGATACATATGGTGGTTATAGCCGTCACGGCGGTGGTGCTTTTAGTGGAAAAGACCCATCAAAGGTGGATCGATCTGCTGCATACGCGATGCGCTGGGTCGCTAAGAATCTAGTTGCCGCTGGTCTTGCTACTAAAGCAGAAGTCCAGGTTGCCTACGCCATTGGTGTGGCAAGACCGGTTGGAGTTTATGTTGAGTGTTTTGGAACCAACACAATTGATAACGCTCTTATAGAAAAGGCTGTGTCGGAGGTGTTCGATCTAAGACCTCGAGCAATTATCGACTCACTAGAACTTCTAAGACCAATTTATGGGTTGACCTCAACGTACGGCCACTTCGGCCGAGACTTGCCTAACTTCACTTGGGAGAGAACCAACAAGGTTGCTGATTTACTCTCATTCGCAGGTATGTAATGCCTGTAGTCGCCAAAGTTAGATTCAGCTCTCCACTTCCTCAGTTGGACAAAGAGTTTGATTACTTGGTACCCGATGACCTAATAGCAGCAATACGTTTTGGTCAACTTGTCGAAGTTCCTTTTGGTTCAGGTGGCAAAGCCAAGACGGGCATTGTTTGTGAAGTAAGTTCTGTAGAGCACCCAAGAGAGAAATTGCTTTCGATTAGTTCAATAGTTTCTCCTCTAGTTGTCTTCACAGAAGAGCAATTGGCACTTTGTAAAGCTGTATCTCATAGGCAAGCAGGAACTGTTGGCGAACTGATTGCTACCGCCGTTCCTAAGAGATTTGAAAGAGTGGAATCAAAGTCTCTAGTCAAAGATGCAAACATTCCTAATAAATCTGGACTTGAGTCCTATGCCTTGGCTGAAGCTCTTAAGAGTAATTCAAGACTCTACTTTCAGCCCCAACTCTTTGATGGTGGCGAAGCACTGCCTGATTGGGCTGCTAATTTCGTCGCAGCTTGTTATGCGGAACTAGGTCAAGGCAAGAGTTCGCTAGTGGTATTGCCGGACTACGCAGAATTGGCAAAATTCGAGCGTGCACTCACGCAGCTTGGTTTGATGCAAACTGCTACTAGGCATTCAAGTTCGGACACTGGTTCCGTTCGGTACGCAAACCACTTAAGGGCGATTAGTTCAATCTCGATTAATTATGGTCTTCGCAGTGCAGCATTCTCTCCAGCTAAGAATCTAGGACTCATCATGCTCTGGGATGACGGTGACGAATCGCACATTGAACAGGCATCTCCATACTGGAATTCGCGAGAGGTTCTTCTGCAGAGAGCTGAATTGGAGAAAGTAAAGATTGTCCTAGCTTCACACTCACCAAGCACTGAAGTTATCCGTCTTATAGAGATCAAACATCTTGTACCTCTCATAAGCGAAACTAAGGTACCTTCTGTTCTGATAACTGAGCTTATAGATCGCTTAGATTCACAATCCTTCGCGCTAATCAGCAATACTCTCAAGGACAGTAAACCTGTTCTAGTTCAAATCGCAAATGCGGGATGGGCGAGTGCATTAGTTTGTGTTGGTTGTAAGGAACTTAGAACATGTTCTAACTGTTCCTCTTCAATCTGGGTAGACCCTTCCGGAAAAATGCGATGCAGATCTTGTAAGTCAAACATTGAGACAACTGCTTGCACTTGTGGCAAAACATCGACGAGACCGACCAAGCTCGGTGCTTCTGCTTTCACCAGTCAAATGGTTCGAAGCTTTCCGGATGCGAATGTTGTTCACTCCAATGGTGAGAACCGCCTTCTTAATGTAAAGAGTGGACCTCTCTTGCTAGTTGCTACACCTGGGGCTGAACCAGAAGTGGAGGGCGGCTACGAATGTGTAGTTATTGCTGATGCTCCTAGCATGGTTGGTTCACCGAGGCTTAGAGCTTTAGAACAGAGTCTTGGAAAGTGGGCGAACGCTATTTCGTTAGCCAATCCTTCTGCCTCAATTGTTTTTTCGGGGCTAAAAGGAGAGCTTGCAGAGCAAATGAAGCAGTTAGGTTTCTACACTGCTGTAGCCGAGGATTTTAATGATCGAAAAGACCTAGGTTTACCTCCAATAACTCGCATAGCTTCGATAACTTCCACTAATCCAACTGATCACCAGCGACTTATTGAACTTGTCAGAAGCAAATTGGACTTGGAAAAGGTCAGGGAACTAGGGGTTACTCAAGAGAACACCTTGGTGCTTGATTATTCCTATTCAATTGGCTTAGAGCTAGCCGACTTGCTGAAAGATCTAACCCTGAAGCTTTCTACAACGAGCAAGTCCAAGAAGCCTGGGGAACGCGTTTATCGCATCAACATGGATGATGGCAAAGTAATCTAGAAGGCGATGAGAATACTTTTTGCTGGAACACCTTCAACTGCGGCTGATGTGCTTGAAGGCCTTATCTCATCAGGTCACGAGATTGTCGCTGTTCTAACTCGAGAAGATGCTCCAGTTGGGCGAAAGAAGATTCTTACTCCTTCTGCCGTTGCTGAGGTTGCCGAAGCAAATGGCTTGCCAACTATCAAAGCCAACAAAGTCAATTCGGAAGTGTTAGCTGGTATCTCTGAGCACCAAATCGATCTAGCGATTGTTGTGGCTTACGGAGTTATCCTGCGAAGGGATGCCTTGGACGCTATCCCTAATGGTTGGTTCAATCTTCACTTCAGCAAACTTCCGCGCTGGCGAGGGGCAGCACCGGTCCAGCATGCCATTTGGTCGGGGGACAAGGAAACTGCAGTAACCCTATTCAAAATAGACGAGGGGCTTGATACCGGACATGTGCTCGGATTTGCAGAGACCGTAATTGAATCAGACGAAACCTCAGCAGAGCTTCTGGGGCGTCTTAGCTCTATTGGCGTTACATTACTTAATCAGGAATTACCCAAGCTTTACGCAGGAACATTCAGCTTGTCCGAGCAGCAAGGTGCAGTAACTTTAGCTCCAAAGATTCAGCGCGTGGATGCTCGAATCAACTTCACTTTATCTTCTAAGGAAGTTGAGAATTTAGTCAGAGCCATGAATACAGAGCCAATGGCTTGGTGCGAACTATCGGGGGATCCTCTACGTGTTTTACGAGCACGAGCAGTGCAAGGTGTTTTTGCCATTGAACCTGGCGAAGTGCTGGTTAAAGACGACCTGGTTCTCGTAGGTTGTGGGTCTGAATCTGCTCTTGAGCTAATTCAGGTTCAGCCTGCGTCGAAGACCCCTATGTCAGCAAAGTCATGGATGAATGGGCAATCGGCAAAAGTGGTTCTTAAGTGAGAGTACCAATATCATCCAGAAGTGTTGCACTCGATTTACTCAACAAAATAACTTTCGAAGATAGTTACGCAAATCTAGTTATGCCGTCTCTTTTGGAAGAGGCGAAACTCAACACAAGAGACTCTGCTTTAGCTCAAGAGTTAGCATTTTCAACAATCAGGTGGCAACTGACCTATGACTTCATTTTGGGACAGGTTAGTTCTCGACCTGTAAATGAGATTGACGCGATTGTTTTGAACGCACTTCGCTTGGGTTGTCATCAACTTCTCAAGATGCGTATCCCTCCACACGCCGCAATTAATGAAACGGTAAACCTAATTAGGGCAGTTGTTGGTGAAAAGGCGGTTGGTTTCGCTAACGGATGTTTAAGAAGAGTCAGTGAGAAGTCCTTCGATCAATGGATAGACATTGCGGAGCAGAAAGCGAAGTCCAAAACTGAGTTTCTCTCCGTCCAATACAGCCATCCTGAATGGATTGTTAGAGCGCTTACTCAATCGCTCACCGTTGATGGGATGGCTGATCAGATTGAGGATTTGCTTGCAACCGATAACCATCCAGCTTTTGTGAATCTTGTCGCACTTCCTGGTCTATCTGAAGTATCCGATTTCACAGATGAACACGTACGCGCAAACACCTTCAGTCCATATGGATTCTCAATTGAGTCTGGCAATCCTGGCGAAATAGTTGAGGTTAAAACTGGATTGGCCCGAGTGCAGGATGAAGGTTCGCAAATTGCAGCTATGGCATTGGTTGCGTTCAAAGACGTTGAGCCTAACGAGAAGTGGCTAGACATGTGTGCAGGACCTGGCGGTAAGGCGGCACTGCTTGCAGCTCTAGCCAGCGAGGCTGAGGCTCATCTAGTTGCAAACGAAGTGCAAGAGCATAGAGCAAAGCTTGTCACTAATGCACTGAGACCATTTAGCGATGTTGAAGTGAGTGTTATAGACGGAAGAACTATCGGAGATCTTCAGCCTGAGACTTACGACCGAATTATTGTTGACGCACCATGCAGTGGTTTAGGTGCTCTAAGGCGACGCCCTGAAGCTCGTTGGAGAAAGTCCTCTGAAGACTTGAAAACCTTGACTCAGCTCCAGTTCGAACTACTTGAGAGCGCTAGTAAGGCCTTGAAAAAGGGCGGTGCATTGCTCTATGTGACATGTTCACCACATTTATCTGAAACAACAGCAATCATCGACAAGGCACAAAGAGCTCTTGGACTCAAGGTACTAGACCTTACAACCCAGTTAAACAGCAAGATTATGGACAATACTTTGCCTACTAGGCGTAAGACAGTTCAGCTTTACACCCACCGTGACAATACAGATTGTATGTTCATGGCAATGCTCACCAAGGACTAGTAGGGAATAGGCTTAACTCATGACAATGAGAATTCAACCGAGCATTCTGAGCGCTGACTTCGTCAACTTCGAGAGCGAGTTCTCGACTATCTCGGCAGCCGATGGAATACACGTAGATGTTATGGATGGACATTTTGTGCCAAACATGACTTTTGGTCTAGGTATGGTCAAAAGAATGCAGGAGATCAGCTCTTTGCCGCTTGATGTTCACCTCATGATTGAGAATCCAGAACATTGGGCTGTGTTGTATGCCGGAACTGGTGTTTTCTCAACAACTATTCACTTCGAGGCCTCTTCTGACCCTGTAGCAACAGCCAAGGCAATCAAGGCGACAGGTTCTCGGGCTGGACTATCTATCAAGCCGAACACACCTGTTTCCGAGATTCAAGACCTTCTTGAGCACTTTGATCAGGTGTTGGTTATGTCTGTAGAGCCTGGTTTCGGGGGACAGGCGTTCATGCCAGCTGCACTTGAGAAAATTTCCACTCTACGCAAACTGGTCGACTCTAAGAACCTTTCTACTTGGATACAGGTAGATGGAGGCATAGATTTAGCCACTATTGAATTGGCTGCCTCTGCTGGAGCGGACACTTTCGTGGCAGGCAGCTCTGTCTTCAGTAGCTCTGATAGGAACGCAATGATTGACCAGCTACGAAGTGCTGCTGAATCTGCTGTTCCTTCTTTCTAGTTTCACTTGTAAAATACATAAATGAAGACCTTCGAATCTCTATTTGCTGAGATACAAACCAAAGCCAGCTCACAAGCTGTTGAATCCAATACTCGCAACCTCCTGGAACAGGGCGTTCATGAGATCGGGAAGAAGGTTGTTGAAGAGGCTGCTGAAGTTTGGATGGCCGCGGAGTATCAATCAAAGGAAGATTTGGCCCTCGAGATCAGTCAACTCATCTACCACCTTCAGGTGCTTATGGTTGCTAAAGACCTCTCTATTGCAGATCTAGAGGAGCGTTTCTAATGTCGATGCTCAGAGTTGCTGTGCCTAATAAGGGAATACTTGCTGAATTTGCAACAGAGATGCTTGCTGAAGCTGGCTATGCTGTCCGCAAAGATAGCAAGACATTGCGTGTGGTAGATTCCAACAACAACATCGAGTTCTTCTACCTAAGACCAAGGGACATCGCCACCTATGTTGGCACAGGTGCTCTTGACATAGGAATCACAGGCCTTGATTTGCTGATGGACAGTCGCTCAACCGCTGTCCGTGTAGCGAATCTTAACTTCGGTCAATCTACATTCACTTTTGCTGGCGTTATCGGAGAATTCAAGTCCATTGATCAGATTGCCGGAAAGAGAGTGGCAACCGCTTACGGCAACATTGTTGAAGATTACCTAAGAGATAAGAACATCAAAGCTTCCGTTATCCGTCTTGATGGTGCTGTTGAAACAGCAGTCAGTCTTGGTGTCGCAGATCTAATTGCAGACGTAGTTTCAACAGGTAACACTTTGAGACAAGCGGGCTTGGAACCATTCGGTGAAGTAATACTTGACTCGTCTGCATACCTGATTGCAAACTCTTCGAGTGTTGATAAACACTCTGCGCTTCTACGAAGACTAAACGGTGTTGTGGTGGCAAGAGAGTACGTGATTTTTGATTATGACTGCCCTGCAGAATTGATCGATAAAGCATCCTTAGTAACTCCAGGTATTGAGTCACCTACAGTTTCACCGACTAAAGATCCAGACTGGTTGGCTGTTAGAGCATTGGTACTTCGCAGCGAAACCAATTCAAAGATGGATGAACTTTACGATTTAGGTGCCAGAGCAATCCTCGTAAGCGCTATCCACGCAGCAAGAATATAGTTTTGGCTCTCTCAGTACGAATCATTCCTTGCTTGGATGTTAAAGATGGCAGGGTGGTTAAGGGCATACAATTCCAAGGGTTGAAAGACATTGGTGATCCAGTCGAACTTGCAATTAGTTACTACGAGGCTGGAGCAGACGAGATCACTTTCCTCGATGTATCAGCTAGCCTCGAAGGCCGTAAAGCAATGCTCGATGTGATCTCCAGAACTGCAGAGTCAATCTTCATACCGCTTACCGTTGGTGGTGGAGTTAGGCAGATCGAGGACGTGGCTAGTTATCTAGATGCAGGTGCTGACAAAGTAAGTATCGGAACTGCTGCCATTTCTAATCCTGAACTCATTGAAGAGATTTCCAAGAAGTATGGAGATCAGATCGTGGTCGTATCTCTAGACATAGTGGAGGATGCCGGTGCACCTTCTGGCTACTCGCTTACCACCTACGGTGGAACTAAGAGAACCGGCGTTGATGCTCTTTCCTGGATAACTTCAAACCAAGACAAGGGCATCGGTGAGATCCTCATCAATAGTGTCGACGCTGACGGTACAAAATCTGGCTTTAGCAATGAACTCATTGCAGCTGTTAGGAAGGTGACCTCACTTCCTCTAATCGCCAGTGGAGGAGCGGGAGTTGCCTCAGATTTCTTGCCTGCAGTTCAAGCTGGAGCTAATGCTGTGTTGGCAGCTTCTATCTTCCACAGCGGTCAAGTATCAATAGCGTCAGTCAAGCAAGAACTTAGTGCCAGTGGTGTGAAAGTTAGAATGTAGCAACATGTTTAGTCCAGACTTCGAGAAGAACACCTTGATACCCGCCATTGTCCAGAACGAGGCAACGGGTCGAGTTCTAATGCTTGCTTACATGAATTCAGAGTCCTTTGAACTGACTAAGAGTTCAGGGGTTTGTCACTTCTGGTCTAGATCAAGGCAAGATATCTGGAAAAAAGGTGAAACTTCAGGAAATCTACTTGTGGTTGTGTCTATGGAACTTGATTGCGATAGCGACTCAATACTGATTCAAGCTAAACCAGCTGGGCCAAGTTGCCACACTGGCACTGAGTCATGCTTCGATTCTCACTTGCTAGAAATTGATGAGGGTCGAGATGACTAGTCCCTACAACATTTCTGAGGCCGACTTCTTATCTCTTTCCAAGATTGGTCAAGTAGTTCCAGTGTTCGTAAAGGTTTTTGGTGGTACTGACACACCGGTAGGTATTTACGAGAAGCTCTCAGCTGGAAGATCTGGAACGTTTCTTCTTGAGTCTGCTGAACAAGGAGTTTGGTCCAGGTACAGTTTCATCGGGGTTTCCAGTAGAACAAGTCTCATTGAGACAGATTCTGAATTCATAGTTTCCAATAGAGAGTTAGCGTTGCCGGATGCCGGTGAGCTTCCGGCCTCGCCTCTTGAAGCAACTCGGCTAATTCAGTCTTCTTGGAAGACTGTCGAGCTTCCAGAACTTCCACCTTTGACTTCAGGTCTAGTCGGTCTCTTTTCTTGGGATGTCATTCGAGACATCGAGAATTTACCTTCGGTTCCAGAACAGGATTATGACCGACCGAAGATTCACTTAGAGATGGTTCAAGACATCATCGTGCTAGATCATTTGACTAGTAGCATTCTGGTTGTCTCAAACATCTATTGCGACAGTAAGACAAATTTCAAACTTGCCTATGATGAAGCGACAACTCGTATTCAGAGTCTGCTTACAAAACTTCAGGAACCTAGTCCACAGGTGCTCTCATCTCTATCCGATGCTGAGTTGACGTCTAGAACCTCTAGAACAAAGCATGAGGATTTTCTTTCTGCTATTGATGTTGCAAAAAATCATGTTCGTGCCGGGGATGTTTTTCAGGTGGTGTTATCTCAAAGAATGGACATCGAGGTTACAGCTCGCCCAATAGACGTTTATCGAGTGCTGAGAGCGCTAAACCCCTCGCCTTACATGTATCTGCTGAACTACTCAGATAACAAAGGGGTTTACGCTGTTGTTGGTTCTTCACCCGAAGCACTAGTGAAGGTATCTGGACAGAAAGTTGTGATGCATCCCATTGCAGGTTCAAGACCTAGAGGGGTAGATCAAGGTCAGGACGAAGCTTTTGCTGAATCTTTGCTTGCAGACCATAAAGAGAGAGCTGAGCACTTGATGCTTGTGGATCTTGCTCGCAACGACTTGTTGAAGGTTTGTAAACCTTCTTCGGTTTCGGTTACACAGTTCATGAAAATTGAAAGATTCAGCCACATCATGCACCTGGTTTCAACCGTTGAAGGACTATTGGCAAGTGGTGAGACACCTATTGATGTGTTCAAGGCCACTTTCCCAGCAGGTACGCTCTCTGGAGCCCCTAAGCCTAGAGCTCTTGAAATCATCGACGACCTTGAGTCATCAAACAGGGGTATCTTCGGCGGAGTTGTGGGGTATTTGGACTTCGAGGGTAATGCTGATCTAGCCATTGCAATTAGGACTGCATTCATCCGAGATGGGATAGCACGTGTTCAAGCTGGAGCTGGAATCGTATTGGACTCAGTTCCAGAGTCTGAATATCAGGAAACGATAGCCAAAATGTCTGCTGTTGTGGCTTCCATTGACCGTGCAAACGCTTTGTTTGGCAATAAGTAGGTCAAACGCTACAAGGCTAGACAAGTCTTGTTAAGATTGAAATCGGAAGGGTATTTATGAGCAATCACGACAACGAACCAGGACACGGTAATTCAGTAGCAGCTTGGTCTGCAGTAATCACAGCAATCGTAGGAGTTACCATCGCAACTCTCGGTGTAGTCCTACCTGAAGGAACTCTAGTTGTTATCGGTTCTATCCTTACTGTCCTTTCAATCCCTATGGGACCGGTTCTTGCCAAGCTTGGCTACGGCGTTAACCAAACGACTCCAAAGAAATAATGCTTGAGGATCTCTACGCTGGAGCAGAAACAGATGCTCTTGCCCGGCTAGAGCAAGTTTCTTTATCCCAACTCGAGACTCTAATCAACAAAGCTGAAACGCCGCTCGAGTGTCTTAGTTCTTTTGGCAATAGCCCAACCATTCAAGTAATCGCCGAGATCAAGCGTGCTAGTCCGTCAAAAGGAGATTTAGCTCCAATTTCAGACCCAGCCGCGCTTGCAGTCACCTATGAGTCCACCGGTGCATCTGCTATCAGCGTCCTAACTGAAGAGAGAAAGTTCAAGGGTTCTTTAGCTGACTTAGTTGCCGTAAGAGCAGCTGTCACTATTCCAGTTCTTCGCAAAGACTTTGTTTCAATGGAACAACAGGTTCTTGAAGCCCGAGCGTATGGAGCAGACCTTGTTTTGCTCATCGTTGCAGGTCTAGATCAGAATAGCTTAGTGAAGTTAGCAAGGTTCGTTGAGAGTTTCGGCATGACTCCATTTGTAGAAACCCACTCCAGTGAAGAAGTTGTTAGAGCAGTTGACTGTGGTGCCAAGTTGATTGGAATAAATGCGAGGGACCTGTCTACTTTCGAAACTGATCGAAATCTGTTTGAACAGCTTGCGCAATCATTACCTAGTGATTGTATTGCAGTTGCGGAGTCAGCGGTTCGGAATACTGAAGATGTTTCAGCCTATGCAAGGGCTGGAGCGGACATGGTACTTGTTGGCGAGGCATTAGTTACGGGTGATGCCGCTCAGCTACTGGGAGAGTTTACATCTGTCAAAAAGATTAGACTTTAGATGATGACTGAGAAAACCCATCTTCAAGACCAGAACGGCCCATACTTTGGTGAGTATGGTGGTCGTTTCGTACCCGAGTCACTCATTGCCGCTCTTGACCAACTTGAAGAGACTTACGCAAAGGCGAAAGCAGACCCAACATTTGCTCTGGAACTAGATGAACTTAACAAAACTTACGTTGGTCGTCCATCAATCATTACCGAGGTTCCAAAGTTCGCCGCCTTGGCAGGTGACATTCGAGTATTTCTAAAGCGCGAAGATCTAAATCACACTGGTTCTCACAAAATTAACAACGTTATTGGTCAGGCACTTCTAGCCAAGCGAATGGGCAAAAAGAGAATCATCGCTGAAACTGGAGCGGGTCAACATGGAGTAGCAAGCGCAACAGCAGCAGCTCTTTTCGGACTTGACTGTGTTGTGTATATGGGTGAAGTTGATACTCAAAGACAAGCACTCAATGTGGCTCGTATGAAGCTGCTTGGTGCTGAAGTTGTTCCAGTAACTACTGGTTCTAGAACTCTTAAGGATGCAATCAACGAGGCGCTTAGAGACTGGGTTGCGAATGTTGATGACACTCACTACTTACTCGGCACCGTTGCCGGACCTCACCCATTCCCAACCATCGTTAGAGACTTTCACTCTGTAATTGGTAGAGAAGCTCGTCAGCAAATGCTTGATGACTATGGGTTCCTACCTGATGTTGTGACGGCTTGTGTTGGTGGCGGATCTAACGCCATTGGACTATTCCACTCATTCTTAGATGATGAAGATGTAGCTCTTTGGGGATTCGAGGCTGCAGGCGAGGGCATGGACACCATGAGACACGCTGCAACGCTCAGCAAGGGCAAAGTAGGAGTCCTTCACGGAGCAAAGAGTTACATGCTTCAAGATGAAGATGGTCAAACAATTGAGAGCCATTCAATCTCAGCCGGGCTTGATTACCCAGGGGTTGGTCCAGAACACTCTTGGTTGAAAGATCTAAACAGAGCTCAGTATTTCGGCATCAGCGATGATGAAGCTATGCAGGCACTCAAAGCACTTTCACAAACTGAAGGAATTATTCCTGCCATTGAAACCGCTCACGCTCTAGCTGGAGTAATCAAGTATGGTTCTACTCTCGCTCCTGGTTCCACGGTTCTTCTAAACTTGAGTGGCCGTGGAGATAAAGATATGGAAACTGTCGGCAAGTACTTTGGATTCTTAGAGTAGGCAGATGAGCAAGACAGAGGAACTTCTAAATACCCTTGAACTAGAGGGTAAGCCAGCCTTAATCGGTTACTTTCCAGCTGGTTACCCAACCGTCGCTGATTCAGTTGAAGCTTGTGTCGCGATGTGTGAATCAGGAATCGACATTCTTGAACTTGGTGTTCCTTACAGTGATCCAGTTATGGATGGATTGGTAATTCAGGTTGCCACTGAGCAAGCTTTGACTAACGGATTTAAGCTCAGCCTGTTCTTTGATTTACTGAAGCAGATTACTTCAAGAGTTTCCACACCAGTTCTTGTCATGAGTTACTGGAATCCGATTATGCAATATGGTGTTGAAAGATTTGCTAAAGATTTGAAAGCTGCAGGCGGAGCAGGCCTAATTACTCCAGATCTTATTCCTGATGAAGCTGCGGATTGGATTCGCTATTCCGATGAATTGGAACTAGATCGAGTATTCATGGCTACTCCTTCCTCTTCTCAAGCGCGTCTAGATCAAGTAGCTAGATTAAGTAGAGGCTTTATTTACGCGGTATCAACCATGGGTATCACAGGAGCAAGAGAAGATCTTGACGCTAAAGCTCGCAGTGTGGTCTCTGGGGTGAAGAGCACAAAGACTGAAGTTCCTGTTTGCGTGGGTATTGGTATTTCCACAGCAGAGCAAGTAACCGAAGTCAATTCTTACGCTGATGGTGCAATCGTTGGAAGTGTATTTATCAAGGCTTACCGCGATGGTGGTACAGAAGAACTAAAGAGAACAGTCAAACAACTAAAAGGCGGTAACTAAGTGTCGTTTCTCAATGCAATCCCTTCACCAACAATCTCAACTTTCCAATTGGGTCCACTAGTTATTCACTTCTACGCTTTGTTCATCCTTGCTGGAATTATTGTTGCTGTTGTTCTCACAGCAGGTCGCATGAAATCCAGAGGCATGGAGCCAGGACTGGCTATTGATATTGCTATCTGGGCTGTGCCAATGGGAATAATTGGTGGACGCCTTTTCCACGTTGCTACACATTTGAATGATTACTTCGGTGAAGGTAAGGACTGGACGGCGATGTTCAGGCTTTGGGAAGGCGGGCTTGCTATCTATGGAGCGATTATCCTAGGTTCCGTCGGTGCCTACATTGCTTGTCAGGTAGACATCAAACCGCTAAAGATCGAATCAGCGGGAATAAGATTCCTTAGCTTCGCAGATGCGTTAGTGCCAGGATTGCTAGCTGCTCAAGCTTTAGGACGTTGGGGTAACTACTTCAATAATGAGTTGTTCGGTGCGCCAACTGACTTGCCTTGGGGAATTCTTATTCCTTCGAGTAATGAGAGCTACCCTGCTGGCCTTCCAGACGGTCTAGCTTTCCACCCGACCTTCTTGTATGAGTCTCTTTGGTCTCTTCTGGGCATAGCGGTGCTACTGCTTCTGGAGAGAAGATTCAATCTTCGCTGGGGTCGTATGTTTGCCGCATACCTCATGTGGTACTCATTCGGTCGTTTCTTTGTGGAATCTATCCGCCTAGATCCAAGCGATGTCTTCTTTGGCCTTAGAACTAACCAGATTTCAGCTCTAGCCGGTATTCTGGTCGGTTTGGCATTGTTCATGATTCAACGTGCCAAGCACACAGGAGTCGAAACTACTGGGTATCTGCCAGGCCGGTTCAACAAGCAGCTAGCCCAGGAGGCAAGCGTTGAAGAGCCAGCAAATAAGGACAAAGTTGAGCAAACCAGCGATGTTCAGGGGACTGAAGTAGGATTGACCGAGTCAACGGAAAAGAAATAGACTCTTTCCACCCCTAGGGCCATTGCCGTCCCCATCACATTTTTTGAATGGAGTACGTCATGTCTGGTCAGTCGCCGTTTGAGAGGTTCAATACCGCTCCAGCTGCATCTGGACTATACGACCCTGCCCGCGACAAGGATGCTTGTGGCTTGGCAATGGTGGCAACCTTGCGAGGAACTGCCGGCCACGACATTATCGAAACGGCTCTCACTGCACTAAGAAACTTGGAGCACCGCGGCGCTGTTGGCTCAGATGCTGGAACGGGTGATGGCGCTGGAATCATCACGCAGATTCCTGACGTTTTCTTTAGGTCTGTTGTTGAGTTCGAACTACCAGCACAAGGCGCATACGGTGCTGGACTGGTTTTTCTAGGTCTTGATGATGATTCTAGAAGTTTTGAAGCTTCATTTGCCAAAATGGCAGCTGATAGGGGATTGAAACTGCTAGGTATGAGAAGCGTTCCTACCCAGCCTAATGTGCTCGGTGATCTTGCAAGAGACGCTATGCCACAGATTGTTCAAGTGTTCCTGGCTGCTCAAACAGAATTGAGTCCAGAAGATCTAGAACGTGAATTATATTTCCTAAGAAAGAGATCTGAGAGAGAGCTTTCTGTTTATCACCCATCGCTTTCTGCCAAGACAATTGTCTATAAAGGCATGGTGACCACTCTTCAGCTTGAACCGTTCTTCCCAGATCTAAGTGATGAGAAGTTTGAATCTAAGTTAGCTTTGGTGCACTCAAGATTCTCAACCAACACTTTCCCTTCTTGGCCTCTTGCTCATCCATTCCGGATCATTGCACATAACGGAGAAATCAACACTGTCAAGGGCAACAGAAATTGGATGAAGGCTAGAGAGTCTCGTCTTGCATCTCTAGCATTAAAAGACATTGATGAACTCAAGCCAATCATTACCCCTGGTGGTAGCGACTCTGCATCTTTGGACGAAGTACTTGAACTACTTGTTCAGTCAGGTCGATCATTACCTCATGCAATGATGATGATGATTCCTGAAGCCTGGGAAAGGCAGACTGACATGGATCCTCAGCTTAGAGATTTCTATGAGTATCACTCAATGCTAATGGAACCATGGGATGGACCTGCCGCCGTTATCTTCACTGATGGAAATCTGGTTGGAGCTACTCTGGACCGCAACGGGCTTCGTCCTGGAAGATACATCGTCACCGAGGATGGACTTGTTGTTCTAGCCTCTGAAATCGGTGTTGTTGACATTGAACCTAGTCGCATTGTTCGCAAGGGAAGATTGCAACCAGGCCGTATGTTCTTGGCTGACACTGCAACCGGTCGTCTCATTGATGACTCAGAGATAAAGGCAGAGATAGCAGCAGCTGAGCCATGGGGTAAGTGGCTAGAAGAGAATCGCATCAACCTTAAAGATCTTCCTGAGCGTGAGCACGTTGCTTACACAAAGAGCTCTGTTGGCAGGCGCCAGAGAACCTTTGGGTACACAGAAGAGGACCTGAGAATCCTTGTAGCTCCAATTGCTAAAGCTGGGGCAGAGCCTCTAGGTGCTATGGGTACCGATACTCCAATCGCAGCCCTCAGCGACAGACCAAGACTGCTGTTTGATTACTTTGTTCAGCAGTTCGCTCAGGTAACCAACCCTCCTCTAGACAGCATCAGAGAAGAGATTGTCACGTCTCTAGGTGTTGGAATCGGTCCAGAGCAGAACTTGCTATCTGCAACACCTGAGCACGCTCAGATGGTAGTACTAGATTTCCCAGTTCTTACAAATGATGAAATTTCAAAGATTAAATTCGCTGAAGATTCCGGTATCGGTAAGTCACACATTGTTAAGGGGTTATTTAGAGTTGACGAGGGTGCCGAAGCCCTTGTTCAAAGACTCAAGGACATCTGTAGTGAACTAGATGAAGCTGTCGCTGCTGGTTGTCGATTCGTCGTTGTTTCAGACAGAGATAGCAACAGGGAACTTGCTCCAATTCCTTCCTTACTTCTAACCTCAGCGGTTCACCATCACTTGATTCGCACAGGTAACAGAACCAAGGTAGGCCTTGTCGTTGAAGCAGGTGATGTGAGAGAAGTTCATCACGTCGCGGCTTTGATCGGTTACGGAGCTGCTGCTATAAACCCATACCTTGCTATTGAATCTGTAGAACTTATGGTTCGAAACGGAACTATTCAGGGTGTCACAATCGAACAGGCCACCAAGAACATCATCAAAGGTCTTGGTAAAGGTGTTCTGAAGATTATGTCAAAGATGGGTATATCAACAGTTTCCTCTTACTCAGGAGCTCAGTGTTTCGAAGCTATTGGTCTGAGCCAAGAGTTTGTTGACGCCTACTTCACTGGAACTACAAGCCAACTTGGTGGTATTGGTATCGACGTAATTGTTGAAGAGATCACTACTCGTCACTCAAGTGCTTATCCAATCGATCGAGCTATCAGACCACATGAGCAACTAGAAGTCGGTGGCGAGTATCAATGGCGTAGAGAAGGTCCACCGCATCTTTTCAACCCAGAGACAATCTTTAAATTGCAACACGCAACTAAGACAAAGCGTTTCGACATTTTTAGACAGTACACAAAACTGATTGATGACCAGGCTGAGCAACTTATGACTCTTAGAGGGCTCTTCCTACTTAGAGAAGGTGTTAGACCTGCGGTTCCAATCAGTGAAGTGGAACCAGCAACTGAAATCGTAAAGAGATTCTCAACGGGTGCAATGTCATATGGTTCTATCTCACCTGAGGCTCACGAAACACTAGCTATCGCCATGAACATGATCGGTGCTAAGTCAAACACCGGTGAAGGTGGAGAGGAAGTTGGTCGACTACTTGACCCAGCAAGACGAAGCGCTATCAAGCAGGTAGCCTCTGGTCGCTTTGGTGTGACAAGCATGTATCTAACTCACGCTGATGACATTCAGATCAAGATGGCTCAAGGAGCCAAACCTGGTGAAGGCGGACAACTACCGCCTAACAAGGTTTACCCATGGATTGCCAACATAAGACATTCAACTCCTGGTGTTGGACTCATTTCGCCACCTCCTCATCACGACATCTACTCGATTGAAGACCTAAAGCAGCTCATCTTCGATCTAAAGAGAGCTAACTCAAGTGCACGAGTTCATGTGAAGCTGGTGAGCCAGGTTGGTATCGGAACAGTGGCTGCAGGTGTAGCTAAAGCTAAAGCTGACGTGATTCTAGTTTCTGGTCACGATGGTGGTACAGGTGCTTCGCCTCTGAACTCACTAAAGCATGCTGGCACACCTTGGGAACTAGGCCTTGCTGAAACTCAGCAGACCCTTATGGTCAACGGCTTGAGAGATAGAGTCTCTGTTCAAGTTGATGGTCAGATGAAGACTGGACGCGATGTTGTTATTGCTGCACTACTTGGTGCTGAAGAATTCGGTTTTGCTACCGCACCACTAGTTGTTTCTGGTTGTGTAATGATGCGAGTCTGTCACTTAGATACTTGCCCTGTAGGTGTGGCAACACAAAACCCTGACCTAAGGGCAAGATTCACAGGTCAAGCAGAGCATGTAGTCAACTTTTTTATGTTCCTAGCCGAAGAAGTTAGAGAGTATCTAGCTTCACTTGGATTCAGATCTCTGGATGAAGCAATTGGTCATTCTGAATTGTTGGATGCAAATAGAGCAATTAGCCACTGGAAGGCTGACGGGTTAGACCTAACTCCAATCCTGTCTGCACCTAAGCCGAACACCGGACCACTTCGCCGATTCACCTACCAAGACCACGAGTTGGAGAAGCACTTCGACCACCAGCTAATCAAGTTGAGCACTTCAGCACTAGAAGATGCTCAGCAGGTCATCATTGATCTTCCTATCAACAACACAGCTCAAGCAGTTGGAACCATGCTTGGGCATGAAGTTACTAAGAGGTATGGAGCTGCTGGATTACCTGAAGCAACAATCGATGTCCGGGTAACTGGTTCAGCTGGTCAATCCTTTGGTGCCTTTATCCCTCGCGGAATCAAGCTAACAATCTCAGGTGACTCTAACGACTACGTAGGTAAAGGTTTGTCAGGTGGACTGATTGTTGTGAAGCCATCAGAGAGTTCTGTATTCCCTGCAGATCAGAACGTTATCGCAGGAAACGTAATTGGTTACGGAGCTACAAGCGGAAGTATGTTCTTGAGTGGAATTGTCGGAGAAAGATTCCTGGTAAGAAACTCTGGAGCGACAGCTGTTGTTGAAGGTGTTGGTGACCACGGTCTTGAGTACATGACTGGTGGAGCAGCTCTGATTCTAGGAAGAACCGGAAAGAACTTTGCTGCTGGCATGTCAGGTGGAGTTGCTTATGTCTACAAGCTAAGAGCTGACCTTGTAAACCATAATGCTTTGACTGATGGTGAAATAGACCTTCTTCCACTAGACGAAACCGATGCTGCTGCAGTTCAAACCCTTCTTGAGAGACATGTTCTTGAGACAGGTTCGAATCTAGCTTCGTCATTGCTAGAAGGTTTTAGTGAGGCTCAAAGGCATTTCACAAAGGTTTTGCCAAGAGACTATGCAAATGTTAAGAAGATTCAGGCAGCTGCAACTTTGAACGGTGAAGACCTCGACGGCAGCGAAGTTTGGAAAAGAATTTTTGAGGTGAGCGTAAATGGCAGATCCTAGAGGCTTTCTAAAAGTCACTGAGCGAGAGACGGCAAAGCGTAGACCCATTGAAGTTCGTATCAAGGACTGGAAAGAAGTTTACGAACCTACTGACCCTGCAGTTCTAAAGAACCAAGCGGGTAGATGCATGGACTGCGGTATCGCGTTCTGTCACCATGGCTGTCCACTGGGAAACCTAATTCCTGAATGGAACGATCTAACCTGGCGTCAAGATGGTAAGTCAGCAATTGAACGTCTACACGCAACTAACAACTTCCCAGAATTTACTGGAAAGCTTTGCCCGGCTCCTTGTGAGAGTTCTTGTGTACTTGGTATTAATCAACCTGCAGTAACAATCAAAGAGATTGAAGCTTCAATCATTGAGCAAGCTTTTGATAAAGGTTGGGTAGAAGCTCACGCACCAGAGCGTATGACTGGTAAGACTGTTGCAATTGTTGGTTCTGGCCCTGCTGGTTTGGCTGCGGCTCAGCAATTAACTAGAGCTGGCCACACCGTTGCTGTCTATGAAAAAGATGACCAAATCGGTGGGCTACTTCGCTACGGTATTCCTGATTTCAAGATGGAGAAGCATCACATCGATCGTCGCTTGGAACAGATGGAAGCTGAGGGCACCAGATTCAGAACTGGTGTTTCTATCGGCACTGACATCAGCTGGGATGACCTATTCAGACGATACGAGGCTGTCCTTGTAGCCACAGGGGCTCCTAGACCTAGAGATCTTCAAGTTGAGGGTAGAGACCTAGATGGTATTCACTTTGCGATGGATTACCTCACTCAGGCAAACAAAGTTGTTTCAGGAAACGAAGTAGAGAACCAAACACTAGCCACTGGAAAGAAAGTAATCATCCTTGGTGGAGGTGACACTGGCGCGGACTGTCTAGGAACCGCTACTCGTCAAGGTGCTGTATCTGTTACAACGCTTGCCATTGGAAACCAGCCTCCAGCTGAAAGATCGGAAAATCAGCCTTGGCCAACTTTCCCCAACCTCTTTGAAGTTGCTAGTGCTCATGAAGAGTTCGGTGAGCGCAAGTATCTAGCCAACACAGTTCGCTTCGTTGGAGCGAACGGCAAGGTTAAAGGCATTGAAGTAGCAGAGACAGAGTTCATCGATGGCAGAAGAGTTCCGAAGCCAGGAACAGAGACTGTAATCGAGGCAGATCTAGTCTTACTTGCACTTGGATTCACTGGACCTGAGTCAAACATCTCTGTTGATTCAACTTCAGTTGAAACAGATGAGAAGTCCAACTTGGCTAGAAACAAGAAGTACGCAACAAACATCGATGGAGTGTTCGTAGCAGGAGATGCTGGTAGAGGAGCAAGCCTGATCGTTTGGGCTATTGCTGAGGGTAGAGCCGCAGCTGCCGCAATCGATGAGTACCTAGAGGGGTCAACATCCCTACCAGCACCAGTTAAACCAACAGACACAGGAATTCACGCCTAACCCTTCGGTAGGCTTGTCAACATAAAGCAATAACAAAAGGAAAATATGAGACGCGCGAAAATCATTGCGACCCTAGGCCCAGCTGTTTCAACCTATGAATCAATTAGAGCAATTGTTGAAGCGGGTGTAGATGTAGCCCGTATGAACCTAAGCCACGGAAACTATGACGTCCACGAAGGTATTTACAACCTTGTTCGTAAAGTAGCGGCGGATCTTGACAAGTCAATTGGTATCTTCGTAGACCTGCAAGGCCCAAAGATTCGTTTGGGAAGATTCGCTGATGGTCCTGTAACTCTTTTAAAGGGAGCCACCTTCACAATCACCATTGAAGACATTCAGGGTGATGTAAATATTTGTTCAACTACCTTCAAGGGTTTGCCAGGAGATGTCAAGGTTGGAGATGTTCTCCTAATTGATGATGGAAAAGTTGGTTTGCGCGCTACTGCCGTGGACAACAAGTCTGTAACAACAGTTGTTGAAGTTGCGGGTGTAATCAGCAACAACAAGGGAATCAACCTTCCTGGTGTTGCCGTGAACGTGCCTGCCTTGAGCGAGAAGGATGAAGATGATCTTCGTTGGGGCATCCGCCTTGGTGTTGACATGATTGCACTCTCATTCGTTAGAAACGCGTCCGACATCGTGCGCGTTCACGAAATCATGAAAGAAGAAGGAAAGTTCCTTCCTGTTATCGCAAAGATTGAAAAGCCTCAGGCTGTTGACGCCCTTGAGGAAATCATTGACGCATTCGATGGTGTCATGGTTGCCCGCGGCGACCTAGGTGTCGAACTTCCATTCTGGCAGGTTCCACTTGTTCAAAAACGTGCAATCGAATTATCAAGAAGATGGGCAAAACCTGTAATCGTTGCGACCCAAATGCTTGAGTCTATGATCACGGCTTCTAGACCAACTCGAGCTGAAGCAAGCGACGTTGCTAATGCTGTGCTTGATGGTGCTGACTGCTTAATGCTTTCTGGAGAGACATCCGTAGGTGAGTTCCCAGTTGAGACTGTTGCTGCAATGGCAAGCATTATTGAATCTACTGAAGATAACGGACTGAGCCGAATCCCGCCTCTTGGTACAAAGCCACACACTCATGGAGGAGCTGTGACACTAGCTGCGGCTGAGATTGCAGAACTTCTAGGTTCTAAGTTCATCTGTGTCTTTACAGAAAGCGGAGATTCACTTAGACGTGTATCTCGCCTTCGTCACGAGATTCCGACTATTGCATTCACGCCTTCAGAGGAGACCCAACGTCGACTATCTCTGGTTTGGGGCTCAAACGTTCATCTCGTTCAGGAAGTTACTCATACCGATGAGATGATGCACCAGGTTGATGAAGTTTTAATTGGCAAAGGTATTGCCAAGGTTGGTGACGAGGTCGTTGTTGTTGCTGGATCACCTCCTGGGATCCCAGGCTCAACGAACTCGCTTAGAGTTCACCGCGTTGGCGATGCAATCAACGGAGCAGCTCCGGCTTACGCCAGATAGAGAATACCCCAAAGTAATTTGGGGGTATTCTCTTCAGGTGCCGAAGGTGGGAGTCGAACCCACACGCCCTTTCGAGCAAAGCATTTTGAGTGCTCCGCGTCTGCCATTTCGCCACTTCGGCAAGTAACCATGAAAAGTCTAAACCATTCCAAAGAAATCTGTTTGTCGGCAGTAATCTATTGATATGCATGAACTTATCCGTCCAACCGTTATCGTGGCTGAGGATGAGGCAATTATCCGATTAGACATCGTCGAGACCCTAAAAGAATCAGGTTTTGATGTAATCGGTCAGGCTGGCGATGGGGCAGAAGCAGTTAGATTGGCTCTTGAACTAAAACCACAGCTGGTTCTAATGGACATCAAGATGCCAGGAACAGATGGTCTTCAAGCTGCTGAGATCCTGAAGGAACATAAAGTTCCAGTTGTTCTGCTGACCGCCTTCAGTTCACCAGAATTGGTTGAACGAGCCAGTGAAGCTGGGGTTTATAGCTACGTCGTAAAACCATTTAATCCAAGTAACTTGATTCCTGCTCTAAGGATCGCTCTTTCATTGCACGAGAGAATGTCAAGCGCTGAAAGCGAAGTCGACGAGATGAACGAGAAGCTTGAGACTAGAAAATTGGTTGATCGAGCTAAAGGATTATTGACTGAGAAGATGAAACTCAATGAGCCTGAAGCATTTAGGTGGATTCAGAAAGCTTCAATGGACAGACGTCTATCGATGAAGCAGGTGGCTCAAACAGTAATTGAGCAACTAGCTGAAAAACCTTAGCGGTTATCTCTTAGGAAGTTAGTAATTCTGACCGTGGAAAGCCTGTTTCCTTGATCGTCTTCAACAGCAACCTCATGTGTTGCTAGATTCTTTCCAATATTCACTGCTTTGGCTGTAGCTCTGATAACACCTTCACGAGCACTCTTGGTGTGTGAAGCGTTGATCTCAATGCCAACCGCGTGCCTGTTTGGACCGGCGGCAATAGTTGCACACATACTGCCTAAGGTCTCTGCCAGAACTACATAGGCTCCGCCATGTACTATTCCAAGTGGCTGCGTGTTTCCTTCTGCTGGCATGGTGGCCACTCCATGAGTACCATCAAGAGCAAGAATCTTGATACCCATCTTGTCGGCGAGTGCGCCTAAGCCTCGTTTTTCAACCCAGGCAGCAATTTCTGGAGACATTTCAGAAGACATAAATTCCTAGTAGCCCTGTTGGCGGATGTTTGAGACTGGTCAAGTTAGGCTATTTCAATGACCAAGAACAAGCCTACTCTTTTGCTAATAGATGGTCACTCCCTGGCCTTCAGGGCGTTCTATGCCTTGAGTCCTGATGCCTTTAAGACCCCAGATGGTCAGCACACAAACGCAGTTCATGGATTCATCTCAATGATGTTGAACATTTTGCAGAACGAGAAACCGACTCATTTAGCTGTAGCTTTTGATTTATCGAGACATTCCTTTAGAACTGATGAGTACCCAGAGTACAAGGGCACTAGAGGAGAGTCTCCACCTGAGTTCAATGGTCAAACTGAACTGCTCAGGGATGCTCTGGCAGCAATGAACATTCTTACTCTTACACGTGAAAACTACGAAGCTGATGACGTTATCGCTAGCCTTGCCGATCAAGGCGCAGCAGCTGGTTATCGAGTACTAATTGTTTCCGGAGACCGAGACACTTTCCAGTTGATTCAGGATGATGTGACAATTCTTTATCCAGTCAAAGGTGTAATGAACCTTGCCCGTATGAATGATGAAGCAGTATTAGCCAAATATGGAATCCATGCCAAGCAGTATCCAGATCTTGCAGCCCTTGTTGGTGAGACTTCAGATAACTTGCCTGGAATTCCTGGTGTTGGGCCAAAAACCGCAGCAAAGTGGCTGCAACAATATGGCGATCTGTCGGGTGTACTCGCGGCAGAGAACGACATCTCAGGAAAAGTCGGAGAGTCTCTTAGAGAGCACCGTGAATTAGCTATCCGGAACAGAAGACTCAATCACCTCGTTAGAGACTTAGATTGTGGCTACAGTTTTGACGCATTCGCACTGGGACCAGTAGATGAACGTGCTGTTCGCGATTCCTTTGCCAAGATGCACTTTAGATCTCTGCTTGAACGTGTCCTTCGAGCACTTGGTGTTGCGGAAGGAACTTCTAGCGCTCCGGTTCCTATCACTACTGATGCTCCTCAGGTAGTTGAAGAGGAGACAAGCAAGATAGATCTTGTTCTACCAAAAGAACCAAAGACTAAAGCTGATGCATTAGTAAAAATCTATGCATCTCCTAAACCAAGCTCCGTGTTCTTTGACTTTGGTGATGAAAGTATTCTCGGTGCTGGAATTGCTAATCAAAGTATTAGAACTTCTCTAACCGCTAAAGAGTTCGATAATGACTTCTATCAGTGGCTGGCTTCTGCTCAGCCAAAGATTGTCTTTGATGCTAAGGCCGCAGAGCGGGCTCTACTCAATGCAGGCAAGAACATCGCGGGAATCTCGGATGACCCGATGCTTATGGCTTACATTGACAACCCACTTAGAAGAGGGTTCTCTGCGGAAGACCTAATTGCTGAGTATCTCGGCGTCCAGTTAGATACAGATTCTGAAGATGAAGTAGTCCAACCTGAAAGAGATTTATCAGCTTTAGCTTGGTATGTCTTCCAGCTCAACCAGGCGCTTGCCTCGGTGCTCAACAAATCAAAACAAACCAATGTCTATAAAGAAGTAGAACTGGCAGCTAGTAATCCACTTGCAAAGATGGAGCACACAGGTATCACCTTAGATACCGATGGCATGAGCAAGCTAGTGAAGAAGCTTGATAAAGAAATCGCCCAGATTGCTTCCGAGTGTTACGAGATCATCGGCAAAGAGATAAACCTCGCCTCGCCGAAACAGCTGCAAACAGTTCTATTTGAAGATTTAGGTATGGAAGGAACCAGCAAGGTTAAAACTGGATTCTCAACTAACGCGGAAGCTCTAACAACTCTCTTCGAACAGAATGGTCATCCATTCCTTGAGAAACTTCTTGCTCACAGAGAAGTAACAAAGATTCGACAGATTGTTGAAACCATCAGTAAGGCGGTAGGTCCAGACAATCGCATCCACACTACTTACGTTCAAACAGGTACTTCTACTGGACGATTGTCATCAGAGAACCCTAACCTTCAGAACATCCCGGTACGAAGTGACAGAGGAAGACTGATTCGAGATGCTTTCATCGTCGGTAAAGACTTCGAGACACTGCTCACTGCTGACTACTCGCAAATTGAAATGAGAATCCTGGCTCACCTCAGCCAAGATGATGGTTTGATAGAAGCGTTCAAGTCGGGCGAAGATCTTCACAAGTTTGTAGGTTCAAGAATCTATGGGGTTCCACCAACAGAGGTAACTGGATCTATGAGATCTAAGGTCAAGGCAATGTCTTATGGCCTTGTTTATGGTCTGAGTGAATATGGTCTAGCCAAGCAACTTCGAATTACCAATGCCGATGCAAAACAGCTCATGGCTGACTACTTCGATCGCTTCGGTGGCGTAAGAAGATATCTCAGTGAAGTAGTCGAGGAAGCCAAGGTCCGTGGCTATACCGAAACTATTGCTGGTCGAAGAAGACCTTTTCCTGATCTCAAGAGCAAGATTTTCGCCGTCAAAGAGAATGCCAGAAGAGCAGCTCTAAACGCACCTATTCAAGGAACTGCTGCTGACATCATGAAAACGGCCATGATCAACGTAGACAGAGCATTGGTAAATGCAAAGGTAAAGAGCCGAATCCTGCTTCAGGTGCACGATGAATTGGTAATTGAAGTAGCCAAGGGTGAACTTGAAAAGGTTCAGGAACTTGTCATCAAAGGCATGAACGAGGCTGCTCAATTAGCCGTTCCACTTGAGGTAAGCGTGGGTGTTGGAAGAAGTTGGGATGAGGCAGCACACTAATGGCTAAGCAAACCTGCGTTGTTGGCCCTGCTGTCGGCCTACATGCCCGTCCAGCCGCGGATTTCGTACGAGTGGCCTCGCTTAGCAACCACAGCGTGACTGTCACCAACCGATTGGGTAAGAAAGCTCAGGGGAGTAGTATTCTGGCTATTTTGAGTCTTGGAGCTAAACACGGGGAGCAGCTCACAATTGAGGTTGAAGGTCCTGATGAGGACAAAGTCCTTGAGGCTCTAATCCGCGTTGTATCGGGCGAAAAGACCGTATAGACTTTCCAAAGGTCTGAATTTAGGCCTAAACAAACCCAGTCCAAGTTCAATTGCTGTGAGTTGCTACGCCCGTAGTTTTCAAAAGGTAATTGGCCCGAGTAAAAATAAGATCGAGACAACCTCTCTATGACAAGTAGCACCAACAAAGCTCCTAAGCAGGTAGCAGTAAACGACATCGGTTCAGCAGAAGAACTTCTAGCAGAAATCGAAAAAACCCTAAAATCTTTCAACGACGGCGATCTAATCGCGGGTATCGTTGTGAAGATCGATCGCGACGAGGTTCTACTCGACGTAGGTTACAAGACCGAAGGTGTTATCCCTTCACGTGAACTATCAATCAGACATGATGCAGCTCCAGGCGACATTGTTTCTGTTGGTGATTCAATCGAGGCACTTGTTCTTCAGAAAGAAGACAAAGAAGGCCGACTAATTCTTTCCAAGAAGCGCGCTCAGTACGAGCGTGCGTGGGGCGATGTTGAGAAGATCAAAGAAACTGATGGCGTCGTTACCGGTTTGGTAATCGAAGTTGTCAAGGGTGGTCTAATCGTTGACATCGGTCTTCGTGGATTCCTTCCAGCTTCTCTAATCGAGCTTCGTCGTGTTCGCGATCTAACTCCTTACCTTGGTCAAAATGTTGACGCAAAGATTCTGGAACTAGACAAGAACCGCAACAACGTTGTTCTTTCACGCAGAGCTCTTCTAGAAGAGTCTCAGTCTGCTAACCGCAGCACATTCCTAGCAGATCTTGCTAAGGGACAGATCCGTACAGGTGTTGTTTCATCTATCGTAAACTTCGGTGCATTCATTGACCTTGGTGGTGTTGATGGTCTAGTTCACGTAAGCGAGCTTTCATGGAAGCACATTGAGCACGCTAGCGAAGTTGTTGAGATCGGTCAGGAAGTAACTGTTGAGGTTCTAGAAGTTGATCAGGACAGAGAACGTGTTTCACTTTCACTTAAGGCAACTCAGGAAGACCCATGGCAGGTATTTGCTAGATCACACGCAATCGGTCAGTACGCACCAGGTAAGGTCACCAAGATCGTTCCATTTGGTGCATTCGTTCGCGTTGCAGATGGTATCGAAGGCCTAGTTCACATCAGTGAGCTTTCAGCCAAGCACATCGATCTTGCAAGCCAGGTTGTAACCGTTAACCAGGACGTATTCGTCAAGGTTATTGACATCGACCTAGAGCGTCGTCGCATCTCGCTATCACTAAAGCAGGCTACTGAAGAAGTTAACCCAGAGGGCACTGACTTCAACCCAGCTCTTTACGGATTGGCTACCGACTTTGATGATCAGGGTAACTACAAGTACCCAGAAGGTTTCGACTCCGCTACTAGCGAGTGGAAGCCAGGCTTCGAAGACGCTAAGGCTAAGTGGGAGAAGGAATACGCTGAAGCTAATGCACGCTGGGAAGAGCACAAGAAGCAGGTTAAGGCAGCTAACGAACTAGCGGCAACTCTTCCTGATGCAAAGCCAGAGGTACAGGCAAGCACTACCACTTCATCTTCATCTGAAGGAGCAACAGGATCAGAGGGAACTCTTTCTGATGACGAGGCTCTATCAGCACTGCGCGACAAACTAAACAGCGCAGAATAATTAGAAGTACTTTAGACGGGTTGGGCTTAGGCTCAACCCGTCTTTGCTTTAACGACAAGTTAGGCTTAGAGCATGTTCTTGATAGGTCTTACCGGTGGCATTGCAGCAGGCAAGACAACTGTTGCTGCCCATTGGGTTTCTCTAGGCGGTATCGAGATTGACGCTGACAAGCTCGCTAGAGAAGTCGTTCAACCAGGGACTAAAGGTTTAGATCAAATTAGACAGGTATTTGGGGAATATGTTTTCAGCTCAGATGGAGCTCTTAATCGCCAGAAACTTGGTGAGATCATTTTCAATGACCCTGCCAAACGTCTTGAGCTTGAGGGGATCGTTCACCCATTGGTGAGACAAAGAGCAAGTGAATTGCTAGCGGAACTACCAGAAAACGCCATTGTTATCTATACAGTTCCGCTATTGGTTGAAGCTAATGTCTCACTTCCGTTTGATGTGATTGTGAGTGTTGAAGCGCCTGAAGCAGACAGAGTCAATCGATTGGTTTCAAGTAGGGGAATGAGCATTGATCAGGCTATGGCTCGCATCAAGTCACAAGCATCGGCTATTGAAAGAGCTGCGGCAGCTGATTACATTTTGAATTCCAACCAGCCACTACCTGCTTTACTTGCAGATGCAACTGCTCTGTGGAACAAGTTCCAGATTATGAGTCAGGCTAATTAATGAAGGGTCCGACTAGAACCTTCGCCCCTTTTGAAGTAATCAGCGAATATAAGCCATCCGGTGATCAACCAACAGCAATAGCTGAGTTAACTGACCGAATCAACAATGGTGAAAAGGATGTCGTCCTTCTAGGAGCCACAGGTACCGGTAAGTCTGCAACAACCGCTTGGTTGATTGAGAAACTGCAGAGGCCAACTCTGGTTCTAGCTCATAATAAAACCTTGGCTGCTCAGTTGGTTAATGAGTTCAGAGAGCTTCTTCCAAACAACGCTGTTGAGTATTTTGTCAGCTACTACGACTATTACCAACCTGAAGCATATGTTCCTCAAACTGATACTTTCATCGAGAAAGATTCTTCAATCAACGAGGAGGTTGAGAGACTCCGTTACTCGGCAACAATGAGTTTGCTTTCACGTCGTGATGTTGTTGTGGTATCTACTGTGTCTTGTATCTATGGTCTCGGTGCTCCGAGTGAATATTTAGACATGTCTATGCCACTACACAAGGGACAGACAATAGATAGAGATGAACTCATTCGAGAGTTCGTCACAATGCAGTATCAAAGAAATGACTACGACTTCTCTAGAGGTAACTTCCGAGTCAAGGGTGACACTATTGAGATCATCCCTGTCTATGACGAACTAGCCATCAGATTAGAACTCTTTGGCGATGAGATTGAAAACATCTATCAACTTCATCCTCTTACTGGGGAAATAGTTCGAGCGATGGACACAATCTCCGTCTATCCTGCTAGCTACTATGTAACATCAGCAGATCGCATGGGACCTGCTCTTGAAGCTATTGAAGAGGAGATGGCAGCACGAGTAAAGGAGTTTGAGTTTCAGGGAAAGCTCCTAGAAGCTCAAAGAATCAAGATGCGAACTACTTTCGATCTAGAAATGATTAGAGAACTTGGATTCTGTAGCGGAATTGAAAATTACTCAAGACACTTAGATGGCCGAGAACCAGGTTCCGCACCATCCTGCTTGCTTGACTACTTTCCAGAAGATTTCCTAACTGTCATTGATGAATCGCACGTTACAGTGCCTCAAATCGGAGCTATGTATGAAGGTGACTCATCTAGAAAGAGAACTCTTGTTGAGCATGGTTTTAGATTGCCGTCGGCAATGGATAACAGACCTCTTAAGTGGCCTGAGTTCCAAGAAAGAGTCGGCCAGACCGTTTACCTATCTGCTACTCCAGGAAAGCATGAATTAGCTGTTGCCGATGGAGCTGTAGAACAGATCATTCGACCAACCGGGCTGGTTGATCCACAGATTGTCATCAAACCTTCTAAGGGCCAGATTGATGACCTTCTAGAAGAGATTCGAATTAGATCTGCCAAGGACGAGCGTGTATTGGTTACAACTCTGACGAAGAAGATGTCTGAAGAACTAACAGAGTTCCTTACTGAAGCTGGAGTCCGGGTGCGTTATCTCCACAGTGACGTTGACACTCTAAGAAGAGTAGAACTACTGAGAGAGCTTCGAAGTGGGGTCTATGACGTACTCGTTGGAATCAACTTGTTGAGGGAAGGTCTAGATCTTCCAGAAGTCTCGCTAGTTAGCATCCTTGATGCGGACAAAGAAGGTTTCCTAAGATCTACTACTTCACTCATTCAGACCATTGGTCGAGCTGCACGCAACGTCAGTGGCGAAGTGCACATGTATGCGGATAGAGTGACTGATTCAATGGCAAGAGCCATTGACGAAACTAATCGCAGAAGAGAGAAGCAGGTTGCCTACAACCGCGCTCATGGAGTTGACCCACAACCACTTCGCAAGAAGATTGCTGACATCACCGATAGCATCCTTCGAGAAGAACAGGACACAGCAGAGCTACTTGAGAAGTCAAAGGGTAAGAAGGCTGGCAATAAGGGAGTTACTCCTTTGAAGACAAGGCCTAACCAGAACGCCAGTTATGACGAACTATTGGATCTTGTTGTGGATCTTGACCAGCAGATGAAATCGGCAGCCGCTGAACTGAAGTTTGAGTTGGCTGCGAGACTTCGTGATGAAATCAGTGAACTTAAGTACACCATCAGGCAGATAGATAAGGTTTAGTTCTAACAGGGGGTTAAACTGGTCAAATGCCGCACATAAGCCTTCCAACCAAAGACAAACTAGTCATTAAAGGTGCCAGGGTTCACAATCTAAAGAACCTGAACCTTGAGATTCCAAAGAATGCCATGGTTGTCTTCACAGGCCTAAGCGGGTCAGGTAAATCATCTTTAGCCTTTGACACAATCTTCGCTGAGGGTCAACGGCGTTACGTTGAATCACTTAGCGCTTATGCAAGACAGTTCCTCGGCCAGGTTGATAGACCTGATGTTGACTTTATTGAAGGGCTAAGCCCTGCTGTATCGATTGACCAGAAGTCCACCAACCGTAACCCTCGATCAACTGTTGGAACCATCACAGAGATTCACGACTATCTAAGACTCCTATGGGCACGAATAGGTGTGCCACATTGCGCTGAGTGCGGCGAAAAGATAACTAAGCAAACAGCTCAGCAAATCGTTGATCAGATTATGCAGATCAAGACGGGTACCAAGTATCAAATACTTGCTCAGGTAGTTGACCAGAAGAAGGGTGAGTTCTCTGATTTGTTTAGAGAACTTCTCAGCCAAGGTTTCGCTCGAGCTGTAGTTGATGGGGAAGTTATCCAACTCTCAGATGCCAAGCCGCTTCGAAAGACCTACAAGCATGACATTTCTGTGGTGATTGATCGTTTGGTTGCCAAGGATGACATTACGCAGCGTTTGACTGACTCTGTCGAAACTGCTCTCAAGGTAGCTAGTGGAAGACTGACTATCGATTTCGTTGATATCAAAGGTGACGGCAAGTACAGAAACTTTAGCGAGAAGATGTCTTGCCCAAATGAACACACTCTAGCTCTTACTGAGATTGAGCCAAGAACCTTCTCTTTCAACGCTCCATTCGGAGCATGTCCTAAGTGTTCTGGTCTAGGCATCAAGATGGCCGTTGATAAGGAACTCATAATTGGTGATGTGTCAGAGTCAATCAACGGTGGAGTTATTAGACCTTGGTCAACCCAAGGTAAAGGTTTATTCACTTATTACACAAGGTTGCTTACTGGCCTTGCCAAAGATCTTGATTTCTCTTTGAACACAGCTTGGAAAGATCTACCAGAAGAGATTCAAGACGCTGTGCTTTATGGAAACAACTTCGAAGTTCAGATGAAGTGGAAGAACAAGTACGGAAGAGAACTCAAGTACACAACAGGGTTCGAAGGTGCACTGAACTACATTGAGCGTAAGTACCTTGAAGCTGACAACGATTGGGCACGTGGCAAATGGTCAGAGTACCTAAGAGA